>JALRIN010000009.1 GCA_023255415.1 Cypionkella sp. | reverse complement strand
ACCGGCAGGCCCTGCAGCGCCACATCATGCACAATCTGATCATAGCCACGCTGCAAAAACGTCGAGTAAATCGCCACAAAGGGCTTGAGCCCCGCAGCCGCCATGCCTGCGGCAAAGGTCACCGCATGCTGCTCGGCGATGCCGACATCAAACACCCGATCGGCAAAGCGCGCGGCCATGATATCAAGCCCGGTGCCCGAAGGCATCGCGGCGGTGATCGCAACGATCTTACCATCGCGCGTGGCTTCATCGGTCAGCGCGGCACCAAAGACCTCGGTATAGGCGGGGGCGTTGGATTTCGCCTTGGCTTGCGTGCCCGAGATTACATCAAACTTGGCCACACCGTGATATTTATCCGCCGCATTTTCCGCAGGCGCATAGCCCTTGCCCTTGACCGTGACGGCATGGATCAGCACAGGCCCCGTCGCCCGCGTGCGGGCTGCGCGCAAAGTTGACAGCAATTCCGACATGTTATGCCCGTCGACCGGACCGATATAGGAAAGCCCAAGCTCTTCAAACAGCGTGCCCCCACCCGGCATGCCAGTGACCAAGGCCCGCGCCCGCCGCGCGCCTTCACGGATGGGGCCGGGTAAGGCCGCCTCGAAGCCTTCGGCCGCATCGCGCAGGGCGGCAAAGGGGCTATGGCGCGCCAGATCGTTCAGATAGCGGTTCAGCGCGCCCACTGGCGGGGCGATGCTCATGTCGTTGTCGTTTAGAATGATGAACAGCCGCTTGCCCAGATGACCTGCGGCATTCATCGCCTCATAGGCCATGCCAGCCGTGATCGCGCCATCGCCGATCACCGCAATCGCATCGCCCGTGGGCATCCCCATCTCGCGGCCGATGGTAAAGCCCAAAGCCGCCGAAATGCTGGTTGAAGAATGCGCAGCCCCAAAGGGATCATAGGCGCTTTCCGAGCGTTTGGTGAAACCCGACAGCCCGCCGCCTTGGCGCAGACTGCGCATCGCAGCCCGCCGTCCGGTTAGAATTTTATGTGGATAGCATTGATGGCCAACGTCCCAGATCAGCTTGTCCACCGGCGTGTTAAACACCGCATGGATCGCCACCGACAGCTCTACCACCCCCAACGAAGACCCCAGATGCCCGCCGGTTTGCGACACCACCGAAATCACTTCAGAGCGCAGCTCGCCCGCCAATTGGCCAAGTGCGTTGTCGCTCATCTCGCGCAGGTCGGCGGGGGAATGGACTTGATCGAGCAGCGG
This sequence comes from Cypionkella sp., assembly GCA_023255415.1. GTDB lineage: Bacteria > Pseudomonadota > Alphaproteobacteria > Rhodobacterales > Rhodobacteraceae > Cypionkella. Next base: position 84,182 of record JALRIN010000009.1, on the reverse strand, counting down.
TGTGGCTTGGGACATTGTCTTTACCTTTTGCAAGAAAGGACCAAGAGAAAAAAGGTGCCAAGTGATTTTCGCACTCGGCACCAGTTTCCTATTGCCAATAGGAAGGGAACCGGGCTGTGGAAGGTGCCCAGGCTCGGGCCGGCAAATGGCCAGAACGTCGTTGCGGTTGGGGCAAATGCGCTGCCCCAGCCGATGTTTCTGCGGGGATCAGCCCACCTGAACCGGGCTTGAGATTTCCAACGCGCCATAGGGCGAAGGTGCCTGTTTGCTTTGCTCGGGCAGCAGCAAAGACACCACCCAAATCGCCGCCAGGATCAAGCCAACAGCCAGCACGCCAACCCCTGCCATGAAGGCCCCCCAGACCATCTGGCCCAAAGCCCAGACCCGCAACCGCACCACGGGGTTTTGATCTTGAAAGTAATTATCCTCAGACATGATCGTTTCCTTTCTAGTTGAGCGGCGCATAGCCGTGGTCTTGTGCCCAGACAAACCAGTTGTCGACCACAGTGCCCGTCAGCAAGATACCAATACCACCAGTGATCGGCACCAGCACCGCAAACCACCAAGCCCAGCGGTGAATGCCTTCCATCGTGGCGTTAAAGCCCATGGTCCAGCGCCAGAACAAAGCCGCGCGTTCCGAAGCCGTGCCGCGATCGACAATCTGTTCCAGCTCGCGGTCGCCGCCAAGACGCGTCACCGAAAGAATTGTCGCGCCGTGCATGGCAAACAACAGGGCCGAGCCATAAAGGAAGACAATGCTCAGGGCGTGGAAGGGGTTATAGAACAGGTTGCCATAGGTCAGGCTGAACAGGTTGGTCCAATCCAGATGCGGAAAGATCCCGTAAGGCACTGCTTCAGACCAACGCCCCATCATCACCGGACGGATCAGGCCCAGCACCATCACCAACCACAAAGCGGCGGCAAAGGCCCAAGACACATGTTTGCCCATCCCCAAAGCTTCGGCGCGCAGATAGGTGCGCAGCCACCAGGTCCAAAGCGAGACAAGGAAGAAGAACCCCGCTACCAGAAACAGGCCGCCCTGATCCATTGGCGGAATCCGCAGACCCCATTCGGGGGCTGGCGGCTCTAGCGCCATCCACAACAGATCGCGCACAAAGACCGCAGGGTTATAGCCGGCCAGATGCCAGAACCAAAGCCCGACGATCATGAACCAGATCGCGCCGCAAGCCAGCGAAATCACGCCAAAGGTGCCCAGATAGACAGGCCCCAATTGCGCGTTGCCAAACCAGCCCAGCAGGGTCGAGAAAGACGCGCTCGAGGTGCGGTTGCTGGTGTCCACGCCCTCGACCATGCCCATTTCAGGGGCGGCAGAGACTTGGACTTGGGTAAAGAAGTTTTGATACTCAGCCATTTATGCCTCCATGAACATTGGCCCAGATCGGCAGGTTCAGCCACCAGTTCCACCAATCAACCCATTGATCAAACCAGATCGTGCCCGAGATGCCGATGCAGACAGCGCTCCAGAAGGCCGCGTTCATCGCAAGCAACATGCCCAGACGGTGAATGCCCAAAGTGCCCACCGAATAGCCGATCAGATCGCGAAAGAAGGTATCTTCGTGATCTGGCGTCTTCATGACCTGGCCCTTGCCCGGATTGGCCGCAGACAAGATCAAACCGCCATGCAGCGACAGCGCCAAAGCATTGGTGAAGAAAAAGCTTACCGCCAGCATATGCACAGGGTTGTAGTGAAAATTGCCATAGGTATAGCCGGTGTTAGACACCCAATCGAGATGGCTGAAGATGCCATAAGGAAAGGCATAGCCCCAGGCCCCCATCAGCATTGGCCGAATGACCACCAGCGTCAGATAAGCGAAAATCGCCACGCCAAAGGCAATCGGCACATGCAGCCCGATGCCCAGCTTGCGACAAATCTCAACTTCGCGCAGCGCCCAACTGATAAAGGCGCCAATCGCACAGAAGGTGATAATCTGCCACAAACCGCCTTGCATCAGCGGTGCAAAGGCCAAGCCGCTTTCAACCGCTGGCGGGTTGATCGACACCAGCCAAGGGTTCCAGGTTGGCCCCATCGCTGCGCCATAAAAGATCAGCAACGTGCCAAGCGCTGCAAAGAAAAAGGTCGTAACCCCAAAAAAGCCGACATAAAACGGTCCGACCCAAAAGTCGAAAAGGTTGCCGCCGACAAGCGTGCCACCAGGCACGCGATATTTCCGTTCGAAGCTGAGCAGTGCCATGCTTCCCTCTCCGCCATTGGACGGGTCAACCGATATCCACACAAAAAGCGCGCGGCGGGACCGTCAGGTGTTCCTCTGAACTGGGTGATTTGGTGCGGCCGAACCAAGGACCGCCCGCACCAAGGGGTTGTGTCGCCTTAGTTGGCTGGCATCTCAGCAGCATAGCCATGCTTTGCCGATGCGATATCAAACCAGTTGTAGGCGGGTGTAGACAGCAAAACGAGGTGGATCATCGCAGCCAAGAGGAACAGGAACACGCCCTGTGCCACGAAGACACGGCGGGGATCGAAAATTAGCCAGATCTTGTAGAACTTGCTCATCTCTATTTCCCCCTCAGAACCACGGACGCCAGATGTACACTGCCAAATGAGCGACAACGGCAATGGTCACAAACAACCAAAGCCCGCTCATATAGACCGAGTGCAACTCTTGCGCCTGCTGGTCGGTAAGACCTGTGAAGGACAGGTCGGATTTATCAGCCATAGTACCCTCCGGATAGTCGGACTGACGCCGCATTCCCTGCGGCCGGGCCACGGTGGGCGGAATGCCCCTCCGATGTTTCACCTGCCCCAAAGGGATCAGGCGAATGCTTTGTCGCGGACTAGCCGCGGAAAATCATGGGCGTCACCGCCCGCGCATCCTTCCAGGCCCGCGCCAGAGGACTAAGCCTCGGCAGCTTGGCGTGGCGGATGGTCTGAAAACTCCAGCCCAGCACATGCAAGGGCAGCGCAAGGCTGAAGATCAGCGCGAAATAGACGAAAAACTCGGCCTTATGCACCCGTTTGACATGCTGCGTATCGCCATTGACGGTATAGTCGCTCATCCGCGTTCTCCTTCGGCTTGTGAAGACTGTGCCCCTGGCAAAGCCTCCACGGTTTCGCGCACCACCCGTTCGGCGCCTTGATCAAGCGCTGCTTTTTCTGCCGCATCGCGCAGGGCGCGCGCCGCAGAAATCCGGGTCAAAATGGGGTGCGTATTTACAATTCGGTCCAAAGCCGCCTGTGCATCGACATCCCAAGGGAAATCGCGCCGCAGCGTTGTGGGGGTAGCCGCAGCCGAGTCCATCTCGGTGCCCAGCGGCAAAATATGAAACAGCGCGTCAAACAGGCAGTTGCACACCTCTTGCAACACCCAGACCGCACCTGAATAGCCCATCATCGGCGTGCCCACCGCACGGCGGATCGCAGCGCCCGGGAACGAGGCGGGAATGAAACTTGGCGCAGGGCCAAAGCCGCCCTTCATCTCTGCCAGATACATTTTCTCGTTGATCGAGCCCATCACCACCAAGGGCCGATGCTGCTTCAGCAAGCCGCGCACAGCCTGGTTGTTGGTCTTTTTGCCCGGCACGCGCGCAATCGCAAAGGCGCAAGGCAGGCCCAGATCACTTTCCAGATAATGACGGATGCCGCGCGCATAGGTCTCGGTGGCCACAATACCAAAAGAAGCAGTGGCAAAGAAATCCTGAGTGACCGAGCGCCACAGATCCCAAACCGGCTTGAGCGTCGAATGCTTTTCGCGCGCGATAAAGGGTTCAGGGTCCAGCCCCAACAGCTCGCCCAATTTGCGCAAAAATGCGGTTGTGCTGTCGATGCCAAAGGGCGCTTGCAGATAGGGTTTGCCCAAAACTTCCGCCAAACCACGGCCAAATTCGCGGTACATCACGATATTGACGTCGGCATTGACCAGATTGCGCATCTCGGCCACATGCGCGCCCAAGGGCATCACCATATTGACCTCGGCGCCAATGGCTTCGACCATGCGGCGGATTTCGTGCAGATCTGACGCCATGTTGAACACGCCATACATCGGCCCCAGAATATTGACCCGAGGTTTAGCGCCCGCTTCGCGAATGGCCTCGGGCGGCATCCGGCCCTTGGTCATGCCAAATTCGGTAAAGATCCAAGTCATCGCACGGTCAGCGGTTTGCCATTGGTCTTCGTCGATGGTGCGCGGCAAAAACCGCTGAATATTGGTGCCCATCGGCGTGACACCGCCGCCGATCATCTCGGCAATCGAGCCGGTGACCACCACCGCAGGCAGCGCCGGATCAAGCGTTTTCCACGCCCGCATCATCGCGCCTTCGGTGCCGTCACGGCCCAGTTCTTCTTCGCCAAGCCCAGTGACCACGATCGGCAATTCATGCGGCGGCAGCGCGTCGGTATAGTGCAGAACAGAGGTCACCGGCAGGTTTTCGCAGCCCACCGGACCGTCGATCACCACTTGCAGCCCCTTGACCGCACAAAAGGCGTAAACCGCCCCCCAATAGCCGCCCGCGCGGTCGTGATCTTGGATCAGCATCAGATCATCTCCTCTGCTTTGGCCGCTTTCGCCGCCCGATCCAGTTTCTTTTGATGCAGCGCGCGGAAATCAGGCCGCAGGTTCGGCGCGCCTTCCCAGATGCCAGCGGTGTCGCCTTGGCCCACGCCCTCGAAGAAGGTTTTCATACCCTCCATCCGCGCGCGCCCGGCAATGGCTGCATTGACCACCTGGCCCAAAGACCCCGCCCCTGCTGGCCCCATCAGCGGGCGTGCCGAGATCAGGTTGGTGAAGTAAAGTGATGGAATCGCAAGCTGTTTTGCCTTTTGCACCAGCGGCGTTGTCCCCACCGCCAGATCAGGCTTGACCGCTTCCATCGCGGCGCAATCGTCTTCCAGACTGGCGCGGAATTTCACTTTGACGCCGCGCGCTTCCAACCAATCCAGATCTGGCGCGCTCCAGGGGGTTTTCGGACAAGCGGTGCCGACATAGGGCACATCTGCGCCGCTTTCGATCAGCAAACGCGCCACCAACAGCTCGGAGCCCTCATAGCCCGAGAGCGTGATCCGCCCCTTGATCGGATGCGCCGCAAGGGCGCCCTTGATCGCGGGCAAAAACGCGTTTTGTGCAGCGGCAACCCGTGCAGGATCAATGCCATAAGCCTCGCCAATCGCTGCAAGCCAAGCGGCGGTGCCATCAAGGCCGACAGGAGCCGAGCCCACTATCTTGCGGCCTGCGGCCTGAAATTCGCGCACTGCAGCGGTGTAGAACGGATGGATCGCTGCAACCACGCCGCAATCAAGCGCTGCATAAAGCTCGCGCCATTCGCGGCAAGGCACCACAGGCCCCGCAGCCAGGCCCAAGGGGGCCAGCATCGCGCCAATCATTATCGGATCGGCTGGAAACATCTCGCCCAACAGCGCCACCGCAGGGCGATCACTGCGCCCGGTTGCGGGCGCCTGCACGGGGCCTGCTTCGACCTCGGCGCGGGCGTATTTCAGCATCGCACCGGCCAAGACATCCTTGGCCTCGGCATGGGTCGGGATGCCAAAGCCGGGCACATCAATGCCAACAATCCGCACGCCGTTGATCTCGCTTGGCAGTAGTTTCAGCGGCACACCCGAGGCCGTCGGCACGCAAAGATTGGTCACCACAATCGCGTCATTGGTGGCAGGATCGGCCAACTCGTGCACCGCGTCGCGTATGTCTTCGAACAGCTTGCCGGTGACCAAAGATTCCGAATTGAACGGCACATAGCCCACCGAACGGCGCGCACCGTAAAAATGGCTGACAAAGGTCAGGCCATAAACGCAGCAAGCCGAGCCCGAAAGCACCGTCGCCACCCGCCGCATCCGCAAGCCTACGCGCAGCGAGCCAAAGGCCGGACACATGCTTTGCGGCTTGTCATGCGGGCCCTGCGGGTAGTCGCGAGCGTATTGGTCTAAAAGCTCTGAATTGCCAGCCGCACGCGCGGCCTCTTGCATCGTTGCAGCACCGGCATGACAGCCCATGCCATCCACAGGCGCAGCCGCAGGCGCAGCTTCGGGCAGATCTTGCCCCTGCACTTGCGTCAGCGGCGTGTCTTGGCTGCTGTCATAAACGGCTTCGCTCATCTGCGGGCCTTTCGGGTCAGGCGCTGCAAAGCGGCTTCCAACTTGGCAAGCGTTTCCAGATCAAACATTGTCGTAGACCACTTCCAAAGACTTCTTCTCAACCGCGTTTTTGCCGCGCATATCGGTGTCCGTGGCAGGGGTCAGCACGAAATCGGCGCCGGTGACTTCGGCAGAGAACAGCGCCAAAAGCCCGTCTTGCGACACAGGCGCGGGGCGCACCGGCGGGGCCAAAGCCACAGCCTCGGCCAGGCTTGCAAACATCGGCCCCCATTGGCTTTCATAACTGCCAACAATTTGATAATTCGCACTTTTCCGGCGTAAATCTTCGTCTTGCGGGATAGCCGCCAACACGGGGATGCCGACGGTTTCGGCAAAGGCAGCCGCCTCGCCCGTGCCATCATCCTTATTGATCACCAGCCCTGCGATGCCGACATTGCCGCCCAAACGGCGGAAATATTCCACCGCCGAGCAGACGTTGTTGGCAACATAAAGGCTTTGCAAATCGTTCGAGGCAACAAGAATGACCTTTTGCGCCATATCGCGGGCAATCGGCAGGCCAAAGCCGCCGCAAACCACATCACCCAGGAAATCAAGCAGCACATAGTCAAAGTCCCAATCGTGGAACCCCAACTTTTCCAACAGCTCAAAGCCGTGGATGATCCCACGCCCACCGCAGCCGCGCCCAACCTCTGGCCCGCCCAGCTCCATCGCGAAGACGCCGCCGCGCTTAAAGCAGACATCGCCGATCTTCACCTCTTCGCCGGCCAGCTTTTTCTTGGTCGATGTTTCAATAATCGTCGGGCAGGCCTTGCCGCCAAACAGCAGGCTGGTGGTATCCGATTTCGGATCGCAGCCAATCAGCAGCACCCGCTTGCCCATCTCGGCCATCATGTGGCTCAGGTTGGCCAGCGTAAAGCTTTTGCCAATACCGCCTTTGCCATAGATCGCGATGATCTGGGTCTTTTTGGTCGGCTCGCCCTGCGGCACCTCTAGCGTTGGCTCGGCAGCCTCTTCACGCAATCGCGCGTCGAAATCTTTCAGATTCGGAATATCAAGCGTCATGCGTGGCCCCTCCAGTCGAGGATCATTTTCAAACAGTCAGGATCGGTAAATGCCGTCTCGTAAGCGCTGGTTGCCTGATCGGCGCGGGCGCTATGTGTGATCAGCCCGTCTAGGGAAAGCGCTCCAGATTCAACAAGTTGCCTTGTCGCTGTCAGATCATCAGCCGCCCATTCTGCGGCGATGCGCAGACGGGCTTCTTTCATGAACGCCGGTGGAAAGTTAAAGGACAAGGGCGCTGTGTAAAACCCCGCCAGCACCACTTCGCCACCCTTGGCGATGCGGCCGATCAGCGTGTTCAGCAGATCCGGCGCGCCCGAGGCATCATAGATCGCCTTATAGTCGCGGCGCGGATCGGCATCAGGCTGCACAACCTCGTAGCCCATGGCACCGACATGGCGGGCAGAATTTGTCTCCCACACCGTGGGGGCAGGTGCGCCCGCAGCCACGGTCAGCCGCGCCAAAAGCCGGCCCAAAACGCCGTGACCCACAATTAGATCGGGCAGCGCACGGTCAAAACCTGCAAGCGCGTGCCGCGCCGTTGCCGCCAGCGCAAGCAAAGCCCCCTGCGCGCCAAAGCCCGGATCAATCCGCGTCACCCGCGCCCCCTGCGTCACCAAGATCTGCGAGGCCGCGCCAAACAATCCACGAACGGGGCCGGCTTCATTGGCCTCAAAGCAATTCGCCCCCGGCACAAATACGTGGTCGCCGACACGAAAGCCCGACTCGGGACCTGCTTCAACAACCTCTCCGGCCGCCTCATAGCCCGGCACCAAAGGATAGCCCATGCCCGGAAAGGGCGGCATCGTGCCAGACCAAAACAGCTTTTCCGTGCCAGTCGAAATACCCGAATGCGCCACCTCAACCACCACATCGCCCGCCGCCGGACGCATCAGCGCCACCTGACCAAGGGCAAGGTCTTTTGGGCCAGACAAGATGACAGCGTTGGTTTTCACGATCTCCCCCTATGACGTTTTGACAAAACCCTTTGTCAGATTCTGTCAGAAGTCATTTTCTATATGTCACTTTAAACTTACAGTAAGATCTGTCAAATAAAATAGACACTTTCCAAAGAACTCTTCAGGCTGCCGCGCGCTCTGCGGTGATGACCGAGGTGACAAAAGGGCGGAAACCTGCTTTAGAACAGATGTTTACAAAGCCTGCCCTCTGCAAAAGTGCGGTTATCTCTGCCACGGACCTTGTGCGACCGGTTTGCATCGCCAAAGTGTAAATTGCGAAATACACATCGGTGCTGCGATCAGGAACCGCCCCGCCCGACATCGGTTCCGAGATCACAAGCCGCCCGCCAGCAGGCAAGGCCGCAAAGACCGCCGCAAGCAGGCGCGCCACGGTCGAATCATCATGGTCGTAAAGCACCCGCACAAGGCTGATTGCATCGGCACCTTTCGGCAAAGCCTCGTCGCGAAAGCTGCCGGGCAGCAGCGCAACCCGCCCCGCCAGCCCCACTTGGTCTAACTGCGCCTGCGCGTTTTGCAACACGGCAGGCAAGTCTAACAGATCAAGCTGCATTTGCGGATGCGCCATCGCCACCGCCGCCAGAAACGCCCCGGTGCCACCGCCCACATCCATCAGCCGCTTGACCCCCGACAGATTGACCATCGCCAAGGTATCTTCGGCCACCAGCACCTGACTTTGCGCCATCAGCGTGGAATAGGTCGCCGTCACCGCCGCATCGCGCGCGCCCTCGGCACCAAAGACATAGGGCCAGAATTGCGAAAGCTTGGTCTGCTGGCCGCCGCGCAAAAACGCCACCGGATCAGCCAAATCGGCATAAAGCGCACGGTGATGCCGGATCATCGCCGCAAGCCCAGGCACGCCCAACAAGGCCGCCCCGCGCAAACTTAAACCAAAGCGGCCATCGCGGTGCCGTTTCAGCAGCCCAAGCCCCGCGCCCGCCTGCAGCAAGACCTGCATACGCTCTTGCGGCACCGCACAGATGCCCGCCACCTGCCGCACCGCAACCGGCCCGCGCAACAGCAGCGCCAAGATGTCCAATTCCACCAGCGCCATCAGCACTTGCGCATTCACAAAGCCCGCGACCAGATCAAACATCGCAGCGCCTTCGGCCCGCGCAAAGCGGCGCAGCAGCGGCACCCGCGCCGCCCAGGCCTGAAACTTGCGCGAAGCGGCAAGCCGCAACAGCCACTCGCGTGGCACAGATTTCACATCCAGCACAGCCCCCATATCAGCCGCGCGCCGCAGTTTGATGCAGCACGGGCGCGACAGGGGTCATGCGTTCGGCATAGCGGCGCACCATATCGGCCAGCATCGCCTCGCCCGGACAAGACGGGATCGAGGCAATGGCCCCGCCCAAAATATCCTTCAGCTGACGGATCGCCCCCTGCACGCCATAAGCGCTGACCGCATTGGGGCGGTCATGGGCCGCGTCTTGGCCCACAGGCTTGCCCAGGGTCTCGGCATCATAAAGCGCATCGCGCAGATCGTCGGCCACCTGAAACGCCTCGCCAATCCGCGCCCCCAATTCTTCCCAAGGCTCGGCGTCTTGGCCTGCGGCAAGCGCGCCCATTTGCGTGGCTGCAATGAACAAAGCCCCGGTTTTGGCGCGGTGGTAGGCGGAAAGATTGACCTGCGCCTCGCTTTCCCAGCCCTGCCCCGCGCAGATGCCATACGGCATGCCGGTGCGCTTGGACAGCACGCGGATCATTTTCAGCGCGCGGTCGGCGTCGGCCCCCGCAGCCTCGGCCAGCACATCAAAGCCCAACACGATCAGGCTGTCACCCGCAAGCACGGCCAGCGGCTCGGAATAAGCGCGGTGCAGGCTGGGCTTGCCACGGCGAAGATCGGCGTCGTCAAAGCAGGGCAGATCGTCATGCACAAGGCTGGCGCAATGGATCAGCTCGAGCGCGACCGCCGCCGCATCGGCCAGTGCGGGGCGATCATCGCCGCAGGCCATCGCGACCGACAAAAGGATCGTCGGCCTGATCCGCGCGCCGCCCGGCGTCACCGCATAGTGCAGCGCCGAGGCCAGTTTTCGCGGCGCATCCGCCCCGCCCATCGCCCGCGCCATCACCAAAGCCGTAGCTGCATCCAATCGCGCCGTGATCGACATGAAGTTCCCTTTCGCCGCTGGGCCAGACCCATTTGTCACTTTAAGTTGACAGTATAATGTAAATCATACTGGACAGTTTCTTCACTTGAGTCAACAATCAGACGACGAGGGAGAAAATGATGCAGCGCCAGCCAGAGGCCTTGAAGATTGCAGTGATCGGCGCAGGCATCGGCGGGCTTTGTGCGGCGATCCGTTTGGCGCTGGCAGGGCAAGAGGTGACGGTGATCGAAGCGCAGGCGACGCCGGGCGGCAAGATGCGCTGCCTGCCAAGTGCCGCCGGCCCGATTGACGCAGGCCCCACCGTGCTGACGCTGCGGTCAGTCTTTGACCATCTGTTTCGCGCCGCGGGCGAGCGGTTGGAAGATCATCTGACGCTGATCGCCCAGCCGATCCTTGCGCGGCATTGGTGGCTGGATGGCAGCAGGCTTGATCTTTTTGCCGATCGCGAAGCAAGTGCGGCGGCGATCGCTGCCTTTTCAGGGCAAAAATCCGAAGCCGAGTTCATCCGCTTTCACCGCCTGACCGATCAGCTTTACCACGCATTTGACGCGCCGATGATGCAGGCAGCACAGCCAAACCTAGGCGCTATCGGCTTGAATAGCTTGAAATCTCCGGCAATCTGGCCGGTGGTTCTGCGCAATCGCAGCCTTGCGCGCCAGCTAGAGCACAGCTTTAGCGACCCGCGCCTGCGTCAGCTGTTTGGCCGCTATGCCACCTATGTGGGCGGGCTGCCGCAGACCGCGCCTGCGGTGCTGTCGCTGATCTGGCAAGCCGAGGCGCGCGGCGTCTGGGCGGTGCAGGGTGGCATGGGCATGCTTGCCCGTGCGCTGGCGGATCTGGCTGCACGGCTGGGAGTGCAGATCAGATATGGGCTTGCTGCGCAGAAAATTCTGCGCCAAGCGGGGCGGGTGACGGGGGTGGCACTGTCAGATACCCGCAGTTTTGTCTGCGATGCGGTGGTGTTTAACGGCGATCCGGCGGCGCTCTTGGCTGGGCTTTTGGGTAATGGCGCGCAGCAAGCTCTGCGCCCCGCCGCCGCCCATCCGCGCAGCCTGTCAGCTTGGGTCTGGAGCTTTGCAGCCACCCCAAGTGCTGTGGATCTGATTCATCATAATGTGTTTTTTTGCAGCGATCCGCAGCAAGAATTCGGCCCCCTTGCTGAAGGGCAGATGCCGCAAGAGGCGACGCTTTATGTCTGCGCCCAAGACCGCAGCGCGCAGCCCCCCAGCGGACCCGAGCGGTTCGAGATCATCATGAACGCACCGGCCAAATCCACCCTTTCGCCGCAAGAGGTATCACAATGCCGCGCCAAGACCTTTCCGCAACTGGCCCGCTTTGGGCTGACCTTCGACCAAGCGCCGCCCGATCAGGCCTTGATGACGCCACAGGGGTTCGCGACGCTGTTTCCGGGCTCGCAGGGGGCGCTTTACGGGCGCAGCCCACAGGGGGCGCTGGCGAGCTTTCAACGGCCGCGCGCGCGCAGCAAGCTGACGGGGCTTTATCTGGCGGGGGGCGGCGCGCATCCCGGAGCGGGGGTGCCGATGGCGGCCCTCTCCGGCAAGCACGCGGCCGAAGCGATCTTGAACGACCTGACTTCAGTCTTGACGTCGCAGCCGATGGCTATGCCTGGTGGTATATCGACGGGGTCTCGGCCGATGGGACGCGCGCGCTAAGCGTCATCGGCTTCATCGGCTCGGTGTTCTCGCCGTGGTATGCTTGGTCTGGCAGACGCGATCCGGCCAATCACTGTTGCATCAATGTGGTGACCTATGGCCCCGGCGGCCGCTTTACCATGACAGACCGCGGCCGCGATGCGCTGCGCCAAAGCCGCAACAGCTTGCAGGTGGGCCCCAGCCGGATGCAGTGGCAAAGCGGCGCATTGGTGATTGATGTCAACGAGATATCTTCTTTGCCCTTGGTATCGCGGGTGCGCGGCCAGATCCGGCTGACGCCTTCAGCGGTGACCGAGGTCGAGGCCACTCTGACCCCTGACGGCGGCCATATCTGGCGGCCCTTTGCGCCCTCGGCCCGTATCGAGGTTGACCTCAGCCAAGGTCACAGCTGGAGCGGGCATGGCTATTTCGACGCCAATTTCGGCACCGCAGCGCTTGAGGCCGATTTCAAGCGCTGGACCTGGGGGCGCTATCCGCGCGGCCATGGTGGCACCACCTGCTTTTACGATGGCCTGCGCGCCGATGGCAGCACGCTGGCGCTTGGTGTGGATTTTGCCGCCGACGGAAGCGCGCAAGAAAGCACCCCGCCGCCGCTTAGCCCGCTTGCGCGCACCGGCTGGCAGGTCAGCCGCGAGACGCGCTGCGATGCAGGGGCGAGGCCGCGCCAGACCAAGGCCCTGCTGGATGCGCCATTTTACAGCCGGTCTTTGGTGCAAACCCAGATCGAAGGCGAAACCGTCTGCGGCGTGCACGAAGCGCTGGATCTGGGCCGCTTTCGATCACCCGTTGTCAAGGCGATGCTGGCGGTGCGGGTGCCACGCCGGGCCAAATGGCCCTAGGCTTGGTCGGGATTTAACCGCAGCGTGGTGAAATTCAGCGCGCCCGCAATCGTCACCCAGACCAGATAGGGCAGGAACAAAAGCCCCGCCCAAAAATCAACGCCAAAGAAGGTCCAGGTGCAGGCCGCAACCGCCGCCCAAAGGCAAACCATCACCCCCATCGCCGCCCTGATCCGGTGCAGGCCAAAATAGACCGGCGTCCACAAGGTGTTCAGCGCGATCTGCAAAGACCACAGCGCCACCGCGTTTTGATTGCCCGCCGCCAGCGCAATCCGCATCCCCGCAATCGAGATCAGCACATAAAGCGTGGTCCAAACCAGCGGAAACACAAAAGGCGGCGGCGTCCAGCTGGGTTTGTTCAAGCTGTCATACCACTCGCCCGGACGGATCATCGCCCCCGTCGCCCCCGCCGCAGCGCAGGCCCCAAGATAGGTCAGAAATATTGTCCAATGCATCGCAGGGCCCCCAAAAAGCTGACCCATAGCTATGTTATGCGCTGGCGCGATCCAAGGGCCTTTGCGCGCGATCTTTGGCCTCTAGTTGCGACAATGTCGTGAAAAGCGCCTCGGATCGGCTGAAACGCGCCTGTCTGCGGGCTGCTGCCTCGACCAGAAAGGCCACCTCGGGCACGGGCGGCGCATGCAGCACCGCCGATTTCGGCACCACGGCCGACACGCCCGACCGCAGCAGCGAAAGCCCCAGCCAGCCCAGCTTTTGCCGCCCCGTGGTGCGCGCCCGTGCCGAGATGCTGTCATAGCCCTGCCGCGCCACCGCGCCACCGATGCCCGCATAAACGTGGCGCGCGGCGTAAATCCCCGGACGGCAGCCCAAGGGCAAGGCCGCCACACCGGCCTCTGAACGCAGATAAAGCGCATCGGCCTCTTGCAACAGCCGCTGGGTCAGCCGCCGGCTGCGCGGGTCTGACACCGGATTGCCCAGCAGATCGGCGGGGCTCATCGCCTCGGCCTCCAGCCATTGTAGTGGCAGATACAGCCGCCCTGCCCGCGCATCCTCGCCACGATCGCGCGCGATATTGGTCAGCTGCATTGCCAAACCCAAATCGCAAGCCCGCGCCAGCGCATCGGCACAGCGCACCCGCATCAGCACACACATCATCGCGCCCACCGCACTTGCAACCCGCGCACAATAGCCGTGCAGATCCGACAGGCTGTCATAGCGCCGCCCGCAGGCATCCCAAGCAAGCCCCTCTAGCAAGGCATCCGGCAAGGCGCGCGGCATCTCGAAATCCTCGACCACAGCAGCAAAGGCGCGGTCGGCGGCGGCATTGCGCGGCCGGCCTTGATAGACCAGATCCAGCCTGTCGCGCAGCGCCAGTACCGCAGGCGCTTTGTCGTCGCTGTCATCGACCGCATCATCGGCCAAGCGGCAAAAGGCATAAAGCGCCAACGCCGGATCACGCACCCGTGCGGGCAAAAGCTTGGAGGCCGCATGAAACGACAGCGAACCTGTGCGGATCGCATCGCGGCAATGGGCCAGATCAGCGGGCGCAATCATTCTGCGGCCAGCCTTTGGCGGCGCCCCAATGGCGCGTCCGGCACCAATTTGCCCAAGACCTCGGCCGAAGCCACAACCCCCGGCAAGCCGGCACCGGGATGGGTGCCCGCCCCAACCAGATAAAGCCCCTTCGCCTCTTCCGAGACATTATGCGGGCGAAACCACGCCGATTGCAAAATCCGCGGCTCGATGGAAAAGCCACTGCCATAGGGCGAAAGGTAGCGGGTTTCAAAACTGTTGGGGGTAAAGACCAACTGCTCGCTCAGATGATCACCCAAGCCCGGCAGCAGCCGCGCTTCCAGCATGGCTTGCATCTTTTGGCGGTAGGGCTCGGCCTCGGCCTCCCAATCGGTGCTGCCAATGCCCAGATGCGGCACGGGCGAGAGCGCGTAAAACGTGTCATCCCCCGCAGGCGCGGCCGAAGGGTCGGTGACTGTGGGGCGGTGGACATAAAGGCTCATGTCATCGGCCAGACGCCCCCGGATAAAGATATCGCGGATATGGTCTTTGTATCTTGGCCCCACCAGAATGCTGTGATGGCCAACATCGGGCCATTTCAGCTTGGTGCCCTTGGTGCCAAAATACCAAACGAACAGCCCCATCGACCAGCGCTTGCGCGCAAGCTTTGCCTTGGTCCAGCGGGTTTTGGGCTGATTGCGCAAAAGCCGGTCATAGGTATGGCCCGCATCGGCGTTCGAGACCACAACATCGGCGGCCAAAACCTCGCCGCCCAGCAGCCGCACCCCTGTGGCGCGGCCGTTTTCGATCAAAATCTCGTCCACCTCGGCGTTCAGCCGCAACTGCCCACCCTGTGCCGCAATCACCCCCGCCATTGCCACGGCAATCGCGCCAACCCCGCCCATGGCATAATGCACGCCAAAGGATTTCTCGAGATGGCTGACCAGAATATACATCGAGGTGACATGAAACGGATCGCCACCGATAAACAGCGGGTGGAACGACAGCGCAAAGCGCAAACGTTCATCTTTCACCCGCGATGCCGCATGGGCATAGACCGAACGATCTGCCCGCAGCATCGCAAAGGTTGGCAGCACCTTCAGCAGATCGACAAAGCGGTGCATCGAGCGGCGGCCCAGATCTTCAAAGCCGAACCAATAGCGTTTTTCACTGTCGCGCAGGAATTTGTCATAGCCCACCAGATCGCCGGGCGACAGCCGCGCTACCTCGGCCCGCATCGCCTCGTCCGATTGGCGGGCGGTAAACTGCGAGCCGTCTTCAAAGCGAATCTCATAGAACGGGTCCAGCGCGCGCAGATCGACATCGCGGTCAAACGCGCGGCCACAATCGGCCCAAAGCTCGCGCAACCCCTGCGGCACGGTGACAATCGTCGGCCCCAGATCAAAGCGATGCCCGCCTTGGCTGATCGAGGATCCGCGCCCCCCGGGCATATCAAGCCGGTCAACCACGGTGACGCGGTAGCCCTTTGCACCAAGCCGCATCGCTGCGGCCAAACCGCCAAGCCCCGCGCCAATCACAATCGCCTCGCCCCCCAAAGAGGCTGGCTGCGGCGTCGAAAAGGGCTGAGTCTGAATCACCATAGCCTCACGATATACTGTCTAGTTTAATTTACAACACTTGCCTTAGTGCTGCATAATTTTAACACTCCACCTTGAATTGCCGCAAAAAACTGTCAGACTATTGTGACAGATCAAGGAGAACCCGCTATCAATACCGCATCCCTCAGCCTGTTTCGCTTTGCCTCACTGCCCGCGCGGCTTTGGGTGCTTGGGCAAATGGGCGCGGCGCGGCTTGCCTTTATGCGGATGCCAGAAGTCGGATTTTACAAGCTTTGCGGTTCGGGCACCGGCGAAGGCTTCACGCCGCGCCCCAATACGGCCGTCTGGGCGATCCTTGCCACCTGGCCCGATGCGGCCACCGCACGCGATAGGTTGCAAAACGCCGCCGTGTTTCAACGCTGGCGGACAAAATCCAGCGAAAGCTGGACGGTGCTGCTGGAACCCACCTCGGCGCGCGGCAAATGGGCGGGCGTTTCCCCGTTTAGCCCAACTGGGGCCGCAGCAGATGGCCCAATCGTTGCGCTGACCCGCGCCAGCATGCGCGCCTCGCGGTTCTTGCGGTTTTGGCAGCGCGTGCCCGACATCTCGGCGGTGATCGGCCAAGACCCCAATGTGATCTTTAAAATCGGCATCGGCGAAGTACCCTTGCTGCATCAGGTGACTTTTTCGATCTGGCCCGATGCCGCCAGCATGGCCAATTTCGCGCGTGGCGATGGCCCGCATGGCCGCGCCATTGCCGCCGTGCGCGCCGAGAATTGGTTTTCCGAAGAACTCTACGCCCGCTTTCGCATTCTGGATGAATGGGGAAGCTGGGACGGCAAATACCCCATCGCCCCAAAGGACGCCGCATGAGCCAGCCCTTCCCGTTTTCAGCAATCGTTGGCCAAGAGGCAATGAAACAAGCCATGGTGCTGACCGCCATCGACCCCGGCATCGGCGGCGTGCTGGTGTTTGGCGATCGCGGCACCGGCAAATCGACCGCCGTGCGGGCGCTGGCCGCGCTTTTGCCGGAAATCACTGCGGTGGAAGGCTGCCCGGTCAATTCGGCACGCCCCGAAGATGTGCCCGATTGGGCGGGCGCGGGGCTGCGCAAATTGGTGCAGCGCCCGACGCCAGTGATTGATCTGCCGCTGGGGGCCACCGAAGACCGCGTTGTCGGGGCCTTGGACATTGAACGCGCGCTGACACGCGGCGAAAAGGCTTTCGAGCCGGGGCTGCTTGCGCGTGCCAATCGCGGCTATCTTTACATCGACGAGGTCAACCTGCTGGAAGATCACATCGTCGACCTTTTGCTGGATGTGGCGCAATCGGGCGAAAACGTGGTCGAACGCGAAGGCCTGTCGATCCGCCACCCTGCGCGCTTTGTGCTGGTGGGCTCTGGCAACCCCGAAGAGGGCGAACTGCGCCCGCAACTGCTGGACCGCTTTGGCCTTTCGGTCGAGGTGCGCTCGCCGCGCGATGTTGAAACCCGCGTCGAGGTAATGCACCGCCGCGACGCCTATGAAAACGACACCGCCGCCTTTATGAAGAAATGGCGCGCCAAGGACAGCGCCCTGCGCAAGGCGATTTTGGCGGCACGGGCCGCACTTGGCGGGCTGAAAACCCCCAATACCGTGCTGCATGATTGCGCCTCGCTGTGTATCGCCCTTGGCTCGGACGGGCTGCGCGGCGAGCTGACACTGCTGCGCGCAGCCCGCGCGCAAGCGGCCTATGAGGGGGCTGCAACCGTCAGCCGCAGCCACCTGAAAGCCGTGGCCACCAGCACCCTGTCACACCGCTTACGCCGCGATCCGCTGGATGAGGCAGGCTCGGGCGCGCGCGTCGCGCGCATCCTTGCTGAAACTCTGCCGTGAGCGAGCCGCTATCGCCTTGGGCACGGGTGCAAACAGCGCTGGCGGTGCTGGCGGTGGACCCTGCGGGCGTCAAGGGGCTGTGGCTGCGCGCAAGGGCCTCGGGTCTGCGCACGCGTGTCACCGCAGCGTTGCCGCCTGCGCGACGCCTGCATCCCGGCATTGACGACGCCTCGCTGTTTGGCGGCGTGGATCTGGCCGCGACCCTTGCCGCGGGCCACCTGATCCGCAGCAAAGGGCTTTTGGCCGATCCAACCCCGCTGCTGTTGACCATGGCAGAGCGGTCGCCGGCCGGGCTGTCGGCACGGCTGGCGCTGTGGCTCGACACCCAAGGCCCCTGCCTGATTGCGCTGGACGAAGGCGCAGACCCCGATGAAGGCCTGCCCGCAGCGCTTGCTGATCGGCTGGGATTGTTTCTGGACCTGTCAGATCTGGCCTGGTCTGACACCGCAGACTTAAGCTTTGATGCAGGCAAAATTTCCGCCGCCCGCGCGCGCCTTGCAATGGTGCGTCTGCCAGATAAGGCATTGGAAAGCCTTACCAAAGTTGCCTTTGCTATGGGCATCGCTTCGCTGCGCGCGCCGCGACTTGCGATCTGTGCGGCGCGCGCGCTGGCGGCTTGGCGCGGCGAAGATCTGGCTTCGGATGACACCCTGCGCCATGCGGCCGAACTGGTGCTGGCCCATCGCGGCGATCTGCCCGCCGAGGCCCCCGAAGCCGAGCCCGAACCGGCCCCGCCACCGCCACCGCCCGAAGGCGAGGCCGGCGAGGACAGCCCGCCCGAACCGCAAGAAGACCGCCTGCCCGAGGATGTCTTGCTCGAGGCCATTCGCGCCGCCCTGCCCGCCGATCTTTTGGCGCAACTGGCCGCAGGCAAGGCCGCGCGGCGCGCCAAGGGCAGCGGCACCGGGGCTGCGCGCAAGGGCAACCATCGCGGCCGCCCGCTGCCGTCGCTTGCTGGGACGCCAGGGGCGAGCAAGCGCATCGACCTTGTCGCCACCCTGCGCGCCGCAGCGCCGTGGCAACCACTGCGCCGCCGCGAGGCGGGGTCGGCGCGGCTGGAAATCCGCAAATCCGATCTGCGGATCAAACGCTATCAACAAAGCTCGGACCGGGTGCTGATCTTTGCGGTGGATGCTTCGGGTTCTTCGGCCTTTGCGCGGCTGGCCGAGGCCAAGGGGGCGGTCGAATTGCTGCTGGCACAGGCCTATGCGCGACGCGATCATGTCGCGCTGATCGCCTTTCGCGGCCAAAGCGCCGAGCTGATCTTGCCGCCAACACGGTCTTTGGTGCAAACCAAGCGGCGGCTGGCGGGGCTGCCGGGCGGCGGCGGCACGCCCTTGGCCGCAGGGCTGCGCATGGCCTTTGATCTGGCGCAACAGGCGCGCGCGCGCGGCATGACGCCAACGGTGGCGCTGCTGACCGATGGGCGCGGCAATATAGCCCTCGATGGCCGCGCAGACCGCGCGCAGGCCGAGGCCGACAGCCTGCAAATCGCCCGCGCGCTGCGCTTGCAAGCCCTTCCCGCGCTGGTGATCGACATTGCCAACCGCCCACAACCAGCGCTGCGCCAAATGGCTTTGGTGCTGGATGCGCCCTATTTGCCGCTGCCGCGCGCCGATGCGCAGCGGCTGTCTGGCGTGCTGCAAGCCGCCTTGGGGGGCTGAATGCGGGCGCTGGCGATCCCCCCTGACTGGCCGTTTCGCAGCGCCTCGCGCCATATCGCCTGCCGCCCGCATCTGTGGCATGTGCAAGATCTGGGCGCGGGACCGCTTATGCTGCTGATCCATGGCGCGGGCGGGGCCAGCCACAGCTTTCGCCATCTGATCCCGCTGCTGGCGGTCTCGTATCGGGTGATTACGGTGGATCTGCCCGGTCAGGGTTTTAGCGTATTGGGCGCAAAATCTCGCTGTAGTTTGAACCACATGGCCGATGATCTTAAAGCTTTGTGCGAACAAGAAGGTTGGCAACCGCAGGTCATTATCGGCCACTCGGCGGGGGCGGCACTGGCGCTGCGATTGGCCCAGATCATGCCGCTGCGCGCGGTGGTTGGGCTGAACGCGGCCTTGAGCAATTTCGAAGGTGCTGCGGGGCTGTTTTATCCGATCATGGCGCGGCTTTTGGCGATGACGCCGCTGATCGCACAGCTGTTCAGCAAAATCGCGGGCACGCCTGCGCAGTCGCATCAGCTGTTGCTGGCCACCGGATCGCGGATCGAGCCTGCAGGCGAGGCGCAGTATCTGCGGCTGTTGCGCATGCCCAGCCATGTTGCGGCAACTTTGGCGATGATGGCGCAATGGCAGCTGGATGGCTTGCTGACGTCGCTGCCACAGCAAAAACTGCCGGTCTTGCTGATCAGCTCGGCGGGAGATCGCGCGGTTCCGGCCTCGGTCTCGCAAGCCGCGGCCAAAGCGCTGCCAAATGCGCGCTGGGTCAACCTGCCCCGCTTTGGCCATCTGCTGCACGAAGAGGCGGCCGAAAAAGTCGCGCCGCTGATCTATGACTTTCTGGCGCTGAGCGACCCCGCAGCTTAGCTTTGAAACAGCGGAAAGCTGACGCCCAAGGCCCAAGCCAGCACCACCCCCAACGCCAGCCCCGCAGCCATTGGTCCGCTGCGGTGCGACACCTCGCGCCCCATGCTGCCAAAGACCAGATAGAACAGCACCATCACCGGCGCGATCAGCAAAAGGAAAAACAGCCCCTTGAAATCCAGCGCCACCGCCAGCCCCAGCGAGGCCAAAAACCCCGCCCGCACCGCAAAGCGCCGCGCCAGCCCCGATTGAGCTGTCAGCGCGCAATCGGCCAACATATAGGGCACCGCGCCCAGGCTGAGCACCGCAATGATCCAAAGCCGACCCGTGGTGGGCCAGAAGTTCGCCGCATAGCGGTCA
Organism: Cypionkella sp.; assembly: GCA_023255415.1. Classification (GTDB taxonomy): domain Bacteria; phylum Pseudomonadota; class Alphaproteobacteria; order Rhodobacterales; family Rhodobacteraceae; genus Cypionkella. The sequence continues at coordinate 63,644 of JALRIN010000009.1, read as the reverse complement.
AGCCCCAGACCAAAGACCGCGCACCAGCCCAGCAGCAGCGCCAAGCCCGCCCAATTCAGCCGCAGATCTAGCCGCCGCCAAAGCGCCAGCATCGCCAGTTGCAGCAGACCATATAGAAACAGATGCAGCCCCAGATAATCGGCCACCAGCACCGGCAGAAAATGTGGATCGATCCAAACCGCAATCGGCGGCGCAATCAGCGCCGGTAAAATCAGCAAAGCCGCCATTTGCCCACCGCTTGGAGCCAGCACCGCACGGCTTTGCAGAGCCAGCAAGGCCACAATCGGGCGAAACAGCAGCACCAGCCCCGCCAGCAGCCCCAAGATCGCCCAGCCCGTTGGCACGATCGCCGGAGCTGCGCTGCGGCCATAGGCAAGGTTCAGCCAAGAAACCGCCTCGGCCCGCGCGCGGCGGCTGTGCAAGACCGAGACATGTTCGCTAAAAGGCGCCGCAACTGCGCGGCGGATCACATCGCCGCTTTGCGCCGTGCTGCCCTCGGGCGCATGCGCTGCGACCATGCGCAAAGCGCCAAGGCCAAAGGCGCGCAAACCCGGCTCCCAAGCGCCTGCCACTAGCAAAAGATTGGCCGGATAGCGCGCGGTTATCTCGTTTGAAAAGGCCGAAATCAGCACCATCGGGCCGATATCGCTGCGCTCTTTGGCGGCGCGCAACAAAATATCGGTCGCCATCGAATGGCCCAGCAAAGCCACCTGCCCCGTGATTGGCGACACGGCATCAATCACCGTACGGGTTTGATCGACCAACAGCCGCGTGGTGCCATCCACCGAAGTCACATCCCCCGACATCGGCACCGGATTGCGGCCATGGCCCAGAAATTCAAACACAAACACCCGATACCCCGCCTGCGCCAGCGGCAGCGCATAGCCCTGCATCATCTGCTGCGATCCGGCAAAGCCGTGCGCCACCACCACCACAGGGCCATCTGCGCCGCGCCGCGCATATTCGGTCACCGGGGTTTGCCCAACCTGAAAGCTGCGGATCTGCACGCCCCAGCGGGCATATTCCAGCACCGCCAGCGACAGGGCAATTAAGACACTCGCAACAATCGCTCGCAGCATATAACCCGCCCTATCTTGCGCCGTAATAAAGCCCCACAACATGCTCGGCTTGGGCGAAAAACAACCAGCGCACCATCAAAGCGCCAGTCAGATGCAGCAGCGCCGCCACTGCAAAGCCCCAAACCGCCAGCCCCGACAGTGCCAGCACCAGCGCGGGCAGCGGCCCCACCAGCACCAAGGACAGCACGCGCAGCTTGGCCGCATGTTTGCGCCCCACCACATAGATCATCTCGCGCAGCAGATAGTTGCCCGCGGTATGGCCGCGCTCGAACACCGAAATATCGCCCTGCAAGCCTGTGGCGCTATTCATGCTTTGGCCCGCGCGCGCGAATTGTCCATCGCCAATCCGCCAGACCAGCAGCAACAGCGCCACCAGCCCCGCCAGCAAGACCTGCGCCACCGCCAGCCCCGCCAGCACCGCCCCCCCCGTCAGCGCAAAGGCCAGAAACACCAGCGGCGTGCTCCAATGATGCCAGCGCGGCACGGCTTTGATCTGGGTATAGATCATCGCGGTGGTAAAGACCGTCACCAAGGCCAGCACCGCGCCCAAACAGCCAAAGCCGCGCCAAAGCCCCAAGCCCAGCCAATCTGACAGCGCCATCGGCGCCAGCAGCAGCAGCGTCGCAACCGAGGCCCAAGCCTCGCGGCTGAGCCAGCTTGTGCGCCATTGGCTAAAGGCCTTCAGCGCGTTCTTGGGGTTGCCCAAGTGAAAGCTTGCCGCCAGAAGCCCAATTACCGCAAGGCCATAGCCCAAACCCCACCACAAAAAGGCGATCCAGCCCGCAGCGTGCACAAAGCCAAAGCCCAAAAACGCCAGTAGCCCAAAGCCCATGCCCGAGAAAACCGAAAAGAGGATAACAGAAGGTGCCGGATGCATCAGATTTTCCCCAAAACACGGTCAAGCCAGCCGGCAAAGCCCTTGGCCTGAATATCCAACAATGGTGCCAAAAGACTGGCCTCGTGGCGCAAATCCTTTTTGCGCGGTGGCAGATAGCGGTTCACCGGCTTGGTGCCCAGATCGGGCATCAGCGCATAGCCATCGCGCGCGGCGGTCAGTTTGCTGACCTTGCTGTCAGGATCGGCGAAATCGCCAAAATGCCGCGCGCCGGTCGGGCAACCGCGCACGCAGGCCGGTTCGCGGTCTTCCTCGGGCAGGTTTTCGTTATAAATGCGGTCCACGCAAAGCGTGCATTTCTTCATCACTCCCGCCGCCTGATCCAACTCGCGCGCGCCGTAGGGACAGGCCCAAGCACAAAGCCCGCAGCCGATACAGGCATCTTCATTGACCAAAACAATGCCATCCTCGGCGCGTTTATAGCTGGCGCCAGTGGGGCAAACCGTCACGCAAGGCGCGTCTTCGCAATGCAGACAGCTGCGCGGAAAATTGACGATTTGTGCTTCACCCTCAACGGGTTGCACCTGAAAGCTGTGAACACGGTTTAGGAAGGTTCCCGACGGATCCGCACCATATGGCTGCTGATCAGACAGGCCCGCGCCCTGATCGTTCCAGCCCTTGCAGGCGGTCACGCAGGCCTGACAGCCGACGCAGGTGTCCAGATCAATCACCAGCCCCAGTTTCTTGGCAGTGGTCTGCGGCAAAGCGGTCATGGCCGGTCTCCTCCTTGTGGCACAGCGCGCGGGATGGCGCCGAAGCCTGGCTCGGCTGCATCGCGCGGCCCGACGCGTTCGATTTTAACCTTCAGATCAAACCAAGCCGCCTGCCCGGTGACAGGATCCGAATTAGACCTGCGCCGCCCGTCGCCCTGATCGGGCAGCAGTTCAGAAATCAGATGGTTCAGCAAGAACCCTTCGGTCGTCTCGGGCGCGTCTTCATCCAAGGCCCAAGCGCCCTTACGCTTGCCAATCGCGTTCCATGTCCAAACCGTGTGTTCGTTCAGCGCCGCCATATGCGCCACCGGCACCACGATCGTGCCATTGCGCGAGCTGACCCGGGCATAATCGCCGGCCTCAAAGCCGTTGTCTTTCCAAACCTTGGTCGGCAAATACAGATAGTTCATCCCCCGGATCTGGCGCAGCCAAGCGTTTTGCGAGCCCCAGGAATGATACATATCCATCGGCCGCTGGGTCAGCGCATGCAGCGGATAGTCAGGCTCGGGGGCGGGTTCATACCAGATCGGCAGCGGATCCATGGTTTGCATCAAGCCCGCGCGCAGATGTTCGGGTGGCTGATGCGCGCCCAAACCCTCGCCCGCCATCTGAAAGCGACGCAGCGGTTCGGACCAGATGGTGAAAAGATAGGGCTGCGGCGTCTCGTAAAGCGAGGTTTCCACCGCCCAATCTTGGTAGCGCGCGTTCCAGGGTTTGTAAAAGCTGGCCTCGGCCGGGATATGCGCCTGATAAAAGCCGCCGTTTTCGATATAGCGGTTGATCTGTTCGGGGTTGGCATCTCCGCGCCCCTCGGCACTGCCATCGCCACGATAACCGATCAGCGGCCCCACCCCCGGCCTGCGGATGTGGTTGACGATGTAATCGGCATAATCCTTGAACTTTGGCGAGCCATCTTCCTTGACCATGGGCGCAAGCCCCAGCCGCGCGCCCAGATCCAGCAACACCGATTGGAACGGGCGCACATCGCGGTCAGGCTCGACCACCGGCCAGCGGATGCTGTCACCCGCCGCATCAGGCTCCGAGATAGGGCGATCCAGCAGGCTGATGCAATCATGGCGTTCAAGATAGGTGGTGTCAGGCAAGATCAGATCGGCATAGGCCACCATTTCAGAGGCATAGGCATCCGAATAGATAATGCGCGGGATGACATAGTCGCCGTCTTCGGTCTTATCGGTCAGCATCTGCATCACCGCCGCCGAATTCATCGAGGAATTCCATGCCATATTTGCCATATAAAGCAACAGCGTGTCGATCTTATAGGGATCGCCGGCATGGGCGTTGGGGATCAGCATATGCATCAGGCCATGCGCCGAGAGCGGGTTTTCCCAAGTAAAGGCTTTGTCGATCCGCGCAGGGGACCCATCGGGCAAAAGCGCCAGATTTTCCGGCCCGCGCACATAGCCCAGATGCGGGCCAGACAGCGGCTTGCCGGGCGCGCTGGTGAAATGCGGGGTGGGATGGGCCTCGACCGGTTTGGGGTATGGCGGCTTCAGGCGGTAGCCGCCGGGCACCTCGACCGTACCCAGCACGATCTGCAACAGATGCAGCGCGCGAGCGGTTTGAAAGCCGTTGGCATGGGCGGAAATCCCGCGCATGGCGTGAAAGCTGACTGGGCGGCCAGTCATTTTTGCATGGGCATTGCCGCGAAAATCGGTCCAAGGCTGGTCAATCTCGATGGCTTGGGTAAAGGCGACATCAGCCAGTTCTGCGGCCAAAGACCGGATACGGGCGGCGGGAATGCCGCAGCGCTCGGCCACTGCCTCGGGGGCATAATCGGGCGACAGATAGCGTTCGGCCATATGCTGAAACACCGTGCGATGGCCCTGATAGACAGCGCCCAGATCGGGCTGCACGCCCAGACCATCCCAAGGCGCAGGCGCGCCGGTGCGCTTGTCAATCACAAAGGGCTGGCTTTCGGCGTTCTTCAGGATCAGGCCCTTTTCCGGCCCGTCTTCGATCACCAACAAAGGCGCGTTGGTGAATTGCGCCAGATAGTCCAGATCAATCTTGCCCGCCTGCAACAAGCAATGGATCAACGACAGGATCAACAGCCCGTCGGTTCCCGGCGTGATGCCATACCAATCATCTGCCACCGCATTATAGCCGGTGCGAATGGGGTTGATCCCTACCACCTTGGCGCCGCGCTCTTTCAGCTTGCCCAGACCGATCTTGATCGGGTTGCTGTCGTGATCTTCGGCAACGCCAAACAGCACGAACATCTTGGTGCGCTCCCAATCGGGCTGACCAAATTCCCAAAACGCGCCACCAATGGTATAGATCCCCCCCGCCGCCATATTCACCGAACAAAAACCGCCATGGGCCGCGTAATTTGGCGTGCCGAACGCCTGCGCCCACCAGCCCGTCAGGCTTTGGCTTTGATCGCGGCCGGTGAAAAAGGCGAATTTCTCGGGCGCTGTTTCGCGCAAAGGCTTCATCCAGCTGACCGCAAGCGCCAAGGCCTCGTCCCAAGAGATTTCTTCGAATGCGCCAGAGCCGCGCGGCCCGACACGGCGCAGCGGCGCGCGCAACCGGCTTGGCGCCTTGACCTGCATGATGCCCGACGCCCCCTTGGCGCAAAGCACGCCCTTGTTCACCGGATGATCGCGATTGCCTTCGATATAAGACACGCTGCCCGATTTCAGATGCACATTGATGCCGCAGCGGCAGGCACACATATAGCAGGTGGTGCGGCGCACCTCATCCGAGACCTTGGGCGAGAGGTTTATCTTGGGTTGCGTCGTCATGTCGTCCCTCCTGCGCGCGCACTGCGGCCTTCACTTATTCTGTCGTCCCATGGCGGCAAAAACTTGCCTTGATGCGACGCTTTTTGCGGTCAACCGCCGATATCGCCCTGTGCCAGCGCCACCGATTTCAGCACTGCAAACACCTCTTGCCCCACCGCCAGCCCAAGCGCTGCCACCGAGCGTTGGGTGATGCGCGCAAGCAGGCGTTCTTCGCCCAAAGCAAGCGTCAAAATCGCCCCCGGCCCCTCGCCCAGCCGCAGCGCCTCGATCCGCACCGGCAGCACGTTCAGCGCCGAAATATCTTGCGGGGCCTGCCGCGCAATCATCACATCCTGCGCCGGAATCCGCAGCCGCAACAGCGCGCCAAGGCTGGCCGCAACCCTTGGCAAGAACACCGGCCCCGCCGCAGTTTCCAGCCGCGACAGCCCGTCGTCTTCTTGCGCCACAAGTCGCGCCGTGATCAGCGATCCGGCCGCGCGCAGCCCCAAGACATTGGCCAAGGACGGGTCCGACAGCACCTCGGCGGTGGGGCCAATGCGGCGCAGACGGCCTGCCTCGACCACCAGCATCGTGGTGGCCAGCCGCGCCACCTCGGCCAGCGCGTGGCTGACGTAAAGGATTGGCAGCCCCGCCTCGTCACGCAGGCGTTCCAGATAGGGCAGGATCTCGGCCTTGCGCGGGGAATCCAGCGCCGACAACGGTTCGTCCATCAACAAGATCTGCGGATTGCTCAGCAGCGCGCGCCCAATCGCCACGCGTTGTTTTTCGCCGCCAGACAGATGCAAAGGCGCGCGCGCCAGCAGCGGTTCTAAGCCCAAAAGGGCGACCACACGGTCAAAATCGCGCCCCGCCTTGGGGCGAAACCAGCTGCCGTATTTCAGGTTACGCTGAACAGTCATATGCGGGAAAAGTCGTGCTTCTTGAAAGACATAGCCGACGTTGCGCAGATGGGTTGGCAAGGTCGAAATCTCGACCCCGTCCAAAGTCACTTGCGCATAATCGGTCTGCAAAAGCCCCGCCACTGCGTTGATAATGCTTGTCTTTCCGGCACCCGATCTGCCAAAGATCGCCGTCAACCCTTTGGGGGCGGCAAAGGCGACATCCAGATCAAATCCGGCAAAGCGGTGCTTCAGGCTGACATCAAGCATGGCTGGCCCCGATCCGCCGCGACAGGCTGCGCGCCAAAAGTTCAGAGGCGATCAGCGCCCCCATCGCCAGCACCACCGAAACCGCAACCATGCGTGCGGCCACCGCGTCTTGGCCGGGCACCTGCAGGGCTGCATAGATCGCCGAGGGCAGGGTCTGCGTCTCGCCCGGTATCGCCGAAACAAAGGTGATCGTTGCACCAAATTCGCCCAGCGCCTTGGCAAAACCCAAGATCGCCCCCGCCAGCACCCCAGGCAGCGCCAAGGGCAGTGTCACCGTTACAAAGACCCAAATCCCCGAAGCCCCCAAGGTGCGCGCCGCAGCTTCAAGCCGCAGATCGACCGCCTCGATCGACAGGCGGATCGCGCGCACCATCAAGGGAAATCCCATCACCGCCGCCGCCAGCGCAGCCCCCGTCCAGCGAAAGGAAAACACAATGCCGATGTCGGCCAAAGCGGGGCCAAAGATCCCGCGTCGGCCAAAGCCCAGCAGCAGCACATAGCCCGTCACCACCGGCGGCAAAATCAGCGGCAGATGCACCAGACCGTTCAGCAGCTGTTTGCCCCAAAAATCGCGCCGCGCCAGCAGCCATGCCACCGCCACCGCCAAAGGCAGGCTGCACAGCATCGCCCAAAACGCCACCCAAAGCGACAGGCACACGGCTTGCCAACCCTCTGGCGACAGCCACTCAGCCATAACAAAGCCCGGTGATTTCAGTGCGCATAGCATCCCCCTGCGCGAACCCTAGCCCATGTGACCGTGCGAACAAGACCTAAAGCCCCCGCGCCATCAAAGCCTGCGCCTCGATGGCAATGCTGCGCTCTTCCGCGGCGGCCACCACATAGGTCGGCACCTGCCCTGCCCAAGCCAGCCCCTGCAGGATCTGGGCGCGCATCTCGGCATCATTCTCGCCAATGCCACCGGTAAAGGCGATGGCATCCAAGCCGCCCATCGCGGCCATCATGCTGCCGGCATGGCGCTGCACCCAATAGGCGAAATGCGCGCGGGCAAAGCGGGCCTCGGGCGTGGCTGCGGTTTGCAAGGCGCGCATATCACTGCTACCGCCAAGCCCCAGCAAACCACTTTCGCGGTTCAAAATCCGGGTGGCGCCATCAATGCCGTGCAGCTCGGCCAGCCGCAAAACCGCATTGCCGTCAATGCTGCCCGAGCGTGTGCCCATCGTAAGCCCATCCAGCGGCGAATAGCCCATGGTGGTGGCCACCGAGACCCCATCCACCATTGCGCAAAGCGAGGCTCCATTGCCCAAATGCAGCCCAAGCAACCGCTTTGGCAGGCCCTCGGGCACAGTCGCACGCAGATGCCGTACCAGCCCGGCATAGCTAATGCCGTGAAAACCATAGCGCCTGATGCCGCGCGCGCGCTCGGCTGCAGGCAGGGCGTAGGCCAGCGCCACCTCGGGGTTGCTGGCGTGAAATCCGGTGTCAAAGCTGGCATATTGTGCCAGATCAGGCAGCAGCTTTGCCATCGCACGGATGCCGACCAAATTCGCCGGATTGTGCAAAGGCGCCAGCGGCACGCAGGCCTCGATCGCGGCGATCGTTGCAGCCGTCAGGCGACAGGGCGCGGTCAGCTCAGCCCCGCCATGCACCACGCGGTGCGCCGCAGCCTTCAGCCCTGCGCCAAAGCCATCGGCCAAAAACCCCGCCAACGCCGCCTCGTGCCCCTGCGCCCCAATCTCGGAGGCAAGCCCGCGCCGCCGCTCGATATCGCCCTCAAACAGCGATACCTTCACCGAAGACGAGCCCGCATTGACCACCAAAAGCATCTAGATCACCGCCTTGATCAGCCCCGCCAAAGCCAGCGCGCCCAGCAGCAAAATGGCAAAGCGGCGGAACTCTTGCGGATCTGTTTGAAAGAAATGTCGCCCGCCCAACCAATTGCCGAAAATCACCATCGGCAGGGTCAGCACACTGGCCCAAAGCGTATCCCAACTGACCAGACCGCTCAGGAAATATAAAGGCGCGCCATAAAGGTCGAGCAGTGGGAAATAGGCCACCAAACTGGCGCGAAACACCGCCACCGGCATCGGTTGGGCGGCAAAAAACGCAGCCACCGGCAAGCCCCCCATCCCCGGCGCATTGGCCAGCCCCGAGATCACACCGGCGGCCAGATTGCCCGCCCCCGTCACCTCGGAACGAAACCGCCAGCCCGCCAGCAAAATTGCACACATCACAAGCACATAGCCCGAGATCACCCCGCGCGCGACCGGCAACGGCACCGAGGTCAGCGCCCAGAGCCCCAAGGGCATGCCCAGCGCCGCCCCCGCCAGCAGAAACTTGACCCGCCGCCAATCGACATCGCCGCCAATGCCGCGCCAAGCCTGCGCCGTCATCACCATCTCACATAGCACCACAACCGCCACAAAATGCAGCGGGCTTGTCACCAAGCCCGAAGCCGTGATCACCATAGCCGAAAAGCCAAAGCCAGAATAGCCGCGCACAAAGGCTGAAACCACAACGACGACGGCCATATAGGCCGCCGCCGCAAAGCTCAGATCAAAGGGCAGGCTCATACCCGCTGCGGAACCATATCCGCCGCCGAGATCCCCGCCACCGCGACAGGTTTCTTCATTGCATCGCGGCGGAAAGGCTCGCCCAGCTCTTGGTTGATCATCGCTTCAATCAACGTGGTCTTGCCCGCCTTCTGGTCAACAATCGCCTGACGCAGCGCGTCGGTCAGCTCTTGCATCGTGCGCGCCACCACGCCTTGTAAACCGCAAGCCTTGGCAATGCCCGCATAAGACACCTGCTGATCCAATTCTGTGCCGACAAAATTGTCCTCATACCACAGGGTCGAATTGCGCTTCTCGGCCCCCCATTGATAGTTGCGAAACACCACTTGCGTGATCGCAGGCCATTCGCCGCGCCCAATGGCTGTCAGTTCTGTCACCGCGATGCCAAAAGCGCCATCACCCGAAAACCCCACCACCGGCACGTCAGGGCAGCCGATCTTGGCGCCCACCACCGCAGGCAAGCCGTAGCCACAAGGCCCAAACAGCCCCGGCGCCAGATACTTCCGCCCCGCCTCAAAGGTCGGATAGGCATTGCCGATTGCACAGTTGTTGCCAATATCGCTCGAGATAATCGCCTCTTTCGGCAGCGCGGCTTGAATGGCGCGCCACGCCATCCGCGGGCTCATCCACTCGGGCTTATCAGCCCGCGCGCGCTGGTTCCAAGTGGTGCCTTCGTCATCTTCTTCGTGGTCCATGCTCGACAAAGCCTGCGCCCAAGCCGATTTGGTCTGCGCGATATTGGCCTTGCGCACTTCGCGCCCAGCCTCGCCCGCCTGCGCCGAAAGATTGGCCAGAAGGGCTTCAGCCACCTTGCGCGCATCGCCCACAATGCCAACCGAGACCTTCTTGGTCAGGCCAATCCGGTCTGGGTTGATATCAACCTGAATGATCTTGGCGGTCTTCGGCCAGTAATCCAAACCATAGCCCGGCAGGGTCGAAAACGGATTCAACCGCGTGCCCAGACATAAAACCACATCAGCCTGGGCAATCAGCTCCATCGCCGCCTTGCTGCCATTATAGCCCAAAGGCCCCGCAAACAGCGGATGACTGCCCGGAAAGGCGTCATTGTGCTGATATCCCACACAAACCGGCGCTTCCAACCGCTCGGCCAGCGCCATGCTGGCAGCAATAGCCCCCCCCAAAACCACGCCCGCACCGTTCAAGATCACCGGAAACTTGGCGTTTGACAACAGCTCCGCCGCCGCCGCAATCGCCGCCGCGCCTCCCGCAGGGCGCTCGAACTCCACCATCGCCGGCAGATCAATGTCGATCACATGCGTCCAATAATCGCGCGGCATGTTGATCTGCACCGGTGCCGACATCCGCTTGGCGTTCAGGATGCAGCGGTTCAACACCTCGGCCACCCGGCTCGGATCGCGCACCTCTTCTTGATAGGCCACCATATCCTTGAACAGCGCCATCTGCTCGACCTCTTGAAAGCCGCCCATGCCAATGGTCTTATTCGCCGCCTGTGGCGTTACCAACAACAAAGGCGTATGGTTCCAATAGGCCGTCTTCACTGCGGTGACAAAATTGGTAATCCCCGGCCCGTTTTGCGCGATCATCATCGACATCTTGCCAGACGCACGCGTATAGCCATCCGCCATCATCCCGCCCGAGCCCTCATGCGCGCAATCCCAAAAGGTGATCCCCGCACGCGGAAACAGATCCGAGATTGGCATAAAGGCCGAGCCAATAATGCCAAAGGCATGTTCAATCCCGTGCATCTGCAGCACTTTGATAAAAGCTTCTTCCGTGGTCATCCGCATTGCAATCTCTCCTCTGGCATCGCGCCTTGACCCGATGTTATGCCGCCACCGAAAACCGCCTTAGGGCCAGACATAAAACCCCGATAGCGCCAGAACCGGCTTTCATCTTGGCCTAAATATCCCGGGGTGCGGGGCAGCGCCCCGCTGGCCTACAGTTTGCGCGCTCAGGCCCGCCGAATGGCCGCTGCGATCTTGGCAATACCCTCGGGGATCTTCACAGGCGAGATCGAGGAATAGCCCAGCCGATAGAAATTCTTCGGTGCCTGCTGCGGGTTGAAAAACACCCGCCCCGGCTCGATCAGCACACCCTCGCCGCGCAGTGCTTCGGCCAGAGCCTCGGTATCCACCCCCGCAGGCGCGCGCATCCAGAAACTCGAGCCGCCAAAGCCGCCCTGCCCTGCCACCACCAGCCCCGTCTCGCGGATCGCCTCTTCCATCACCTGCCTGCGCCGCCGGTAGGCGTTGCGCATGCGGTTGATCAGCGCATCATAATGGCCAAGGCTTAGAAAATAGGCCACCGTGCGCTGAATATGCCCGGGCGGGTGGCGCAGCATCATCAGCCGCAAGGCACGCGCCTCGCGGATAAAGCTTGCAGGCCCCACCAGATAGCCAAGCCGCATCCCCGGGAACACGCTTTTCGAAAACGACCCCGCATAGACCACCCGCCCCTCGCTGTCCAAAGACTTCAGCGCTGGCGAAACCGGCTTTAGAAACGACATCTCGAATTCATAGTCATCCTCGACAATCACAAAGCCCTCGCGCCCAGCCGCCTCCAGCAGTGCCAGGCGCCGCTCCAGCGGCATGGTGGCATTGGTCGGGCATTGGTGGCTGGCGGTGGTAAAGACCACATCGACGCCCTTGGGCACCGCATCGGGCGGCAGCCCATCGGCATCGACATCGACCGAGATCACCTCTGCCCCCGAAGGCGCCAAAATCCCGCGCAGACCCGAATAGCCGGGATTTTCCACCACAGCCCGCCGCCCCTGCCCCAAAAGCGCGGTCGCGGTGATCCAAAGCCCGTTCTGCGCCCCCATGGTCAGCAAAACCTCATCCTCGCGCGCCGCAATCCCGCGCCGTGGCAGGATCGAGCGCAACAGATGTTCGATCAGCAAAGGATCATCGCGGTCATACATATCGCTGGTCAGCGCGGCAAAATCCTTCCGCCCCAAGGCGCGCAGCGCGCAAAGCCGCCAGTTTTGGTGATCAAACAGGCTTGGGTCCGCCTGACCATAGATAAAGGGAAAGTCGTAATTGTCCCAATCCAATGGCCGTTTTACGGTTTCAAAACCCGAATAGCGCCCCCCCGTCAGCCGCGCAAAATCGGCCCCCTCGGCGCGCGGGGCGCGGGCAGGCAATTCCGGCGCGCGCGGCGCGTTTTCCGAGATGAAATAGCCCGAGCGCCCCTTGGCTGACAGATAATCAGCGCTGACCAATTCGGCATAGGCCAGCGTCACGGTGATGCGGCTGATGCCCAGATGCTCGGCCAAGCCGCGCGACGATGGCATCTTTTGCCCCGCGCGAAACCGCCCAGACAGCACGCTTTCAGTCACCATCTGGCGGATGCGTTGTTGCAGCGTGCCGCGTGCGGCAGCAGGCAGGACAAAGGCTTCGGCAGGGATCGACATTCTGGCCTCGTTTGGCTGGCCTCATTGGGCTGATCAGCTGGACTTATAGACGGCTGCGCTTGCCCGAATGTCAAGCCCCGGCCCTGCAAGCCTGGCGCCATAAAAAAGCCGCCGCAGCCAATGGCGCACGGCGGCTTTTAACAGATCAGCCGATCAAAAGATCAGCCAAAGACCTTGGTCAGCGCCCTGTCGATCGCGCCGGTGATCTGGTCGATATCATCAGCGGTGGCGATCAGCGCGGGGCTGAGGCAAAGCGTGTTGTTCAGCCCCGGCAAGCTGCGATTGGTCATGCCGATGATCACGCCTTGGGCGTTGCAATCGGCCACCACAGCCATGACTTTCTTTTCGTCCATCGGCTCTTTGGTGACGCGATCTGCCACCAATTCGGCACCGCAGAACAGCCCCTTGCCGCGCACATCGCCAATAACCTTGTGCTTATCCATCAGCGCGTTCAGATTATCCATCACCCGCGCGCCCATCTTCAGGGTGTTGTTCAGCAGGTCTTCGTCCTCGATGATGCGCATGTTTTCCAGCGCCGCCGCAGGCCCCGCGGTGCAGCCGCCAAAGGTCGAGATGTCGCGGAAATACGACATGGTATCGCCCGCATCCTTGAACATCGAAAACACCTCTTCGGTGGTGACCGTGCAAGAGATCGCGGCATAGCCCGAGGCGACGCCCTTGGCCATGGTCACGAAATCCGGCTTGATGCCGTAGTTCTGATAGCCAAACCAGGTGCCGGTGCGACCAAGGCCACAAACCACTTCATCAATATGCAGCAAGACGTTGTATTTCTTGCAAATTTCCTGAACCCGCTGCCAATATCCTTCGGGCGGGGTGATCACGCCACCGCCTGCGGTCACGGGTTCCAGCACAATGGCGCCCACAGTATCTGGGCCTTCGCGCAGGATCACTTCTTCGATCGCATCGGCTGCCCGCTCGCCGTAGTTTTCGACATCCCACTGCTTGCGATACTCAAGGCAGTGCGGCACCATCACAAAGCCGTCAGGATAGGGCCCGTATTGTGCCGCGCGCTCGGCCTGACCGCTGGTCGCCAAAGTGCCAATGGTGGTGCCGTGATAGTCGCGCTCGCGATACAGGATCTTCCATTTCTTGCCGCCGTGATGCTTGTGCGAGATCTGGCGCACCATCTTATAGACCTTCTCGTTGGCCTCAGAGCCCGAGTTGGAATAATAGACCCGGCTCATGCCCGGCATTTTCGAGATCAACCGTTCGGCAAACAAAGCCGCAGGAACCGAGCCGCCAACGCCGGCAAAATAGTTCATCTTGACCAGCGTGTCGCGCACAGCGTCGGCGATGCTTGTGCGGCCATAGCCTACGTTCACCGTCCAGACAGCGCCCGAAACCGCGTCGATATATTCCTTGCCGCGGGCATCCCAAACCCGCAGGCCCTTGCCCTCGACAATGATACGCGGATCAACATCGGGGGATTCGTAGCCCTTGTGCTGGCTTAGGTGATGCCAGACATGCGCCTTATCGGCCGCGATCACAGCGCTGATATCATTGGCGTTCGTATAGCCATCCATGGCCTGACCTCTTCAATAGCTTTGGGTCGCCCGATGCGACCCCTCATCTGGTATCATCAGGGAAGTGCTGGCATTTCCTTATGTCCAGAGCAAATGCTCTGCTAAGGCCAGACAGACGGGCGCAAGCGGTGGCTTCATCCTCGCGCCACAATCGGCTAGGCTGGCCGAAAACAGGAGCCTGCGATGGACCGCGCCGATATCGTTCATGACAACTTTCTGCGCCGTGTGGCCGCGCGCGACTTTCCCGCAGGCACGCCCGCCTCTGGCCCCCTAAGCGCGGCTGAGGCGGTCGAGATTTACCGCGCTGCCTGCATCTCGCGCGCGCTTGACCGACAAAGTCGGGTGATGCAGCGCGCAGGCAAAGGCTTTTATACCATCGGCTCGTCTGGCCACGAAGGCCTTGCAGCTGTGGCGCGCGCGCTGCGACCCAGCGATATGGCGTTTTTGCACTACCGCGACGCGGCGTTTCAGATTGCCCGTGCGGGGCAAGTGCCGGGCCAAACCCCTGCCTATGACATGCTGTTGTCCTTTGCGGCCTCGCGCGAGGATCCGATTTCGGGCGGGCGGCATAAGGTGCTGGGGTCCAAGGCGCTGAACATCCCGCCGCAAACTTCGACCATCGCCAGCCATCTGCCCAAGGCGGTGGGGGCGGCCTATGCCATTGGGGCCGCCCGCAAAGCCCGACCCGAACATGCAAGCCTGCCCGACGATGCGCTGATCTTTTGTTCCTTTGGCGATGCCTCGGCCAATCACTCTACCGCACAGGGCGCCTTTAACACCGCGCAATGGACCGCCTATCAATCGCATCCGCTGCCGATTTTGTTTTGCTGCGAAGACAATGGCATTGGCATTTCCACCAAGACCCCTGACGGCTGGATCGCGGCCTCTTTTTCAAACCGGCCGGGCTTGCGCTATTTCCACGCCAATGGCTTGGATATTTTCGAGACCTACCGCGTCGCGCAGCAGGCGGCAGAGTTTGCCCGCAACCGCCGCAAACCGGCGTTTTTGCATCTGAAAACCATTCGGCTTTATGGCCATGCCGGGGCCGATGTGCCCACCACCTATCTGCCGCGCGCAGAGGTCGAGGCTGAAGAGGCGCAAGACCCGCTGTTGCATGCGGTGCGGCTGTTGGATCAATCGGGCGCGCTGGCCGCAGAGCATGCCTTGCAGATCTATCTGGACACCCAAATCGAAGTGGCGCGGCTGTCTGATCTGGCCACCGCCCGCCCCAAGTTGCAAAGCGCCAGCGATGTGATGGCAGCGATCATCCCGCCCAAGCGCCACAATGCCGCCAGCAATGGCCCAAGCCCTGCTGCGCGCGCAGCCGCCTTTGGTGCAGATATGGCGGCGATGGATCAGCCGCAGGTCATGTCGCGGCTGATCAATTGGGCCCTGACTGATCTTATGCTGGCCCACCCCGAGATGGTGATGATGGGCGAAGACATTGGCCGCAAGGGTGGGGTCTATGGCGTGACGCAAAAGCTGGCGCAGCGCTTTGGCGCGACGCGGATGATCGACACGCTGCTGGACGAGCAATCGATCCTGGGCCTTGCCATCGGCATGGCGCAAAACGGCTTTTTGCCCTTCCCCGAGATTCAATTTCTGGCCTATCTGCACAATGCCGAAGACCAGCTGCGCGGCGAGGCCGCCACTTTGCCGTTTTTCTCGAACGGGCAATACAGCAACCCGATGGTCTTGCGCATTGCCGGGCTGGGCTATCAGAAAGGCTTTGGTGGGCATTTTCACAACGACAACTCGCTGGCAGTGCTGCGCGATATTCCAGGGCTGATTTTGGCCTGCCCGTCGAATGGCGCAGAGGCGGCAATGATGCTGCGCGAATGCGCGCGGCTGGCGCGCGAAGAACAACGGCTGGTGGTTTTCGTCGAACCCATCGCCCTTTACCCGATGCGTGATCTGCATGCGGATAAAGACGGCGCCTGGATGCAGACCTATCCCGCGCCCGATCAGACCATCGGCTTTGGTCAGGTTGGCCAGCAGGGTATCGGCGAAGATCTGGCCATCGTGACCTTTGGCAATGGCTGTTATCTGGCACAGCAAGCCCTGCCCGCGCTGACAGCCTTGGGGCTTGCCACCCGCATCATTGATATGCGCTGGCTGTCGCCCCTGCCCGCACAAGCGCTGATCGCTGCCACCAAAGACTGCCGCCATATCCTGATCGTCGATGAAACCCGCCACTCGGGCGGCATTGCCGAGGCGCTGATGGCGCTGTTTGCCGAAAACAGTGCCGCCAAAACCGCGCGGCTGACCGCCACCGACAGCTTTATCGCCACGGGCCCCGCCTATGCCGCCACCCTGCCCTCGACCCAAGCGCTGATTGCGGCGGCGCAAAGCCTGACGGCAAGCAGCCCTTAGCCAAGATTGACTTGCGCTTTGCCGCGCCTTGCCGCCAACTGAACGAACCTTTTGCGAAAGCAGGATGCCATGACCAAGCCGACCTCTGCCGCAGCCGAGCTGCACGCCAATGTCTCTGTGCCCTTTAACCAAGCGCATGCGATGCCGAAATCGGTCTATACCAGCGCAGAATTTCTGGCGCAGGAACAAAAGCACGTCTTTGGCCAAGACTGGCTTTGTGCAGGCCGGGCCGATGCTTTGCCGAATGCGGGCGATTATCTGACCATGGAGATTGCCGGCGAGCCGATCATCGTGCTGCGCGACAAAGACGGCCATTTGCGGGCGATGTCGAATGTGTGCCGGCACCGGATGTCCAAACTGCTAGAGGGGCGCGGCACCACCAAATCCATCGTCTGCCCCTATCACGCCTGGACCTATAATCTTGACGGATCGCTGCGCGGGGCCCCTGCTATGGCAGGCAATCAGGCCTTTTGCAAAGACCAGATCGCGCTGCCAAAGATCCGCTGCCAAGACTGGCTGGGCTGGATCATGGTCAGCCTGAACCCCGATGCCCCCGACCCGCACGAAAGCCTGCAAGAAGTTGAAAACCTTGTTGGATATCTGGATATGGGGTCTTACCGCGAGACCTTTCGCGAAAGCTTTCGCTGGCGCACCAATTGGAAGGTTCTGGCCGAGAATTTCATGGAAAGCTATCATCTGCCGGTCTGCCATGCGGGCACCATTGGCGGGTCGGTTGATCTGATGAAAATGACCTGCCCCGAAGGCTCGCCTGCCTTTAACTACCATTTCATTGTGAAAAACGACAGCATTCCGCTGTCTTTGGCGCATCCTGACAACACCCAGCTTGTGGGTGATCAGCGCCGCATCACTTGGCTGCTGTCGATCTACCCATCGCTGATGATCACCCTGACGCCGGGCTATTTCTGGTATCTGTGCCTGACACCTGATGGGGTCGATCATGTGAATGTGCTTTATGGCGGCGGCATGTCAGCCGATTGGTGCGCTGATCCCAAGGCCGAAGGCTATCTGAAAACCGTCAAGGCGCTGCTGGATGATGTGAATATCGAAGACAAGGACTGCGTCGAAAAGGTTTATGCCGGCATCGAAGCCGGGCTTTCGGCGCCGGGGCCGCTTAGCCACCTCGAGCGGCCAAATTTCGAGTTTGCGCAATACCTTGCAAGCCGAATTCCCGTCTAGCTTTGCACGCCCAAAACCTGCCCCGCCACTGCATCCGAGCGCAGCATATCGGCCAGTGACAGCGATTCGATCAGCAAGAGGTACGACCAAAAGATGTCGGCAAACACCTTGCGGATGCGGCAGCTGTCTTCGTCGACGCAGTCTTCGCAGCGCTGATAGGCCCGCCGCGACAGGCAGGGCAGCGGCGCGATCGGGCCGTCAATCAGCCGCAACAGTTCGGAAATCGACACCTCTGCCGGCGGCTTGATCAGCACATAGCCGCCCGAACGCCCCCGCGTTGACGAGATCAACCCTGCATTGCGCAGATCCAGCAAAATATGCTCGAGAAAGCGTTTGGGCGTGCCCGAACGCTTGGCCACAGCCTCGATCGTCAAGGCGGCTGGCGCCGCACTTGCCGCCTCATCGGCCAGCACCAAAAGGGCCTTCAACGCATATTTCATTTTCTGCGTGATCATAGCCCGCGCGCGCCTTCTGTGTCCTGCCGTTACCCATCGGCAAAGTTTAGCCGAAGTAAGAATGCAGGCGAACTGGCCGATATCCAAGGGGAAAACAGAATTTCCGACGCAAAAAGCATAAAACACGAGTTAAACGGTAGATGATTGTTCTTTTCCGAATCGAAATCGCGGCGTAGGCTGATCAGATAGTCTATGCACCCCAGTATAGGATGAAACGATGACCCATTCCTTAACAAATCCCCGTGCAAAACGCGCAAGTCTTGGCGCTGCCATTGTCTTTGGGATTGCCTATTTCGGTGCGCTTTTGTTCATTTTTGCACCCGACGGCATGCTGTCAAGCCATGTGCCGCAGATCCAAAGCCGCGCGCAACCCTAAAGCCGCGCGCCGCTTATTGCGCAGCGATATCGCGGCTTGCCGACAAAATCCGTTCGGTGACCGAAGACAGCGCCAGTGCTGCCGCCCCATGCGCCCAAAGCAAATCGCCCCAAGCATGGATCTCGATAGGCGGGCGTGGACGGCCGGTATTGATCGCCAGATGATCCATTTCCGCAAGGGTTTCAGCGGCATAAAGGTAATCAAACTTTAACCGCTCGCCAGATAGAATGATCAACGAAGGGTCAAACAGATTGACCACATTGGCCAGCCCCACCGCCAAATAGCGCCCCGCACGGCGAAAGATGCTGCGGGCGGTGACATCGCCAGATTTTGCCTGCTCATAAAGGCTTTCCAGCAACACTGATATCGGCTGGCCCTCGCGGTCGCCCCAATTCAGCGCGGTGGTGGCTTCGCGCGCCAAGGCGTAATCGGCGACATAGGCCTCAAGGCAGCCGCGCTGGCCGCAACGACAAAGCGCGCCATCCAGCTGCACCTTGGTATGGCCCAGCTCCATCCCCAAACGTCGCGCGCCGCGATAAAGCTTGTGGTTCATCACAAAGCCCATGCCGACGCCGTGTTCAAAGGTGACAACCGCGAAATCGGCCAAGCTGCGCCCTGCCCCGAACCAAAGCTCTGCCATGGCAACCAGATTGGCATCATTATCAATGAAAACGGGTAGATGCAGGCGGTCTTGCGCCATATTCACCAAGGCCACACCGCGCTCGGATAGGGTGGAAGACCACAGCACCACCCCTTCAGCATTGTCGATAAACCCCGGCAGACCAATGCCAACCCCCGAAAGCGCCGCACGCTGAACACCGGCCTTGATGCAAACCCGTGTCAGCAGCATCTCGATTGCATCCAGCATATCTTGCGACGACAAAGCCCCCGGACGCCGTGGCACCACCTCGTTGGCCACCAGATTGCCCGCGAAATCAACGATAACGGCGGATTGTTCGCGGTCTGACATCTTCATGCCCGCCACCAGATGCGCCCCGCGTCGCACCCCCAAGGCCACGGCAGGCCGGCCCCGCCCCGAGTCGCTGTCACGCGGCGCTGCGACCTCTTCGATCAAGCCCGCCTCGATCAGCTCGGAGGTGATGGTGGTCACCGTCGCAGGCGAGACCCCCAGATCTTTGGCCACCTGCACCCGCGGCACCAGCCCGGTCGCGCGCACACGATCAAACACCTGCTGCCGCAGGGGACGCATCGATTCGGACAAAGGCGGGATCAGCGGGCCAAAGCCCTGCAATGCTGACCGCGATTCGTCATCAAGATCGCTGCGGCCGGTGCCATCAGCTGACATTTATTCGCCCCCCTAACAAAAAAAGCACGAAAATCGGCAAAAATCACTAGTTTCGCTGCAATGCAGCAGTGCAACTGCAGAATTTCTGTCACATCGTGATGTTACGCGACAGTTTTATTTTGACAACTGAATTTATTCGCGGCAAATTTCCCCCAGTTCTAGCGAATCTGCAGAACAGGTCAGATAAGCGACCGAATCCATAGGGAGGATTACAATGCGTAAGGTAATTATGCTTGCGGTTATCGCCGCAGCAGGTTTTTCGTCGGCTGCGCTCGCAGAAGGCAAGAAAATCGGCGTGTCTTGGGCGAGCTTTCAAGAAGAGCGCTGGAAGATCGACGAAGCTGCAATGAAGGCAGCTATCGAAGCCGCTGGCGACGAGTATATTTCGGCTGACGCGCAGTCGTCGTCGGAAAAGCAGCTGTCGGATGTTGACGCGCTGATCGCACAGGGCGCAAACGCTCTGATCATCAACGCTTGGGACAAAGACGCGATCGGTCCTGCCATCGAGAAAGCCGCTTCTGAAGGCATTCCAGTGGTTGGCTACGACCGTCTGATCGAAGATGCACGCACCTTCTATCTGACCTTCGACAACAAAGGCGTTGGCAAGATCATCGCTGAAGAAGTCACGAAGGTTAAGCCAGACGGCAACTTCGCGATCATCCTGGGCGACCCAGGCGATCCGAACGCTGCTTTCCTGCGCGAAGGCATGGAAGAAGTCATCGGCGATGCTGTCAAAGCCGGCACCATCAAGATCGTTGGCGAAGCCAACTCCGACGGCTGGAAGCCAGAGAATGCTCAGAAGAACATGGAGCAGATCCTGACCGCCAACAACAACGCAGTTGACGCTGTTCTGTCGGAAAACGACGGCATGGCAGGCGGCGTGGTTGCAGCTTTGTCCGCACAGGGTCTTGTGATCCCAGTCGGCGGCCAAGACGGCGATCTGGCAGCAATCAACCGTGTGGCCCGTGGCACCCAGACCGTTTCGGTTTGGAAAGACTCGCGTCAACTGGGTAAAGCTGCTGGCGAAATCGCAGCGGCTTTGGCTGAAGGCACCGCTTTGGACGCCATCGCTGGCGCATCCAAGTTCAACGGCGGCGCAAAGGGCGTTGAGATGAACGCGATCCTGCTTTCGCCAACCCCGATCACCAAAGACACGCTGAACTTGGCGATTGACGCAGGTCACATCACCAAAGAAGCAGCTTGCGAAGGTGCAATGGACGGCATTGCTGCTTGCCAGTAATCTGACCTAAGCCATTGGCGTCACCCTATCGGGTGGCGCCTTTTTTATAGGCGCGCGTGCAGATACGATCACAGATTTGATCTAAATTCTTTGCAAAACGGCTGCGCCTTCCCCTCTCGGATGCTGGATGAGGACATGACAGACACCAACGATCACCAAGAACACGCGCCTCAGGTCAGCACCGCCAAGCTGAACCCTATCGCCAAATTCGTTCGCGCAACCGAGCTTGACACCCGCATGTTGGGCATGGTCGGGGCCCTGATCCTGATTTGGCTTGGCTTTCATTTTTATGGCGTCTTTTTCAAAGGTGGCGGCGTCTTTCTGACCCCGCGCAACCTGTGGAACCTGTCGGTGCAGACCGCTGTGACCGGCATTATGGCCACGGGCATGGTTTTGGTCATTATCACCCGCAACATCGACCTTTCGGTCGGCTCGATCGTCGGTTTTACCGGCATGATCATGGGCGTGTTGCAGGTTAATATCTTGCCGCAATATCTGGGCCTTGGCCATCCGGCGATCTGGGTGATCACTGTGATTGTCGGCATTTTGCTGGGCGGGCTGATTGGCTGCCTGCAGGGCTGGCTGACCGCTTACCTTGCCATTCCGGCCTTTATCGTCACGCTGGGCGGCATGTTGATCTGGCGCGGGGCGGCGTTTTTGGTTGCCGACGGCAAGACCATTGCGCCGGTGGATCAGAACTTTGCCCTGCTGGGCGGCGGGCCTTATGGTGCCATCGGGTCAACCGGCAGCTGGATCGTTGGGCTGATTGCATGTGCTGCGGTGCTGTTCTTGATGTATCGCGGCCGGATGAACCGGATGAAGCACGGCTTCCGCCTGCGCCCGATGTGGGCAGAAGCAACGGTTGCCGGGCTTGCTTGCGGTGTGTTGTTGGCCGCCGTGCTGGTGGTTGACGCCTATCCTTGGCCCATCGGCATCGTCAAAGCCTATGCCGAAGCCCATAACATCAGCACCCCCCCAAGCGAGCTGTTCATCAGCCACGGCTTTGCGATCCCCGTGCTGATCTTGGCAGCCGTTGGCATTGGCATGACCATTCTGATGACCCGCACCCGCTTTGGCCGCTATGTCTTTGCCATCGGTGGCAACCCAGAGGCCGCAGCGCTTTCGGGCATCGACACGCGAATGATGACAGTGAAGATCTTTGCGCTGATGGGGATGCTGGCCGGTCTTGCAGCTGTGGTTGCCTCGGCGCGCCTGACCTCGGCCACCAACGCGCTTGGCGATCTGGAGGAACTTTACGTCATCGCATCGGCTGTGATCGGCGGCACCTCGCTTGCGGGCGGTGTGGGCACAATCTACGGCGCCATCATCGGCACTATGGTGATCCAAAGCTTGCAAACCGGCATGGTGCTGATCGGCTATGGCGACGGGTCTTACCGCAAAATCGTGGTCGGCTTGGCGCTGGTGCTGGCTGTCTATCTTGACATCATCTACCGCAAGAAAACCAATTGAGGGGTGACGAAATGAGCAAATCAGGAACACCTCTGGTCGAGATGCGCAATATCTCGATCGCCTTTGGCGGCATCAAGGCGGTTGATCATGTCTCGATCGACCTGCATCCGGGTGAAGTCGTTGGCCTTCTGGGGCACAATGGTGCGGGCAAATCAACGCTGATCAAATGTCTTTCCGGGGCCTATCAAGCCGACGCGGGCGAGATTTTTATCAATGGCGAGAAAGCCGAGATCAACAACCCGCGCGATGCCCGCAGCTATAACATTGAAACGATCTATCAGACGCTTGCTCTGGCAGATAACCTGAACGCGGCCTCGAACCTGTTCTTGGGCCGCGAGATTGTTGGCCCAGGCGGCTTTCTGGACGACAGCGCGATGGAGGCCGAGACCCGCAAGATCCTTGCACGGCTGAACCCAAACTTCCGCAAGTTCGACGTGCCGGTTTCCGCACTTTCCGGCGGTCAGCGTCAATCTGTGGCCATCGCCCGCGCGGTCTATTTCAACGCCAAGATCCTGATCATGGACGAGCCGACCGCAGCGCTGGGGCCGCAAGAGACCCAGATGGTTGCCGAGCTGATTGCCGAGCTGAAAAAGCAAGGCATCGGCATTTTCTTGATCGAACATGACATCCACGCGGTGATGGATCTTTGCGATCGCGCCGTGGTGATGAAGAACGGCCAGCGTGTGGGCACCGTGAACGTCAACGAAGTGACCGACGAGGATATCCTTGGCATGATCATCATGGGCAAAAAGCCCGACAGCGCAGTCTGATCCGCAGTCCAGCAAAGCAAAGGCGCAAGGGTCACACCTTGCGCCTTTCCCATGTCTGCCGCCTGTGTTTTGCGCAACCGGCACTGCAAGCTTGCGTGCCAAGCCGATGCGGCTATGCTGAAAGACCTGTATTGTTATTAAAGGCCTAAGATGGCGAAAATATTTGTTGCAACACTTATCCCTGCCCTGCTGCTAGCGAGCCATGTCTGGGCCGCAGGCTGCGGCAATACCGCTGCCGGATTTGACGGCTGGAAATCCGAGATCGCATCCGAGGCGCGGGCCGCCGGTGTGGGCCCTGCGGGCCTGGCGGCGCTGAAAGGCGCGCGATATTCAACCGCCACCATTTCTGCCGACCGCAACCAGAAAAGCTTTAAATACACGCTGGAGAAATTTCTGACCCTGCGCGGTGCCGATACCATTGTCGCACAGGGGCGCAAACGCAAAGCCAAGAAAGCCGCGCTTTTCGCAGCAATTCAGGCGCAATACGGCGTGCCAGCAGGGGTTTTGCTGGCGATTCACGGCATGGAAACCGGCTTTGGCGGCTTTATGGGCGATACCAATATCGTCTCGGCGGTGGCGACTTTGGTTTGGGATTGCCGGCGGTCAGATTACTTTAAACCACATCTGATCGCAGCCCTGCAGATGGTGGATCAAGGCGCAATCAGCCCCGCCAGTCGCGGCGCCAAGCACGGCGAATGGGGTCACACGCAGTTCCTGATGGGCAATGCCCAGCGCTACGGCGTCGACGGCAATGGCGACGGGCGCATCGATCTGGAAAACCTGACCGATGCCATGGCGACAACGGCAAATTACCTGGCCCAAAAGGGCTGGCAGCCGGGCAAGGGCTACCAAGAAGGCGAGCCGAACTTTGCCGTGATCCAAGAATGGAACGCCGCCACCGTCTACCAACAAGCGATCGCGCTAATGGCGGCAAAAATCGACAAATAACCCGCTTTCCCCCCCTTGCACCCCACCGCATTCCCCTCTAGGAAGCGCTCCAGTGGCCCGTTCGTCTATCGGTTAGGACATCTGGTTTTCAACCAGGCAAGAGGGGTTCGACTCCCCTACGGGCTGCCACTTAAATTTTTAAAATATTGATATCTAATACGATTTGCGTAGATCAATATAGCATGCCCCCTTCCTTCCCCCCATTAGTAATTGGAACGTACTGGACTTTTATTTAGTCCTAGCGGGTATTTGTCTGGCTCCGACCACCCTATCATCGCACTTGGCGACCGAAGGTGATTGGGCTTTTCCGTTGAAATGTTAAATGTCGACAGCGCAGGATATCAACTACGCTGGACGCCAGCTTTTGTGTCGAGGCTTCAAGCGAGGCCGTCTCCAAATACCGCAAACCCGCGATAATGAATACAGATCCAGGATCGCAGTTTACCGAGACGGCCTCGATCACCACCCTCAGCGTTGCCAAGATCAAGATCGCCATGCATGGCCGAGGCCGTTGTCTCGATAATATCTTCATCGAAAGGCTGTGGCGATCACGTCATCAGGAGGCCGTGATCTGCACGAATTGCACGACAGGTTCCAAGCCAAACGCGTTATCGACGAATGGCTCGAATTCTTCAGTGCCGAGCGAGCGCACACGGCCCTTCATAAATGGACGCCAGACGACGCATACTTTGAGGCAACACAGATGAACCAAGCGGCATGAAACCTAATCATGATCCATCTTAACTGAGCTGCAAACCTGTCATAAAACAGAACCAGTTTAATTTTGAATGGGGCGCGCCGCCTGAAAATTTCAATATATTGAAAATGTTATTTTTTGCATTCTCCCTTCCAGCGCGCGGGGCTCTCGGTTAGCGACAATAGGCTTTTAGAGACCTATTTTGGTCATTTCTCCAGTCTCTGAAGGGCGATCGAATTCCATAAGCCCTTTTGAAACCAAAAGAAAAAAGGGTCCCATGTCGGATGTCGCAAGCAGAATGTCTGAACCGACCCTGTTCGGGCCAATGGCGATGCGTCACTTTCGGGCTGACATGATCAGGGGTCGATATGCGCTATTCGGGATTCAAGGTTCTACAGCAGGCTCTGAACGGACATAAAGGCTGGGGCCGCGCCTGGCGCGATCCAGAGCCCAAGTCCCGCTACGATATTGTTGTCGTAGGCGGCGGCGGCCATGGCTTGGCCACGGCCTATTATCTTGCGCGCGTCTATTCCAAAGCCAGCGTGGCGGTGATCGAAAAGGGTTGGATTGGCGGCGGCAATGTCGGGCGCAACACCACGATCATCCGATCAAACTATCTTCTAGATGGCAACGAGCCGTTTTATGAATACTCGATGAAACTTTGGGAAGGGTTGGAGCAAGACTTCAACTTTAACGCAATGGTCAGTCAGCGCGGTGTGCTGAACCTGTGTCACACCGATGCGCAGCGCGATGCCTTTCGGCGAAGGGCGAACGGCATGCGGCTGAACGGGGTTGATGCCGAATTGCTGGATGCAGAAGGCGTACGCAAGATGGCGCCTTTCCTGAACTTTGCCTCCGCCCGCTTTCCGATCAAAGGCGGCTTGCTTCAACCGCGCGGCGGCACTGTGCGGCATGATGCGGTGGCCTGGGGTTATGCGCGCGGTGCAGACAGTCGCGGCGTTGATATCATCCAGAACTGCGAGGTCGTAGGCTTTCGGATTGAAAACGGCATCTGCCTTGGGGTGGAAACCACGCGCGGATATATTGCTGCCGCCAAAGTGGGCGTGGCGGTTGCGGGATCTTCCGGCGCTGTGATGTCCAAGGCGGGCATGCGGCTGCCGATTGAAAGCCATGTGCTGCAAGCCTTTGTCTCGGAAGGGCTGAAGCCGATTATCCCTGGCGTTATCACCTATGGCGCTGGGCATTTCTATGTCAGCCAATCCGACAAGGGCGGTCTGGTGTTTGGCGGCGATATTGATGGTTACAACTCTTATGCCCAGCGCGGCAACCTGCCGGTGGTCGAAGATGTTTGCGAAGGCGGCATGAGCCTGATGCCGATGATCGGCCGCGCCAAGCTGCTGCGGATGTGGGGCGGCATCATGGATATGTCGATGGATGGCAGCCCGATCATCGACAAGACCGATATCGGCGGGCTCTATTTCAACGGCGGCTGGTGCTATGGCGGCTTCAAGGCGACACCGGCCAGCGGCATGTGCTTTGCGCATCTGCTGGCCACCGACACTCCGCACCCAACCGCCACGGCCTACCGCTTTGATCGCTTTCGCAAGGGGCTGATGATTGACGAAAAAGGCATGGGCGCGCAGCCCAATTTACATTGAGGGATCTCAGATGATCATCAACCACCCGCTGCTTGGCCCGCGCGACAGTCAGGAATTCACCTATCTGGGCGACGCCAGCCTGATCGAGCGCCCTGATTGGCAAGCCGCTGATGCGGTCGATCAGTTTTATGACTACCTCTATCTGCGCAATAACCCCGCGGGTCTGCACCGCGAGCTGTGGTTTCATGAGCAGGGCGACCGATCCTGGCTGGTGGTCACGCGCAATACACTTACCCACGACATCACCTCTGTCGAGCTGGCCCGCGATGTGGCCAAAGCCAAAGGCCGCAGCACATGAGCCAGATAAACCGAATCGCAGGCGGGCTGATTGACCGCCAAAAGACGCTGGAATTTCAGTTTGACGGCAAGACCTTTCAGGGCCATCCGGGCGATACGCTGGCTTCGGCGCTGCTGGCCAATGGGGTGCGGCTGATGGGGCGGTCGTTCAAATATCACCGCCCGCGCGGGCCGTTGACCGCGGGGTCAGAAGAACCCAATGCCCTCGTCGCCTTGCGCACGGGTGCGCGGCAAGAACCCAATGCGCGCGCCACCGTAGCCGAGCTTTACCACGGGCTGTGCGCGCGCAGCCAGAACTACGTCGGCCGCCTTTCGTTTGATCTTTTGGCGGTGAATGATCTGCTGTCGCCGTTTTTTGCCGCTGGTTTCTATTACAAGACCTTCATGTGGCCAAAAGCGTTGTGGGAAAAGCTTTACGAGCCGGTCATCCGCCGTGCCGCAGGTCTGGGCAGCCTAAGCGGACAGCCCGACCCCGATCTTTACGACAAGGGCTTTTTGCACTGCGATCTGTTGATCATTGGTGCGGGGCCAGCGGGGCTGGCTGCGGCGCTGACGGCGGGGCGCAGCGGCGCGGATGTGATATTGGCGGATGAAGATTTCGTGCTGGGCGGTCGGCTGAACAGCGAAAACTATCGGCTGGATGAGGCCCCGGGGGCAGATTGGGCGCGCGCGGCCGTTGCCGAATTGGCAAGCCTGCCCAATGTGCGGCTGATGGCACGCACCACCGTGTTGGGCGTGTTTGATCACGGCATCTACGGCGCGCTGGAACGGGTTTCCGATCATCTGCCAAGCCCTGCGGCTGGCACGCCGCGCCAAATCCTGTGGCGGATCTACACCAAACGCAGCCTGCTTTGCGCAGGGGCAATCGAGCGGCCCATTGCTTTTGAAAACAACGACCGCCCCGGTATCATGCTGGGCTCGGCCTTGCGCAGCTATGCCAACCGCTGGGCGGCGGCGGTTGGTCAAGAGGTGGCGATTTTCACCAATAATGACGAAGGCCACACCACCGCTCGCGATCTTTTGGCCAAAGGTCTGCGCATTGCCGCTGTGATCGACAGCCGCGCCGATGCGCCGAAGTCTAGCGCCTATGAGGTTTTGGCGGGGGCCGTCGTCACCAATTCGGCAGGCAGGCTGGGGCTGAGCTCGGTCACGGTTGGCCTGCCGAATGGCCAAAGCCGCAGGATTGACTGCCAAGCGCTTGGTGTTTCGGGCGGCTGGAACCCAAATGTGCATCTGACGTGTCATCAGCGTGGCAAGCCCAAGTGGGACGCAAGCCTTGCGGCCTTTGTGCCGGGGGCAAACCTGCCTATGGGCATGAGCGTGGCGGGTGCGGCAAACGGGCAGATGTCAACCACCGCGGCGCTTGCCTCGGCGGCGGCGGCAGCGGTGGCTTGCCTTGCCGATCTGGGGATCAGCGCGACCTTGCCAAAGCTGCCCGCAACCGAAGACAACCCGCCGCGGCTGACCCCGCTGTTTCATGTGCCGGGCAAGGGGCGGGCTTGGCTGGACCAGCAAAACGATGTCACGGTTAAGGATGTGAAGCTGGCGCATCAGGAAGGTTATATCTCGGTCGAGCATCTGAAACGCTACACCACCCTTGGCATGGCCACCGATCAGGGCAAAACCTCGAACATCGGCGGACTGGCGGTGATGGCCGAGATGACCGGCAAATCCATTCCCGAAACCGGGACCACCATGTTCCGCCCGCCCTATACGCCAGTGTCGATTGCGGCCTTTGCCGGGCGCGCAAGCGGTGCAGATTTTCGCCCCACCCGCCTGACCCCCAGCCATCATTGGGCGGCAGAACAGGGCGCTGTCTTTGTCGAGGTCGGCATGTGGCTGCGCGCGCAATGGTTCCCCCGTGCGGGTGAGACCACATGGCGCCAATCGGTGGACCGCGAGGTGCTGGCCACGCGCAGATCGGTGGGCATTTGCGATGTCACCACGCTTGGCAAGATTGATGTGCAGGGCACTGATGTGGCCGAGTTTCTGAACCGCATCTATGCCAATGCCTTTGGCAAGTTGGGCGTTGGCAAAGTCCGCTATGGGCTGATGCTGCGCGAAGACGGAATAGCGATGGACGATGGCACCACCGCGCGGCTGGCCGAAGATCACTTTGTTATGACCACCACCACCGCCAATGCGGTCGGGGTTTACCGCCATCTGGAGTTTTGCCGCCAATGCCTGTGGCCAGATCTGGATGTGCAGATCATCTCGACCACCGAAGCTTGGGCACAATATTCGATTGCGGGGCCGAATGCGCGTAAGCTGCTGGAAAAGATCGTCGATCCGGCATTTGAAATCAGCAATGCGGCCTTTCCCTATATGGGCTGCGGCGAGATCACTGTCTGCGGCGGTCTGCGCGCACGGCTGTTTCGGATTTCCTTTTCAGGCGAATTGGCCTTCGAGCTGGCCGTGCCCACCCGCTACGGCGACGCGCTGATGCGACGTTTGGTCGAGGACGGCCGCGAATATGACGCTACCGTCTATGGCACCGAAGCGCTTGGTGTGATGCGCATTGAAAAGGGACATGTCGCGGGCAACGAACTGAACGGCACTAGCACCGCCCTGAACCTTGGCATGGGCGGTATGGTCAGCAAAAAGAAAGACGCCATTGGCTCGACCCTATCGGAACGCGAAGGCCTGAACCAACCCGATGCGCTGCGCCTTGTCGGCTTCCGCCCCGTCAATCCGCAGCACAGCTTTGCCGCTGGATCGCATCTGATCGGCAAAGATGCCGCGGCAAATGCTGCCAATGATCAGGGCTATCTAACCTCGGTGGCGTTTTCGCCCAGCCTTGGCCACAGCATCGGCCTTGGTTATCTGAAAAACGGTGCCGCCCGCAGCGGCGAGATCTTGCGCGCGGTCAACCCGGTGCAAAACGCCGAAACGCTGGTCGAAGTCGTCAGCGCCCATTTTATCGACCCAGAGGGAGAGCGCCTTCGTGCATAGTCTTGCAGCCCTGACACCGCTTGGCAGCCCGCTGCCAAAAACCGAGAAGATCGGCACGCTTAAGATATCCGAGATCACCGACTGCGCGCTCGCCTCGGTCAGTCTTCGGCGGGGTAAGGATAATGGCTTTGCGGTGGCGGCTGAAACGCTATTTGCCACCGCCCTACCCACGCCGGGGGCTTGGCGGCAGGCAGGCGTCTATGGCCTGATCTGGATGGGTCCAGATCAATGGTTTGTCGAAGCGCCCTTCGACAGCCATGAGGACATCGCCAAGATCCTGAAGGCGGGATTGGGCGACAGCGCTTCGGTCACCGAACAGACCGACGGCTGGGCGCGCTTTGATGTGCAAGGCGCACGGGTTTTTGACCTGTTGGAACGGCTGTGCCCCGCACCCAGCCGCCGGATGCAGAGCGGATCTGCCACGCGCACGCTGCTAGAGCATATCGGCTGTCTGTTGATATGCCGCGAAACCGCGCAGCATTTCACTCTACTGGCACCGCGGTCTTATGCCAAATCCTTGCTGCATGCGCTGACAGTGGCGGCGCGCAGCATTGGCTAAAGCCTTGGCCTATGCCGAAGGCAGCGGGCGGTTATTTTCCACCCGAAAGCGGTTAATCATGGCACGATCTTCGGCAGGCGAAACACCAAATTCTTGCCGGTAATGCCGCATCAGGGGCGGCAAAGTTTCGTATCCAATGGCCGAAGCAATGCGCGCCATCGGTTCGCGCGAAAATAGCACCAATTGCCGCGCTGCCTTCATCCGCAGCATGCGGTAATAGAGCGAAGGGCTTTGCCCGGTGGCCTTTTTGAACTGCCGCTCAAGTTGCCGCGGCGAAACGCCCACAGCGCAGGCCACAGACTCGACTGTAATCGGCTCTTCCAGATGTCGGCCCAAAATCGCCACCGCCTTTGCAACCGGATCGGGCAACATATCAGCGGTGCTATCACGGTGAAAGCTGGGTGTCTTTTGCCGCACCCCCCTGCCCCGCACCACTGGATGTTGAAACCAGCAGGCCACTTCGGTGGCCGTATCGGCACCGAGCTGGGCCTCAACGAAATTGAGCATCAGATCAAAGCTTGCCGCAGCTCCAGCCACACTATAGCGCGGATGATCGAAAACGATTACGTCGTCGCGCATATCCATCTGCGGGAACTCTTGCGCAAAGGCCGCCGCATAGCACCAATGCACCGAAACGGCATGGCCGTCCAACAGACCAGACCGGGCCAAAGGAAATACCCCGCCACTGACACCGCCGACAGCCGCACCGTGGCGCATCAAGCGCCGCAGCTGCGCCTCAGAGGCCTTGCGATTAGCGAAATTCGAAGTCGGACTGCTTAAAAGAAACAAATAGTCAATCTGCGCGACAGCACAAAGCGCCGCATCAGTGTCAAAGACCACCTTGGCACTAGAGGCAATCCGCCCGCCGGTTTCGGAAATGATCTTCCAGTCAAAGGCGATGCATTCGGCAATTTCATTCGCCGCTCGCAACGGCTCGATCATCGAGGTCAGGCAAGACATCGGAAAGCCGGGAAAAATCAGAAAGCCGATGGTTAGTGTTGGTTTTTGCATCAGCTGTTTCACCACAACAAACCCCGTTCGAAATTGCAAAAGTGCCAGATCGGGCCAGCGTGATCTGGCGCGGGCATTGGCTTTGGCAAAAAGGCAAGCTGCGAGCGGTTGCGGCGCATGGCTTAGATCAGCTTTAGCGACAGGGCCTGCGCTCTTTTGCGCAAATCCTCGGAAAAAAAGCTGTGAAAGGCCTTGGCCAAGGGGCTTTGAACCTTATTGCAGGGGGTCAGAATGCCAACGGTGCGAAAGCAACTGGCATCCGCAAGTGTCAGTGCGCAAAGCCCAAGCGGCAGCGCCGCCGTGGCCAGCGCGGGCAAGAGCGTGATCCCCATCCCCGCCTGCACCATCGCCAAAAGCGAGCTGACATTGCGCACCGAAAGCGAAGATTTTTGCGCCAAAGCCCGAAAGCCTTCGGATGTCAGCCCACGGCAGGCCTCGTTTTGAATGATGTCTTGCGCAGCCAGATCTGGCCAAGCCAGCGGCTGCTTATGCGCTGCAAGTTTAGTGTCAGACCGGCAGACCAGACGAAACGGGTCGGTAAACAAGGGGCTAAAGGTCAAGGTCGCCCCATCGCGCGGCCGCCCCGCAAAACCCAGATCAACCTGGCCACTTTCGACCAGATGATGCACTTCGGTGCTATCGGTATCGAAGAGTTCAATCTCCAGCCCTGGACGCTGTTTCACAAAGGTCTGAAGCGCCAAGGGAATCAGATTTACCGCCACCGAAGGCACCGCAGCCAGCCGCAACTTGCCCGACCGTGCCCCCGCATAGGTGGCAATCACTTCCATTGCACGATCATAATCACGCAATAGAACCACCGAGCGATCATAGACCAGCTGCCCAAGACCCGAAAGCGACTGTTTACGATCAGCCTCGAACAGCGGGCCGCCCAAGCGATCTTCGATCTGCTTTAGCGTCATTGAAACCGCCGAGGGGGTGCGATGCAGGCGGTCTGCGGCATCCTTGATATTGCCATTTTCGGCAACCGTTACCAAAGCACGCAGAGCTTCCAGGCGGATCATCAGGCACCATTTCAGATAAATTGAACTCAAAGGTAGAATTAGTTGCTTGCCTGAAGTTAGACAAGCGGGTTTCTGTCGAAAACAACAGCTAAAGGAGGGCAGCGCCTTGGACCAACACCTAAACCTAGACGAGGTCGAAGACTTGGCTTTCACCAGTTTGCGCACCGCCGGCGCCTCTGAGTTGGCGGCGCGCTCGATGGCAAAGTCGATCCGCGCCGCAGAGCGCGACGGCATTCGCAGCCACGGGCTGATGTATTTGCCGATTTATATCGAACATTTACAATGTGGTAAGGTTTTACGCGCGGCCATGCCTTCGGTCTCGCGGCCGCGACCTTCGGCGATTTTGGTTGATGCGGGCAACGGCTTTGCGCATCCGGCGATTGATGCCGGATGGCCAGAGTTTACCGCCGCGGCACAAGAAAACGGCATTGCCGCAATGACGGTAACGCGGTCTTACAATTGCGGCGTGCTTGGCCATCATGCCGAGCGCTTGGCGATGGCGGGGTTGATTGGCCTGTGCATGACGCATGCGCCCGCCTCGATTGCACCGGTGGGTGGAAAAATTCCGGTCATTGGCACCAACCCCTTTGCTCTTGCCGTGCCAGATGGCGCAGGTGGTGTGGCTTTTGTGATAGATCAATCTGCCAGCGTGGTGGCAAAATCAGAAGTCATTCTAAAATCCCGGAAGGATGAGCCTATTCCCGAAGGCTGGGCGCTTGATTCCGATGGCAATGCAACCACCTCGGCCGAAGCGGCCCTAAAGGGGTCGATGCTGCCATCGGGGGGATACAAAGGCTTTGGCATCGGGCTGCTGGTCGAGGTGCTAGCCTCGGCGCTTTCTGGCGCGCATTCAAGCAGAGAGGCCAGTCCGTTTTCGGGCAGCCTAGGCGGCCCCCCCGGCACAGGGCAATGCTTTATTGCCATTGCGCCGGATGTCTATTCTGGCACCTTTTCAAGCCATATCAATGCGTTGATTGAGGACATTTCCATGCAAAGTGGCGCGCGCGTGCCCGGATCTCGTCGCAGAACCGCACGGCTGCGCACCGAGGCGCAGGGGGTTTTGGTCGATGCGGTTTTGATGGAACGGATCGCGGCACAACTTAAAAATAACTGAATTAGAATGAAATAAATCTGGTTTGATTGAACTAAATTTCCAGCGCAGTCTCGGCACAGACGGTCGGTGCAGGCCGCAATCCTTCAGGAGGTTCCATGACATTCACCCTAAGAAACACCGGTCTGGCCGCGATTGCGGCTTTGTCGATTTGCGGCGCGACAACAGCGCAGGCCGCCGATTGCGGCACAGCCGGCACCGTCACCATTGCAGAAATGACCTGGCTTTCAGCAGCATCCTTGGCGCATGTGGCCCAGCATATGTTGGCCAGTGGCTACGGCTGTGATGCACAATTGGTGCCTGGCGACACCGTGCCCACTGCCACCTCGATGCTGACTCGTGGCCAGCCCAATATCGCACCCGAGCTTTGGGTCTCGACCGTCCAATCCATTTGGGACGACGCTCAAACCAAGGGTGCCTTCTATAAGGCTGGTGATATCTTTGCTAATGGCGGCGAAGAAGGCTGGTGGGTTCCAGACTATTTCGCAGCAGCGCATCCAGAGTTGAAATCCATCGAGGACCTGAAAGCCAATTGGGCACTGTTTGCAGAGGCCGCCGATCCGACCCGCGGCCGCCTTTATGGCTGCCCCCCGGGCTGGGGTTGTGAAATCATCACCAACAATCTGTTCAAAGCCCTGAACTTAGGCGAAACCTTTGAACTGTTCTCGCCAGGTTCGGGCGAAAACCTCAAGGCCTCGATTGCCCGCGCTGTCGCACAAAAAGAGCCGATTGTTGCCTATTATTGGGGTCCTTCGGATGTGATAGGCAAATATCACATGGTGCGCCTTGGCATGCCAGAGTCCGATCCTGCCAAGTTCACCTGCCTCACGCAAACCGACTGCGCTGATCCGCAAGCCACCGGCTGGGCCAAGGGCCAGATCGCGGTTGCAGTCACCGCCGACATCAAAGACAGCGCGCCGGATGTTGCCGAGTTTCTGTCGAAAATGCAGGTTCCAAACGATCTGATCAGCCAAGTGCTGGCTTGGGGCGATGACAACAAAGCCACG
Organism: Cypionkella sp.; assembly: GCA_023255415.1. Lineage (GTDB taxonomy): Bacteria > Pseudomonadota > Alphaproteobacteria > Rhodobacterales > Rhodobacteraceae > Cypionkella. Next base: position 29,165 of record JALRIN010000009.1, on the reverse strand, counting down.
CCAGAAGAAGTGGCCATGTATTTCCTGAAAACCCATGAAGCCGTCTGGTCGGCTTGGGTTCCTGCGGATGTCGCCGATAAGATCCGCGCATCGCTTTGATCTGTAAGACAGGTTCGTAAACCAAAACTACACGGGGCGGCAGTTTCAGATTTGGACCTGCCGCCCGATTTTTCAGGATCAAGGATATCAAAATGGGTCAAGAATTCCCGCAACTGTTTGACCTAAAAGCCTTAAGCCGCTTTGTCGATGATGGCTTCAACGAAATCGTCGGCGCTTATGGCCGCACACTGGAACAAATCTTCCTACCGATCCTGAAAATGCTTTTGGCGCTTGAACGGGGGCTTATCTGGCTGCCGTGGTGGGTGGTTCTGCTGGCGCTGGCAGGGCTTGCATGGGCCGCCTCGCGCGAACTCAAAACCATGGCGATTGTGGCGATCTTGACGCTGGGTCTTGGGGTTCTGGGCGTCTGGGAGGCTGCGATGGCAACCATTGCGCTGATGCTGGTCTCGACCTTTCTGGCTATTTTGATCGGCATTCCTTTGGGCGTTGCGATTTCACGCTCGAACCCGATGCAATCGGTGGTGCTGCCGGTTCTGGACATCATGCAAACGATGCCGATTTTCATTTACCTGATCCCCTTTGTGATGCTGTTTGGCCCGGGCAAAATCCCAGCCCTGCTGGCCACGATCATCTTTGCAATCCCGCCCGTGATCCGACTGACCAACCTTGGCATTCGCCAAGTCGATGCCGAGATTGTCGAAGCGGTGCGCTCGTTTGGGGCTTCGCCTCGCCAGACCTTGTTTTCGGTGCAAATTCCGCTGGCGCTACCCACCATCATGGCGGGGATCAACCAAACCACGATGATGGCGCTGTCGATGGTGGTGATTGCCTCGATGATCGGCGCAGGCGGGCTGGGCTATCAGGTTTTGCAAGGCATTCAACGACTTGAGGTCAGCCGCGGCCTGCTGGCCGGGCTGGGCATTGTGTTTCTGGCGATCATTTTTGACCGCATTGCGCAGTCTTATGGCCGCCGCATGCAAAAATCCCTCAAGTTGGAGCAGTGACCGTGGCCCGTGATGTGAAGATCAAAGTCGAAAAGGTTTGCAAGATTTTCGGCAAGACCCCGCAAGAGGCGATGGCCAAGGTGCAAGCGGGCATGAGCAAAACCGATCTGTTGGCGCAGACCTCGCATGTTTTGGGGCTGAACGATATCAGCCTAGAGATCGAGCGCGGTGAGCTGTTTGTCATCATGGGTCTGTCGGGCTCGGGCAAATCAACTTTGATTCGCCATTTCAACCGCTTGATCGAACCAACCGCAGGGCGGATTCTGGTCGATGGCCAAGATATCCTGACCCTGAACGACACAGAGCTGCGCGTCTTCCGCCGCCGCAAGGTGTCGATGGTGTTCCAGCGCTTTGCGCTTTTGCCGCATAAGACTGTGCTCGAGAATGTGCGGCTTGGACTGATCTTGGATGGGATGGACAAGGCACAGGCCGACCGCCGCTCGATGGAGCAGATCGAGCTTGTCGGCTTGCAGGGCTTTGAAAACAGCTATCCCGGGCAGCTTTCGGGCGGCATGCAGCAGCGCGTCGGTTTGGCGCGCGCCTTGGCGACAGATGCCGAAATTCTGCTGATGGATGAGGCGTTTTCGGCGCTTGACCCACTGATCCGCAACGACATGCAGACCCAGCTGAAACAGATTCAAGCGCGCTTGCACAAAACCATCGTCTTTATCACCCATGATCTGGATGAGGCGCTGTTCCTGGGCGACCATATCGCGATCTTGAAGGATGGCGAAATGCGCCAGATTGGCACCGGAGCCGAGATTTTGCTTGCCCCTGCCGATGACTATGTCGCGCGCTTTGTGCGCGATGTGAACCGCGCCCGCATCGTCACCTGCGGCGCAATCGCCGATCCTGCGGTGCAAGGCGGGCCAAGCGAAGTGGCCTCTGACAGCTTTTTAGAGCAGGCTTTTGCGCTTTTGGCCCAAACCGAAGGCGCTGTCACCGTGCGCCACGCGGATGGCTCGATTGCGGGCGGGCTGACACGGCAAGCGGCTTTTGCCGCTTTGGCACATACATGAAATTGGGACAGAACATATGACTTTGACAGAAACGCGCAACTTTATCGCGGGTGAATGGTGCCAAGGCGAGGGCGAGATCGAAAGCCGCAACCCTTCGGACCTGTCTGATCTGATCGGGCATTACGCGCAAGCATCTGCCGCGCAATTGGATCAGGCGCTGATGGCGGGACGGGCTGCACAGCCGCTGTGGTGGGCAGCGGGCATCCAGAAGCGTCATGATGTGCTGATGGCGATTGGCACCGAGATGATGGCGCGCGCGACCGAGATCGGTACGCTTTTGGCCCGCGAGGAAGGCAAGCCCGCAGCAGAAGGCAAGGGCGAGGTTTACCGCGCGGGGCAGTTTTTCACCTATTTCGCCGCCGAGGCGCTGCGGCTTCAGGGCGATCAGGCCGAAAGCACGCGTCTGGGCATCGAAGTCGAGGTGCGCCGCGAGCCTGTGGGCGTGGTGGCTGTGATCTCGCCTTGGAACTTTCCGATTGCCACGCCCGCGTGGAAAATCGCGCCGGCGCTGGCCTTTGGCAATGCGGTTGTCTGGAAGCCCGCCAATCTGACCCCCGCCGCCGCCGTGGCAATGGCCGAGATCATCGCACGGGCGGGCTTGCCTGCGGGCACCTTTAACCTTGTGATGGGGGCCGGCGCGGGCGTGGGCAACAGCTTGGTTACGGCGCGCGAGGTTGACGCGATCAGCTTTACCGGCTCGGTGCCCGTAGGGCGACAGATTGCGGCGGCTTCGATTGCAAATTTGCCGAAACTGCAAATGGAAATGGGCTCGAAAAACCCAATGGTCATCATGGAGGATTGCGATCTGGATTTGGCAGTTACCCATGCCGCGGGCGCAGCCTTTGGGGGCACGGGGCAGAAATGTACCGCTGCCAGCCGGCTGATTGTCCACGAGAAAATCTATGACGCCTTTGCCGCAAAGCTAGTGGCGGCGGCGCAGGCCTTGCGGGTGGGCCATGCGCTGGATCCAGAGACGCAGATCGGTCCTGTGGTCAGTGCAGGCCAGCTTGCGCAAAACCTGCGCTACATCGAACAGGGTCGCGCCGAGGGCGCCGAGCTTTTGTGCGGCGGCACCCGTCTAGAGCGGCAAACCGAAGGCTATTTTATGGCCCCTGCCGTTTTTGCAGACACCCGAAACGATATGACGATCAACCGCGAAGAAATGTTTGCACCGATCACCTGCCTACAAAAAGTCTCCAGCTATAGTGAGGCGCTGCATGTCGCCAATGACAGCGAATTTGGTCTTACCGCTGGGATCATGACCAAAAGCCTTGCGCGCGCCAACCACTTTCGCGCTAATGTTCGGGCGGGCTGTGTAATGGTGAACCTGCCGACAGCGGGCACAGACTACCATGTGCCCTTTGGCGGAAGCGGCGCCTCCTCGCACGGGCCACGCGAACAAGGGCGCTATGCGGCGGAATTTTATACAACGGTTAAAACATCTTACACCTATGCGGGTCTTCCAGAATGACGGTGCTGATCGACGGGTTACAATATGCCAATTGGTCCGAACGGATCTTTCGCCAGTTGCGCGAAGGCGGCGTCGATGCCATTCATGCCACCATCACCTATCACGAAACCTTTCGCGAAACGGTCAGTAATATCGAGCGTTGGAACCGCTGGTTCGAGCTTTATCCCGATCTGATCTTTCAGGGCTTTAGCTCCGCAGATGTGGTTTTGGCCAAAGCGACTGGCCGGACAGCGGTGTTCTTTGGGGCCCAAAACCCTAGCTGCATCGAAGATGATATCGGGCTAATCGAGGTGCTGCACCGCTTGGGCCTGCGCTTTATGCAGCTGAGTTATAACAACCAATCATTGCTGGCGACCGGCTGTTATGAATCCGAGGATACAGGCCTAACCCGCATGGGCCGCGCGGTAGTCAGCGAGATGAACCGCGTCGGCATGGTAGTCGATATGAGCCACTCGGCCGAACGCTCGACCCTAGAGGCGATTGCCCATTCCAGCCGCCCAATCACCATCAGTCACGCAAATCCAGCGGCATGGTATGGGGCTTTGCGTAACAAATCCGACCGTGTTCTTAAGGCCTTGGCCGAAAGTGGCGGCATTTTGGGCTTTTCGCTTTACCCGCATCACCTTTTGGGCGGCAGCGCCTGCAGTTTGCAAGACTACTGTGCGATGATCGCCCGGACAGCCGAAACCATGGGAGTCGAACAGCTCGCGATTGGCTCGGATCTGTGCCAAGACCAACCTGACAGCGTGGTGGAATGGATGCGCACCGGGCGGTGGACCAAATCGGTTGACTACGGCGAAGGCTCGGCTGCGGCACCCGGATTTCCTGCCATGCCAGAGTGGTTTCGCGACAATCGCGATTTCGCAAAGGTGGCAGCAGGGCTACGCGCGGTGGGCTTTTCTACCACCGATGTGGCGGCAATCATGGGGGGGAATTGGTTGCGATTTTTCCAAAACAGCTTTGGATCGGCGGACATCGCGCTGCAAAAGGCCGCGCAATGACCTGCAGCGCGCAAAACCCGATGCCCGAAGCGGCAGCCTTTCGCAGGCCCGCAGCCGAGATCATGAATCTTTCGCGCATGGGCTCGGCACATCCAACGCGCTTGTCGTTTCTGCGCAGCCTGCTGCGGCGTGTAAGCCAAGAGAACTGGCGCTTTGACCGTCCGGTTTGGGCGATAGATGCCAAGGGCGTTGGCCGTGCGGTTTATCGCGCCATCGGGCCAGATCACACCTATAGTCTTGTTGCCTTTGCCCATGATCTGCCCGATGAGCTGCGCTCGGATCGGGTGATTGCCACGGCTTGGGATGCCACCTTTACGCTGTTTGACGGTGACCCCAGCGCGGCCGATCTTGACCGTCTGGCCGCCAATGTGCCGCTGCAAGAAGCAGGTCGGGTGACAGCGCGCGAGCTCACCCTAAGCCGTGCCAACCGCTCGGTGCGGCTGTTTGCTCATGTCGTCGAGCGGCTTGCGGCAGGCCTGCAACCTGATGACAGTGAAGTGGATGCAGTGGGCTATCTGATGCGCACCACCGCGGTTTATGGTGCGGGCAAGTTTGGCGCAGCCGATCGTCATGTGATCGAACACCGCCCGGAATTGGGTGGGCCGTTTCAGGCCGAGATGCTGACGGTCTGGCTGATCCGGCAGTTCACCGTTGATATTGTAGAGCATTTGGCAGCGCTTCGCGGTGGCGCCTTGGCCGTCCGGCTTGATCCTGCAATCAAACGGCGCCTTGGCGTTGGCAATTCCACCGGCCTTGGCATGGCGCCGTTTTTGGTGCGCCACCCGATTTTGCTAAACAATTGGATGATGGCGCGCGAAGAGGCTTTGGCCCGGGTGCGGGCCCAGCCTGCAGCGACGGCTCAAACCCTGCACGACTTTGCCGCAGCCCTTGCCCAAGCGCGCGCGAATGCCGCGCTTTGGCACTCGGCGCATCCGATCCAGATCGAAAAACTTACCGATCTGCGCCGCGATTTGGCGCTGATTGCTGAACGACTTGGCAATTGGCCACAGGGCGAACGGCCGTGGAACCTGCTCTGGCTTTGGGGCGCGAAGACTTTATCACTTGAAGGGCAAGAGGCGCTTTTGGCCTTGATGCTGGAACCACACGGCGCTTTGGTGGATGGGCTGGCAGACTGCATGACCGCAAATGAGGCCGGCGGATTTGCCATCAACGGCGCTATGAGCATCGCCGAAGTGCTCGCTATTCTGGCCGAACGCTATGGCTGGGCGCAGCAGATCGACTTTACCCTGCCAGAAAACACCGCGCGGTTTTGGTATGTGTCCGAAGAAAAACTAGAGCCAAGGCTTGGCTTTCGCTACAGCGAAGAGGGCAGCGCGCTTGAACAACCGCTGTGCATCGCGCGGCTTGCGGTGGCGCTGGGTCAGGCGCTGGAACCGCTGGCCCCCGATCAGCCGATTGCCAGCCTTTTGCTGCAGCAACCCGAACATCGCTTTATGATACGCCGCTTGCAGATCGCCGCACACCATCCTTTGGCCGAAGTGCAGGCCAATTTGATCGAGCAAAACATCCTGCCAATTGACCTTATGCGTTGTAAATTAGCCTTTTTTGGCGCAAGTCGGTTTGATCCGCGGTCAGACAAATGGGTGCGCATCAGCCTGTTTCAGGGCGCACCCTATCCGGCAGACTTTGTTGCGACAGGTTAATAAGTGACAGAACCAGTTAGCAGCAATTTTTCCGCAAATGAGATTGAACAACTTTGCCTCAAAGCCGCAAGGGGGGCAGGTCTAAGTTGGGGATTGGCGGAAGAGGCCGGTGCAGCAGCGGCTTGGCTGGTCCTGCAGGGGATTGATGGCCCGAAATACTTGCTCCAGTTGTTGACGCTTGGCCCAGTTGCAGGCCCTGAATTGCCTTGGGGTGACCAGCAAATACTGACCTGCCCTATCAGCCTGGGAGCTTCGTTATGTGACTACGTCAACCTCCCGCAAACCAACCTTCAGGATCAAAAGCTCGACTTAGGCCTTGTTGCTCAACCCGCGCTTTTGTTGCCGTTTCTAAGCCGGATGGCCCAGATAAAAGGCCATGCACTCGAACTTATTGCCGCAGGGCCAAGGGTTGTGCTTACTGCCAAGGGGGGCATTGCTTTTATCGGCGCAGAAATACCTTTCGTGACGCAAGCAAAACTCCAGCTTGCAGCTATGAAACAGGTGCCTCAAACCGAAGCCTGCAGGAAACCCTGCAACCTGTCACTGACGGCTATCAACGCGCTAAACAGTTTTGCAATGCGCACCACAGTGCCAGCCTCAGAGGCGTCAAGAGCAGGTGCCGGCGCGTCTGATCGTGATCAAGACTGACCACAAACGCAATCGGAACCCTGCCAAAAGTGTTATCATACGCTTTATACTTCGTAACATTGGGTATCGATGCCATTGCCACTGCTTTGGCTAAAGTAATTTTGGTCCTCCCAAGGCAAAACCACAGGCGGGTAACGCGCCACCCCGCTATTTTTCTAGCGGCAGAAAATTCAGGAAACATTTTATATTTATGGGGAAAATCACAGATCAGGGACACTCGGGACACTTGTAAGACTATAGAGCACATGCAGCATTTTTTCTCTTTATGACTGCTATGTGGCTTATAGTGATGCAAGTGTCCCGAGTGTCACAGCTACTCAAATGGTGAACAAAACCATGCCGTTAAATTCGCAATCGCAGCCCCCGAAATCCTCGTTTGTTGTTGGATCGAAAGGGCTTATAACCCCTTTTGCACATTTCCTTACTGATCGATGTAGCGGTCCACGTCGACAATCCCAAGGAACCCGTGTAAAGACCAAACTGATGTTGGATTTCTACATTTGTGACCATTCCGTCGCAATCAGCGACGAAGTACTCGCTCAAGAACGCTCCAAACGTGTCTTCACCGTTTAGATACTCTTCCGTCGCCTGCAGAATACGCGCTGGCATCTGGAGGCCATTTTCACACCATTTCACGGCCCCTTCAATAATCCAACGAAAAATCTCTGGGGCCTCTTGCAACAGTTTTGATGGCAAATCCGGATCTGCCTGCTCTTTGGTAATCGTGACATCGAAGGGGATGACGCACATTCTCCGCCTGAAGGCCTCATCAATACCACGAACAGAGGGGGCATTATTTGCGTCCACGATCAGTGTACACTGCGGAGTGAACGTAAAATTGTCCTGCCGCATAAATCGTGCTGTAATTCTGTCACCACCAGTAATCTGTTTCAAAAGGGCTTCATCCCACACCTTTCCTACGGGCAATTCTGATGCACGCGCCAGCCTTGCACCTGACAGCTGGGCAAGATCTGTCGCATGCTGCTCCATTTTCTTATCCAGGAGCAGTTTCGGGGGAACGACACATGCATAATCAGTGGTGAGAATCGACGCCAATGTATTGAGCCATGTGCTCTTGCCGTTCCGGCCAGTACCAAAAGCAAAAAACAACTTATGCTCCTTGGTCGATCCGGTTGCAGCATAGCCACTTAGGGTTTGCAAGAAATCCTGGACTTCCGCATCTCCATCGGTAATCACATTCAAGAAGTTAAGCCAGTTTTGTGGCCGCGCGCCTCGTTCACTCGGATCGACCAGGGTTGATCGCAGCAAGTAATCTGAACGGTTTTTAGGGCGCACTTCACCCGTTTTCAGATCAACGACTTGGGTTGGAGTTCCAAGAACCAGTGGGTCATTATCCCATTGGTCGATGCTTCGACCAGCGCCGGGGTTTGTTTTCATCAGTGCATTAATTGCCATGATTGTTCTATTATCACCCAGAGTTTTTCGTTTATTGAGGCTCTCACATGGGATATTCCGAAGATCATGGCGCAAACGGGTGATCTGCGCATTATGCGTTTTCAGGAGCTGCCACCCCTCTTCCTGCCATTCGGCCCACAAATCCCTTTCCGGAATATAGAGCATCTGCCCAGCCCAGCCCTGTTCAAAGATGTTTAGCGCAAGCTCATCGTGGCTCATGTCGGCGTGGCATCTGGAAGCCCCATTTCCTTCAGCCTTTACCTGAACAGTGTAGACATTCTTGCACATGCGCGCTGCACCACCAACCGTGTCGCGCCGATAGTCGTCACGGTCCCGGTATTTGTCCCGCATCAGTGCCGAACGCCGGAACAACCGGTCCATCCGGGCCATGTCCTTGCCGGTCCAAAACGCCAGATGCGACATCAGCGCCGCATCGGCACTGCTGTGGTCAAAGCCATTGCCGCCGTCGTATGCAGGATAGAACCGTGACAGCACCGCCTCCTTGGCGTTCCACAGATCAGCCATGGACGCCTTTTCGCCGAAACGGGCTTCAGTGCTGGCAGACTGGAGCATCATGGCAATGAGCACGTCGTCGTCAGCAGGCCCGGTGTAGGTAGGATCAACCTCGGTCGACAGCACGCCGTCAACATCGCCACGACGCGGCACGAGGCGCAACAGTTGGTCGGTCCAGTCTTTGTCGATCCATGCACCACCGATAGGCGTCAGACCATGGGGCGACAGCGCGATGAAGCGCCCGGTGTGATACCATTCCTTGTCGCCGTCCCACTTGTTGCGCCGGTCTGCCAACTGCCGCGGATCGCAGCGTCCGAAAATGTGTAGGCCGGTGCCGGAGACGGAAACCTCGGCAAGCGCGCCGGGGAATGATTGATAGATGGAAATTGCGGCGGAAGTGTATTCGCCGGTCGTGGCGTTGCGGCAATTGTCGAGGTCGATGCAGAACCAGCCATCACCGTTTAGGATAAAGCCGACACCCGACACTGGATCACGAACGCGCGCTTGCGCTGCCTCATGAGTTATCCATTGCGATGGGTCGTGCGGGTTGATTGATTTACCCGAGGCATCGCATGGGATTTTGTCCATCTTGGGCGAGTCGGCCTTCGCTTGCAGACGGTAATTGATATAGCGCTCAGGCAAGATCATTTTCAGCCTCCTCTGCCGCTTTGAGGAGTTGACCGGCAACGATCCGGGCATCGTGAGGCTCCATGAAGAAACCAACACGCTCAGTGGGCTCCCGCCCCTCTGCACCAAAGAAAACACCGCCAGGGAACGGGATGGCCATAATCAACGCCGGGGTCCACTTCCAAACGTGATCGTCCCACCGCTCATGAAGAGCATTCCCGACATAACAATTCCGTACAACACGAGTTTGCATTGTTTCACCTCTTTTCTAAATTTTGAATTAGGGGGGCCGGACTTTGATGGTCCGGAGAATTTGTGGCCCTAGGAGCGCCGCCGCTGAGCCATCCAAGCGGCGATGGAGCTTTCTTGCCACGCGACAGCTTTGCCGGTGATCTTCACGGGGCGCGGAAACAGCCCCTTGCTCATCAGATCGTAAATCGTGCTGCGCGCGAGGCCGGTCAGGGCCTCAACCTCGCGGCGGCGGTAGTGTTTCTCGATCATATCCGTTCTCCATTCCATGACGGGCCATGGAGGAAAGATCGCGAAAAACTTGGCTTTGCGCACGGCGCGACAAAAAAGTATTTTTTGTCGCGAACGCTGCCAGAGGTGGATGGCTAGACGAGTTTTCCGTGTTCGCTCCAAACACGTTCTAGCCCTTCATATCCGGTACGATTGCCCCACTCTGTATTGTCCGCAATCGCATCTTGCACGATACACAGCGCACAATCGCGAGATTTTGATTCAGCTGCGCGCGTTGCTTTACGATTTGTGTATGTAACCAGGAGGCGCACACATCGACAAATTGCATCATCTCGCGCAGAAAAGTTTTTCTTTCCGCGTCCATCTGGACGTTCACCAATCTTGAGAATTACATCCAATGCGAATTCACGCCAGGGCGGAGGGATTTCCTGACCTTCGACGCGGCACTTTTTGACTTCATTGATTAGGGCATCACACCAATTCTTATCTCTTCGAGCTAATTCGAGAACTCCGTCAATATCCAGCCCTTCTGGATAATTCACTACAACGCACTTTGGCGATACTGTCTCCAAGGCGAGATCAAGTAGTTTTACATGTGTCTTAATTTCAGACTTGCACCAGGCTACTAGCTCACCTCTGTCCATGCGGCCAAGGCGTGCTGCTAGATCGCTTTCATACTGCTCGACTTGACACCGTAAATGTTCGGAAAATGACCCCATGAACTTACCCTTTTGCGAAGTCCTTAACACCAGGCTTTCCACCAGCGACATATGCCGCCCAAGCATCCATCATTGTGCGGCGCTTTTCGAAAACATCCGATCGCGCGTAAGCCCGTTCGACAGCATCTCCGGAAAGATGTGCCAAAGCGGCCTCCGCAACTTCCCGCGGAAAATCCGTGCACTCTTGCACCCAAGTTCTGAAACTCGTGCGGAACCCATGCACGTCCGCATCAAATCCAAGCTCTTTCACAAGTTTCGACAACGTCATGTCCGACAATGCTATCCCCTGCTTTGTGCCAGGAAAGATCATTCCAACACCGCCAGATTGTGCCAGCGCCAGCTGCAATATCTCGATTGCACGACTGGATAGCGGCACGCGATGGGACCGCCGCATTTTCATACGCGCTGCCGAGATTTCCCAAATCTGTTTTTCGAAGTCAATTTCGCCCCATGTGGCTAGCCTGACCTCGCCAGATCGCGCGGCAGTCAGCACCAAGAACTCAAGAGCCAGTTTGGTTGACGCAAGTGCCCCAGACCCATGAACAGCCCCCAGGCACTTCTGAACCTCGCTATAGGGTAGAGCTTTTCGATGCTCCGGTGCACGTTTCACCTTGGGCAATGCCAAGCCGACGTTGTCGACCGGGTTATCTGCCCTTTCGCCTTGCGCAATAGCCCACTTCATCACCATTCCCAAACGTTGCCGCAGTCTGCGCGCCGTTTCAGGCTTTTCGGTCCATATCGGGCTGAGCACTCTGAGAATATCAGCCGTCGTGATGTCCTTGAGTTTTAGATCGCCAATCACTGGAAACGCATAGCGCTTGATCAGAGACAACTGGATTGCCCCATGTCGCTCGCTCTGCCAACTGGTCGCATGTTGAGCTATTGCTCTTTCAGCTGCTTGTTGAAAAGTCGGCGCGTTAGCCGCTTCACGCTTCGTTGCTAGCGGGTCGCCTCCCGCCCGAGCAACTTTACGATTATGGAGTGCCGCACCTCGGGCTTCAGCCAAGCTCACAAGCTGAGCGCTCCCAAGTCCTAGTTCCCGGCGTTTGCCTCGAATAACGATGCGCTGCACCCAGGATTTGCCACCACCTTCATTGACCTTGAGAAATAGGCCGTGGCCGTCAAAGTACTTCCCAGGTTCACTGGCGTTGCGCACCACTTGTGCAGTCAGGGCTTTTTCGGGCCTTCTGTTTAAGTTTTCAGTCATTCTGCTTCCCCCAATCAATCCCCCATTAAACTTCGGAACAGCATGGAATTTTGTAGATCTTAGCAGCAATTTTTGCTGATTATCTCCATATTATCAAGGATTTTTTGGACTTATATGGATAAGGACGGAATGTGAAACAGTAGCCCTACGGGCTGCCACTTCGGTAAAAAAATTTGAAGGTAAAAGCGAACAATTTGTTCGGGTCGTCACTTATTTAGTGCTCGTTTTTCTGGACTAGATTAGCAGTGAGAATTCGCTAAGAATGGCCGTTATTTTTGTTTTGATGAATTGATCACATGACCATTGATGAAACTAAATCATGTTTACTCGCCGGTGGCTTTCAAATTTCAAAGGAAGCGCGCCTTCCAGATGACCGCGGCACCAAATTGAATTTATCAAATGGTGCGTTCGTAAATATATTTGATACAGGAAAAATTTCGGTTCAGGGCAAAAATCAAGACCCAGTGAACGAATGCCTTGGCCTTAAATCAGCATCTCTTGCGATTACGCGACCAGTTGCAAATAGTGATGCCAAGCCAATGCTTAGTAAAGTATTCGTAGTTTATGGCCACGATGCCACTGCGCGAACCGATCTAGAAGCAATGCTCCGCCGTTGGCGACTTGAACTTCTCATTCTTGATCAACTCCCAAACGAAGGGCAAACGATCATTGAAAAGCTTGAGAAAGCTATCGCTGAAGCCAAATTCGCAATAGTGTTGGCGACGCCTGATGATGAGGGACACCGCGCCAATCATCCTGACGAAAAAGCGTTTCGTGCGCGGCAAAACGTTGTCCTTGAACTTGGAATGTTACTCGCCCGATTGGGGCGAAAGAACGTCGCAATCTTGATGAAGCAACAAGATACGATGGAAAATCCTTCTGATATTCATGGACTTATGTATATTCCGTTTAAAGACAGCTTGCAGAATGATGCGGGTAAACAGCTCGCGAAAGAAATGAATGCAAGAGGCTACCCGATTTCAATTACAAACCTTTGATGCCCCCCTAGCCCAGACGCGCGGCGGATAGGCCGGCAAGCGTGCAGGCGGTGGCATCAAAACTTTGGCAATCGATGCCTTGCAGTCCAAGTGCTTGGGCGTAAAGGCCCGACAGCGCTTTGGCGCCGATCAGTACCACCGGGCGCTCGGCCCAAAAGTCGCGCGCGCTGACCAGTTCAGCCCCGATCAGCAGGCCTGAAAGCCTTGCGCGGGCGCTTGCAGCCGGCAAGCCTGCCAGCAGCCCTTCGGCCCGCAGGGTAAAGAGGGCGGCGGTGCCTGCCAAGGGGGCGGTAAAGGCCTCTGCCACAGCCTGTTCAAAGGCGGCATCGTCCCAGCCCGCGCCGCCCATACCGTGGCGCAATACCGAAGCTTCGGCCAAAAGCGCAAACAGCTCTCCGGTCATAAAGCTGCGAAAGCCAGCCACCTGCCCCCCCGCTATGTCGACCCATTTCGAATGGGTGCCAGGCAAGCAGATCACGCCGTCAAACCCCGGCAGCCCCGCCAGCGCACCGGCGATCTGGGTCTCTTCGCCGCGCATCACATCGGCGGGGGTGGTTTGTTTCAGCCCCGCCACAATTTGCAGCGATATCCGCGCATCAATGCTGGCCACGGAGGCCAGCGTGCCCGCCTGAAGCGGTGCGCAGGGCACGGCCCGGTAGGGCACCTCTTGCCAGCCCTGCCGGCTGCCGACCATGCCACAGGCGATCACCGGCATCACGCCTGCGCCAAGCCAGCCCGAGATCAGCCGCAAGAGTGCCGCTTCAAACTCTGATGCGCCCAGCTTGCCCATGCCCTCGTCCGAGGCGCTATGGGCCAAGATCTGATCACCCTGCATCGCCCAAACCCGCAGGTTCGAACTGCCCCAGTCTGCTGCGATCCAGTCTGGTGTCATCCCGTGACCACCACGCCACCGTCGATCACCAAGGCCTGCCCCGTCATCATCTTCGAGGCGTCTGATGCCAGAAACAACAGACCGCCAATGATGTCTTCGGGGACAAGCGGGTCTTTCAGACATTGCCGGTCCAGATGGGCTTGCAGGCCCTCGGGGGTGACCCAAAGGTCTTTTTGCTTTTGCGTCAGCACCCAGCCCGGGGCCAGCGCATTGACGCGGATGCGGTCGGGGCCAAATTCGCGCGCAAGCGTGCGGGTCATGCCATTGATGCCAGAATTTGCAGTCGTATAGGCGACATAGCCCGCATTGCCCATCATATAGCTGATCGAAGTAAAGTTGATGATCGATCCGCCACTCGCCGCCTGCATCGAGGGGATAACCGCTTGGGCCGCAAAGAAATAGGCCTTTAGGTTGATCGCCTGCGACCAATCCCAAAACGCCTCATCCACCGCCAGACTGTCGTGGCGCTGATCGTTGGCAGCATTGTTGACCAGCACGGTGATCGGGCCATGCGCGGCCTCGGCCTTGGCAATCGCTGCACGCAGGGCGGCGATGTCGGTGATGTCGCAGGGCAAGAACAGCGGCCGATTGCCGGTGGCTGCATGCATCGCGTCACAAAAGGCGCCTGCATCAGAGCGTTGGCAAAACGCCACTTTCGCGCCTTGGCGCAGCAGGCCTTCGGTCAGGCTGGCGCCAATGCCAGAGCCGCCGCCGGTGATGAAGACCGATTTTCCGTTCAGGTCAGGATAGGTGGCGTGCATCAGAGTTTTCCTTTACAAACGGGTGGCTTCAACGACCCACATCGTCGCGGGCCAAGCCACGGGCAGGGTTATGCCTGCTGACATCAGGGCGGCACCGCTTAAGGTCAAGGCCCCGGTTTTCAGCGCATTCGGGCCACGCGACTGCGGTGGGCGGTCTTGCGGGTTGCGCAAGCGCAGCTGATAGCGCGCAGCAGGCTCCAGCCCCGCCAGCCGCAAGGGCCGTGGCAGGATCTGCTGCGACGCCTCGGCTTGGCCTGCAAAGACCACAAAGCGGCTGCCGTCGGCGGCAAGCTGCATCTCGGCCACCACCGCAGGATCGGCGCTGTCCAAGGGCAGGATCACCCCCGCCATCATCCAAGCCCGATTTTGCTTATACCAAGCGGTGATCGCGCGCAGCTCGGCGGCCTCGGGCTCTGTCAGCTCGCGCGGGTCCATCTCGAAGCCCATATGGCGCGCGGCCGCGACCCAAGACCGAAACCCGATCGGCAACACCCGCCCCGAGGTGTGGCAATGGCGCGGCCCGACATGCGAGCCGGTGATGGCCGAGGGCAAAAACAGCGCCGCATCATGCTGCATCCGCAAGCGTTCCAGCGCGTCATTGCTGTCGGAGAGCCAAACCCGATGCGTGCGCGCCAAAATGCCCGCATCAATCCGCCCGCCGCCCGAAGCACAGCTTTCAATCTCGACATTGGGATGCGCCGCGCGCAAGGCATCCAGCAGCGCATAACTGCCCAGCGCTTGGCCTGCATCGACCACAGGCAACAGCCGGTTGTGATCCCATTTGATATAATCGATGTCATATTCGGCCAAAATCGCCGAGATCGCGTCGAAAAGAAAGCTGCGCACTTCCTGGCGAGCCAGGTCCAGCACCATCTGATTGCGCCCGGTGACCTGATCGGCTGACCCCAAGCGCCAATCTGGATGGGCGCGGTAGAGATCAGAGTCCGGGTTGACCATCTCGGGTTCAAACCAAAGCCCAAAGCTCATGCCAAGCGATTTGACATGGGCGATCAGCGGCGCCAGCCCCTCGGGCCATTTGCGCCGGTCGATAACCCAATCGCCCAAAGATGTGGTGTCATCATCGCGCCGCCCGAACCAGCCGTCATCAAGCACAAAACGCTCTGCCCCCAGATCGGCGGCGCGGGTGGCGATGGCGCTAAGATCAGCGAGGCTGTGATTGAAATAGATCGCCTCCCAGCAGTTGTAATGCACCGGCCGTGGGCGGGCAGGATCGGGCCATTGCACCACGCGGTCGCGGATGTCGCGCTGAAACGCGGTCGCAATGCCACCAAGCCCGCTGTCAGAATAGGCAGCAATCAGCTCGGCCGAGGCGAAGCGCATGCCCGCCGCACGCTCGGACCCGCTGGCATGGCCAAATTGAACCTGACGCCGCCCGTCGGGCAGCTCTTCGGCAATCATCCGGTGGCCACCCGACCAGCCATAATGCAACCCAAAGGCGCGGCCAGCGGTCTTGCTGCAGCCCAGTTCGGGCAGCAAAACATAGGGCGGATGTTCATGCCCCGAACGCCCGGTACGCGCCTCGCGCAGGCGAATGCCGGCGAACCAAGGCACGGATTGCAGACGAAACTCGCCAATCCAGCGGCCCACCACGTCGATCATGTGATCGGCCAGCTGTGGTGCCGGCAGCACGGGGGCGGCAAGCCACTGCACCCGCAGCGGCGCGTCCGCCTCAAGCAGGGTTTGCAGGGTAAACACCCCTGTCGGCTGTGCCTTAATCACATGCGTCAGCCGCAGGCCTTCGGCATGGGCGTGAAAGGCAATGCTGGTGGGCGTGATCTCGGCGCGATCAAAGGCAAAGCGCGGCTCCAGCGGCGCGCCCAGCGCATCGGTCAGAACCAGCCCCGCCTGCCCCGCAAAGCCTTGATCGGGGCTCAGGCTAAGGGGGGCCAGCACGTCCATCATGCCGCCGGTCAGATCATTACGCCCCGAGTCCGCGATCTGGGCCAAATCCTCGGTCTCGGGCAGCTGTGCGCCCCAATAGACCACGCGGGCAAGCCCGTCGTCGCAGGCAAAAACCAGCGTCTGCGCACCAGCATCCAATCGCCAAGTCTTCACTTTACCGCCCCCAAGGTCAAACCCGCGATGAAATGCTTTTGCATCGCAAAGAACATCAGCACCGGCGGCAGGGCCGCCAGAATGGATCCGGCCGACACCAACTGCCACTGCGCGATCCACTGCCCGTTCAACGACGAAAGCCCCGCTGTGACCGGCTGAGTGTCTGGCGAAGAGGTCAGCACCGTGGCCCAGAAAAAGTCATTCCAGATAAAGGTAAAGACCAGCACCGACAGCGCCGCAATCGCAGGCCGCATCAAGGGCAGCACGATGAACCAGAAAATCCGCCACTCGGCCACGCCTTCCACCCGCGCAGCCTCGATCAATTCAAACGGCAGCGATTTGATGAAATTGCGCATGAACAGCGTGCAAAATCCCGATTGAAACGCAATGTGAAACAGTGCCAAGCCATACCAGGTGTTATACATGCCCATTTGCACGGTCAGATCGCGCACCGGCACCATCAGAATTTGAAACGGCACAAAGTTGCCGGCAACAAACATGAAAAAGATAATCAAGTTCGACGGAAAGCGGTAAACTGCCAGCGCAAATCCCGTCATGCACGACAGCCCCACCGCGCCGATCACCGTGGGCAGCGTGACTTTGAACGAGTTCAGAATATACTGCCCCATCGGCGTGTTGCGAAACACATCCAGATAATTCTCGAAGGCCAAATGCGAGGGCAGCCCGAAATAATTGCCCGCCGCCAGATCCGAGGCCGGGCGCAGCGAGGTGACAGCCACCCCCAACAGCGGCAACAGCCACAGAAAAAGTGCCACCGGCACCGCAGCGGTATAAAGCCATTGCTTGGCGGGCGAGGCCTGTTCGATCGGTCTGGGAAACATGCTAGCGCTCCGTCTCGTCGCGCCACATCTTCCAGATGAAGCCCGAAATGAAAACCATCATAATCGCAAACAAAACCACTGCGATGGCAGCCCCGTAGCCCATGCGGAAGCCATATTCCGACAGCGCCTTTTCATACATATAAAACGACAGCACCCGGCTTGACCCGTAAGGGCCGCCGTCTGTCATTACGCTGACAAGGTCAAACGAGCGCAGCGCGCCGATCACCGTCACCACCACCGCGATAAAGGTCGCAGGCCGCAGTTGTGGGATGATCACATACCACAACATCTTCCAGCCCTTAGCGCCGTCCAGCCTTGCGGCTTCAATCTGATCGGGGGCGACGTTGTTAAGCCCCGTCAAATAAAGGATCATCACATAGGCAATCTGCGGCCAAAGACCGGCTGCGATAATGCCATAGGTGACATAGCGCTCGTCGGCCAAAATCGCGATGCCGCTGCCGGTCAGCCATTCGATCAGATTATATAACAGGCCAAAGTTTGGCGCGTAAAACCATGAAAACATCAGGCCGACCACGACTTGCGAGATCACAAAGGGAAAGAAGAACAAAGACTTGTAAAACCGCATGCCGCGAATGGTCTGATTAAGGAAAATCGCAATCATCAGCCCCGCAGGCACTGCCAGCATATACAAAAGCAACCAAAGGATGTTGTTTTTGAAAGAGGTATAAAAGGCCTCGTCGTCGATCAGCTCGACATAATTGGCAATGCCGATCCAGGTTTTCGCCCCCAGACCATCCCAATCGTAAAAGCTGATCCACATGCTTTGGAAAATCGGCATGATCACATAGACCATAAACATCAAAACGCCCGGGGTCAGGAACAGCCAAGGCGCAAGCTTGCGTTGGTTGGCTTTCCAGCCACTGGGTTTTGCGCCAGAAATCGGGCCAGAAATCGGGGCTGTCATGGCGGGCCTCTTTTTAGATCACGCGAAAAATAGGGGTGAAAAAAATCGGGCGGCGGTTGCGCGCCGCCCGATCTGTTTTGTGCGCAAGGCTTATTTATAAACTTGCAGACGGGTCTTTTCCAAACGCTCAAGGATCGCATCCAGACGCTCTGGCTTGGCCATGAACTCTTGGAAGCCTTCCATCCCAGCCTTTGCCATTTCAGCAGGCGCATCGCGGTCAAAGAATTGCGCCAGCGCATAGGCCGAAGACAATTCCGCAAAACCGGCCGAGATATAGGGGTCAGCTGCATCCACGGTTGCGTTCTTGTTGGTGGGCAGCTGGCCCAAAGTGGCGTTCAGCTTGGTCTGTGCCTCGGCAGAGGCGACATAGGCCAAGAAGGTCTTGGCATCAGCGACGTTCTTGGCACCAGCCGGAATATGGATAGTGTCGGTTGGCGCCTCTTCAGCACGCGGCAGGCCGGGGGTGATTTCGGGGAAGACCATAAAGCCCAGATTGTCGTTGGTCATGCCGCCTTGTTTAAAGGTTGCCACCGCAAAGTTGCCCATCACATAGTTGGCAGCCTTGCCCTGCACCAGCAAAGCCGCTGCATCTTGCCAATCAATCGCAGACGCATTGGCAGTGATAAAGGGCTGAATGCGGGCCCATTCTTTGAACACATTGCGGACACGATCATCGGTCCAAGACACTTTGCCCGCAGTCAGATCCATGTGGAATTCGTAACCGTTGACGCGCATATCAAGGTAATCAAAGATCCCTGCCCCAGGCCAAAGCGCCTTGGTGCCGGTGGTCAGACAGTCGATGCCAGCGGCTTTGAACTTTTCGCAATTGGCAACGAACTCTTCCCAGTTCTTTGGCTCTTCTGCACCGGCGGCCTTGTAAGCGTCGCGGTTAAAATAGATGCCCCACTGGTAATAGGTATAGGGCACGCCCCACTGTTTGCCATCAATGGTCATCGAAGCTTTGGTCGCCCCCAGCGCATCGCCCAGATTGTTGGCATCCCAAACGTCGGTCACGTCCATAAACTGGCCAGCAGCAACAAAGGGCGCCATCCGGTTGCCGGCATACCAGTTGGCCAGATCTGGGCTGTCAGCGGTCAAAAAGTTGCGGATCGCGGTTTTATAGCCTTCGTGGTCAAAGTTGTTCAGCTCGACCTTGATATCGGGGTTTGCCGCTTCGAAATCGGCGATCAGCGCTTGCATCCCTGCCAGCGGCGTCGCGTCAAAATCTGCATTGTATTTCAGCACGCGCTGTTCAGCAAAAGCCGAGCCAGACATCATCAGCGTTGCAACAACTGCAAGCGCCCCTTTGGTGAAACGAACCATGGTTTCCTCCCTTTGGTTCCAATAGTTGAAACTTAGTCTTGAATATTGAAAACTATGCGGCGTATCGTCTAAGCTGTCAACAGCGCAGAAAAGGGTTTGGCAGGATGACACAAGACGCAGGCTCGGATGGAACGGTGGGCAAGGCGCTGGATGTGCTGGATATGGTCGCACAGGCAAACCGCCCGGTGCGCTTTTCAGAATTGCTGGCGCAAAAAACCTATCCCAAGGCCACGCTCTATCGGTTTTTGCAGACGCTGACGAACCAAGGCATGTTGGGTTATGACGAAGATCGCGGCACCTATTCGCTGGGGGTGCGGCTGGTGCGGTTGGCGCATTCGGCGTGGCAGCAAAGCTCGCTTGCGCCACTTGCGCGCCGCTATATTGATGATTTGGCAGCAGAATCTGGCGAAACCATCCATCTTGCGCAGATGGATCAGGGCCAGGTTCTTTATGTCGACAAGCGCAACGCCACCCAACCGGTCGAGATGTTTTCTTCCGCCGGAAAGGTGGGTCCGGCCTATTGCACCGGGGTGGGCAAAGCGATGCTGGCCTTCATGCCCGACCCCGCCGTGCAGGCTGCCATTTCGCGCCAATCCTTTCACCGCTTT
Organism: Cypionkella sp.; assembly: GCA_023255415.1. GTDB lineage: Bacteria > Pseudomonadota > Alphaproteobacteria > Rhodobacterales > Rhodobacteraceae > Cypionkella. The sequence goes on along the minus strand of JALRIN010000009.1, from coordinate 8,911 downwards.
ACCCCCCAGACCCTCGACAGCGCCGCCAAACTACTGACCGAACTGGGGGCGATCCGCGAGCGTGGTCATGCCTTTGACCGTGAAGAACACGAGCCGGGAATCATCTGCTGCGCTGTGCCGATTCGCAGCCGCTCGGGGCGGGTGCTGGGGGCTTTGTCGATGACCTCGACCACCAGCCGCACCACACTTGCCGCCCTCGAGGCGCAATCCCCCCGCATCAAAGACACCGCGGCGCAAATTGCCGCCGAAGCGGAAAGCTGGCGCTTTCCAGAACAAAATTAGGAATAGGGAGAGAGTTATGGCAGAGGTTGTTCTGAACAATGTCGTCAAGAAATATGGCGACATCCAAGTCATTCATGGTGTCGATTTGCAGGTCAATGATGGCGAGTTTTGCGTCTTTGTCGGGCCCTCAGGCTGCGGCAAGTCGACATTGTTGCGGATGGTGGCGGGGCTAGAGGTGACCACCTCGGGCAGCATGAAGATTGGTGCGCGCGATGTGACCAGCATGGATCCAGCCGAGCGCGGCGTGGCGATGGTGTTTCAGACCTATGCGCTTTATCCACATATGACGGTGGCCGAAAACATGGGCTTTGGCCTGAAAATGACCGGACATACCAAGGCGGATGTGGCGAAAAAGGTAGCCGAGGCCAGCCGGATTTTAAAGCTGGACGATTATTTATCGCGCAAACCCAAGGCCTTGTCAGGAGGTCAGCGCCAGCGCGTCGCCATCGGGCGTGCGATTGTGCGCGGCCCCGAGGTGTTCTTGTTTGATGAGCCGCTCTCGAACCTTGATGCCGAGTTGCGGGTGGAAATGCGGGTCGAAATCGCGCGACTGCACCGCGAAATCGGTGCGACGATGATCTATGTCACCCATGATCAGGTCGAGGCGATGACGCTGGCCGATAAGATCGTGGTGCTGCGCGCTGGGCGGATCGAACAGGTGGGCGCACCTTTGGATCTCTACCGCGACCCTGACAATAAATTCGTTGCAGGCTTTATCGGGTCGCCCGCGATGAACTTTATCGCAGCACGGGTCAGCGGTGCGGGTCAGGTTGATGCAGCCGGGCTTGGCAGCGCGCTGCCGATCGCGGTCAGGCTGCCGGCATTGGGCGCGCCGCTGACCCTTGGTCTGCGCCCGCAGCATCTGGAGATTGACACCCATGCAAGCACCCACCGCGTCGAAATGACCGAAGCGCTTGGCGGCGTATCCTTCCTGCATCTGACCGCCAGCAGCGGCGAAAAGCTGGTGATCGAGGCGCGCGGCGACACGGTGATCAAACCCGGCACCATGGTGGGCCTGCGCTTTGATCCGGCACATCTTTTGGCCTTTGATGCCAACTCGGAAATCCGTCTGCGCTGAACTTGTGAAAAATCCCTGCCGGTTCTGGCAGGGATTTTCCTCATATATCAGCAATCTGCGGGCTTAATCTGCGATCACATCCTGGCGTTGTTGGCCCAGGCCTTCGATGCCAAGTTCCACCACATCGCCCGCCACCAGATAGCGCGGCGGCTTCATGCCCATGCCAACGCCGGGCGGGGTGCCGGTTGAAATCACGTCTCCCGGATGCAGCGTCATGAAGTGCGACAAATAGCTGACCACATGCGCCACGCCGTAGACCATGGTCTTGGTCGAGCCGTTTTGCATGCTTTGCCCGTTCACCGTCAGCCACATTTTCAGGTTCTGCGGATCGGCCACTTCGTCGCGCGTCACCAGCCAGGGCCCGATCTGGCCAAAGTTGTCGCAAGATTTGCCCTTGGTCCATTGGCCCGCGCGCTCGGTCTGAAAGGCGCGCTCGCTGACGTCATTGCTGACGCAATAGCCCGCGACATGCGCCATCGCATCGGCTTCGCTGACATATTTCGCCTTGGTGCCGATGATCACCGCAAGCTCGACCTCCCAATCGGTTTTGACCGAGCCGCGCGGGAGGATGATCGGATCATCAGGACCGCAGATCGCCGAAGTGGCCTTCATAAAGACCACAGGTTCAGGCGGCACTGCCATGCCCGATTCCGCGGCGTGATCGGCATAGTTCAAGCCAATGCAGATGAATTTTCCAGTGCCCGCCACGCAAGCCCCCAGCCGCGTGCCAGCCGCAACCACCGGCAGCGCGCCCGCATCTATCGCGCGCAGCGCAGCAAGCCCTGCATCCGACAGCACATCGCCGCCAATATCAGCGACAACGCCGCTAAGATCGCGCAGGCTGCCATCGCTGTGCAGAAGGCCGGGGCGTTCTGCCCCTCTGGGCCCGTGACGAAGTAGTTTCATAAAGCGTCCTTTCAGATATTGGCCCAACCGCCGTCGATCACATGCGCAACGCCCGTCACAAAAGCCGAGTCGTCCGAGGCCAGAAACACCACCAAACCGGCAATGTCTTCGGCCTGCGCCAGCTTACCCGTGGGTTGGCGGGCAAGAAAGCCCTTGCGCGCGGTCTCGTAATCGCCGCCCGCGCGCATGCGGTCTTGCAAAGACGGCGTGTCAACCGTGCCCGGGCAGACCGCATTGCAGCGGATGCCTTGGGTGATGAAATCGGCCGCGATTGCCTTGGTCATGCCGATGACGGCGGCTTTGCTTGCGCCATAGACAAACCGATTGGGTGCCGCAATCAAGGACGAGACCACCGAGGCCATATTGATGATCGACCCGCCGCCCGCCGTCAGCATCGCCGGCAAAAACGCCTTGTTCATCCGAAACATCGCGGTGACGTTCAGATCAAAGGAAAACGCCCAATCTTCTTCGGAACAGTCCAGAATGCTGCCATGGCCGACAAAGCCCGCACAATTGAACAGCACATCCACCGCACCCAGCTTGGCCGCAAGCGCACTGACCGCCACAGGGTCGCGCACATTCAGCACATGCGTCTGCATCCCCTCGGCCGCCAATTCGGCCAAGGCGGTGGCGTTGATATCGGTGGCAATCACCTTTGCCCCCTCGCGCGCCATCGCCAGCGCCGAGGCCCGCCCGATGCCCTGCCCCGCCGCCGTGACCAAGGCCGTCTTGCCGCTTAACCGTCCCATGTGCCTGCTCCCTTATGCGTTATGCGCAGACTACATCACTGCGCCGATCTGCCAAGGCACGAATTCCGCGCCGCCAAAGCCCAGGGCTTAAGATTTCGCGCGCGCCTTCGACCACTATAGCTTTCACCCTCCGCTGCAAGATCAGCGAGGGCAGTACCTTGATAGCCTTGGGCCTGCAGGCGCAGTTTTGCTTCTGGCGTTTTGGCGCAAAGCTGATGTCAAAGGTCATGCTTGCGGCAGATGGAGCGCTGTCATGCCCGTTCAAACCTGTTGCCGCAAGGGCTGACCGAAGTCTTTGCCAGCCCGCGCCAATCCGGGCTGGGCGCACTCTGGCCACGTGTCGGCCGATAGAATAATATCTTGACTATATTTGTCAGAATAGTGTTTATGGCAGCAGAACGCCCCGCGCTGGCAGGATTAGTGTTATGACCTTGGACCCACCCTTTGCTGTTGCGCCGCATCTGCCGCTTGGGCTGGCGCCAAAGGGGTTTTCCGGGCGCATTCACAGCATCTGCGTGCAAGACAGCCAAGGCCAACTGCCCGCCGCTGAAATGGAGCGCCGGCTGATCGAGCTTGGCTTTATCGAGGGCGCGCAGGTGCAGATCTTGCACGAAGGCCTGTTTGGTCGCGACCCGATTGCGGTGCGGATCAATGGGGCCACAGTTGCTTTGCGGCGGCGCGAAGCTATGGCTATTTTGACAGAGTAAGCTCTGCGCGGGCCCCACAAAGGAATTTACGGCGTGTCAGATCACCCAGCGACCAAAGACTTTCGCTTTGCCCTTGTCGGCGCGCCAAACTGTGGCAAGACCGCGCTGTTTAACGCGCTGACGGGCAGCCGGCAAAAGGTTGGCAACTATTCTGGCGTGACGGTCGAGCGTAAATCAGGCCAAGCGCGCACGCCGCTTGGGGTGACGCTGGATATTGTCGATCTGCCGGGAACCTATTCGTTGCGCGCGCGCAGCCCGGACGAGGAAGTCACCCGCGACATGGTGCTGGGCCAGCGCGCAGGCGAGGCCAGCCCGGATTTGCTGCTGGTGGTGATTGATGCCAGCTCGATGCGATCCGGTTTGCGGCTTGCGCTCGAGTTGCGCCAGACCGGCAGGCCGCTTTTGCTGGTGCTGAATATGATCGATATCGCGCGCTGGCGTGGCATACAGATTGACACCGAGGCGCTGTCGCAGGCGATTGGCGCGCCGGTGGTCACCGCGACTTCGGTGCGCAAAGGCGGGCTGGATGCGGTTTGGGCAAAGCTGGACGCCCTGGTCAGCGCGGGCATTGCCACGCCGCGCGCCAACACCTGGGCGCCGCCTTCGGCCGCTGATCTGCGCAAAAACCACCGCGCGGTGGATGCGATGATCGCCGCCGCTGTGCGCGAGCCTGAAAAGCCCGACACTTTGACCACCCGCATCGATGCAGTGTTGCTGCATCCTGTGGCGGGGCTGCTGATCTTGCTGGCGATCTTGTTTGTGATGTTTCAGGCGGTTTTTGCTTGGGCCCAGCCTGCGATGCAGGTCATCAGCACAGGCTTTCAGATGCTGAGTGTGATCTTGCGCCAAAGCCTGCCGCCGGGGCTTTTGTCTGATTTCTTACAAGACGGGGTGATTTCGGGTGTTGGCAGTGTTTTGGTCTTCATGCCGCAAATCCTGATCCTGTTCTTTTTTATCCTGCTGCTGGAAGACCTTGGCTATATGGCGCGGGCGGCGTTCTTGATGGACCGTATCATGGGCGGCGCGGGGCTGCATGGACGGGCGTTTATCCCGCTTTTGTCCAGCTTTGCCTGCGCCATCCCCGGCATTATGGCCGCAAGGGTGATCGACAATCGCCGCGACCGGTTGACCACCATTCTGGTGGCCCCCTTGATGACCTGTTCGGCGCGGATTCCGGTCTATACGCTGATCATCTCGGCCTTTATTCCGCAGCGCGAGGTTTGGGGGCTGTTCAGCCTGCAGGGGCTGGTGATGTTTGCGCTGTATTCGGCGGGCATTGTTGCGGCTTTGGGGGTGTCTTTTGCCGCCAAATTCCTGTTTTGGCGCCGACACCCCGCGCCACCTTTCATGTTGGAACTGCCCGATTACAAGATGCCGCGTCCGCGCAGCCTGGCGATCGGGCTGATGACACGGGCGAAGATTTTCTTGCAACGTGCTGGAACCACGATCTTTTCTATGATGGTGGTGATCTGGGTGCTGGCAACATTTCCGCGTGCACCGCTGGGGTCGACCGAGCCTGCGATCTTGTCCAGCTATGCCGCGATGATCGGGCATTTCATTGAACCTGTGCTGGCGCCATTGGGCTTTAACTGGCAAATCAGCATCGCCTTGGTGCCCGGCATGGCCGCGCGCGAGGTGGCCGTGGCCGCCCTTGGCACGGTTTACGCCATTCAAGACGGGGACGCAGCCAGCCAGCTGATCGGCCCGGTGCTGGCGCAAAGCTGGAGCCTTGCGACAGCGCTGTCTTTGCTGGTTTGGTATATTTTCGCGCCGCAATGCGCCTCGACGCTGGCGGTCATCCGGCGCGAAACCGGCGGGTGGAAATGGATGTGGGTGACGTTTTTCTATATGCTGGCGCTTGCCTATGTCGGATCTTTTGCCACCTATCAAATCGCAGTGCTTTTGGGCGCGGGCTAGGCAATTTGGCGGCAAAAGGCACAACCACACGCGGCAAGCCTTGCCCCCATTGCCTCAACCGCTTAGACAGTTGCAAAGATTTCATCAGTAGGCAGAACCATGGCCAAGGCACCGCAGACCGACGACGAAACCCCGAAGAAAAAGCGCCGTGGCGCTTCGGTGATGGCTTGGATCTTGATGGCCATGCTGATCGGCGGGCTTGGTGGTTTTGGGGTGACCAATTTCGGCGGTGGGGTCAGCTCGATCGGGTCGGTCGGCACGCAAAAGATCACGGTCGACGACTATGCCCGCGCGATGCGCAACCAGATGAATGCGATGTCGCAGCGCTTGGGGCAACCGATCACCTTCCAGATGGCGCAGGCCTTTGGCTTGGATAAGCAGGTGCTGCAAGCGGTGATCGACAATGCAGCCCTTGACAATGAAGCCGCCCGCATCGGCCTGTCGGTGGGCGATAAAAGCGTTTTGGCCAAGCTGAATGCAATCGATGCTTTCAAAGGCATCGATGGCAAGATTGACCCGCTGATCTATGATCAGGTGCTGAAGCAAAACAACATGACCAAGGCCAGCTTCGAGGCAGGCATTCGCGCCGACACCGCGCGGCAATTGCTGCAAACCTCGGTGGCAACAGGCATCGCCACGCCTGCCACGCTGATTGATAAAGTCGCCGCTTGGGCAGGCGAGCAGCGCGGCTTTTCGCTGCTGCCGCTAAGTGAAAAATCACTGCCAACGCCGCTGCCCGAACCGGATGCCGCAGCTTTGCAGACCTATTACAACGATCATATCGCCGATTACACCCGCCCCGAGGCCAAGCGGATTTCCTATGCCGCCTTGCTGCCCGAAGACATTGCCGCCGATATGCCTGTCGATGAGACCAAGCTGCAGCAGATCTATCAAAGCCGCTTGTCGGAATTTGTGATCCCGGAAAAGCGGTTGGTCGAACGTTTGGGCTTTGCCACCGAAGCCGATGCCGCAGCCGCTAAGGCGCGGATTGATGCGGGCACAAGCTTTGAAACGCTGGTGCAAGAGCGCAAGCTGACGCTGGCTGATGTCGATCTGGGCGATGTGTCGCAATCAGAACTAGGCGATGCAGGCGCTGCAGTTTTTGCGATGACCGATCCCGGCGTGGTAGGTCCGCTGAACTCTGCCGTAGGACCCGCGCTGTTTCGGATGAACGCCATTCTGGCCAAGCAAGAAACCACATTCGAGCAAGCGAAACCCGATCTTACCAAAGAGTTGCAAAGCGAAGCCGCCGTCAAGGCGATTGCCGATAAGGTCAACGCCATTGATGATGCTTTGGCTGGCGGTGCAAGTCTGGCCGATCTGGCCAAAGAACAGGGCCTGAAAACCGGCACCACCGATTATGCCGCAGGTGCCGAAGACAACGACCCGATCACCGCAGATAAGGCCTTTGTCGAGGCCGCCGCCAAACTGGCAGAAGGCGACTATCCCCAAGCCATCGTGCTGTCTTCGGGGGGCGTGATTGCGCTGCAGCTTGACAGCACGTTGCCACCTGCCCCGCGCGCCTTTGATGCCGTCAAGGATAAGGTCACAGCGGCCGCCCGGGCTGCGGCACTGACAGCAGCGCTTTCGGCTGAAGCCACCCGGATCAAAGCCGGTGTCGAGGCCGGTGCAAGCCTTGGCAGCTTTGGCATCGTGTCGCGCACCGCCGCCATCGACCGTCAGGGCAGTTTGCCGAACGCCCCCGCCAGCGTTGTGACAGCCGCCTTCGAGATGCAGCCAAACGACCTGCGCGTGATCGAAGATCAGGGCTATACAGCGGTTCTGCAACTTAATGACATCACCGCAGCGCCCAGCGATGGGGAAACCATCACTGCGATCCGTGCGGCGGTCGAAGCCAATGGCGCGCGCTCGATCACCGATGATATCTTGCAGCTTTACACCCGCGCCCTGACCGCCGAGGCTGGCATTTCGCTGGATCAAGGCATGATCAATTCTGTGAACGCTCAAATCACCAACTAAGGCCAAGCGATGAAACTTTTGCCGTCTTTTGAAGCGTTCGAACAGGCTTGGTCTCAGGGCAAAAACCAGATGGTCTATGCCCGTCTGGCTGCCGATCTGGATACGCCGGTGTCCTTGATGCTAAAGCTGGGCGAAGCGCGCAGCGATACCTTCATGTTGGAATCGGTGACAGGCGGCGAAGTGCGCGGCCGCTATTCGGTTGTGGGCATGAAACCCGATCTGATCTGGCAATGCCACGGTGCGCAAAGCCGGATCAACCGCGAGGCCCGCTTTGACCCGCAGGCCTTTACCCCGCTGGACGGCGACCCCTTGCAAACCATGCGCGATCTGATCGCCGAAAGCCGGATGGATCTGCCCGCTGGCATGCCGCCCGTGGCCTCGGGTCTGTTTGGCTATCTGGGCTATGACATGATCCGTCTGGTCGAGCATCTGCCGCATGTGAACCCCGACCCGCTGGGCCTGCCCGATGCCGTTTTGATGCGCCCCTCGCTGGTGGCGGTGCTGGATGGGGTGAAGGGCGAGGTTACGCTGGTGGCTCCGGCTTGGGCGGCATCAGGCTTATCAGCGCGTGCGGCCTATGCTCAGGCTGCCGAGCGGGTGATGGACGCGCTGCGTGATCTGGACCGCGCCCCTGCCGCGCCGCGCGATCTGGGCGATGCGGGCCCTGTTGGCGAGATGACATCGAACTTTAGCCATGAAGGCTATAAGGCCGCGGTCGAGAAGGCCAAGGATTACATCCGCGCCGGCGATATCTTTCAGGTGGTGCCCTCGCAGCGCTGGACGCAGCGGTTTGAATATGCGCCCTTTGCGCTTTACCGCTCCTTGCGCCGCACCAACCCTTCGCCCTTTATGTTCTTTTTCAACTTTGGCGGCTTTCAGGTTGTTGGCGCCAGCCCCGAGATCCTTGTGCGTCTGCGCGAGGGCGAGGTGACGGTGCGCCCCATTGCTGGCACCCGCAAACGCGGCGTCACGCCCGAGGAAGACAAGGCGCTGGAGTTAGACCTTTTGTCGGACAAAAAAGAACTGGCCGAACATCTGATGTTGCTGGATCTGGGCCGCAATGATGTTGGCCGGGTGGCAAAGGTCGGCACGGTGCATCCGACCGAAAAGTTCATCATCGAACGCTATAGCCATGTGATGCATATCGTCTCGAATGTGGTGGGCGAGCTTGCCGAGGGCGAAGATGCGCTGTCGGCGCTGCTGGCGGGCCTGCCTGCGGGCACGGTTTCAGGGGCGCCAAAGGTGCGTGCGATGGAGATCATCGACGAGCTGGAACCCGAAAAGCGCGGCGT
>JALRIN010000099.1 GCA_023255415.1 Cypionkella sp. | reverse complement strand
TGCTTGCATACTAAATAAAAATATGTTATAATATCAACAAGAGGAGATGCAATGACCTACTATCTTGGAATAATCATAGGTGGGGTAATTGGATGTGTCGCAATCTACTGGATGATAGACTGGAAAAACCAAATTAAAGATGATGATGAATAGGAGTAAATAATGGAAATGAATTTTGTGCCTGATGCGACATTTTATATGCGAGTTCGGGATGAGAGTATCGGGGGAGACAATCCTTTTCGATGGGACTATAAAACAAGTAAGGAAATCTTCTTACATAAGCGTGTGGTGGTGTTCTCACTGCCTGGTGCATTTACGCCGACATGCTCTACGTTTCAAGTTCCTGGATTTGAAAATGCGTACGATGAGATTCGTTCACTTGGTATTGACGAGGTATATGTTATCTCTGTCAACGATGCGTTCGTTATGCGTAAGTGGATGATCGATCAGGGCGTTGAGCATATCAAAGCATTGCCAGATGGTAATGGTGCTTTTACCGAAGGGATGGGAATGCTTGTTGACAAGTCCAATCTCGGTTTCGGTAAACGTAGTTGGCGATATGCGATGGTTGTACAAGATTGCCTAGTTGAGAAGATGTTTGTAGAAGATGGTAAGATGGACAATTGTCCTGGAGATCCATATGGTGAGACTTCACCTGAGATGGTTCTACAATATCTGAAGAACGTGGCTTAATGTTATTGCTGTAAGAAGCAAAGAGAAAAGTGTTCTGGACGGCGGTTCGATTCCGCCCACCTCCACCATAAGCACACTAACGCTGAGGCTAGGCGTTGTGAGTGGACACAGCTGAGCCAATTGGCTTGGTGGGTTATTTCGATATAACCAGTGTGCTTTTGATGGGGGTGTACAGGTTTCGACAGGGCAAAGAG
>JALRIN010000098.1 GCA_023255415.1 Cypionkella sp. | reverse complement strand
ACTTCCAAAACATGTCCTGTCTCGGGACAGATTGGTAAAAAAGGACTGTACGATTTTCTTCGCTCAGGTCCAAGTGTTGGTAAAATAATATTCATAATTTTATCATAATTAGATAAAATTAATTTTAACGTTTCATCAAATACTCCTGCTTTATATAAAACAGTTGAGCTTTTAAATTCATAAGAAAAGCCAAACTTGTCTAAAAAACTTTTTAGCATTTCATTATTATGTTCTCCAAAACTATTAAACTTACCAAATGGGTCTGGAACACTGGTAAGTGGTTTGTGAAGATTTTTTTCTAATACTTCTTTATTAGAAATATTTTCAGGAACTTTTCTTAATCCATCCATATCATCGGAAAAAGTATATAGCTTGGTTGGAATATCAGATATTTTTTTAAAAGCTTGTATTACCATAGTCGTTCTACAAACTTCTCCAAAAGTTCCTATATGGGGTAGCCCACTAGGACCATATCCAGTTTGGAATAATGCATAACCTTTTTTTTCAAAAAGTTTTTGTCTTTTTTTTAATAGCTCTTTCGCTTCTACGAATGGCCAGGCTTTTGAATCTAAATACTCGTTATCAATCATCTAATGAAATTAACTCCTTATAACTCAAAAAGTAAAAATTTGTCATGTATTTTACTTGCAAACATCCTTTGTTTTAAAAACGAATTCATATATTTTTATATTTGCGTGAAAATATGAATACTGGATTAAAAACTGTTTTTTTAGTTATTGGTTTTTTGCTGATCATCTTGGGTTTCTTTATGATCATCCCCTACATTGTAGAAATTACAATTGGAGACAAAACTCACACTTTTTTATTCTCATCTATTTTTTCCATTTTTATTGGTTCTTTAATGGTTATTTCAAACCAAACTGAAGATAAAATGCTTAATATTAAACAAGCATTTATGATGACTACTTTTTCATGGGTA
>JALRIN010000097.1 GCA_023255415.1 Cypionkella sp. | reverse complement strand
CAACTTAAAAAAGAAAAACAAGATAAAGACAGCAGTACAGGCGATGGCGATATTGTTAACGGCGCAGGGTATGTTGTGACAGATAGAAACAGCCTTATAGAACGGCTCAAAGGCTTAGATAAAGATAAATAATACATATAGAACAGGATCATTGCGCAATGAGATCATTTAAAGATATACTAACAGAGTCCAAAAAGACTTATGAATTTAAGATAGGTGTTGCTGGCCCTCTGCCAGAAGGCTTTGAAGATCGGATGGAGACAGCACTTAAAAAGTTTAACGTCTCTAATATGACATCAGGTAAGAAAACACCAATACAAGAACGTCCATTAGACTTCCCGCAACTACAGAATATGGAAGTTACGTATTTTGAATTAGCAGTTGAATATCCAACTACTAGCCAAGTATTACAAGAATATGTAGGTAATTGCTGCGGCATTCATCAATCACACATTATTGTGCGCAATGCTAATGATCCAAGAGAAGAATATCAAGAAACAGACGATAGTGCTCCGTACGAATCAATGTTGACCAAAGAAGATATGGGAGGCGAAAGCGCCCAAGACAACGTTGCTGGCAGTAGAGTAATGAGTCTTTTAAAAGAACTAGAAACCGCTCGTAAAGCACACGAGCACGACGGTGCCGCTGGTGCACCTAAAGGTGAGTCAAAGGATATTGACGAATCTGAAAACACCAAAAGCACTATAGGGAGCTAATTATGAATATGAAGAAATTAATCGAATCAATGGATCGCATTGAAGAATGTGGAATGACAGAGATGCCTGCATCATTACCTGCACCAGAAATGGACAGAGGCAATCCAGTAACAATGAGCGTTAGCTTAAATGCTAGCGGTACAGAACATGTTGAAGATTTGATCAAAATGATGAAAAATGCAGGCATGGGCGCAGCTGAACCAGTTAGTGCTAAAATGCTATCACCACGTATG
>JALRIN010000096.1:295-972 GCA_023255415.1 Cypionkella sp. | reverse complement strand
GAGGTGGTTAAAGCCTTCTCTGCTGCTCAGGGGGCTTTCACAGTATTAGAGTGGATAGCTAAAGCCGCCAAGCCTCTCCTTTGGATCGCTGGTGTGGTTACAGCTTTTTCATTTATGATTTCTGAATATAGGAAGTGACATGATAGACCCTGTAAGCGCATTTGCCCTAGCGACTGGCGCATTTAACATGATCAAGAAGGCTGTTGAAGCCGGGAGAGAGATTGAAGATTGTGTCGGTTATTTCGGCAAGTTCTTTCAGGGTGTTAGTGACATAAGCAAAGCGGAGGAGGAGTCAAAGAACCCTCCTCTGTTTAAGAAGCTGCTCAGTCGAGGTTCAGTTGAAGAGGAAGCTTTTCAGGCTGTTGTACATCGACAGAAGGTGCAGCAGATGGAGAATGAGCTACGGGAACTTATAACATACCGTTATGGGAATGAAGTCTACCGAGATATGCTCATCATGCGTAGGCAGATTAGGCAAGAGAGAGAACAGACAGTTTACAAGCAACAGCAACGGCGTAAAGCCTTCTTGTGGAATAGCTTGTACATCTCGTTAATCTCTATCTGTGTAGGCATCCTTTGGTGGATGGTGTTATTATTCATAGATTTGAAAGGTGGTTAATATGCCATTGAAGAAGGGTAAGAGCGACAAGGCTGTTAGTAGCAACATTAGTATGTTG
>JALRIN010000096.1:0-285 GCA_023255415.1 Cypionkella sp. | reverse complement strand
AGGCTAAGAAATGAAACATTCCATTGGTAAGTCTTTTGCCGCAGGAACAGCACAGGAGATATTCACTGTTCCCAATGGTTATATTGCAATTGTGTATATGGCGTTTGTAACCAATACTTCTGGCAGTACCTCCTCCTATGATTTGAGTTGGAGACATGCCCATAATAATTATGCTGATGTTATTCGCTTTGCTTATGGTAAGTCATTAGGTAGTGGGACTTCAGATCAATTTGCTAACGGTGAGCTTGTTATGAAGAGTTTGGATAAGATGACTATTACAAACAC
>JALRIN010000095.1 GCA_023255415.1 Cypionkella sp. | reverse complement strand
TTGGAAAAGAAGTGGGGTGCTATTGTTAGTGACGGTGAGGAGGCAGATGACCTTATTGCCATTGCAGCTACTAAATATGGACCTGATACTGTAGTAGCTTCGATTGACAAGGACATGTTGCAAATCCCTTGTCGTCACTTTAACTTTACCACGACTAAGTGGACAGACGTATCTGAGCTGGAAGGCACTAAGTTCTTCTATAAGCAAATCCTTACAGGAGACCGAGCAGACAACATCATGGGTATCCACGGTATTGGGCCTAAGAAGGCTGATACACTTATTGAACCATTGAACACAGAAGAAGAGATGTGGGATTGTGTCGTTAAGATGTATGATGGTAACGTGGATCGTGTGGTTGAGAATGCAAGGCTCTTGTGGCTACGGAGAAAAGAGGGGGAGTTGTGGGAACCGCCAACAATGGTATAATGCGTTGTGGCTTACGTTAAAAAGCAAAAGCTGCACTCACACTGCTTAAAATGCGGGTCGGCAATACCTGAAAATAAGAGGTCTGATGCAAAATATTGCTCTGAGAGGTGCAAAGATGCAGAAGAAAAACTTAGGTATTGCCGACGAAACCCTGACTATGTAAAAAGACAAAGGAGGTTGGTCTCTGAGATAAAGCATATGCGAGAGCATGGGCATCTTAGGTTCCTAGACGACCCTATGCAAAACAAGAGAGATAAGTTTAGGGCCGCAAGGTCTCTTGGCTACAGGTCTATGTTAGAGGTTGACGTTGCAAGACAGTTAGAGTCTCTTGGCGTAGACTATAAGTATGAAAAGCTAAAGATTAAATACATCGTGAATGAGTCTAGGACCTACACCCCAGACTTAGTGTTACCTAATGGTATTGTAGTCGAGACTAAGGGGAGGTTTACAGCGGCAGACAGAAAGAAACATTTGCTTGTAAAAGAGCAACACCCTGAGTATGACATTCGTTTTGTCTTTTCTAACTCTAGACAAAAGCTAAACAAAGGTGCTAAGTCCACTTA
>JALRIN010000094.1 GCA_023255415.1 Cypionkella sp. | reverse complement strand
GTATTAAAGCCTGAAGGTTGGAAAGCACCAGAACTAGCTCAATTTATCTAATAAAACACTTGACTCCTATCAGTTTATACGCTATAATAAGTGTAAATTGATAGGAGTATTTTTATGGCCACACACGGCACAATCGACTTAGAGACTATTGACACTAGCCCAAGCGCAACTGTATTATCGTTAGGTGCAGTTAAGTTTAATCCGCTAGATAACAGCGAACCACACTCAGAACTTTATCTAAAGATTAGTATTGACGAGCAAGATGCTCTAGGTCGTACTGCTAGTGACAGCACAATTGAGTGGTGGGGCAAACAAGATCCAAAAATTATGGAAGAAGCGTTTGATCAAACTGGCGCTGTTAGTGTAGATGAGGCTTTGCGTCAAATTAGCAAGTGGGTCGTTGGTGTTGATACATTATGGGGTCAAGGATATGGTTTTGACTATACCATACTGGAAGACATGTTCCGCCGCGGCGGAAAGCCGATTCCGTGGAACTTTTGGATTATACGGGATTCTAGAACGCTTTTTGGCTGTTGCGAGAAGGATCCACGTAAAAGCATGCAAACAGACTTACATAATGCACTAGCAGATGCATATTTTCAATCTAAAGCAATTCAAATTGCGTACAAAGAGTTAGGACTTAAACGATGACAATGAATCCGGTAGGACGCAAAATAGACGACGAGTCGCAAAAACTAATCGATGAATTTATTGCAAAGGGAGGCAAGATTCAACATTTTGGATACGGTGAAAGAACCGAGGACATTTCTTACACTGCTGGATTTTACGGTAAGCGTAAAAAACAAGTTCAATCCAAAGAAGAAAACGAAGATTGATATGCCAGGCACACTTAATAAGCTACAAGAGCTTATGGTTATTACTATGGAAGAGTGCGGAGAGCTTGCACAGCGATGTAGTAAAATTATTCGTAAGTTTGAAACACTTGAAGAAATTACAGAAGACCAGCGTGTTAAACTGCTTGAAGAAGTAG
>JALRIN010000093.1 GCA_023255415.1 Cypionkella sp. | reverse complement strand
TGAAGAAGAAACCATTTCCATAAATTGATCGTAATTAATTTCTCCTTTGCCTAATAATTTTCTTGCATCCCAAACAACTGAACCTGACCCAACTAATTTACCATTATAAAATCCATCAAGCATCGGTCCGCCTGATAAAACAATCGCAGGAATATTAACCGTTGCCGCTGCCATTAAAGCTGCAGGAGTTGTCTTATCGCAACCTGTTGTTAAAACCACTCCATCAATTGGATAGCCATATAAAACTTCTACAAGAGACAAATAAGATAAATTTCGATCTAAGGCAGCTGTTGGTCGTTTACCAGTTTCCTGAATTGGATGTGTTGGAAACTCCATCGGGATTCCACCTGCCTTTCTAATACCGTCTTTAATCCTTGCACTTAGTTTTAGAAAATGTCGGTTACAGGGAGACAAGTCACTACCTGATTGAGCGATACCAATGATTGGGCTACCAGATTGTAATTCTTTTCGTGTTAGGCCATAGTTTAAATAACGCTCCAAATATAATGCTGTTTGCCCAGGGTCTTTAGGGTTATCAAACCATTGTTGACTTCTTAATTTAATTTTTTTCTTGGCCATTTGTTTTTTCGCTATGAAAGTAAAATCTATTAATTAAAATATGGATACTTTATAAATGGAATAATTGTATAATAAAAGCATGAATAATCTAATCATTCTAAATAAAAATGATAATGTGGCCGTCACACCTTTGACGATTTCTCCTCAAACGAAATTAGAAACACAAGGTATTGTAAGTGTCGACAATATTCCTTTTGGACATAAGATTTGTTTAAAAGCAATTAATAAAGGAGATCCTGTCATTAAGTATGATCAGATCATAGGGTTTGCTTCTAAAAATATTCAGCCAGGCGAACACGTTCATTCACATAATTTAGAATTTAAAGAATTTGATAGAAAATTTTCGGTTAAAGAAAAAAATAATATTGCTTTAGAAAAAAGTAATATTTTTTTTGATGGTATTTTAAGAGACAATGG
>JALRIN010000092.1 GCA_023255415.1 Cypionkella sp. | reverse complement strand
AAAATCATTTCTTTTGCATAGTAGCCAGTAACGCTATCTGCGTCTTGTAGTTCTACGTTAACCAGTACAACGCCTTCGGTTAAGTTTGCTAAACTAAAGCCAACAACAGTGATTCTGTTATTATCGTTAGTAGCTAAAACTTCTTCTCGAGCAGTTCCAATTTCTGTTACTACTTTGTTTCTAAATGTAGTTGCCATATCTTTATCCTAATACTAATACTGTTGAAAGTGCAATTTCTTCTGCATCATTTCGTGTAATACCTGACGATGCACCTGCAACTGATACCCAGTTTGTTCCGTCCCAAATTTCAACACGGACATCATCTGTGTTAAATCTTATTTGTCCTGTTTCTGTGTATTCCAACGGAGGACGGGCACCACTTGCGCCCGAAGGAATAACAATACCATACGTGCCATCAAACTTAACATATCCGTTTGCAGTATTTTCAAATGTTGTTATACTGTTAGCTACTGTGTTTGTTATGGTATTATTTTTAAATGCAAAGTTATCAAATCTAACAGACCCAGTACCATTTGCAGTTAATTGCAAATCTGTATTCAGTGTTGTTGTAGTAATAAGATTGCCGTCTATACGAATATCATCAACATCAAGTCTTGGAGTAGTTAACTTAGTAGAATCAATTGTTGCAATAGTACTGCCGTTGACTATAAATCTAATTATATTATCATTGGCGCCTTCAGTTAACTCTGCTGTAACTTTTGTATTCCCGTCTAAGTCTTCAACGCCTTTTAAGTTGACCCAGTTAGTGCCATTGTAGCCTTCAAATCTATTTAAATCTGTATTGAAGCGCAATTGTCCTGCAACTGCGGTAGGTCTTTCTAATGTTGTGCCAGCAGGCAGTTCTAATGCTCCCGTTGCGTCAATAATTAGTACATCACTGCCGGGTTCAATTGTAAAATCGCCACTTGTAGAAATTGTAGAACCATTAATATCAAACGTATCAATGATGATAGATCCTGTGCCAGCAGCACGTAAT
>JALRIN010000091.1 GCA_023255415.1 Cypionkella sp. | reverse complement strand
AGATGTTCCTGATTTTAATATTAATTGCCCATTATATGTAGCGTTGTTTGATATTGTTGTGCCAATATGTAACTTGCCTTGTGGCGAAGTTGTTCCTATACCTACATAAGTCCCATTATCATAAATCAAACTATTACCAATAGATGTAGTTCCAGTATATTTTGGAACATAACCAGCACCACCAGTTCCTCCTATTAAAGTACCATTACTCGCAAATGCTAATCCCGCATCACTAATAGCAAAAGTTTGAACACCTGATTTTTGTATAACAAAAGGAGTAGCTGAAGAAGTTGTAGCGTTGTTTATTATTAAACCAAAATTAGCACCCGCTTCATTTTGTATTCTTAAACCTCTACCGATTGAATTATTTATTAAAATAGCATCATTTGCAGCGCTTGGAACGGTAAATGTTTTCATTCCAGTAATACTTTCATTACCAGTATTATGAACTACTGAAGCATCATTTGCTTTTGCATTTATTTGAGTTTGTATTGAACTAGTCGCATCGTTATAAGTTTGTTGAGCTAAAGTCTGAAATTTACGGCTAGCGGTTTCAGATATTTGGTCAGCGGTATAATCTCCAACATTAGACGTTACAGCTCCAGTCCTTCCGAATACTGAACTAACAGTGCTAGTTGGTGTTAATAATTCTTGCCAATCCGCTATATCTGAAGGGGTATCTCCTTGAAGTATGAATGATTTATTTACATCTGTCCTAACCGCTACATCTCCTGTTTCTGCTACTAAAGAAAGCATCGCCGATTGAGAACCTACAACAAACGTATCTGTTATTGTAATCGAAGGCAATTGGCTTGATATTAATTTTCCGTCACTACCTAGTCCCGCATAACCATTAGCGATATTTTTATTTGCTGTATTTTCTTTTAAGTTTAAAGCCGTTTGAGTAGCTGTAGAGATAGGTTTGTTTAAATCGCTAGTATTATCTATGTTGCTGACTTTAGTATTAACCGCATCGACAGTAGGATATTTCACACCGCTTCCGTC
>JALRIN010000090.1 GCA_023255415.1 Cypionkella sp. | reverse complement strand
GTTTTAATTTTATATTCTAGCTCATCTAAATTTTTATAAAATTTTGGTATCTGTACTTGTTGATTGGCTCCTGTATAAATAGTATGCATCTCTGCATATCTTGCTCTGAAAGCATAAAACGAATCGTATCCTAATAAAGTAGTATCTAAAAATTTACATTGTGCATATAAATCTAAAGGTGATTTAGTAATCGGAGATCCTGTTAAGATCCTACGAACCACGGCCAACGGAGCAATCTTATGAATATGTTTAGTTCGTTTAGCTTTAGGATTTTTAATGGTAGTAGCTTCATCAATGATGACAGCACTTTTTTTATTAATACGTAAAAACAATAATGCATTTTCAAATCCATTTTTACTAGATAGAGCTTCTACATTCATTAATAGAATAGAAAATGTATCTAATAATTTATGGTTAATGATATTAATTTTTTTTGTTTTCGTTAAATTCCAAACTTGTATGTATCTACTTACATCATCTGATAGATGAGTATTAATTTCTTTTTCCCACATGGCGTAAACAGATTTAGGAGCAATGATTAAAGCTGATTCGATTTTCTTTTCTTGATACAACATACCTAAATTATCTATGGTAGTTTTAGTTTTACCTGTACCCATATCCATGAAAAAAGCCCAATTCACTTTATCCTTACAATCTTTGATAGCTTGTAGTTGATGTTCGTAAGGTTTTGTTTTAAATTTATAATCCATAAAAATCGTATATATTTAATTGTTGACTTCGTAAAGGAAATAATTATACGTATCAAACATGGATATCGAAAATATAAAAATAAGTGTAGATGACAAAGCTGTACATGGCATCGCCACTAAGTGTAATGAATTAACAGATTTACTAAGAGAAATAGAAGGTAAAGAAAACGAATTGCTTATCTTGCAGAAAAAAGCAAAAGATCTTCAAGAGCGGGTCATTCCCGACTTGATGCACCAGGCAGGTGTTGATTCGATCGATCTAAGAGATGGTTCAAGGGTTGAGGTCAAACCTGCCTACTACGCTAAAATACCTACCGAAAGAGAGCA
>JALRIN010000008.1 GCA_023255415.1 Cypionkella sp. | reverse complement strand
TGTTGCAGACGGTCATGCGGCCTTCCATCGACAGCTCGCGGATGGCTTGGCCACAATATTCGATCACATAGCCGGTGCCGCCGGCGGTGCCGGTTTCCCCGATCACCGCCATGGTGATGTCTTTTGCCGTCACCCCGGGGCGCAAGGACCCGGTGATTTCGACCTTCATGTTCTTGCCCTTGCGCTGGATCAGCGTTTGGGTGGCCAGCACATGTTCGACTTCCGAGGTGCCGATGCCATGCGCAAGGCTGCCAAAGGCGCCATGGGTGGCGGTGTGGCTGTCGCCGCAGACCACGGTCATGCCGGGCAGGGTCCAGCCCTGTTCTGGGCCGACGATATGCACGATGCCTTGGCGCACGTCCGACACTGGGTAGTAGTGAATGCCGAAATCCTTGGCGTTGGTGTCCAAAGCGGCCACCTGCACCCGGCTGTCTTCGGTCATGGTCGCGGCATTCGCGCGGTCTAGCGTGGTGGGCACATTGTGATCGGGAACAGCAATGGTTTTTTCCGGCGCGCGCACTTTGCGCCCCGTCATCCGCAGGCCTTCAAAGGCTTGCGGGCTGGTGACTTCATGCACCAGATGGCGGTCGATATACAAAAGGCAGGTGCCGTCTTCGGCCTGATGCACAACGTGATCGTCCCAGATTTTGTCGTAAAGCGTGCGAGCGGTCATGGCTCATCCTCGAGATTTGGAAAGGGGGAATGCGAAATCGAAGCGCTATGCGCGCATGCCGGCTTTAGCCCTGCGCAAGAATGGCGCGGGTTGCTCCGTAGAATCGCCAAGGCAGGCGATCATGGTCAGCAATGTTAAAGAAGCGGTTCATGCCAGCGATATACGCAGGATTGCCCTTGCAAGCAAGAGAAGAGCAGGGCGGCGGCCAGCTCTGGCCGCCTGCGCCATGCAGATTTTACGCTTAAAGCTGCGCGAACTTGCCGCGTGCGATTTCGCG
Source organism: Cypionkella sp. (assembly GCA_023255415.1). Lineage (GTDB taxonomy): Bacteria > Pseudomonadota > Alphaproteobacteria > Rhodobacterales > Rhodobacteraceae > Cypionkella. The sequence continues at coordinate 89,686 of JALRIN010000008.1, read as the reverse complement.
CTCGCGCTGTTCAAGGTCGTATAGGCTGACAGAGGCGTTCAGATAGGCCAGCTCTTGATCCCGACGGCTAGGGCGGCGGGGAAACAGATTGCGGAAAATGGTCATGTTCGATACTCCATTATTCCTCCCTGACCGCAATATGCTGCATTGCAGCGTAAATTGCCACCGACGATGTCGAGAGGCAGGGTTGCGCCTGACGCATGGCAGGGCTTTTCGGGTTGTTAAGCTTTCTGGCCCAGACTGGACGCGCGATGCGAAACAGGGGGCCGCAGTGATCGTCTTGTACGGAACAGAGCCGGCCTTTGGCGTGCCGCAGGCCAGCCCCTTTGCGATGAAGGTCGAGGTGTTGCTGAAACTCTCGGGCCTGGCTTACACCGTGGTGCCTGCTGATATCCGCGCCGCACCGCGCGGCAAAATCCCGTGGATCGTCGATGACGGTGCGGTGATTTCCGACAGCCGGATGATCCAAACCTATCTGGAGCAGCGCTATGGCGTTGATTTTTCGGGGGGCTATTCGGCGCGGGCGCTGGGGCATGGTGTGGCGATTGCGCGGATGCTGGAGGATCATTTGTATCCGTTGATCATGGCGCAGCGCTGGGATTGGGGCGCGGCAGAGGCGCTGGCGCCGCAGCTTGGGCTGGGCCAAGCGCCGTTGTTTGGCGGGATGTGGTTGCGGCTGCAGGCGGCGCGGCGGGCGCGCGGGTTGCGCCGCCTGCAGGGGCTGGACCGGTTGACAGCGGCAGAACAGCTGGCCCTGGTCAGCCGCGCGGTCGAGGCGCTTGAGGCCGCGATTGCCGGGCAGATCTATCTGCTGGGCGGGCGGGTTTGCGGCGTTGATGCCACGGCCTATGGGTTTTTGGCAGCCCTTGCCGCGCCGCAGATCGGCGGTGATGCCGCTGGCGTTTTGCGCAGATGCCCCGAGCTTTTGGCCTATCTGGCGCGGATGCAGGCCGAGTTTTATCCTGATTTTGTGGCCTAGCGGGGCAAGCCTGCCTGGGGCTGCGGCGCTATTAGCCCTTGTCTTCGCCGCCGCAGCACCGTATGCGCGCGGCTTGGCTGGCGTTGAGATTATCGCTCGACAGTGCTAGGCTGAACCACGCCCGACGCCGGGGCTGTATCGGCGCGCTAATTGGAGGACTTTGTCCTGTCGCATTCTGATCCCACCACCGGCTTGCCGGTTGGCCCCCGCACCACCCGCACGGCCATGGCCGATGACTTCTCCTCTGAAGAGATGTTGGCGGCTGTTCTGGCTTCGGTTGACGATGATAAGGCCGAAGAAGTCGTGCAGATCGACCTGCGTGGCCGGTCTGACGTGGCTGACTATATGGTCATCTGCTCGGGCCGCTCGTCGCGTCAGGTTGCCTCGATTTCCGAGAAACTGGCCGAGCGCATCAAAGAAAACTTCCGCTTTACCCCCAAGATGGAGGGCAAAGAGACCGGCGATTGGGTTCTGATCGACGCGGGCGACGTGGTTGTGCATGTGTTCCGCCCCGAAGTGCGCGAGTTCTATCAGCTTGAAAAGATGTGGCTTCCAGGAAGCGCGCATCGCGGAGCCTAAGGCTTGCGGCTGCATATCTGTGCTGTGGGGCGGCTGCGGGCTGGCCCCGAGCGCGATCTGACCGACGATTACTACACCCGATTCGATCGCACCGGCCGGCCCTTGGGCTTGGGGCCGGTGTCCGAGCTTGAGGTCGAGGATAAAAAGAATCTTGGCATGGGTGCAGAGGCGGTGTTGCTGGACCGCGCGATCCCTTCGGGCGCACTGATTGCAACGCTGGATGAACGCGGGCGGGTGCTGAGCAGCCCCGAATTTGCCGAGCAGCTGGCGCGCTGGCGCGATGGCGGGCGGCAGGATGTGGCCTTTGTGATTGGCGGCGCCGATGGCATCGACCCAAGCTTGCGGGCGCGGGCGGATTTTTCGCTGAGTTTCGGCAAGATGGTCTGGCCGCATATGTTGGTGCGGGTGATGCTGGCCGAACAGATTTACCGCGCGGCGACGATTCTGGGCGGTGGGCCCTATCACCGTGCCTAAGTTGACCTGGGCTGAGGGCAATGGTGTGCGGCTGCCGCGGGCGGTTGCAGATCTGGCCTATCAGATCAAAGCGCTGTTGCCTGCCAGCCTTTGGGCCGATGTTGCCGCCGAAACGCGACCCGATTTGTGCCGCCTTGCGCTTGTTATATGACCAAGGGGCGGGATTTGCCGCTGCAAGTGGCAGCTTTGCGCTGCCCGTGGTCGAAGAACTGGACTAAGCCGCCGCGCAATGCGTTGCCCTGACCCCGCCGCAGCGCTAGAAGGGCTGCAGACTTTGGAAAGGTGCCACAATGACCCGCAAGCCCGTTGTTTTGTGTATTCTGGATGGCTGGGGGATCAATGCAGACCCCATCGCAAGCGCTCCCGCGCAGGCGCATGTGCCGAATTTCAACAGGATCTGGGCGGATTGCCCGCATGCCACGCTGACGACCTTTGGGCCGGATGTGGGCTTGCCAACCGGGCAGATGGGCAATTCCGAGGTGGGCCATACCAATATCGGCGCGGGCCGTGTGGTGGCGATGGATCTGGGCGCGATTGATCTGGCGATTGAAGACGGCTCTTTTGCCAGCAATGAAAGCCTTTTGGCCTTTGTTGCCAAGATGCAGGCCAGCGGTGGCACGGCGCATCTGATGGGGGTGGTGTCAGACGGTGGGGTGCATGGGCATCTGAGCCATGTGATTGCGGCCTGTGCGGCGATCGCAGCACATGGGGTGCCGGTGGCGCTGCATGCGATCACCGATGGCCGCGACGTCGCCCCCAGTTCGGCGGCCGAGTTTATTGACACACTGATGGTGCAACTGCCTGCGGGGGCAAAGGTCGCCACGGTGATCGGGCGCTATTGGGCGATGGACCGTGACAACCGCTGGGATCGGGTCAGCCGCGCCTATGCGGCGATTGTCGAGGGTAAGGGCGAAGCAGCGGCCACGCCTGCGGCCGCGGTGGCGGCATCTTATGCCAAGGGCGATACGGATGAGTTTTTGGCGCCAAGCGTGATTGGCGATTATGCCGGTGCGGTGGATGGCGACGGATTTTTCTGTCTGAACTTCCGCTCGGACCGCGCGCGCGAGATTCTGGCGGCACTGGCCGCGCCGGATTTCGACGGTTTTGAGACCGGGCGGCGCCCTGTTTGGGCCGCTTTTCTGGGCATGGTGGAATATTCGGCCGCCCATAATGGCTATATGCAGACCGCATACCCCAAGCGCAGCATTGCCAATACTTTGGGCGAATGGGTCGCGAAACAGGGCCTGTCGCAGTTTCGCCTGGCCGAGACCGAGAAATATCCGCATGTGACGTTTTTTCTGAACGGCGGGCGCGAAGTGCCTTTTGAGCGCGAAGAGCGCGCGATGCCGAAATCGCCTAAGGTGGCGACCTATGATCTGCAACCCGAGATGTCTTCGGTCGAAGTCGCCGATCATCTGGTGGCTGCCATCGAGACCGGCTTTGATCTGATCGTGGTGAATTTCGCCAATCCCGATATGGTTGGGCATACCGGCAGCCTGCCTGCGGCGATCAAGGCTTGCGAAGCGGTGGACGCGGGGCTTGGCCGCGCGCTGCTGGCTTTGCAGGCCAAGGGCGGCGCGATGATCGTTACCGCAGATCACGGCAATTGCGAAACCATGGTGGATCCGGTTTCGGGTGGGCCGCATACCTCGCACACCACCAATCCGGTGCCGGTGATCCTGGTTGGCGGACCGGAAGGGGCCAGCCTGCGCGCGGGGGGCAAGCTGGCTGATCTGGCGCCGACGCTTTTGGCGCTGATGGGGCTGCCGCAGCCGGTGGAGATGACCGGACGGAACCTTTTGCTGCCATGATCCGCAAGGCCGCGCTGGCGCTGATGCTGATGGTCTCGCAGGCTGGAGCGGGTGTTGCTGATGACGCGATTGCGGCCTCGGCTGATCTGCAAACGGCGGTGGCCAATCTGCAACTGGCAAGTGGCGCCAAGGACCGTGTCGCGGCTTTGACCCGCACCATTCGCGCCTATGAGGCGGGCTTGGCCGCCTTGCGTCAAGCGCTGCGGCAGGTCGAGCTGCGGCAAGATCAATTGACGATGCAGTTTCAGGCAAAACGCGACCGCATTGCACAGCTGCTGGGCGTGCTGAGCCGGATTGACGCCGACCCCGGCCCGCTGTTGCTGCTGCATCCGCAGGGGCCTTTGGGCACAGTGCGTTCGGGGATGATGTTGGCCGATGTCACCCCTGCCTTGCAGTCTGAAGTGGCTGTTCTGAATGATCAGTTGGAAGAATTGACCCAGATGCGCGCCTTGCAACGCGCGGCGGGCGAGACCTTGGGCAAGGGGCTGAGCGCGGCGCAGGTGGCGCGGTCAGAACTGTCGCAGGCGATGTCAGAGCGCCGGCCCTTGCCCGAAAGCTTTACCTCGGAGCCGGGAGTTCTGCTGGGGCTGTTGCTGAGCGTTGATACGTTGGAGTCTTTTGCCGATGGGCTGGTTTTGGACGACAAGACCGAGAGCCATTTTGCCGATGCCAAGGGCAAGTTAGAGCTGCCAGCCTTTGGCAAGCTGTTGTTGCGCCCCGGAGAAACCGATGCGCGTGGGGTGACGCGGGCGGGAATGACGCTTGCCACAAGGGCGGCGGCTTTGGTCACCAGCCCCTGGCCTGCGACGATCCGCTATCGCGGGCCCTTGCTTGACTACGGAAATGTGATGATCCTTGAACCCGGCGATGGCTATCTTTTGATCTTGACTGGGTTAGGAGAGGTCTATGGTGAGGTGGGTGAAGTGGTTGCCAAGGGCGCGGCACTGGGATTGATGGGCGGATCAGAGACAGGCAGCGCCGATCTTCTTGCCCTGCCGCAAGAAGGCGCTGGCGGTCGCGAGACGGAAACGCTTTACTTGGAGTTGAGGCAAGGCTCGACGCCAGTGGACCCGATGGCTTGGTTCGCGGCGACAGCATCGGCAAAGGAATAGGACGTTTAAATGAAAAAGATGGTTATCGCAGCGCTTTGTGGCACATTGGCCGGCGCAGTTCTGACGACGCAGATCGCAGGCCCGATGATTGCACAAGACGCGAGCAAAAACGCCAAAGTCTATGAACAGCTTGATCTGTTTGGCGATGTGTTCGAGCGTATTCGCGCCCAATATGTCGAGGATGTTGACAGCAAAAAGCTGGTCGAGGCGGCGATCAACGGCATGTTGACCTCGCTTGACCCGCATTCCAGCTATATGGACGCCAAATCTTTCGCCGATATGACGACGCAGACCCGTGGCGAATTTGGCGGGCTTGGCATCGAGGTGACCCAGCAAGACGGCTATATCAAGGTGGTCTCGCCGATGGATGGCACCCCTGCCGATGCAGCGGGGATCAAATCGGGCGATTTCATCACGGCAGTGGATGGCGAAAACGTGCAGGGTCTGACGCTTGACCAAGCCGTGGACAAAATGCGCGGGCCGATTGGGTCGGAAATTGTGATCACCGTGGTGCGCGAAGGCGTGGCGGACCCGTTTGATGTTTCGATCATTCGCGACACGATCAAATTGGTGGCGGTGAAAAGCCGTTTGGTTGGCAGCACCGGGGTTTTGCGGATCACCACCTTTAACGATCAAACCTATTCTGGCGTGCAAGATGGCATCAAAAAACTGGTTAAAGAAGCCGGTGGCATGGATAAAATCAACGGCTTTGTGATTGATCTGCGCAACAATCCGGGCGGGTTGCTGAAACAGGCGATCCTGACCTCGGATGCGTTTTTGAACGAGGGTGAGATCGTTTCCACCCGTGGCCGCAATGCCGAAGACAGTTCGCGCGAAAATGCCACGCCCGGTGATTTGGCCGAGGGCAAGCCGCTTGTGGTGCTGATCAACGGCGGTTCGGCTTCGGCCTCGGAAATCGTTTCGGGGGCACTGCAAGATCACCATCGCGCGATTGTGGTGGGCACCAAGAGCTTTGGTAAAGGCTCGGTGCAAACGCTGATCCCGTTGAAGGGGGATGGCGCGATGCGCCTGACCACGGCGCGCTATTACACCCCGTCGGGCCGATCGATCCAGTCTTTGGGGGTGATGCCCGATATCGTGGTGAACCAGCCTGTGGTCGACCCAAATGCACAGGGCACCGAAGCCGCTGCGGCGGATAAGGAAAGCAAGCAGCGCACCGAGGCGTCTTTGCGCGGCGCGATCAGCAATGATTCGATGAGCGAAGACGAGAAGAAGCAGTTGGAAGAAGACCGCGCGCGCACCGAAGAGGCCGCAAAACTGCGCGACGAGGATTATCAGCTTGCCTATGCCATCGACATCCTGCGGGGTCTGTCGGCGGTTGCTCCGAAACAATAGCGAAAGGGGGCTGCGCTGTGGCGGCGTGGCCCATCCATTATGGTTGATCACACAGAGCTGCCCTATCGTCCTTGTGTCGGCATCATGCTGATCAATGCCGAGGGGCGTATCTTTGCCGGACAGCGGTTGGACAGCACGGTTGCGGCCTGGCAGATGCCGCAGGGCGGCATTGACGAGGGCGAAAAGCCGCGTGCCGCAGCGCTGCGCGAATTATGGGAAGAAACCGGGGTGACCGAAGATCTGGTCGAGGCTTTGGACAAGACCAAGGATTGGATCACCTATGATCTGCCGCCCGATCTGTTGGGCAAGGTTTGGGGCGGTAAATATCGCGGGCAAAAGCAGAAGTGGTTTCTCTACCGCTTTATCGGCCGCGATGCGCAGGTCAATATCGCCACCATTCACCCCGAGTTTGGCGCCTGGCGCTGGATCGAGGCAGAGGAGATGATCGGCTCGATCGTGCCGTTCAAACGTGCGGTCTACGAGGCGGTTGTGGCGCAGTTTCGCGCGCATTTGGCCTGATCACTGAAACAGCCGCAGCAGCATCGGCGCGATGATCGCGGTCAGCACCGCGTTTAACCCCATGCCAAGGCCGGCAAAAGCCCCTGCGGTGGGATGGACCTGAAAGGCGCGTGCGGTGCCGATGCCATGTGCTGCGACGCCGGTGGCAAAGCCGCGCGCGCGCCAGTCTTTGATCCGCAGCAGGTTCAACAGTGGGGTGGCGACCACGGCTCCGGTGATGCCTGTCAGAATGACCATGACGGCCGTCAGTGTCGGCGAGCCGCCAATGGCCTGCGAGATGCCAATGGCCACGGGCGCGGTGGTGGATTTTGGCGCCAGCGAGGCAAGGATTTCGCCCGAGATGCCAAGACTGCGGGCGATGACAAGCGCACTGGCAATCGCGGTGACTGACCCCGCCAGCAGCGCCGCCAGCAGCGGCAGCGCGGCTTTGCGCACCCTTGGCAGGTTATCCCAAAGCGGCAGGGCAAGGCAGACCGTGGCGGGGCCAAGCAGAAAATGCACGAACTGCGCGCCTTCAAAATAGGTGGCATAGGGGGTTGCGGTGGCTTTCAGCATCAAAGCCAAGATCGCCACTGCGACCAGCACCGGATTGACGATGGGGCGGCGGTTGGCCGCCCGAAAGCAGGCATCGCCAAGCGCATAGGCGGCAAGGGTGGCGGTAAGCCAGAGCAGCGGGCCGCGCGACAGATAGCTCCAGATATCGGTGAAATCAGTCATCTTTGTTGCCCGTGACGCGGGCGACGGCGACAAATGTCAGCGCCCCCACCGCGATTGCCGCGATGGTGGAGCCTGCGATTGCCAGCGCAATCGCCAGACCTTGATCGCCAAAAGCGCCAAAGTGGCCGACCACCCCCACCCCGGCAGGCACGAACAAAAGCGACATATGGCCCAGAATGGCTTGTGCCACAGGCCGCAGGATGGCAGCGGCGGCGGGCAGAAATTGCAGCAGCATAACCATAGCGATCATGCCGACCACGGGGCCGGGGATTGGCAGCGCCAGCCAATGTGAGGCAGCCTCGCCGAACAATTGGCAGGCCAGAATGACAAGGAGGGCATGGATCATTGCGGGGCCTCGGGGCGGTTGTTGGCGGGGGGACTGTGCGGCGTGCTGTGCCTGCGGTCAATGGCTTTGCCTGAGAGGCTGCGGCGTGGATATTTGGACCAAGATGAAAGGCTGGGTGCGCGAAACCGCAATATCTTGGGGATAAGCGGGGGATTTTTGCCAGATTATGCGGTGGTGCGTTGACAGAGGGGGGAATGCTGCGAAAATTGGCTGCAATATGTCAGCAAAGGCCAGCCCCATTGCGTTTTAACAAACTGCGGTTGAACGGATTTAAAAGCTTTGTGGATCCCACCGACTTGGTGATCCATGACGGGCTGACCGGAGTGGTCGGGCCGAATGGCTGTGGCAAATCCAATCTGCTGGAGGCCTTGCGTTGGGTGATGGGGGAAAACCGCCCCTCGGCGATGCGGGGCGGCGGGATGGAGGATGTGATCTTTAACGGCTCGGGGGCGCGGGGGGCGCGCAACTTTGCCGAAGTGGCCTTGGTGATGGACAATTCCGAGCGGCTGGCGCCATCGGGGTTTAACGATGCCGATGTGATCGAGATCGTGCGGCGGATCACCCGGGATGCGGGCTCGGCCTATAAGCTGAACACCAAGGATGTGCGGGCGCGCGATGTGCAGATGCTGTTTGCCGATGCCTCGACCGGATCGCATTCGCCGGCCTTGGTGCGGCAAGGGCAGATTTCGGAGCTGATCAATGCCAAGCCAAAAGCCCGGCGGCGGATTTTGGAAGAGGCGGCGGGGATCTCGGGGCTTTATGCGCGCCGGCATGAGGCAGAGTTGAAGCTGAACGGTGCCGAGCAGAATCTGTTGCGGGTGGATGATGTGCTGGAAAGCCTGGCGCAGCAATTGTCGGTGTTGACACGGCAGGCCAAGCAGGCGGCGCGCTATCGCGAGATTGGCGAGGAGTTGCGTCGCGCTGAGGGGCAGCTGTTGTATCGCCGCTGGCGCGAGGCCGAGATTGCGCGGGCCGAGGCCGATGCGGTGTTGCGCCAGCGGCTGAGTTTTGCAGCGCAAGCCGAGGCCGCGGCCCGCTTGGCAGCGCAGCAGCGCGAAACCGCTGAGGCGGCGATGCCGCCCTTGCGCGAGCAAGAGGCGATTGCGGCGGCGATTTTGCAGCGCCTGAGCGTGCAGCGTGATCAGCTTGCCGATGAGGAGGCGCGGGCGCGGGCGGCGATTGAGACGCTGCGGGCGCGGGTGCAGCAGTTGGAGCGGGACGGCGAGCGCGAGGCGGGGCTGAACCGCGACGCGGGCGAGGTGATTGCGCGGCTGGAGTGGGAGATTGAGCAGCTGTTGCGCGCGCATGAGGGCCATGACGACAAGCTTGCCGAGGCCTCTGATCTGGCGCGCGAGGCCTCGGCGGCGCTGAGCGAGCGGGAAAATCTGCTGTCGCAGGCCACCGAAGACGCGGCGCGTTTGGCGGCACGGCATCAATCGGTGCAACGGTTGTTGGCTGACAGCCGTGCCGTGGTGCAAAAGGCCGAGACCGAAGCTGCACGGGCAGAGCAGGCGGTTTTGGCGGCCACGGAGGCTTTGGCCGCGGCAAGCGAGGGCTTTGCGGCGGCAGGCGAGGCGCAGGATGTGGCGGCAGAAGAGGCCGAGGCCGCGGAAGCGGCGCTTTTGGCCACCGAGGCTGCGCGGGCCGAGGCGCAGGGACGCGAGGCCAGTGCGCGGGCTGCAAAATCTGAGGCGGAAGGCGAAGCCGCAGCGCTGCGGGCCGAGGTGGCGGCGCTGACAAAGCTGGTGCAGCGCGAGGCGCAATCGGGGCTTCAATTGCTGGATCTGTTGCAGGTCGAGGCGGGCTTTGAGGCGGCGATTGGGGCGGCTTTGGCCGATGATCTGCGGGCGCCGGAAGTTGCGGGCGATCGGCCTTCGGGTTGGGTGGCGCTGGCAGGCTATGACAAGGCGCAAGAATTGCCTGCCGGGGTGCAGCCCTTGTCGGCGCATGTGAAAGCGCCTGCGGTTTTGGCGCGGCGGATGGCGCAAATCGGGTTGGTCGAGCGCGCGGCGGGGGCGGCTTTGCAGGGGGCTTTGCGGCCGGGGCAGCGGCTTGTCAGCCTGCAGGGCGATCTGTGGCGCTGGGATGGCTTTCGGGCGGGGGCGGAGGATGCGCCTTCGGCTGCGGCGGCGCGGTTGCAACAGCTGAACCGGCTGACCGCCTTGAAGCGCGATTTGGAAGAGGTGGCGGCGCGGGCCGAAGGGGCTGCGCAGGCACATGCGGCCTTGCAGGCGCGCTTGGCCGAGTTGGCCCAAGCCGATCAGCGCGCACGCGATCAGCGGCGCGGTGCAGATGCGCGGGTGGCTGAGGCGGCGCGGATGGCCGCACGGGCCGAGGCCGACAGCTCTATCGCGGCGGGCCGGTTGGAGGCCGCGAACCATGCCGTGGCGCGCTATCTCTCTGAGACCGAAGAGGCGCGCGAAAGGCTGGAAGAGGCGGTTGCCTCGGCGGAAGATTTGCCCGACCTTGACGCCGCACGCGCGGCATTAGAGCAATCAAAGCAAAGCGTTGAGGCTGCCCGCATCGCAATGATGTCGCGCCGGTCAAGTTATGACGAGCTGCGCCGCGAGGGCGAGGCGCGGGTGCGGCGGCGGCAGGATGCCAGCAAAGAACTGCTAAGTTGGAAAGAGCGCTTGGAGTCGGCTGGCCGGCGGATGGCAGAGCTGGGCACGCGGCAGAGCGAGACCGAGGACGATCTGGTCGAGGCCCTGGCTGCGCCTGAAGAGATCGCCATCAAGCGCGAGGATTTGAACGAATCGATCACCGCGGCCGAAGCGCGGCGTGCGGTGGCAGCCGATGCTTTGTCGGTGGCAGAGACCGGCCTGCGCGCCGCGCGCGACACCGAGCGCGAGGGCGAGCGTTTGGCCGGCGAGGCGCGCGAGGCGCGTGCCGCGGCGCAAGCCCGCACCGAAGCCGCGCGCGAGGTGGTTGCTTTGGCCGCAGCGCGGATCAGCGACGAGGCGGGCGGCACGCCGGATCAGCTGCTGGATACGCTGAAGGTTGACCCCGACCGCATGCCCGATGCCGAGGCTTTGGACATTGACGTGCAGCGGTTGAAGCGCCAGCGCGAGTCTTTGGGCGCGGTGAACCTGCGTGCCGAAGAAGACGCCAAAGCGGTGTCAGAGGAATATGACGCGCTGGCGCAGGAAAAGATCGATCTGGAAGAGGCGATCAAAAAGCTGCGCTCGGGCATCGCCGGGCTGAACCGCGAGGGGCGCGAGCGGTTGCTGACGGCCTTTGAGCAAGTGAACGCCAATTTCGCGACCCTGTTCACCCATCTGTTCAACGGTGGCGAGGCGCGGTTGGTGTTGGTGGAATCGGACGACCCGCTGGAGGCGGGGCTAGAAATCATGTGCCAACCGCCGGGCAAAAAGCTGGCGACGCTGAGCCTGTTGTCGGGGGGTGAGCAGACTTTGACCGCACTTGCGCTGATTTTTGGGGTGTTTTTGGCCAATCCGGCGCCGATTTGCGTGCTGGACGAGGTCGACGCGCCCTTGGATGACGCGAACGTCACGCGGTTCTGTGATCTGCTGGACGAGATGACCCGCCGCACCGACACGCGGTTCCTGATCATCACCCACCACGCGGTGACGATGGCGCGGATGGATCGGCTGTTTGGCGTGACCATGGCCGAACAGGGGGTCAGCCAGCTTGTCTCGGTCGATCTGAAGCGGGCCGAGGCTTTGGTGGCGTGATGCAGGCGGCCTTGGTTTTAGCAGGTTTTGCGGGCGTTGAAGCGATTGGCGGCACGATCTATGCCCGCTCGCGGCCCGAGTTGCCGGAGTTTACGGCGGTTGAAGGGCCTGAGGGCTGGGCTTTGGCCTTTGCTTGGCCGCTGCGGGCGACGTCTGTGCAGATCGCGGCCTGGAATGCGCTTTATCCGCAGGTGGTGATGGATCTTTATCAGGGTGAGACGCGGATCAGAACCCTGGCAAGCGCGGAAAATCTGGCGGCTTGGGCAGGGTGGATCGACCTGATGGTGGCCAAATGCACCGAGTGGCGGCGCGCGACGCGGCAACAAGACGAAGGCATGTGATCAGCGCAGCACCTGCAAGCGGTCGCCCAGCCTGATTTCGCCGTCTTGCTCTACCGCGCAAAGCACGCCGCGCAGGCGCAGCTGAGGGTGGCTTTCGACCCAGCGCAGCGCTGCCTCGCCGTAGCGGACCTTCCATTTGACGCAGCCAAGATTTGGCACCTCGGACACCCGCAACAGACCAGTGCCTGCGCGAATGAGCGTGCCGATTGGCAGGTTTGCGATGCTGGTGTCCAGATCGGCAATGATCGGATCGCCCGGATGCGGCGTGGTCTTGCGGTCGCGCCAGACCAGATCGAACACCCGCAGCGGCAGGATCGAGACCTGAATGCCGCGATGCGGAAGCCCCGCCGCGTCGCGCAGCCAAGGCAGGCTTTGCCACCGATCGCCGGCAATGCCGTCGCCGACGCTAAAGCGCAGGTTTTGCATGCTTTGGCGCTTATTCAGCGCAGGGCGCAGGCAAAGATCGGCGACGATGGCATCGGTTTTGGGCGCTGCCAGAACATGCGGCAAAGCTGCGTCCAATTCGGCGCGGCTGATGTGGTCTTGGCCCATGCAAATGCCCCCTTGATGCGAATCACCCAGCAACTGTGCAGGCAGAGTTTCTTGCGGCATAGGGCTGAGACGGCAAATTGTGCTGCAAGAAGGTGCGAAAATCACAAGAATGCGCGATATATAGGCAACAACTAGACGACATTTTTGCCGCGACCGCAGGTTGCACACAAAATTAACAAATCACGCTGCAGACTGAAAGATGCAAGCGGAGGGGCTAAGATGTTGGAGTTTCTGCCAAAAGAGGTGCGCGATGGGTTGGACGCCGCGCGCAAGAAGGATTTTGCCCGCAAATCGCGGCTGCGGGTGCAGCTGGGCGAGGCTGTCTTTCCGATCACAGGCATGTGGCACGACGGCTTTTCGCTGGATGCCAGCCTGACGCCCAATCTGCGCGGCTTGGTCGATATCTATGACGGCGCGCGGCATATTTTCCAATGCCTGATCGTGGCCTCCAAGGCCGAAAACGGCGATCTGATCTGCGAATTCAAACGATCGACGGCGGTGCAATCCAGCCCTGCGCTGGATTACTACCGCGAAGAAAACACGCCTGTGGCCTATCTGCCCAAGGCCTAAGCCTATTGCAGGTCGGCGAAAGCCGCCTGCAAGCGTGCAACCGCCTCGATCACCAAAGACCGCGGCGTTGCCAAGTTAAAGCGCAAGAAACTTTCGCCCCCCGCGCCAAAAGACACGCCGTGGTTGGCGGCGATTTTGGCCACCTTTTGCACCCGGTCGATGAATTCGGCCTGCGTCATGCCTGTGCCCGAAAAATCGACCCAAGCCAGATAGGTCGCTTCCAGCGGCATCGAGCGGATGCCGGGAATGCTGGCGATGCCTGCATCAAAAATCCGTGCGTTTTCAGACAGATAACTGGTCAGCGCATCGACCCATGCCGCGCCCTCGGCGGAATAGGCGGCGGTGGCCATGAACAGGCCAAAGGAATTCGGCGAGATCCCCATCGCATTCATCCGCGCCGCAAATTTGGCGCGCAAGGCGGGGTCTGCGATGATGACATTGCCCGAATGCGCGCCTGCAATGTTAAAGGTCTTGGTCGTTGCCGTCATCATCACCAGACGATCGGCAATGCCCTCGATCAGCGCCATCGCGGTGTGCTTGACCTCGCCCAAAACCAGATCGTGGTGAATTTCATCCGAGACCAGCACCAGATCGTGGCGCTTGGCGAAATCGGCGACGCCTTGCAATTCGGCGCGGGTCCAGACGCGGCCACCGGGATTGTGCGGCGAGCACAGGATCAGCAGCTTTTCCGCCCCGGTCATCTGGGCGTCCCAGGCGTCAAAGTCCATCTCGTAGTGGCCGGCGTTGTCGCGCAGCTTGCATTCCACCACCTGCCGCCCCGCCGCTTTGATCACGCGGGCAAAGGCGTGATAGACCGGCGTCATCAGCACAACGCCGTCGCCAACAGCGGTAAAAGCATCGACACACATCGAGGTGCCATGCACCAAACCATGGGTGGTGAAAATCTGATCGCGCTCGACCGTCCAATTGTGGCGGGTCTGCATCCACCAGCGGATGGCGTCCAGATAGCTCGCGTCATCGCCGTAATAGCCATAGATGCCATGCGCAAGCATGCCCTCAAGCGCGCGCTGCACACAGGCCGGCGGGCGAAAATCCATATCGGCCACCCACATCGAAATACCCTCGGCCGCAGGCACGCCGAACATCGGCTCCATCGCGTCCCATTTCACCGAATGAGTGCCAAGACGATTGATGCGGGTGTCAAAATCCATCGGGGTGCTGCCTGTGCTAGGGGTTTGGCGGCATCATTGCAGCAAACTCTTGCACGTTGAAGCCCCAAGACGTAAATCCTCTCCATGATCCGCAATATTCTGATCCACCCCGATCCGCGCCTGAAAAAGCCTTGCGAACCTATCGCAGAGGTTTCGGCAGAGCTTACCCAACTGGCAGCCGATATGCTGGAAACCATGTATGACGCGCCGGGTATTGGCCTTGCGGCGCCTCAGATCGGCGTGATGCGGCGGATGATCGTGATGGATTGCATCAAAGATGCACCGCCCGAGCCGATGGTTTTGCTGAACCCCGAGGTGATTTGGTCTTGCGAAGACCTGTCGACCTATGAAGAAGGTTGCCTGTCGATCCCTGACCAATACGCCGACGTCAAACGTCCGGCCTCGGTCAAGGTGCGCTGGATGGATCTAAGCGGGGAAATCCAAGAGCGGCAGTTCGACGGGCTTTGGGCCACCTGCGTGCAGCACGAGATTGACCATCTGAACGGCAAGCTGTTCATTGATTATCTGGGCCCGCTGAAGCGGCAGATGATTACGCGCAAGATGGAAAAGCTAAAGCGTGAAAAGGCGCGGGGCTGATGGCCGCGCGGCTTTGCCTGCCCTATCCGAACGTTTGTTTGAAAACCCCTGCCGCGACGGTCGAGGCGATCAGCGATGCGCATCGCGAAATCTGGGCCGATATGGTCGATACTATGGACGCGATGCCCGGCTATGGGCTGGCGGCGGTGCAAATCGGCGTGCCGCTGCGGCTTGCGGTTGTCGATTGTTCCGACGAACGCGGGCAGGCGGTTTTGATGGCCAACCCCGAAGTGCTGCATGCCTCGGGGCAGTTTCGCGAACACGAGGAAGCCTCGCCGAATTTGCTTGGCGTCTCGGCGGTGATCCGGCGGCCGCGTGCGGTGACGGTGCGGTTTATGAATGCCGAGGGTCAGATTGAGGAGCGGGATTTCGTCAACCTTTGGGCGACATCGGTTCAACATCAGATCGATCATTTGGCGGGCAAGATGTATTTCGATCACCTCTCGCCGCTTAAGCGTAAGATGTTGCTGGCCCGTGCGGATAAGCTGCGGAAAAAGCAATGAAAATCATCTTTATGGGCACGCCCGATTTTTCGGTTCCGGTGCTGGAGGCCTTGGCGCAGCAGCATGAAATCGTCGCGGTCTATTGCCAGCCGCCGCGCCCAGCGGGGCGTGGCAAGGCCGATCGCGCAAGCCCGGTGCAAGCGCGGGCCGAGGCTTTGGGGCTGGCTGTGCGCCACCCGATTTCGCTGCGCGATCCGGCGGCGCAGGCCGAATTCGCAGGTTTTGGCGCCGATATTGCCGTGGTTGTCGCCTATGGTTTGATCCTGCCGCAAGCAGTTCTGGACGCGCCTCGCTTGGGCTGTCTGAACATCCACGCCTCGCTTTTGCCGCGCTGGCGCGGGGCGGCGCCGATCCATCGCGCAATCATGGCGGGGGATGCCGAAACCGGCATTTGCATCATGCAGATGGAGGCGGGGCTGGACACGGGGCCGGTTTTACTGCGCCAAAGCACGCCAATTGCAAAGGCCGAGACCACGGCAGAGCTGCATGATCGGCTGTCTACGCTGGGGGCTGCGCTGATTTGCACGGCGCTGGCGGCTTTGCCGCTGCCGGCTGTCGCGCAAAGTGAACAAGGCATCACATATGCCGCCAAGATTGACAAATCCGAAGCGCGGATTGATTGGGCGCGCCCTGCGATCGAGGTTGATCGCCAAATTCGTGGCCTGTCGGCCTTTCCAGGAGCCTGGTGCGAGGTGGCTGGTGAGCGGGTGAAGCTGCTGCGCTCTGTCGTAAGCGATGGGCAAGGTGAGGCGGGTCAGGTTTTGTCTGGCTTTACAGTGGCTTGTGGCGAAGGTGCGGTCGAGATCACAATGGCGCAACGCGAGAGCAAGCGGCCGATGCCCGTGGCCGAAGTGTTAAAGGGCCTGCGTCTGCCGCCGCGGCTGATCTGACCTTACATTCGCGGTTTAGCACCCCATATTAAGGGCAATCTTCAGGAGATTGCCCATGATTATGCTGATTATCATCGGAATTGCCGCCGGATTTTTGGCCACAAGGGTCATGAATGTGCAAGCAGATCTGCCGACGACCATCGTTATTGGCATTGCAGGCGCGCTGGCGGGTGGATTTTTGCTGCGGATGCTTTTGGTGATGACAACCTTTGCCGCAGGTCTGGTTGGCGCAGTTTTGGGGGCTGTTGCGGTGATCTGGCTTTATCAAAAATATATTGAACGTTAGTTAGGTAAGCTTTTTCAGCGCCTCGCCCATCCGAAAGCCCTTGCCGCCCGCGCCATCCCAAAGCAGCCGCCCCTGCCAGGCCGCAAAGGTCAGCGAGGCGGCTTCTTGTGCCTTTGCCCCCACGCCAAGCTTTTGCGCAAGCCCCGCCTCGACCTGAGCGCGCCAAGCCGTTGCTCGCAGCGTAAGCCCCGGATATTTAAGGCTTGCCGCCACCAAAGCTGGCGAGTCAATTGGGCCAGAAAGCGCCTTTAGCACCGCCTGCACGCCTTTTCCTTTCGCCGTCATGTCGGAAAAAGCTCTTGCGGTCTGTGCTTCAAGCTGGACCCAAGCCAGGGTCAAGGCCGCATCGATCATCGCGGCGCAAGTACCAAAGCGCTGCACCAAAGTGGGGGAAGCAAGTCGGCATTTCTGTGAAACGGCAGAAAATGTGACTGATTTTTCGCCATGTATCAGCAAAATCTTCAGTGCAATCGCCAGAACTTCGGAGTCGGGAATCAATTTTGTGCGTGCCATGGTGAAAGGTTGAATGAAGCGTCACGAAAAAGAAAGTATTTTTGCAGATGGCACCGAAAAAGGTGTGGCCTGCATCTGTTTCGCAAGGTTTTCGGCGGCCTTTGGGCGACAATTGCGCCTTGGTTTGGGTGAAATCTATCATTCTTGGTGCTGGATGCCGCGGAGAGGCGCGGATTTCGGGAGAAGGGTCGCTGAAAGTGATGATCTGTTCATGAATCTTGCACCAGAGGTCGCCGCGATTGAACGCCAGTTCGACGATCTGCGCGGCGCTTTGAAATGCTTTGGGAAACCATTGCTGCCGGGGGGGATCTGGATTGGATTTGACCCTGCCCGCCTGGGCTATTTTGCGGTTTTAAACGGGGCCATTCCGGCGCGGGCCAATTCATCGGCGCGTTCGTTTTCAGCGTGGCCGGCATGGCCCTTGATCCAGCGCCAGGTGACTTGATGCCGGGCTTGGGCTGCGTCAAGCCTTTGCCACAGATCAACATTTTTCACAGGGGCGCGGGCGGCGGTTTTCCAGCCGTTGCGCTTCCAGCCGTGAATCCACTCGGTGACGCCGTTTTTGACATAGGCGCTGTCGGTGACGATGGTCAGTTGCGTGTCGCGCGTCAGGGCCTCGAGCGCCGAGATCGCCGCCAGCAATTCCATGCGGTTGTTGGTGGTGTCAGGCTCGCCGCCGTTCAAGCTGCGTTCTTTCACCACTGTTGCGCCGTCACGGGCGATCATCAGCACGCCCCAGCCGCCGGGGCCGGGGTTGCCCGAACAGGCCCCGTCGGTATAGGCGAAAAGTTCCGGCATAGTGCCTCCTTCTGGGGTCAAGATTTCAGGCCAAAGCCGCAACGGTAAGGCAGGCCAGCACGATTGAGGTCAGCAGCAGGCGCAGAGGCATCCACCAGCCCGGTGCAAACCCGCGTGTTGCAAATAGCCAATCCAGCGCCAGAAGCCCGACATAGCCCAAGCCTAAAGCGGCAAAGCTGGCCGTCAGATCGCCGCCCACAAGAAACAGTCCCCAAAGTGCGGGCAGCACCGAGAAGATATAGTAAATCGCGCCCACCTTCGGCTGTTTTGCGGCAAAGCCCCAAAGCACGCCGGACATGAACGACAAGATGATCACGCCGTAGCCCAGCACCAAGGGCACGCCGGTCAGCCTTGGGCCCGCGATGGCAAGACCCCAAGCCGCAAGCGGCTCACTTTGCGCGCTGGCCGCCCCCCAGACAAAGGGCAGAAGGCCGGCAAGACCGAGCCAAAGCGCAGCAGGGGGGATCGGCTGTCGCGTCATCGCTTAAACCGGATCGCGCAGAATGCGGGGCACTTTGAACGCGACATGTTCTTGCGCGGTTTCAACGATTTCGACCCGCGTGTCATAGCGGGCGCGAAAGGCGTCGATCACCTCGTTGACCAGCACTTCGGGGGCAGAGGCGCCTGCCGTGACGCCGACCGCCGCAATGCCGTCGAGCGCGCGCCAGTCGATATCGACGGCGCGCTGCACCAATTGCGCATAGCTGCAACCGGCCGAGCGGCCAACCTCGACCAAGCGTTTTGAATTAGAGGAATTCGGCGCGCCAATCACCAAAAGCGCGTCGATCTTGCCCGCAATCGCCTTGACCGCCGCCTGACGGTTGGTGGTGGCATAGCAGATGTCTTCTTTATGCGGCCCGACAATCGCCGGAAAGCGGGCTTGCAGTGCCAGCACAATATCGGCGGTGTCATCGACCGAAAGCGTGGTCTGGGTGATATAGGCAAGTTTGGCGGGATCGCGCACCATCAGCCCTGCGACATCGGCGGCGGTTTCAACCAGCAAGACCTCGCCCTTTGGCAGTTGGCCCATGGTGCCGATGGTTTCGGGGTGGCCTTGGTGGCCGATCATCACCATTTGCAGGCCTGCCTCGGAATGGCGCTGCGCTTCGTTGTGCACTTTGGTCACCAGCGGGCAGGTGGCATCAACCGCGATCATCGCGCGAGCTTCGGCGGCGGCGGGCACCGATTTCGGCACGCCATGTGCGGAAAAGATCACCGGGCGGTCAACGGGGCAGTCTTCCAGCTCTTCGACGAAAATCGCGCCTTGGGCGCGCAGCGTGTCGACGACATATTTATTATGCACGATCTCGTGGCGGACATAGACCGGAGCGCCCCATTTCTGGATCGCAAGTTCCACGATCTTAATCGCGCGATCAACGCCGGCGCAAAACCCGCGGGGGGCAGCCAGATACAGCGTCAGGGCGGGTTTTGTCATGGCAAGATCCTCTCACCTTGAACAGGTATCGGATCATTTCGGCTGTTGCAATTGCCCTGCGCCAAGGAAAAGGCCGCAGCAATTGGATGCGGCGGCCTTTTTTTCGAAAGATTACTTGGCTTCTTCCAACATCTCTTGGTCTTCCAAGCGCGGCTCGCGCGGGGGGCGGCCGATGACGTTGCGCAGCTCGTCCAGCTCGATGAAGTTATCGGCCTGGCGGCGCAACTCGTCGGCAATCATTGGCGGCTGGCTGCGAATAGTCGAGACCACCGAAACCCGCACACCCTGACGTTGCAAACTTTCGATCAGTGGGCGGAAATCGCCGTCGCCCGAAAAGATCACGATGTGATCGACATGCGGCGCAAGTTCCATGGCATGAACCGCAAGTTCGATGTCCATATTGCCTTTGACTTTGCGGCGGCCTTGGCTGTCGGTGTATTCTTTGGCCGGTTTGGTCACCATGCTAAAGCCGTTGTAATTCAGCCAATCGACCAAGGGGCGGATCGGCGAATATTCGTCGTTTTCGAGCAAAGCCGTGTAGTAAAATGCGCGAAGCATCTTGCCACGACGCATGAATTCGTGCCGCAGAAGCTTGTAGTCGATGTCAAAACCAAGCGCTTTTGCAGCGGCGTAAAGGTTCGAGCCATCAATGAACAGAGCGAGCCGTTCGTCTTTGTAAAACATCTTCGGTCCCTTCGAAATAACTTGTGCGCGAAACCATCTTCGATGCAGTAAAATCAAGAAAGCTATGAGGGCGTCGGCTGGAAGGCCTGATAGCATTCGGCTAATTCGCCGATCAATAACCTCTATACGAAAGCCTTAATATGACTACTCCACAAGACCGAAATGCTATCATCGCCCTGGGGTCAAACCAAGATTTCGGTGAAATTCCGCCCAAGAAAATCTTAACGCAAGCAATAGATTGCCTAGCCGCGCTGGGGCTGCAACCCGCGGTGGCAAGCAGGCTTTACCACACGCCTTGCTTTCCGGCGGGGGCGGGGCCGGACTATATCAATGCGGTGGTGCGAGTCGGGGTGCCCGCGCAGATGACGGCGCTGCAGGTGCTGGCTTTGTTGCACCAGATTGAGGCAAAGTTTGGCCGCGCACGCAGCACCCGCTGGGCGGGGCGCACGCTGGATATGGATCTGATCGCACTGGGCGACGAGGTGGCCCCCGATCTGGCGGGGTTTCGCCATTGGCAGGGTCTGCCACCCGAGGCGCAAAGCCGGCTTGCGCCTGACCAGTTGATCTTGCCGCATCCGCGTTTGCAAGATCGCGGCTTTGTCTTGGTGCCGATGGCCGATGTGGCGCCTGACTGGCGGCATCCGGTCTTGGGGCTGACGGTGGTTCAGATGCTGGCCGCGCTGACAGATGCGGCGCGTGCCGAGGTGGTGGCGGCAGCTTCTGACGCATCTGTTTGATTATGCACTTGTCAATCCGCGACATCGGTCCTAAATAGGCGCTTCCAAAGCCCCCATCCCTACTGGAGTCTTTCATGGCCCGCGTGACGGTTGAAGATTGCGTTGACAAAGTCCCGAACCGGTTCGAACTGGTTATGCTGGCCGCGCACCGCGCCCGCGAAATTCAGGCTGGCGATTTGCCAACCGTGGATCGCGATAACGACAAAAACCCGGTTGTCGCCCTGCGCGAGATCGCGGATGAAACTCAGCTTGCTGATACTCTGCGCGAGCGGATGATCGAAAGCTATCAGACCCAGATCGAGGTTGACGAGCCTGAAGAAGACCAAATGGCGCTTCTGATGTCGGGCGAAGTTGATCGTCCGATGCAGGATGATATGTCTGAAGAGAAATTGCTGCGTGCGCTTATGGAAGCACAAGGCGAGCTGTAATATCAGGAAATTGCTGAATTTCCGGCCACAGGGGCGGTGATGATGATCGACGTAGAAGACCTCATCGCCCTTGTCCACAACTACAATCCCCGTGCCAATGCAGATCTGATCAGCCGCGCCTATGATTACGGCATGGCGATGCATGAGGGGCAGTTTCGCAAATCTGGCGAGCCCTATTTCACCCATCCGGTCGCGGTTGCGGCGATTTTGACAGAACAGCAGCTGGATGATGCAACCATCATCACGGCGCTTTTGCATGATACCATTGAAGACACCAAATCGACCTATGCCGAGGTGTCAAAGCTGTTTGGCGAAGAAGTGGCAGAGCTGGTCGACGGCGTCACCAAGCTGACCAATTTGCAGCTGTCCAATACCGAATCGCAACAGGCCGAGAACTTTCGCAAGCTGTTCATGGCGATGTCGAAAGACCTGCGGGTGATCTTGGTCAAACTGGCCGACCGTTTGCACAATATGCGCACGATCAAATCGATGCGCCCCGAAAAGCAGATCCAAAAAGCCCGCGAAACCATGGAAATCTATGCGCCTTTGGCCGGCCGCATGGGGATGCAATGGATGCGCGAAGAGCTGGAAGATCTGTCGTTTCGCGTCATCAACCCCGAGGCGCGCAATTCGATCATCCGCCGCTTTTTGATGCTGCAGCGCGAATCGGGCGATGTGGTGCATCAGATCACCGCCGATATTCGCTCGGAGTTGGATAAGGTCAGTCTGGAGGCCGATGTTTATGGTCGCGCCAAAAAGCCCTATTCGATCTGGCGCAAGATGCAGGAAAAAGACCTCGCGTTTTCGCGGCTGTCTGACATCTATGGCTTTCGCGTGATTTGCGGCTCGGTTGCCGATTGCTACCGGATTTTGGGCGTGATCCACCAACGCTGGCGCGCGGTGCCGGGGCGGTTCAAGGATTATATCAGCCAGCCGAAATCAAACGGTTACCGCTCGATCCACACCACGGTTTCGGGGCGCGATGGCAAGCGGGTCGAAGTGCAGATCCGCACCCGCGAGATGCATGAGGTCGCCGAAGCCGGTGTGGCCGCGCATTGGGCCTACCGCGAAGGCGTGCGCGCCAAGAACCCCTTTGCGGTTGATCCGGCCAAGTGGATTTCCTCGATGACCGAAAGGTTGGACGAGGGCGATCACGCCGAGTTTTTGGAAAACGTCAAATTGGAAATGTATTCCGATCAGGTGTTTTGCTTTACGCCCAAGGGTGATGTCATTCAGTTGCCGCGCGGGGCGACGCCGTTGGATTACGCCTATTCGATTCACACCCGTATCGGCAATTCCTGTGTTTCGGCCAAGGTTGACGGCATTCGCGTGCCGCTGTGGACGCGGTTGAAGAATGGCCAATCGGTGGAAATCATCACCGCCGAGGGCCAAAAGCCGCAGTCATCTTGGATCGACATCGTCTCGACGGGCCGCGCAAAGGCGGCGATCCGGCGGTCTTTGCGCGAAGAAGACCGCAGCCGTTTCGTGCGTTTGGGCCAAGAGCTGGCGCGCGCCGCCTTTGAACATGTTGGCAAGAAAGCCACCGATAAGGCGATGCGGACGGCGGCAAAAATCCTTGGCTTTAGCGATGAAAACGATCTGCTGGCGGGGCTTGGCTCGGCCGAGTTGACCGCGCGCAAGGTGGTGGCGACACTTTACCCCGAGCTTGCGATGACCCAGGAATCCGAGATCAGTGCCACCCGCGCTGTGCTGGGCCTGTCGGATGATCAGACCTTTCGGCGGGCCAATTGCTGCCAGCCGCTGCCGGGCGAACGCATTGTCGGCATCAGCTATCGCGGGCAGGGCGTGCTGTTGCACGCGATTGATTGCCCGGCTTTGGAAGAATTCGAAGAACAGCCCAACCGCTGGGTCGATCTGCATTGGGATCAGGGCCGCCATGCTGCGGTGAATACCGTCAGCCTTGATGTTGCGATCTCGAATGACGCGGGGGTCTTGGGGCGGATCTGCACCCTTGTCGGCGAGCAAAAGGCGAATATATCTGACCTGCGTTTCACAGAACGTAAACCAGATTTTTACAGACTTATCATTGACGTGGACTTGCGCGACGTTGAACATTTGCACATGGTGATGACAGCCCTAGAGGCTGAAACAGATGTGGCCCAAGTTTCGCGACATCGTGATCTGACACGCAAACCCTGACGCCGCTTTCTGCGGGTGCTGGGGAAAGGAAGGACTGACCACAGTGGTCTTTAAACGCCGGGAACCGCTTGGATGGCTCGCTTGGATGCGCGAGATGGTCTACCCCTCGGGGGGATTTAAACGCGCGACCCGCTATGTCATCCACCGCATGCGCCGCTTGCCAGACGAGCCGCACCGCATTGCGCGCGGGGTGTTTGCCGGATTTCTGATCGGATTTCTGCCGCTGCCCGGATTGCAGTTTGTCGCCGCTTGGGCGGCTGCGCGGGTGATGCGGGGCAATCTTTTGGCGGCGCTGCTGGGCACGTTTAACACCAATCCGGTGACCACGCCGTTCTTTGCGGTTTTTGCGATGACGCTTGGCCATTGGCTGCTTGGGGTCGAAGCGCCGCTGACCGCCGAGGCGATTGCGCGGGCCTTTGGCCATGCGGGCGTTGATCTTTGGCATAACTTTGTGGCGATTTTCACCACCGACACCATGCATTGGCAGGGGCTGATCCGGTTTTGGCACGATATCTATGTGCCGTATTTCATTGGCGCTTTGCTGCCCGGATTGGTGATTTCGGCGGCGGCTTATTATGTGACGATCCCTGTGGTGCAGGCCTATCAAAAGGCCCGCGCCGCCAAGCATGAAGACCGCAAGGACCGCCGGCACAAGCTGCGCGCCACTGTGGCCGAGGCGGCCGCAAGGTTAAAGCATCGCGGCGACAAGACAGAGAAATCCCGCAAAGGTGACGATCGGGTGTAACGTGCTTTCACAGGAGATGGGGCGATGACTTTGGCTGGCAAGCAACGACTGGGCGTGAATATTGACCACGTCGCAACCCTGCGCAACGCGCGGGGCGTGGCTTGGCCTGATCCGCTGCGCGCCGCACTTTTGGCCGAAGCGGCGGGTGCCGATGGCATCACCGCGCATCTGCGCGAAGACCGCCGCCATATTCGCGACGCCGATATGGAGGCACTGCGCGCCGCCCTGAGCATTCCGTTGAATTTCGAATGTGCCGCCACCGATGAGATGGCGGCGATTGTGCTGCGCCTGAAGCCGCATGCGGTTTGCCTTGTGCCGGAAAAGCGCGAAGAACGCACCACCGAAGGCGGGCTGGATGTGGCAGGGGACGAAGCGCGCTTGGCGCGTTTTATCGCGCCGATGCGGGCGGCGGGCTGCCGGGTGTCGATGTTTATCGGCCATGATCCGCGCCAGATCGAGGCTTCGGCCCGTATTGGCGCGGCGGTGGTGGAATTGCACACCGGCCACTATTCCGATCTGCACGCCGAAGACCGTCTGGCCGAGGCCGAGGCCGAACTTGACGCGCTGCGCCGTGCTGCTGCTTTGGCGCAGTCTTTGGGGCTTGAGGTGCATGCAGGCCACGGGCTGACCTATGACAATGTCGCCCCGATTGCCGCGATTGCCGAGGTGCGCGAGCTGAACATCGGGCATTTCCTGATCGGCGAGGCGGTGTTCTTGGGTCTTGGCCCTGCGATCGAGGAAATGCGCTGCCGGATGGACCGCGCCCGCGAGGCATAGGGTTAAGGCGTGACGGTCAGCACCAGCCAAGGCTGTCCAGCCGATGCTGGACAGCGTCACGCCAGACCGCTAGGTTTCACAACGAGTGGGACAAAGGGCAATGGATGATCCTTGGCATTGGAAGCGATCTGGCCAATATCGACCGCATTGCGGCTGTGCTAGAGCGCCATGGCGACCGCTTTAAGACGCGGGTTTTTACCGCAGCCGAACAGCGCAAGGCCGAAGGCCGCCCCCGCGCGATTGCCGCCACCTATGCCAAGCGTTGGGCCGCGAAAGAGGCCTGTTCCAAGGCGCTGGGCACCGGGCTTGCCATGGGGATTTCGTGGAAAGACATGGCGGTCAGCAATTTGGCCAGTGGTCAGCCGGTGATGCAGCTGACCGGCTGGGCCGCAGAGCGGTTGGCCGCGATGACCCCGCCCGATCACGAGGCCATTCTTCACGTGACTTTGACCGATGATCACCCTTGGGCGCAGGCTTTCGTGGTGATCGAAGCGCGCCGCAAGTCTGCCCGAACTTGACTCCAAACGCGCGCGCGCGCATGTAGCGCGCAAACCTTGAAGGATAAGACCAGATGGCAAAGAACGACGGCGGCATTGTCGACACGATCAAGACGGTGGTCTACGCCCTGCTGATCGCGGGCGTGTTCCGCACGCTGTTTTTCCAACCGTTCTGGATTCCGTCGGAATCGATGAAAGACACCCTGCTGATCGGCGATTTCGTCTTTGTGAATAAGATGGCCTATGGCTATTCGAAATATTCCTGCCCTTTCTCGATCTGCCCGATTTCTGGCCGGATTTTGGGGTCTGAACCTGCGCGCGGCGATGTGGTGGTGTTCCGCCATCCGGTCAATGGCTCGGATTTCGTCAAGCGGTTGATCGGCCTGCCCGGCGATAAGGTTCAGATCAAAGGCGGCATTGTCTTTATCAATGGCGCCGAAGCGCCGCAGGTGCCGGACGGCCAGTTTGAAGAAATCATGGGTCCGCAAGGCCCGATGGGCAACCGCCCGCGCTGCGAAAATGGTGCGGTGGGCGATGGGTCGATCTGCACCCGCTCGCGCTATCGTGAAACCCTGCCGAATGGTGTGGTGCATGATGTTCTGAACATCGAAGACAATGGTTATGCCGATAACACCGATGTCTTTACCGTGCCCGAAGGCGAGTATTTCTTCATGGGCGACAACCGCGACAACAGCCAGGACAGCCGCTTTAGCCAAGCCATCGGCGGCGTCGGATTTGTGCCGGCGGCCAACCTGATCGGCCGCGCGGATCGCATTATCTTTTCCTCGGCTGGAACCTCGATGCTGTATTTCTGGACCTGGCGCGCCGACCGTTTCTTTAAAGCGGTTGAATAAGCCGGCATGCGCGCATTTTCCAAAGCCGACCTAGCGAACAGCCGAGCCCCGTTCACGCGGGGCTGGCTTATTTTTGCGGCAGGCCTGCTATGAGGCTGTCGGCGGATCTGAAAAACTTTGAAGCCCGCATCGGCTATCCGTTCCGCAACCCCGAGATGTTGCTGCGTGCGGTCACGCATGCTTCGATCTCTTCGCCGACACGGCCCGACAATCAGCGGCTGGAGTTTTTGGGCGACCGGGTGTTGGGGCTGGTGATGTCCGAAGCGTTGTTGGAGGCGGACACCTCTGCCTCGGAGGGCCAGCTTGCGCCGCGTTTTAACGCTTTGGTGCGCAAGGAAACCTGTGCCGAAGTGGCGCGCGATGTCGGTCTTGGCGATGTGCTAAAGCTGGGGCGGTCGGAAATGCTGTCGGGGGGGCGGCGCAAAGAGGCTTTGCTGGGCGATGCGATGGAGGCGGTGATTGCTGCCGTTTATATCGACGGCGGCTTTGACGCGGCGCGCGCGCTGGTGCTGCGGCTTTGGGGGCCGCGTATCGGCAAGGTGGAACAAGACGCACGCGATCCGAAAACCTCGTTACAAGAATGGGCGCAGGCGCGGGGGATGCCGCCGCCAGCCTATACCGAAGAGGGCCGCGAAGGCCCGGACCACCAGCCGATTTTCACCGTGAAGGTGCAGCTGACCAATGGCGAGGCAGAATCCTCTCGCGCCGGATCGAAACGTGTGGCCGAACAAGCCGCAGCCCGCGCCCTTTTGGCCCGGATGGAGAAGACAGATGACTGACGACGCCCAAACCCCGACGCCCGAGCAGATTGCAGCGGCCCAAGCCACCCGCGCGGGCTTTGTCGCCCTGATTGGCGAGCCGAATGCCGGCAAATCGACCCTGCTGAACCGCATGGTGGGGGCCAAGGTCTCGATTGTGACGCATAAGGTGCAGACCACCCGCACCCGGATTCGGGGCGTGGCGATGGAGGGGGCCGCGCAGATCGTTTTTGTCGACACCCCCGGTATTTTCCGCACCAAGCGCCGGTTGGATCGCGCGATGGTCAAGGCGGCCTGGGGCGGGGCCACTGATGCCGATGTGATCGTGTTCTTGATCGAAGCGCACCGCGGCCTGACCGAAGGCGCGCAAAGCATCGTTGACCGGATGCGCGACGAGCTGCCAAAAGATCGCCCTGTCGCACTGGCCATCAACAAAATTGACCGCGTGAAGGCCGATGTTTTGCTGGCGATGGCTGAAAAGCTGAACGAGGCCTATCCCTTTGTGAAGACCTTTATGATCTCGGCCGAAAAGGGCTATGGTGTGCAGGATCTGCGCAGCTGGCTGGCCAGCCAGATCCCGGCGGGCCCTTGGTTCTATCCCGAAGATCAGATCGCCGATCTGCCGATGCGGCTGATCGCGGCTGAAATCACGCGCGAAAAGCTGACCCTGCGTCTGCACGAAGAGCTGCCCTATCAGCTGACGGTGGAAACCGAGGCTTGGCACGATAAGAAAGACGGCTCGACCCGGATTGATCAGATCGTCTACGTTGGCCGCGATGGTCACAAGGGCATTGTCTTGGGCAATAAGGGCGAGACCATCAAGGCGATCGGGCAATCTGCCCGCGCCGAGATCTCCGAGTTTCTGGACCGCACCGTGCATTTGTTCTTGCAGGTCAAAGTCCGCCCGAATTGGGAAAACGAGCCCGAGCGCTATTCCGAAATGGGGCTGGAGTATAAAGACGGCGACGCATGACCGCCAAGCTGACCGCTGATCTTTGGGTTTCGGCCTATCTGACGCGTTTGCGGTTGGCGGATATTCCTGTCTATGTCACTGCGCGTGGCGATGCGACGGCGGGGGCAGTTTTGGTGAAAGTGGCCTTGCTGAACGGCCAAGCCCGCGCCTTTCAACGCTCGTTTGACCTGATGGCAGATGCGCGGGTTTGGGTGACCTTGGCCGAAGGGCCAGAGCCAGAGGTTGACGCGCTGTTGCAGCGGCAGCGCGCGCGGGATCCTGATCTGTGGGTGTTGGAGTTGGAAGACCGCCAAGGTCGCACTCTGCTGGATCAAGAGGGTCTAAGCTGATGGCGCAGCCGCAACTGATGGGTGTCTGATGGAATGGCGCGATCAGGGGGCGGTTTTGTCGATGCGCCTGCATGGCGAGACCTCGGCGATCATCGAGGTGTTTACCGCGCAGCATGGCCGGCATTCTGGCGTGGTGCGGGGCGGGGCGTCGCGGCGGATGGCGGCGACCTTGCAGCCCGGCACGCAGGTTGATGTCACTTGGCGCGCGCGGCTGGACGAGCAGATTGGCAGCTACCGGGTGGAACCTGTGCAAAGCCGTGCCGGGGTTTTGTCGGATCGGTTGGCGCTTGCGGGGCTGAATGCCACCTGTGCGATGTTGCAAATAGCCCTGCCCGACCGCGAGCCACATCCGCAGTTGTATCGCGCCTCGGTCGGCTTGTTGGATGCTTTGCAGGCCAGCGCCGATTGGCCGCTGACCTATCTGCGCTGGGAAATGCAGCTGCTGGAAGAGCTGGGCTTTGCGCTGGATCTGCGGCGCTGTGCGGTGACGGGCAGTCGTGAAGATCTGGCCTTTGTCAGCCCGAAAACCGGACGCGCAGTGTCGCGCGGGGCGGCGGGGGAATGGGCTGCGCGCCTGCTGCCGCTGCCGCCGATGCTGCTGGGGCAGGGGCCAGCAACGCCTGTGGAATTGGCGCAAGGCTTTGCGCTGACAAGCCATTTTCTGACCAAAGGCTTCGAGCCTTTGCTGAACGGCAAACCCCTGCCCGAAGCGCGCAGCCGCCTCTTGGCATTGCTTTTGCCCAAAAACTAGTCGCGGAAAGGCGGGCGATGTCGCCTTCTTGGCAGATCGCTTGCGGCGAAGGCGGCAGGTTGCAGCATGGCTTTGCGATATCAACCCATCAGCTTGCGTCATGCGGGCACCCCGAAACTGCAGCATTTCGCCCTGCTTGCGGGTATGGAGGCGGCGGTGCGGGGCACGCTGATCTCGACCATCCCGATTGCGGTTTATGATGCCTTTGGGTCGGCACAAAATCTGTCGACGGTCTATTTCACCGCCGGTGTGGTCACGCTGTTCTGGGGCCTTTTGGTGCCGCGGTTGACGCAGATCTGGCCGCGCCGCTTTGTCTATTCGGGCGGCTGTCTGCTGTATCTGGTGGCGATGGCGCTGTTTATGCTGGGCACGCCGGTGACCGTGCCGCTGGCGATTTTGACGATGAGCATGTCGACCGTCACCTGTTTTGTTTGCTTTAACGCCTATGTGCTGGATTATGTGCCGCGTCCTGATCTGGGGCGGACGCAAAGTCTGCAGATGGTCTATGCGGCCGCACCTTGGGCCTTGGGGCCGCTAAGTGGTGTTTGGTTGCGGCATTATTGGGCGCCGCTGCCCTTTATCGTGGCGGGATTTTTCGCACTGGCTTTGCTGGTGACCTTTTGGTTTTTGCGGCTGGGCAACGGCAAGCAGATTGCCCGCGCCAAAGGCCCTGCGGTGAACCCGCTGGCCTATCTTGGACGGTTTTTTCAGCAACCACGGCTGATTGCGGGTTGGTTATTTGCGGTGATCCGCAGCTGTGGCTGGTGGGTCTATGTGGTTTATGTGCCGATTTTCTGCATCGAAAGCGGTCTGGGCGACAAGCTGGGCGGCACGATCTTGTCGATCTCGAATGCAACGCTGCTTTTGTCACCCTTTATGGCCTCTTGGGCGCGGCGGCGGTCGGTGCGGGTGGCGCTGCGGCTGGCGCTGGGCTATTGCGCGCTGCTGTTTTGCTTGGCCACGGCCACGGCGGGGGCGCCTGTGGTGACGGTGGCTTGCCTGTTTCTGGGTTCGTTCGGGCTGGTGATGCTGGATGTGGCGGGGGGCTTGCCGTTTATGATGGCGGTGAAACCGTCAGAGCGGTCAGAGATGGCGGCGGTCTATTCCAGTTTCCGCGATGTCTCGGGGATTGCGACGCCGGGCATGGCTTGGCTGGTGCTTTGGGTGGCACCGCTGAACTTTATCTTTGCGGCCTCGGGGCTGGCCTTTGCCGGGGCTTTCGCGATTGCGGGCCGCTTGCACCCGCGATTGGGCGCGCTGCGGCCCTCGCGCGGGGGGATCTAGGTTTAATCCAGCAAGCGCCGCGCGATCACCTGGGCCTGAATTTCGGCAGCCCCTTCAAAGATGTTCAAAATGCGGGCATCGCACAGGATGCGGCTGATCTGATATTCCAGCGCAAAGCCGTTGCCGCCGTGGATCTGCAAGGTGTTATCAGCACAGGCCCAAGCCACCCGCGCGCCCAAAAGCTTGGCCATGCCTGCCTCTAGGTCGCAGCGTTTGTCGTGGTCTTTTTGCCAAGCGCTGAAATAGGTCAATTGCCGCGCGATCATGATCTCGACCGCCATCATCGCCAATTTGCCGGCGATGCGGGGAAACTCGATCAGCGGCTTGCCGAATTGCTTGCGGTCTTCGGCATAGCGCAGCCCGACCTCGAGCGCCGATTGCGCCACACCAATCGCGCGCGCGCCGGTCTGGATGCGCGCGGATTCAAAGGTTTGCATCAGCTGTTTAAAGCCTTGCCCTTCGACCCCGCCCAAAAGGTTCTCGCCCTTGACCGCAAAGCCGTCGAAGGCGAGTTCGTATTCTTTCATGCCGCGATAGCCCAGCACCTCGATTTCGCCGCCGGTCATGCCGGGGGTGGGGAAGGGCGCGGCATCGGAGCCGGGCAGCTTTTCGGCCAGAAACATGCTAAGGCCCTTGTAGTCGCTGCTGGCAGGGTCGGTGCGCGCCAGCAGGGTCATCACATGGGTGCGCGCGGCATGGGTGATCCAGGTTTTGTTGCCAGTGACGGCCCAATTTTCGCCATCGCGCACCGCTCTGGTGCGCAGGGATCCCAGATCTGAACCAGTGTTGGGTTCGGTGAACACTGCGGTGGGCAAAGTTTCGCCGCTGGCCAGTTTCGGCAGCCACTGCGCCTTTTGCGCCTCGGTGCCGCCGCACAGGATCAGCTCGGCTGCAATTTCGGTGCGGGTGGCCAGCGACCCCACCCCGATATAGCCGCGCGACAGCTCTTCGCTGACCACCACCATCGCGGCTTTGCTCAGGCCAAGGCCGCCAAATTCTTCGGGAATGGTCAGGCCAAACACCCCCATTTCGGCCAGTTGATCGACGATCTGCATCGGGATCAGCTCGTCTCGCAGGTGCCAGCCATGGGCATGTGGCACCACCTCGTCATCGGCAAAGCGGCGGAAGGTGTCGCGGATCATCTCTAGCTCGGCATCCAAGCCCGAAGCGCCAAAGGTGGCGCGGCCGTGGTTGTCGCGCATGCAGGCCACAAGCGCCATGCGGGCGGCAGCGGTATTGCCTTGGGCCATAAGACAAGCCGCCGCCGCGCCAGGCGCATCAGGGGTCAGGCGCAGGTCCTGCAGCCGCGCAATTTCCCCCTGAGACATCGAAACACCGCCGTAGATCTGGCACAGGTATTCGCCAAAGCCGATCTGCAGCAGCAAGGCCTCGATCCGGCCAAAGCTGCCCTCGGCCTGTAACCGCCCCGCCCAAGCCTGCATCTGGCGCAGGGCTTCGACATAGGTTGCCAGCCAAGACAGGCTATGGGCGGCGAATTGATGCTGTTCCAAAGCTGCGGGCGAAATCCGGCCATCGCGGGTGACCATGGCGCGCAAATTCTCGCGGCCTTGCTGAAACAGCGCCTCGATTTCCGGCAAAGTTGCGGCGGTCAGCGCCAGCACATCGGCTAGGATCGGGGAGTCAGCGGGCAATGCGCCATCGTGAGCCATGGTCAGACCTCAAAGATTCTGCAGTTGCAAAAGGGGTAAAGCCTTCGCAGTCGCAGCGCAACATCCTTTCGCAAAAAGGTTCAAAAAAGTTCTAAAGTGTCGCAGCCGTTACGACATGCCCTGACATTGCGCCACCAATTGCGGCAGGCTGTCGGCGGGAACCACCTGAAATTCGGCACGATAAAGCAAGCGGTCGCCCTGCCAGCTTTCAAACCGCCACAGCCCGATTTGCAGCTCTTCGGGCAGCTCGAAGCTGAAACCGTTAAAGCGGTCGGATTTGGCGGGGATATCGGCGTAATAGACATCGGGTTTGGCCTGTCTGGGCCGATAGGTCAGATTGCGCACGCCCGCCAAAACCTGTGCGGGCTGAAACACCACGCCAAAAGACACGCCAATGGCTGCAGGCACGATCTGCTGATCAAAGCGCAGCTTTGGCATGGTGGCGGCTTGGTTGATATAGCCGTCCGAGACATCGCCGGCGCGGGTGCGATCGGTGATGCGCGGGCTGCACATCACCTGCGCCTGCATTTGGGCGATCTGCGCCGAATGCTGCGGCGCGGGCAGGGTTGCAGCACCCGCAAGACTGCTGCAACAGGCCAAAGCCATGGTCAAAATCTTGCGCATCGCTGCCCCCAATCCATTCCCCCCACCAGAAAGCTGTCGCGGGCGTGGGTCAAGCCTTTCCCTTGGCGCGGGCTTGCGTCACAAGGCCTGCAAAGGGAGACAGCGATGCAGAGTGTTATGGCGGGGCTATCGCTCCATGCGTTCTGGGCGGCGGTTTTGGTGACGCTGGCGGCGGGCTTTGTCAAAGGCGCGATTGGTTTTGCGATGCCTTTGATCATGGTCTCGGCGTTTTCGTCGTTCTTGCCGCCAGAGCTGGCTTTGGCCGGGCTGATCTTGCCGACGCTGGTGACCAATCTGTCGCAGGCCTTTCGGCAAGGCTGGCGTCCGGCTTTGGCTTCGGCGCGCAAATATCATCGCTATTTGATCGCCACGGTAGTGTTCATCGTGATCTCGGCGCAATTTGTGCGGCTGCTGCCGCAGGCGGTGTTGCTGACGGCTTTGGGGGTCTTGATCACCGGATTTGTGCTTTATCAATTGTCGGGCGCGCGGTTGCATATTGCGCCGCGCTGGCGCAGCGCGGTCGAATGGTTTGCGGGCGTCATCGGTGGGCTTTATGGCGGGGTGTCGGGCATTTGGGGACCGCCGCTGATTGTTTATCTGCTGGCGATCAAGGCGGAAAAGCAAGAAACCATCCGGGTGCAAGGTGTGGTGTTCTTGATCGGCGCGGTGGTGCTGACAAGCGCACATCTGCAGTCGGGGGTGCTGAACGCTGCAAGCCTGCCGTTTTCGGCCGTGCTTGTGCTGCCGGCTGTTGTGGGGATGCTGCTGGGCTACGCGGTGCAAGATCGCTTGGATCAGCGCCGGTTTCGGCGCTGGACGCAGATATTGTTGCTTTTGACAGGGCTGAACCTGCTGCGTCGCGCCTTCGGAGTTTAAACCATGTATACAAAAAGGGGCCGCAATCGATGCGGCCCCTTTTTTGTCTGATACTCAGATCAGCCGATTGCGGCGGCTTTTACATCGGCGTCGATGAAGGGCAGGTATTGGCCAAAATTCTCGGCAAACATCCCAACCAATTTTTGCGCCTGCGCATCATAGGCCGCCTTGTCACCCCAAGTGGTGCGCGGGTCCAAAAGCGTGCTATCCACGCCTGCCACATCAACCGGCACGTCAAAGCCAAAGTTCGGATCGCGGCGGAACTGGCCTGCTGCAAGCGAGCCATCCAGTGCCGCTGTCAGCAAAGCCCGCGTCGCCTTGATCGGCATCCGCTTGCCGGTGCCAAAGGCGCCGCCAGTCCAGCCGGTGTTGACCAACCAGCACGAGGCACCATGCTTGGCGATTTTTTCTTGCAACAGCTTGCCGTAAACTTCAGGCCGACGCGGCATGAAGGGCGCGCCAAAGCAGGTTGAAAACGTCGGGGTGGGCTCGACAATGCCGCGCTCGGTCCCCGGAGTTTTCGAGGTGAAGCCAGACAAAAAGTGATACATCGCTTGCGCCGGGGTCAGCCGCGCAATCGGCGGCAAGACGCCATAGGCATCACAGGTCAGCATGATCACATTCTTGGGAAAGCCACCCATGCCGGTATCAGAGGCGTTCGAGATATACTCGAGCGGATAAGCGCAGCGCATGTTCTGCGTCAGGCTGGCGTCGTCGAAATCAAGCTCCAGTGTTTCGGGATCAAACACCATGTTTTCAACCACAGTGCCGAATTTCGAGGTGGTGCCATAGATTTCAGGTTCGGCCTCGGCCGAGAGGTTGATGGTCTTCGCATAGCAGCCGCCTTCAAAGTTAAAGGTGCCGCGGTCCGACCAGCCGTGTTCATCATCGCCAATCAGGGTACGGGCAGGGTCTGCCGAAAGTGTGGTTTTGCCAGTGCCCGACAGGCCAAAGAAAATCGCCGTATCGACCGGATTGCCAATTGCGTGATTGGCCGAGCAATGCATCGGCATCACGCCTTTTTCCGGCAGCAGATAGTTCAGCAGCGTGAATACCGCCTTTTTGTTTTCGCCCGCATAGGCGGTATTGGCGATCAGGATCATCTTTTTGTCAAAGTTCAGCGCGATCACCGTCGAGGTGCGGCAGCCGTGCTTGGCCGGATCGGCCTCAAAGCTGGGGCAGTTCACGATGGTCCAATCGGGTACAAAGCTGTCCAGCTCGGCACGTTCGGGGCGACGTAACATGTGGCGGATGAACAGACCGTGCCAGGCAAGTTCCGTCACCACACGCACGTCCAGACGGTGCACAGGGTCGGCGCCGCCGAACAGGTCTTGCACGAAATAATCGCGGCCCTTCATGTGGTCCAGCATATCTGCGTGCAGCCGGTCAAAGGCGTCAGGCGCCATAGGAGCGTTGTTTTCCCACCAGATCGAGCCCTCGACTGAAGGCGTGCGCACAACGAATTTGTCTTTCGGCGAGCGGCCGGTAAATTGCCCTGTGGTGCACAAGAATGCGCCACCCTTGCCCAGAGTGCCTTCGCCGCGCTGCACTGCAGCTTCGACCAAAGCCGGCTCTATAGAGTTATAATAGACGTTACCCAAACCAACAAAGCCTTGGTCTTGCAACCGTTGCGCAGGGTTCACACGTCCATTTGTCATTCTAACCGCTCCCATTTTCGCCAAAGTTTAGCGAGTTTTCTCAGATTAAAGCGCGCCCGAGCCAAGGGCGCATGATAGAGGGCGAAGGGCCGTCCCCTGTAAGGGCGCTATAACATGCAGATTTTCAGGGGAATAGGACGCTTTGGCACAGTTAGCGCAACCATTTTCAGGTTAGCGCAATCAATGTGTAAAACTATCCTTATGTGCGGCAAATTAGTCATTCGTAGATAAATTAACTCTCAAATGGGCATATAACCCTGGGTGATTCGCAGTTAATTGTTGCGCGGAACCCTTGAAAAACAGATTGTGGAAAAAAAATCTGGCAAGCCGAGCAGCATAGGGAAGCCCAAATATGGCAAGGATCGCTCTTGTAGACGACGATCGCAACATTCTGACCTCGGTGTCGATGACGCTGGAAGCTGAGGGCTTCGAGGTTGAGACGTTTCATGACGGTCAAACCGCCCTTGACGCCTTTAACCGCCGCATGCCCGATATGGCTGTGCTGGATATTAAGATGCCGCGTATGGATGGCATGGATCTGTTGCAACGGCTTCGGCAGAAATCAACCATGCCGGTGATCTTTCTGACCTCGAAAGACGATGAAATTGACGAGGTGCTTGGCCTGCGCATGGGGGCCGACGATTATGTCAAAAAGCCGTTCTCGCAACGGTTGCTTGTGGAACGGATCCGCGCGCTTTTGCGCCGCAATGACGCGATTTCGACTGGCGAAGTTGCGGTGACCGAAGAAACCAAGATCATGGAGCGCGGCAATCTGCGCATGGACCCTTTGCGCCATTCAGTGGCTTGGAAGGGGCAGGATGTTTCGCTGACCGTCACCGAATTCATGTTGCTGCAAGCCTTGGCGCAGCGGCCCGGTTTTGTAAAAAGCCGCGATCAGTTGATGGATGTGGCCTATGACGATCAGGTCTATGTCGATGATCGCACCATCGACAGCCATATCAAACGCTTGCGCAAGAAAATGCGGGCGGTGGATGATGATTTTTCCGCGATTGAGACGCTTTACGGCATCGGTTATCGCTATAACGAAGAATGACAGCAGCTTTTGGCATGACTATGAGTGATGCAGTGCGGCCAAAGTCCAGCGAGCTTTTGTTGGGGGAAGATTGGGTGTCCCCCGATGGTGTCGCCGATGTTGCGCTGAACGAAGGTCGCGGCCAGCGCAGTCTGTTGTCGCTGAAACAGTCGCCTTTGGCGCGCAAGATCATCACGTTCAATTTGTTGGCGCTGGTGGTTTTGGTGGCGGGGGTGCTGTTTATGAACCCCTTTCGCGACAGTCTGATGCTGCAGCGCGAACAAGGCATGGTCACCGAAGCCCAGCTTATGGCGCGGGGGCTTGCGGCAGAGGCCGCCTTGGCGGGCAATCTGGCTGTCGCGCTGGACAAAGGTGGCGTCAGTCCCGGAAACGAGGTGTTTTTGTTCGACCCGTCGGGCACTTTGATTGCCAAGCTTAACGGGGCGCCGCGCGTGCAAACCGGCGAAATGCGCAGCACCGTGATTTCGGATTTTCTTGCCAAAGTCTGGGCCAGTGTCGCGGCGATGTTTGGCACCGCCCCAAAGCTCGAGACCGCGCCCTCTGGCGAAACCGCAGCGCGAGCGCTGTTCGTGCAGGCCCTGGCTGGCAAGACCGTCTTTGCACGCACGAACCGCGGCGAAGGTGGGTCACAGTTTTCGGTGGCAACGCCTTTGATGATGGGCTCGACCCTGTCTGGGGCCTTGGTGCTGACATCTGACGGCGGCGAAATCGATCATATTGTCAACAATGAGCGCGAGCAAATTCTGCAAATGTTTATCATTGCGCTGATGGTCTCGGTCGGGATGTCTTTGGTGCTTGCCTCGACCATTGCCAACCCTTTGGCCGATCTTGCCACTGCCGCCGAACTTGGCCGCGACAGAGACGCGCGCAAAATGCAGCCGGGACGGGTCCGCATTCCGGATTTGGCGGCGCGACCTGATGAGATTGGCCGGCTGTCAATCGCGATGCGTGGCATGGTGGCGGCGCTATATGACCGGATCGACGCCAATGAACAATTCGCCGCCGATGTCAGCCACGAGATAAAGAACCCGCTTGCGTCTTTGCGCTCGGCCGTGGGGTCGCTGCGGATGATCAAAAAGGAAGCGCAGCGCGAGCAACTGTTGGATGTGATCGAACACGATGTGCGCCGGCTGGATCGTTTGGTCAGCGATATCTCGAACGCCTCGCGGCTGGACAGCGAGCTGGTGAAAGAACAGGAAGAAGAGTTCAACCTGATCAAGACCTTGTCAGATTTGACCGATTATCTTGGCGACCAGGCCGGTAAAAAAGGTGTGGAATTCATCACCGATTTTCCGGCCTATCCTATCAAGGTGAACGGGTTGGAAGGCAGGCTGGCGCAGGTCTTTGTCAACCTGATCACCAATGCCGTGTCATTTTGCGATGATGGCGATGCGGTGCGGGTCTGGGCGCGCAAGCGCGAGAACCGTGTGCTGATCGTGGTCGAAGACACCGGGCCCGGCATCCCCGAACAGGCGCTGTCCAAGGTGTTCAAGCGGTTTTATTCAGACCGGCCTGCAACGCATTTTGGCAATAACTCTGGCCTGGGGTTGTCGATCTCGAAGCAGATCGTCGAGGCGCATGGCGGGGTGATCTGGGCCGAAAACATTCGCCCGACCGATGCTGATCCCACCTCGGATCCGCTGGGCGCGCGCTTTGTCGTTGGTCTGCCGATTTGATGCCGGAACTGGACAAGGACGGCATTAACCTTCATGCCAGCTGCGTTGCGGTAGGCGGGCGCGGCCTGCTGATCCTTGGCCCCTCTGGGTCGGGGAAATCAGCGCTTGCTTTGCAGCTGATGGCCTTTGGCGCCGATTTGGTTGCCGATGATCGCACCCAGATCAGCCTGCAGGATGGCCAATTGCGCGCCAGTTGCCCGCCCCCTCTTTGCGGATTGATCGAGGCGCGCGGCATTGGCATCTTGCGCGCGCCCTCTGTGACATCGGTTCCTCTTGTCTTGGCGGTCGACTTGGGCCAGTCTGGCGACGAAAGATTGCCCCCGCGTCACAAGATGGTGGTGTTGGGACAAGACCTCGATCTTGTATTTGCAATCCAGGGCAACCATTTTCCTGCTGCGCTTTTGTGTTATCTTAAAGGCGCCCGGCAGGACTGAGAGGCGCATTTCGTGACGGCACAACCCGACGTTTTGGCAGAACATCAAGTGGTTCTGGTGACCGGCCCTTCGGGTGCGGGGCGCACCACGGCGATTAACGCCTTGGAGGATCTGGGGTTCGAGGTGATCAACAACCTGCCGCTGAGCCTTGTGCCGCGGCTGATCGACGGGCCCTCGCTTGGTCGTCCGATCGGGCTTGGGATTGATGTCCGCAACCGCGATTTCAATGCCACCACTTTAATTGAACTGATCGATATTCTGACGCGGGATCCGCGGGTCAGCCTTGAGGTGATCTATCTGGATTGCGGCATTGCCGAGTTGATCCAGCGCTATGCTGACACCCGCCGGCGCCATCCTTTGGCCCCGACCGAGACCCCCAGCGAAGGCATTGACCGCGAGATCGACCTGCTGGCGCCGATCCGGGTGCGGGCGGACCATTTGATTGATACCTCCGAGATGTCGCCGCACGAGCTGAAGGCTGAAATTGGCCTGCGTTTTCGCCATGATGATTCGGCGAAAATGGCGGTTTCGGTGCAGTCCTTCAGCTATAAACGCGGTCTGCCGCGCGGGCTGGATATGGTGTTTGACTGCCGATTTCTTGCGAATCCCCATTGGCAGCCTGAGCTGCGCGACAGCGACGGCCGCGATCCGGCGGTGACGGACTATATCCAAGCGGACCCGCG
This sequence comes from Cypionkella sp., assembly GCA_023255415.1. Taxonomy (GTDB): domain Bacteria; phylum Pseudomonadota; class Alphaproteobacteria; order Rhodobacterales; family Rhodobacteraceae; genus Cypionkella. Next base: position 50,789 of record JALRIN010000008.1, on the reverse strand, counting down.
CTTTGCCGAATTCTTCCAAAAGTTGCAGGAATTGATCCTGTTATTGCTGCCCGCGCATTTAAACGAAGGCAAAGCGCACTTGGCCATTGGCTTTGGCTGCACGGGGGGGCAACATCGCTCTGTTGCTGTTGCGGAAAAACTGGGCAATGTGCTTGCACATGCGGGCTGGCCGGTGTCAAAACGGCATCGAGAGTTGGAACGCAAAGCGACGGCGACGTCGGATAAGGCATTGAGGTAGCAGGCGCGTGATCGGCATTGTCATCGTGGCACACGGGGGGCTTGCGCGCGAGTATCTTGCGGCGGTCGAGCATGTGGTCGGCCCACAAGCCGCCATGCGCGCCATTGCAATTGAAGACGAGCATGATCGCGCCGCCAAACAGGCCGAGATTTGCGAGGCCGCCGATGCTGTCGATCAGGGCCAAGGCGTGGTTATGGTGACCGATATGTTTGGCGGCTCGCCTTCCAATCTGTCTTTGATGGCCTGCGCCGCCTCGGAACGGCGCATTCTTTACGGCGCAAACCTGCCGATGCTGATCAAACTGGCGAAATCACGCGACCTGCCGATTTCCAAAGCCGTCAGCTGCGCGCTGGATGCGGGCCGCAAATATATAAACTCGTTGGATCTCGGCGGAGGAGCCTAATTATGTCGGGACGCGCGTTGGCTATTGTGAATGAAAAGGGTCTGCACGCGCGGGCCTCAGCAAAGTTTGTCGAGGTGGTCGAGGCTTTTGACGCCACCGCGCAGGTCAGCAAAGATGGCATGACCGTCTCGGGTGACAGCATCATGGGGCTTTTAATGTTGGCAGCGTCTCGCGGAACCTCTATTGAGGTGACGACAGCTGGGGCGCAAGAAGCAGAACTTGCAGAGGCTTTGGCGGCATTGGTTGCCAATCGATTTGGCGAAGATTTCTGATGCGCTGGACGAGGAAGGCTTATGCGTCGTGAAAGATATGCCAGAAATTGAAAATCGCCCGGCTCAAGCCGGCACAAATCGCAAATACGACATGCAACGGCTGTCCTATGCCGGGACATTTACCAACCCGTTCAAGTCGGGCAGCATTCGCGCGATTGAATGGATGACCGCGAAAATCCAGCTTTTGCGGCTGATCCGCGAGTTTGAACGCTCTGGCGCTCCCTATGGCTCGCCGTTCTGGCCCAAGGCGATCAAGCAAATGGGCATCCGCATCGACACCCCAGACGACGAAGTGGCGCTTATTCCGGCAACGGGGCCGGTTGTTGTGGTGTCAAACCATCCACACGGTCTGGTTGATGGCATGATTATCGCCGAATTGGTCAACCGCGTCCGCTCGGATTTCAAGATTTTGACACGGTCTTTGCTGACGGGCATTCCCGAAGTTGAACAGTTCATGATCCCCGTGCCATTTCCGCATGAAGAAAATTCGCGCGAGCTGGGCTTGCAGATGCGCAACGAGACCATGGCGCATCTGAAGGCGGGCGGGGTGATTATTCTGTTTCCGGCGGGCAAAGTTGCGATGTCAGAGACGTTTTTTGGCCCCGCGATCGAGGCAGAGTGGAACGTCTTTACCCATAAGATGATTCAACGCTCGGGGGCGACGATCCTGCCGATGCATTTCACCGGGCAAAACTCGCGCTATTTTCTGATTGCCAATAAGCTGTCGGATACCCTGCGGCAGGGCCTGCTTTTGTATGAGATCAAGCGCGCACTGTTCAAACCGCAGCGCCCGTTTATTGGCGCGCCGATTCCGGCTTCGGTGCTGGACCAGTGGGATGGCAATCCGCGCGGCTTTTTGGCCTGGCTGCGGCAGCACACGCTGGATTTGGGCAAGCCCTCTGCGCCTTAGCGCGTTGGCACCGGAACTTCGCCGCGATAGTCGTAAAAGCCGCGTTTGGTTTTGCGCCCCAACCAGCCGGCTTCGACATATTTTGACAACAGCGGGCAGGGCCGATATTTGCTGTCGCCCAAGCCATCATGCAGCACGTTCATGATGGCAAGGCAGGTGTCCAAACCGATGAAATCGGCTAATTCCAGCGGTCCCATCGGATGGTTTGCGCCCAGCTTCATCGCCTCGTCAATCGATTTGACCGAGCCCACGCCTTCATAAAGCGTATAGACCGCTTCGTTGATCATCGGCACCAGAATGCGGTTGACGATAAAGGCGGGGAAATCTTCGGCATTGGCGGCGGTTTTGCCCAGACGCCGGACCACCTCCATCAGGGTGTCATAGGTGTCGCGGTCGGTGGCGATGCCGCGGATCAGCTCGACCAGCTGCATCACCGGCACCGGGTTCATAAAGTGGATGCCGATGAAACGTTCCGGCCGGTCGGTCTGCGCGGCAAGCCGCGTGATCGAGATCGACGAGGTGTTCGAGGTCAGAATGGTCTGCGGTGCCAGATGCGGGGCAAGCCCTGCAAAGATGGCGTTCTTGACCTCTTCCCGCTCGGTCGCGGCTTCGATGATCAGATCGCAGGGGCCCAGATCGGCCAAAGTCGCGCTGGTTTTGATGCGGGCCATGGCGGCGGCTTTGTCTGCGGCGGAAATCTTTTCGCGCGAGACTTGGCGTTCCATATTCTTGTCAATTGTAGCGACGGCGGCGCCCAACATCTGGGGGTTCACATCGTTTAGCAACACGTCATAGCCCGCCAAAGCAAAGACATGCGCGATGCCATTACCCATTTGCCCTGCGCCCACGATGCCCACCGAATGGATTTCCATAGCTTCGACCCTTTTGCTGCTGTGCAGCACCATCGCAGCCCGCAGCATCCAACGCAAGGCCAGCCGTTGCATCGCAGATTTTCGGCAAATGCCGCTTTTAACCGTTTCGAAAGTCGATTCGGGCAGTTTTGCAGGTGGGTGTTAAATCGTTGGGGTGGCTATGGCCTATATCTTTCCGGGTGAAGGATCGTTGAACTATTATCCCTGCCAATATGGCGGGTCAAAAATCCAGTGTCGGGGGCCAAAGCAAGCCACCGATGCGGCCTATTTGGCCTTTCTGGGCGGGACAGAGACCTATGGCAGGTTTGTGCAATCGCCGTTTGCTACGCTGCTTGGGCGCGGGCTGGCGCTGCCTGCGGTCAATTTGGCGGCGATGAACGCGGGGCCGGATCTGTATCTGAACGCGCCGGACCTGTTGCAGATCGCGGCAAAAGCGCGGCTGGCGGTGGTGCAGATCACCGGGGCGCAAAATATGTCGAACCGCTATTACACGGTGCATCCGCGCCGCAATGATCGGTTTCTATCGGCCACGCCTTTGCTTATGGCATTGTTTCCACGGGTAGATTTCACCGAGTTTAATTTTACCCGCCATATGCTGCTGGCCCTGCAGGCCGAGTCGAGTGATCGCTTCGAGGTGGTGGCAGAAGAACTGCGGGCCGCTTGGGTGGTGCGGATGAAGCGGCTGCTGGCGCTGCTGAATGATCGCTCGATTCTTTTGTGGATGTCGGAATTGCCGCCGCCTCAGCCCGAACGTCGTTCGCTTTTAAAGCGCCTGCCGCTTTTGGTTGATGCCGAGATGATTGCCGCCGTGCGTCCGTTTGCGGCCCGCTATCTAGAGGTGGTCTATAGTCGCGATGCGGTTGCCAAGGGGCGCGAGGGCATGGCCTTTGCACCGATGGAGGCCTTGGCTGCGGCCGAGGTGCCAGGCCCTGCGGTGCATCACGAAGTGGCGGGCAAACTGATGCCGATGGTCGCGTCGCTGCTGGGTCCACGGGTGTGAAAAGGGCGCCCGCAGGCGCCCAGTCAGATCTTACAGCTTTTCGATCAGCTCTGGCACCGCGGTGAACAGATCGGCGACAAGGCCATAATCTGCCACCTGAAAGATCGGCGCTTCTTCGTCTTTGTTGATCGCGACAATGATCTTGCTGTCTTTCATCCCGGCCAAATGCTGAATGGCACCCGAGATGCCGACCGCCACGTAAAGCGAAGGCGCCACGACTTTGCCGGTCTGGCCAACTTGCCAATCGTTCGGCGCATAGCCCGAATCGACCGCCGCGCGAGAGGCACCCACAGCGGCGCCCAGTTTGTCGGCCAAAGATTCGATCAGCGCAAAGTCGGCTTGCGAGCCCACACCACGGCCGCCCGACACCACGATGCCGGCCGAAGTCAGCTCGGGGCGATCCGAGGTCGCAACGCGGTCTTCAACCCAAGCCGACAGGCTTGCGTCAACAGCTGCGCTGGTTTTCTCGACCGCCGCAGCGCCGCCCATGCCCGCCGCATCAAAGGTCGCGGTGCGCACGGTCATCACCTTGATGCCATCCGAAGATTTCACGGTTTGAATGGCGTTTCCGGCATAGATCGGGCGCTCGAAGGTATCGGCGTCGATCACGGCGGTGACTTCGGAAATCACCATCACGTCAAGCAAAGCTGCAACGCGGGGCAGAACCGATTTCGAAAACGCGCCCGAGGGGGCTGCGATATGGCTGAAACCGGGGGCGAGCGCGACGATCAGCGCTGCGGTTGGTTCGGCCATCGCGTGGCAATAGGCGTGATCATCGGCAAACAGCACCTTGGCCACGCCGTCCAGCTTGGCCGCCTCTGCCGCTGCCGCGTCGCCGCCGGAGCCTGCAACCAGAATGGTTACATCACCCAAGGATTTCACAGCCGTCAGAGTCTTTGCGACCTGATCGGTGGCCAATTGGCCGTCTACGATATCTGCGAGAAGAAGAACGGCCATCAGATCACCCCTGCTTCGTCTTTAAGTTTTGCGATCAACTCGGCCACCGAGGCCACTTTGACGCCAGCCTTGCGGCCTGCGGGTTCAGTGGTGTTGACGATGCTCAGGCGTGGCGCGACATCAACGCCGTAGTCTGCCGGCGTCTTGGTCGCCAAAGGCTTGGCCTTGGCCTTCATGATATTGGGCAGGCTGGCGTAGCGTGGCTCGTTCAAACGCAAATCGACCGTGACGATCGTTGGCATTTTCACCGAGATTTGCTGCAAGCCGCTGTCAACTTCGCGGGTGACGGTGGCTTTGTCGCCGTCAATCACCAACTCGGACACAAAGGTCGCTTGCGACCAGCCCAACAAAGCCGAGAGCATTTGTCCGGTGGCATTCATATCGTTATCAATGGCTTGCTTGCCGCAAAGCACGATGCCTGGCGCTTCTTCGCGCACCACGGCTGCCAGCAGCTTGGCCACGGCCAAAGGCTCGATATCGGTCTGCACATCTGCGGTGGCTTCGATCAGGATGGCGCGATCGGCCCCCATTGCCAAAGCCGTGCGCAGCGTTTCCTGCGATTGCTTGACTCCAATCGAGACCACGACGATCTCGGTCGCGACGCCCTTTTCCTTCAGCCGGATCGCTTCTTCGACAGCGATCTCGTCAAAGGGGTTCATCGACATTTTCACGTTGGCGAGATCGACGCCCGTGCCGTCCGCTTTGACACGGACCTTCACGTTATAGTCGATCACACGTTTGACAGGCACCAGGACCTTCATCGCGTATATCTCCATTTCCTAGGGCCCCAAAGGACCGATCAAGCTCTCGGCTGTGTCATATCGCGTCAAGCGCTTTGGGAACAGACCAAAACCGACCCAAAGGCGCGGTCAGACGTCGCGTCTTTCGTCTTAGCGCGTCAGGCCCGGCACCCAAAGCACGTCATCCTTGCCATCATTATTGGCAATACGGCCCGCGACAAAGAACCAATCTGACAGGCGATTCAGGTATTTCACCGCCGCGTTGTTGACCTCTTCCATGGTGGCAAGTTCGACCACGCCGCGTTCGGCCCGGCGCGACACCGTGCGGCAAACATGCAGATGCGCCGCCAAAGCCGAGCCGCCGGGCAGGATAAAGCTGCGCAGCGGCGTCAGTTTGGCGTTCATCACGTCAATTTCGGCTTCCAGCCGTGCGACCTGCGCTTCGATCATCCGCAGCGGCGGATAGGCGGCGGTGGCGTCATTATGCATGTCCGGCGTGCAAAGATCAGCGCCCAGATCGAACAGATCGTTCGAGATCCGGGCCAAGGCCGCATCCATCTCGCCGCTGGCATGCAGCCGCGCCATGCCGACGGTGGCATTGGTTTCATCGACATTGCCGTAAGCGGTGACCCGCATCGAATGCTTGGCCACCCGCGCGCCATTGCCCAGGGCGGTTTCGCCCGCATCGCCGGTTTTGGTGTAGATTTTTGACAGAACAACCATGTTTTAGCCTTTGCTGTGAAGATAGGCATAGCCCACAATGATGATTACCGCCCCGGCCTGCGCGATAATCCGATAGCGCATCAGCCGGTTCGAATGTTTGCGGTTGAACGCGCCACCTTTGGCAAAGCTGCCGATGCCGATCATCAGAATGATCAGCACAACAAAGCAGGCAAGCACGCCTATCAGGAAAATCGGATCGCTGGTCATCGGGTGTCCTTTCGTTTCGCCCTGATTTAGGCGCATGCGCGCCAAAAGCGAATGAAAAAACGCAAGGCGTGGTCGGTCTGCGGCAAAAAGCGGCGCTTAGCCCTTTGCGATCACCCAATCCAGCAGGCGGGTTGGCAAGATGCGGCGTAAAAAGCCCATCAGATGCGTCGGCAGGGTGACGTAATAGCGCGCGCGCGGGCGCGGGCTTTCCAGCGCATGGATCAGTTTTGCGGTGACGGCCGACGCTGGCAATTCCCATTTGTCGGGGGGCCCTGCCTGATAAAGCCTTTGGCGCAGGGTCAGGTATTGCTCGGCGCGGGCCGAATTTTCCCAATCAATCCAACGTTCAAAATGTGGAATCGCCTTTTCGCGAATCGCGGTGCCGATCGGGCCCGGTTCGATCAAGATCACCTTGATCGGGGTGTCAGACATCTCGATCCGTAGCACATCTGTCAGCCCTTCCATGGCGAATTTTGTCGCCACATAGGCGCCGCGCCATTTCAGCGCCACCAATCCCAAAACCGAAGAGCAGTTGATGATCCGGCCATGCCCCTGCGCCCGCATCAGCGGAATAACCCGCCGCGTCAGATCGTGATAGCCAAAGAGGTTGGTTTCAAAAATTGCACGCAGCGCGCCACGCGGCAGATCCTCGACCGCCCCCGGGCAGGCAAAAGCGCCATTGTTGTAAAGCGCGTCCAGGCTGCCGCCGGTGCGGCTGACCACCTCGGCCACGGCGGCCTCGATGCTGGCCTCATCGGCATAATCCAGCACAAAGCTTTCCAACCCCTCGCTGCGCAGACGGGCGCAATCGGCCTCTTGGCGGCAGGTTGCAAACACCCGCCAACCGCGCGCAGCCAGCCCGCGTGCCGCATCCAAACCGATGCCCGAAGAACAGCCGGTGATCAGAATCGTCTTTTTCATATGCCAAGAACCCGTTTTCAGACCCATTGTGTTCTAGGCAAGCGCGCCCGCGCAGACAACGCCAATCTGGGTTATTCTGCCAGCAAGCGGCTGGCGACATAGCCTTCGACGCCATCGCCTTCGATGCGGATCAGGGCCCAGCCGCCTTTGGTTTCGGCCTCGACCACCACAAGCACTTCATCGCCGCGCCGCAGACGGCCAACAACCGCGTAATCTTTGCCCGGCCCGTCGCGCACATTCAGACCGTTAGCGGTCACCCGCAGAACCCGCCCTGTGGTATCGGTGGCGAATTTGGCTTGGGTTTCGCCGCTGGGCTGCGCCAGATCCAGCGGTTCTGGTGCAACCATCACCGGCGCATCGGGCACAAAGGCGGCGTTCAGAATCACGGCGGTTTCAGACGGCATAACCGCCGCGACGGCTGCGGTCTCGGGCTGCGCGGGTTCCGGCAATGCCCTTGGCATGATCACGGCCCGCGCCGGCTGATTCTGGGCCATCAGGCCAAACCGTTTGGTCTCGCTATCGCTGCCCGCAACCAGCATCGCGATGAAAAGACTTACGCACAAAAGCAATGTCAGACGAACCATACCACTCACACCTTAATCACATATTCCTGATAGCATGGCTTTGACCGAAAGTTCGAGTGAAAAAGCCCGCCGCTTTCCCCCTTTTTTGTGCGGATTATTTTCTGTCTGGACCCATGCGCTGCGTCGCACTACACAACATTCATGTCAAATGAAGCCGATGACCCCAAGATTGAGCCTGTAACCCTTGCCGAGCCTTTGGCGCGGGCGATTGGGGAACGCTATCTGACCTATGCGTTGTCGACGATCATGCACCGTGCGCTGCCCGATGCGCGCGACGGCCTAAAGCCGGTGCACCGCCGTATCCTTTACGCCATGCGCGAGCTGAAGCTCTCGGCCACCAGTGCGTTTCGCAAATCTGCCAAGATCTCGGGCGATGTGATGGGCAACTATCACCCGCATGGCGATGCTGCGATTTATGACGCGATGGCGCGCTTGGCGCAGGATTTCAACGTGCGCTATCCGCTGGTGGATGGTCAGGGCAATTTCGGCAATATCGACGGCGATAATCCAGCCGCCTCGCGCTATACCGAAGCGCGTCTGACCGCTATTGCCGAGACCTTGATGGAAGGTCTGGCAGAAAACTGCGTCGATTTCCGCCCCAATTACGACGGCACTTTGGAAGAGCCTATTGTGATGCCGGCGGCCTTTCCCAACCTTTTGGCGAATGGATCTTCGGGCATTGCGGTTGGCATGGCGACCAATATTCCGCCGCACAATCTGGACGAACTTATTCAGGGCTGCCACGCGATGCTGGCAAACCCCGATCTGGCCGATGAAGAGCTGGTCAGGCTGATTCCAGGCCCCGATTTCCCCACCGGCGGCGTGATCGTCGAACCCCGCGAGGCGATTGCCGAGGCATATCGCACCGGGCGCGGGTCGTTTCGCACCCGGGCGAAGTGGTCGGTCGAGGATTTGGGCCGAGGCACTTGGCAAATCGTGGTCACCGAAATTCCCTATCAGGTGCAAAAGTCCAAGCTGATCGAAAAGCTGGCCGAGGTTATTCAAACCAAAAAAGTGCCGCTGCTGGCCGATGTGCGCGACGAATCTGCCGATGATATTCGCATCATCTTGGAGCCGCGTGCCCGCACGGTAGAACCCGAAATGCTGATGGCGGCGCTGTTCAAATCGACCGATCTGGAAAGCCGCTTTAGCCTGAACATGAACGTGCTGATCGATGGGCGGCAACCAAAGGTTTGCAGCCTTAAGGATGTCTTGCGCGCCTTTTTGGATCACCGCCGCGAGGTTTTGCGCCGCCGCAGCCAGCACCGTCTGGAAAAGATCGACCATCGGCTTGAAATTTTGGAAGGCTTCATCATCACCTTCCTGAATTTGGATCGTGTGATCGACATTATCCGCTATGACGACGAACCCAAGGCCGCGCTGATGGCCGAGGATTGGGGCAAAAAGCACCGCCGCGCCAGTTCGGAAAAAGACTATATCGCCCCCGCAAAAGGCGGTGAAGGCGAGCTGACCGAGGTGCAGGCCGAGGCGATTTTGAACATGCGCCTGCGGTCTTTGCGGCGTCTGGAAGAGCTCGAGCTGATCAGCGAGCGCGATGCGCTGATGCTAGAGCGCGCGGGTCTGGTGGATTTGTTGGAAAGTGACACGCTGCAATGGCAGCAGATCGGCCGCGAGCTGGAAGAGATTCGCAGCAAATTCGGCAAAGATACCGTTCTTGGCCGCCGCCGCAGTGAATTTGCGGATGCAGGCGAGGTGGAAGAGGTGTCTTTCGAGGCAATGATCGAGCGCGAGCCGATCACGGTGATTTGCAGCCAAATGGGCTGGATCCGCGCGCTGAAGGGTCATGTCGATCTGACCACCGAACAAAAGTTCAAAGACGGCGATGCCGCGCGCTTTGCCTTCCATGCCGAGACCACCGATAAAATCTTGCTTGTGGGGGCCAATGGCCGGTTCTACACGCTGATTGGCGTTAATCTGCCCGGCGGGCGCGGCATGGGCGAACCTGTGCGGCTGATGGTCGATCTGCCCAATGATTCCGAGATCGTCGATCTGCAAATTTTCCGGGCTTGCGAAAAGATGCTGGTGGCCTCATCGGCGGGCGACGGCTTTGTTGTGGCTTCGGACGAGGTGCTGGCGCAAACCAAGGCGGGCAAGCAGGTGCTGTCGCTGGGCGCTGGGGTGAAAACTGCCGTCTGCCGCAAGGTGACGGGCGATCATGTTGCCGTTGTGGGCGATAACCGCAAAGTGCTGGTGTTTCCGCTGTCTGATTTGCCGGAAATGGCCAAGGGCAAGGGCGTGCGGCTGCAAAAATACAAAGACGGCGGGCTGTCGGATGCCACCACCTTTGTTTTGGCCGAAGGTCTGGCGTGGAAAGACCCCGCTGGCCGCACCCGCACGGAAACCGATCTGGCAGAATGGATCGGCGCGCGGGCCTCGGCTGGGCGGATGGCGCCACGCGGTTTCCCGCGTGACAACCGCTTTACCTAAAACCGCTGCGGGCGGATCAAACGCCCTCGACCGGCCCACCTGCCGCAACCCAAGCGCTGAAGCCCTCGCGCAGATGCGCGGCCTCAAACCCCATGTCTTGCAGCGTCGCCACCGTCAGCGCCGAGCGCCAGCCAGAGGCGCAGTGAAACACAAAGCGTTTGCCCGCCTGGCCAAACACCGGTTTGAAATAGGGGCTTTCGGGATCGACCCAGAATTCCACCATACCGCGCGGCGCATGCACCGAACCGGGGATAAACCCTGTGCGCTCGCGCTCGCGCGGGTCGCGGATATCGACGATCACCACATCGGGATCGCCAAGCAGGGCGATGGCCTCTTGGGTTTCAATCTCGGTGATCCGCGCGCGGGCGGTGGCGACCAAGGTCGCGGCATTGACAGCAAGTTTTTGCATGGGCCCCTCATAACACTTTAAAGCTATTTGATCCGATTGCGCGGGCTTGTGCAAATGCCGATTGCCGCAGCGCCCCTTGCCCCGATCCGCCCCAAAGGCTAGTCTAGCTGCAGTGCAGCAGTAAGGAGCCAGCTATGGCGCAGCGTCTTCATCTTGTCTTTGGTGGCGAACTTGTCACCCCAGATCAGAACGTGTTCAAAGATGTGAATGACATCCATATTGTCGGCATGTTCCCCGATTATGCCAGCGCCTTTAACGCCTGGAAGGCCGAGGCGCAGCGCACTGTGGACAACGCCCATATGCGCTATTTCATCGCGCATATTCACCGCCTGCGCGAAGAAAACAAATCCGCTTCTTTGACCGAGGAAATGGGCGCTTAACGCCGTCGCATCATGGTATTCTCGCTTGGCCGCACGCTTTACAATCTGGCTGCGGGTCGTGGGCCTGCAGGCGAGGTTCGGCGCGCCGCGCGCCCCGTGGGGGCTTTGGTTTGGCTACATGCGCCCAGTGCGGCGGCGGTGGTCGGGCTGTTGGGGCTTGCCAAGCGGATCGAGGCAGAATTGCAGGCCAAGGTTTTGCTGACCTGCCCCGACGAGGGGGCAATTCCTGCGCTGGCTCTGCGTGATGCCGCACCAAATGACCGCCCCGCCGATGTGCGCAGTTTCTTGCAGCATTGGCAGCCCAATCTGGTGATTTTCGCAGAAGGCGAGCTGCGGCCCGCGTTGATTGCCGAGGCGAGCGAGCGGCGCATTCCGCTGATGATGGTCAACGCCCGCGATCCGTTTTTGCTGAAAGATCGCGCTGGATGGTATCCGGGCTTGGTAAGCAATTGTCTGGCGGCGCTGCAACGGGTTTTTGCAATTGACGAGGCCGGAGCGCGGGCGTTTCGCCGTGCCGGAGCCGGTGATGTTGTCGCCTTGGGGCGGCTTGAAGAAGCCAGTGCTGCGCTGCCGCATCATGAACCCGAACGCGCGGCCCTGGCGGCCTTGCTTGCGACGCGGCCGATCTGGTTGGCGGTTGACCTGCCCGAGGCCGAAGAGGCGGCGGTGATCGCGGCACATCGCGCGGCGCTGCGGCTGTCGCATCGCTTGCTGTTGATCCTTGTGCCGCAGGATTTCTCGCGCGCCGAAGCTTTGGTGCAGCAGATGGAGGCCGCCGAGGGCTGGACCGTGGCGCAGCGCAGGCTGGAACAAGAACCAGATCCGGAAACCACCGTCTATATCCCTGACTCTGATGGCGAATATGGGCTGTGGTATCGGCTTGCTCCGGTCTGCTTTATGGGGGGCAGCCTGTCGGGGCAGGGCTGCGCGCGCAATCCGATGGAGGCAGCGGCGATGGGGTCGGCGATTATCTATGGCCCCAAACCGGGACGATTTGGGGCGGTCTTTGGCCGGCTTGGGGCAGGGCAGGCGGCGCGGGCTGTCGGCGATGCAACGGATCTGGGCGAGGCCTTGGGCGATTTGCTGGCGCCTGATCGTGCCGCACGTCTGGCGCAGGCGGCTTGGGTGCTGTCCTCTGATGGGGTCGAGGCAAGCGAGCGGGTGTTTCAAGACCTGCGGCATCTGATGGGCAGGGGGGCGTGATGCGGCCCCCTGCGTTTTGGCATCAACCGGTTGGAGTTTGGGCGCGCCTGCTTGCGCCGCTGGGTTGGATCTATGCCGCCAGCGTGGCGCGGCGTCTGCGCAAGCCCGGCTATCGCGCGCAAGTGCCGGTGATTTGCATCGGCAATATCAATGCAGGCGGCACCGGCAAGACGCCCACGGCCATCGCCTTGGTCGAAAGGCTGGCGGCGCGCGGGCTGCGGGTGGCCGTGGTCTCGCGCGGCTATGGTGGGCGGCTGGCGGGCCCAGTTGCGGTTGACCCCAAGCGGCATCGCGCCGCGGATGTTGGCGACGAGCCTTTGCTGCTGGCCGCCTTTGCGCCGGTGTTTGTGGCGCGTGATCGCGCCGCGGGGGTGAAGATGGCCGAGGCCGCGGGCGCGCAGCTGGTGCTGCTGGATGATGGTTTTCAAAACCCAAGCGTGATCAAAGACATCTCGATTGTGGTGGTCGATGCTGCGGTGGGCTTTGGCAATGGCTGCTGTTTGCCGGCGGGGCCTTTGCGCGAACCTGTGGCCGTTGGGTTGGCGCGGGCAGATTTCGTGCTGGTGATTGGCGAAGGCCAGATCAAAACTGCCGCTGTGCCGCAGCTGTCTGGCAGGCTGCAAGTTTTGCAGATGGGGATGGATTGGCAAGGCGAGCGGGTGCTGGCCTTTGCTGGCATTGGGCGGCCGGAGAAGTTTTTCGCCACCCTGCGCGCCACCGGGGCCAATGTGCTGCGTGGCGAGGCTTTGGAAGATCACCAAGTGCTGACGCCTGCGCTTTTGGCGCGCCTTGAGGCCGAGGCCACCCTGCGCGGCGCGCAGCTTGTCACCACCGAAAAAGACGCCGTGCGCCTGCCCGAAGCTTACCGCATGCGGGTGTTGACCCTGCCGGTGCGGCTGCAAATCGCCGATTGGTCGGCATTGGACGCTCGCCTTGCCGCCTTGGGCGTTATATAGCGCCGCAAACCCCTTACGGAGGCTGAGATGTCAGAGATCAAAACCCTATTTGCAACCCGGCTTTATCGCGCGCATCTGTCCGAAATGGGCGCGGGTGTCGATGGCTCTGAACTGGAAGGCGCTTGCCTGTCGATTGCCGAAGACGACGAGGCAGGCCAAAGATGGTGCGAGGAAAACGACTATCCCGGCTATACCTCTTATGCGTCTTTGGATGATCTGCCCTGGCGGTTTCCGATCTTTCAGGCGCTGGTCGATCTGTTGGACAAGCATGTCGCCGCTTTTGTCAAAGAGCTGGATTTCGAGCTGGGCGAGAAAGAGCTGAAGCTTGATTCGCTTTGGGTCAATATCTTGGGATCAGGCGGCAACCACGCCTCGCATATCCACCCCCATAGCGTGATTTCCGGCACCACCTATGTGACCATGCCCGAAGACACCAGCGCGATCAAATTCGAAGACCCGCGGCTGGCGATGATGATGGCCGCACCTCCGCGCAAAAAGACCGCGCGCGAAGATCTGCGCAGCTTTATCTATGCCAAGCCCGAGGCGGGTGAGGTGCTGTTGTGGGAAAGCTGGCTGCGCCACGAGGTGCCGATGAATATGTCGGATGACGAGCGGATTTCGGTGAGTTTTAACTATAATTGGGGCTAATGGCTGCAACCCAAGCCCAAGGTATCTTAACAAAAGGGACTAAAATGCAATTTGTTGAAATCGTGGCCTTGTTGGCTGTTGCACAGTTTTTGTTTTTTGGCGTGATGGTGGGCAAGGCCCGTGGCGTTTCGGGTCTGAAAGCCCCTGCGATGACTGGGGATGCAGGCTTTGAGCGGATGTCGCGGGTGCATTTGAACACTGCCGAGATGTTGATCGCGTTTTTTCCGACGCTTTATGTGGCCGCACAACATGGCGCACCGCTTTTGGTGGCGGCCGTGGGCGCGGTGTTTTTGGTGGGGCGGCACATTTACTGGCGCAGCTATGTCAAAGACCCCTCGACGCGGACCTTGGGCTTTGCTTTGACCATCGGGCCGGTTTTTGTGCTGATGCTGATGGGCTTGGTTGGCGCTGTTTTGTAAGGCCAAGGGTCGGGGAACCCCGACCCTATTTGCCTAAAACCTCGTCCTGATGCTGGCCCAGCTTTGGTGCAGGGCGATCCAGTGCCAGATCAGCGCCGGAAAAGCAGAAGGGTGAGCGGACGCCGCGAATGCCTTCGGGTGCGATTTCCAATTGCCGCGCCACGACCTGAGGGTCGGCAAAGGTTTCGGCCAGATCATTGATCGGGCCTGCAGGCACGCCTTGGGCTTCGCAAGCGGCCAGCAAATCGGCCTTGGCAAAGCCGCGCGTGGCTGCGGTCAGCCGCTGTGTCAGATCGGCGCGATTGGCGACGCGGTCGGCATTGGTGGCAAATTGCGGCGCATGTGCCAGATCCTGCAGGCCCAAAATCTCACAAAGCCGCTGATATTGTGCGTCATTGCCGGTGGCCAGGATGATCCAGCCATCGGCGCAATCAAATACCGCATAGGGCACAAGATTGGGATGCGCATTGCCCATCTTTTTCGGCGCGACCCCTGAAGTCAGGTAGTTCAGCGCTTGGTTCGACATCACGCTGGTTGCAACATCCATCAGCGCCATGTCGATGTGCTGACCCATCCCGGTGCGGCCGCGTTGCACCAAGGCTGCCAAGATCGCGGTGGCGGCATAAACGCCGGTGAACACATCGGTCACCGCGATGCCAACCTTTTGTGGCTGATCTTGCGGCTCACCCGTCACCGACATCAGCCCCGCCATGCCTTGAATGATGAAATCATAGCCGGCGCGATGCGCATAGGGGCCGGTCTGGCCAAATCCGGTGATCGAGCAATAGATCAGTTTGGGGTTGATCGCCTGCAGGCTGGCATAGTCGAGGCCATATTTCGCCAGCCCGTCAACCTTGAAGTTTTCGATCAGCACATCGGCATCGGCAATCAGGCGATGCACGATCTCTTTGCCCTCGGGCGTGCGGAAATCGGCAACCACACCGCGTTTGCCGCGGTTGGTGGCGTGGAAATAGGCGGCAGAGACCTCGTCGTCGCGCGTCACAAAGGGCGGGCCCCAGCGGCGGGTGTCATCGCCTTCGGGGGCCTCGACCTTAATCACATCCGCGCCCAGATCGGCAAGGGTCTGGCCAGCCCAAGGGCCTGCCAGAATCCGCGCCAGTTCGACGACCTTGACCCCTGCCAGCGGCGTGTTCATCACTTGGCCAGCTCTGCCTCGATCAGCGCCTTCAGGTCTGCATAGGCCATATTGCTGTGCTTTTCACCATTGATCAGAAAGGTCGGCGTGCCTTCGATGCCAGCAGCTTTGAAGCTGGTCTCGTAATGGTCAACCAGCGCCTTGGCCATGTCATTGTCTTTCATGCAGGCGTCCAGACTTGCGTCATCCATCCCCGCTGCACGGCCAATTTTCTTCAGGTTCTCAACCACTTCGGTTGGCTTGTCGCTGCCAGCCCAGTCTTTTTGGGTCGAATAAAGCGTGTCGGTGATGCCGATATAGCGCATCTCGCCGCCGCAACGCGCCATCATGCCAGCCCAAAGACCGTAGCGGTCAAAATAAACCTCGTGGTAGACCAGACGCACTTTGCCGGTGTCGATAAACTCGGCCTTCAGCAGCGGGTAAACCGTCTCGTGGAAATGCGCGCAATGCGGGCAGGTGAAAGAGGCGAATTCGTCGATCACCACCTTGGCGTCAGCCGCGCCGATGCCAAAGTCTTGAATTTCGATCGCCGCAGCGGGGGCGGGCGTTGCGGCGGTGGTGTCGGCATTGACAGCGCCAAGGCCAAGGCCAAAGGTCAGCGCCAAAGTTGCAGCAGCAGTGGTAAAGAGATTGGCCATCAAGAGGAACCTTCCTTGGATTTGCGGCGAGTTAAGAAGTTTTGCACCAGAGATTCAAGCGCATTGCGCAGGGCTTCGTCCTGCACGGGGGCGGCAAGGCTTGCGGCCTCTTGTTTGACCGCAGCCGAGGCTGCGGGTTTGGCGCGGGGCGCGTGGGAAAACTGAGCCTGACCTTCGGCAAAGCCGGTGGCTGCGGTTTGGGTCAGGATAATGCGCGAGATCGCGGCATAGCCGTAAGCTGCATTTACCTTTTCGCGCAGCTGTTCTTTTTGCATCTCGATCATCGGGGCATTGGCACCGGTGACCAGCAGGGTCAAGGTCGCGCCCATGCCCTCGCGGCCATAGCCGATTTTCACCGGGCGGGTGATGGCGGCCATCTGCGGACCTGCGATTTCATCCCAATGCGTCAGCACGCGGGCCACGGCAAAGCCACGCTTTTCGCCCACCGTGCGGATTTGTTCGCGCAGCAGGCCAGAGGTTGCCTCAAAACCGCGAAAGCGGCGCTTGGGCGTGGGCGGTGGTGCGGATGCGCGGGCCATCTGGTCCTTTCAAGATCTGGCTCTATTGTAAGGGGCGGGGTGCTGGCATGCCAGAGCTTTGGCAGCCGAAAGGGGATAAAGATTGCGTGACGCAGCGGTGAGCGAGCAGCTTTTGGCGTGGTATGATGGCGCCGCAAGGGTGATGCCCTGGCGGATCGGGCCCGCGGCACGGGCAGCGGGCGCGCGGCCTGATCCCTACCGGATCTGGCTGTCCGAGGTGATGCTGCAACAGACCACCGTCGCGGCTGTCAGCGGCTATTTCACCCGCTTTGTCACGCGCTGGCCCAGCGTGCAGGATCTGGCGGCGGCTGCCGATGCAGACGTGATGGCCGAATGGGCGGGGCTTGGCTATTATGCCCGCGCGCGCAATCTGCTGGCCTGCGCGCGCGCCGTGGTGCGCGATCATGGCGGGGTGTTTCCTGCCACGGCCGAAGGGCTGCGGGCTTTGCCCGGCGTGGGGCCCTATACGGCGGGGGCGGTTGCCGCGATTGCCTATGACGAACCCGCGGTGGTGGTGGATGGCAATGTTGAACGCGTGATGGCGCGGCTGTTTGCCGAAGAGACGCCTTTGCCGCTGTCAAAGCCTGCGCTGATTGCGCATGCAACCCGGCTGACTCCGCGCCTGCGGGCTGGCGATTATGCCCAGGCGGTGATGGATCTGGGGGCGACGATCTGCAGCCCGCGCAACCCGGCTTGCGGCATTTGCCCGCTGATGACGCTTTGTCTGGCGCGCAAGGCCGGCATCGCGGCCGAACTGCCGCGCAAGCTGGCAAAACCGGAAAAGCCAGTGCGGCGCGGCGTAGTTTGGCTGGCGGAAAATGCCGGGCACCTGCTGGTCGAGCGGCGGCGCGACAAAGGTTTGTTGGGTGGCATGTTGGGCTTTGTCGGCGATGGCTGGGACGGTGCCGGCGGTGGCCCGCCGTTTCAGGCCGAGTGGCAGATCTTGGGCGAGATCAAGCATACGTTTACGCATTTTCATCTGTTTCTGACGGTGCATTGGGCAAAAGCGCGCGGCAATCCCGAACGCGGCAGTTACGTCCAGCTGAACCCTGACGATCTGCCAACGGTAATGCGCAAGGCCTATGATCTTGCGTTCACCACCAAAAAGCCGCGTTGAGGCCTTGGTTTTTTGCGATACACTGGGCTGAACTGCGAGGGTGCCATGCGTCAAATTCCTGTCTCTGAGGTGCAAAAGCTGCAAAATGCCCTGCCGTTCTGGCTGTCTTTGGGCATGATTCCAGTGGCGATTTTGGCAACGCTTTGGGGCGGGGTCTGGGTGGCGGGCTTGCCGCTTTATTCTTGGGTGCTGTTTTCGATCTTGGATGCGATCAACGGTTTGAACGAAGACAACGCCGATCCTGAAACGCCTGAATCCAGTCTGACCTATTACCGCGCGATCACGCTGATCTGGTTTCCGCTGCAAGCTTTGCTGTTGTTCTGGATGGTCTGGTATGTGCCGCAGGCGGCGCATTTGGGCGGGCTGGAAAAGCTGGTGCTGTTCTTTGGCGCGGGCATCGTCTCGGGCACGGTTGGCATCAACTATAGCCACGAGCTGATGCACCAAAAACCTGCCGCCGAGCGTTGGTTGGCCGATTTGCTGCTGGCCATGGTGTTTTATGGTCATTTTCGCAGCGAACATCTGCGGGTGCATCACCTTTATGTCGGCACCCCGCGCGATCCGGTGACGGCGCGCTATAACGAAGGCTTTCATCGGTTTTTTCCGCGTGTGCTGCGGCATTGCTACGGGTCTGCATGGCGGGCCGAGGTGGCGATGCTGGCGCGCAAAGGGCGGAAGCCCTTTGATAAATCCAATCCGTTTTGGCGCTATTGGGGCCTGCAAGCGGGGATGATCTGTCTGGCATTTGGCTTGGGGGGCTGGCAGGGGCTGGGGTTGTTTTTGTTTCAGGCCGTGGTTGCGATTTGGCAGCTAGAGCTGGTGAATTACGTCGAACATTACGGGCTGACGCGGCGTTATCTGGGCGAGGGGAAATATGAACATGTGCGCCCGCATCACAGTTGGAACGCGGCGCAAAAGGCCTCGAACTGGCTGCTGATCAATTTGCAGCGCCACTCTGACCACCACTTCAAACCCGACCGCCGCTTTCCCTTGCTGCAAACCTATGCTGCGGCCGAGGCCCCGCAGATGCCTTACGGCTATCCGGTGATGACGGTGGCGGCGATGCTGCCGCCGCTCTGGCGGCGCATCATGAACCCGCGCGTGCGGGCGTGGCGGCGGCAGTATTACCCCGATATCACCGATTGGAAGCCCTATAACAAAGCGCTGAACCCCGCCCCCAAGGGCGCGCCGCTGTGATCATTCGATCGGCGTGCCCAAGACCGCAATCGCCAGCCCAAAAACCGCAAGCCCCGCATAGGCGGTGACGCGCAAAGCGCTCTGGTCGCGGTGGCTGGCGGCAATGGCGGCTTGCAGCGCGTAATAAAGCGCAAAGGCGCGCGAGGCATAGGCGATGATCTGAAAGACATCGGCGCTCCATGTCAGGGCAAGGCCCGCGCCGACCAAAACCGCATAGGCTTGACGCGACGAGACGCGGCTGCGCGTCAGCTCGGCGATCAGGCCGCCCGCGCCGCTGGTGTCGGCGATGGCTGCGGAAAACTGCGCACTCAGCGCTGCGCCAACCAGCATCGCAGGCAAGATCGGTGCGACCACGGCCATCATGGCAATGATCGCGGTTTCGCTGAGCACGCCGGTGGCGGGGGCGAAGGCATAGGCCAAAAGTGTGATATAAATCATATAGATCACGGTCGATATCGTCTGCGCCCATTGCATGGATCTGATGCGAACCCGCGCGTCATAACTCTCGGACAGATAGCGCGAGGTCTCGAAGCCTTGCACGGTGACGATCAGGCCAAAGCCCAAGGTCAGGCTTTGCCACAGCGAAACCTGCGGCGGAATGATCTGCAAGGCCCCCGCCTGCGTTTGGGTCACAAAATAGCCGGCAAGCCCGGCCAAAAGCCCCGCGATCACCACCAGTTTCACGCCGACGGTGACTTGCTCCAGCCGTTCCAGCGCGTCAAACCCGCGCAGCCAGCCGACGCCAAGGATCAGCAAGAACATCGCAGAGGTCAGCAATTGCGCATGCAGCGCATCGTCATAAGACGTCAGGCTAACGCCAAAAGCGCCAAACAAGTTCAGATAATAGGCCACCGAAATCACATAGGCAAAGGACAAGACCCAAGAGGCGGCGGTTTCCAGCTTTTGCTCGATCATCGGGCGGGGCTCGGTGCTGCGATGGGCGATATTGCTGCGAATGGCGGCGCCAAAGGCCCAAGCACCAGCGCAAAGCGCTGCCATCACCAGGGGGGCGCTGGCCCCCCAAGATTGGTGCAAGATCGGCCCCAGCACCAGAAACCCCGATCCGATGATCGAGGCCAGCGGCGTCATCGTTGCCCGCCACAAGGGCGCGCGCGACAGCCGCGGATACAGCAAAAGGGCGGCGATCAGCAAACTGCTGGTCAGGATCAGGACGTTTTGCATCGGCTGGGGGCTCTGTTTTGCTGTAACGGCACATCGGTGATTAAAGGCAAAAATCCCCAGCGTGCAAGCACGCTGGGGCAGTGGTGCCACGGGCGGACCATGGCACGGCGTAAACGGATAAAATCTTGCGAAGACAGCCCGGCTGTTTTAGTGGCGACGACCTGTGTCGGCCTCCATCTCGGCGCGGATTTGTTGGCGCAGGATGTCGATTGGGATCATCTTGCCATCGCGCTTAAAGTGCCAATAGGTCCAGCCGTTGCACGACGGCGCACCTTCCATCTTGGCACCGACCTGGTGGATCGAACCTTTGACGTCCAGTCCGATCAGCGTGCCGTCGGCGCGCACCTTGGCAGAATGGCGGCTGCCGATGGAATAAAGCTCTTCACCGGGGCGCAACATGCCGCGTTCGACCACTTGGCCAAAGGGCACGCGGGGTTCGGCGCGCTTTGATCCGGTGACTTCCAGTGCCGAGGCGTCAAAACGGCGCACCCGTTCGATGCGGGCGGTGGCGACTTTGCGGTAAGCCTCTTCCCGCTCGATCCCGATGAAATCGCGGCCCAGCATCTTGGCAACCGCGCCGGTGGTGCCGGTGCCAAAGAACGGGTCAAGCACCACATCGCCGGGGTTGGTGGTGGCGATCAGCACGCGGTGAAGCAGGCTTTCGGGCTTTTGCGTTGGATGCGCCTTGTCGCCGTGTTCGTCTTTCAGACGCTCGTGCCCGGTGCAGATTGGCAAAACCCAATCCGAGCGCATTTGCACGCCGTCGTTCAATTCCTTTAGCGCTTCGTAGTTGAAGGTGTATTTCGAATCCTCATCGCGCGAGGCCCAGATCAGGGTTTCATGCGCGTTGGTCAGGCGTTTGCCGCGAAAGTTCGGCATCGGGTTGGATTTGCGCCATACCACATCGTTCAGCATCCAATAGCCCTGGTCTTGCAGCGCCGAGCCAACACGAAAGATGTTGTGATAGCTGCCAATCACCCAGATCGCGCCGTTTGGTTTCAACAGCCGTTTCGCAGCGGCCAGCCAATCGCGGGTGAATTTGTCATAGGCGGCGAAACTGGCGAATTGGTCCCAGTGATCGTCAACCGCATCGACTTTGGAATTGTCGGGGCGATGCAGATCGCCTTTCAACTGCAAGTTATAGGGAGGATCTGCGAAAATCAGATCAACGCTGCCAGCCGGCAATGCGTTCATCCGTTCAATGCAATCGCCATCAAGAATTTGGTTCAGCGGAAGCGAAACCGCCTCAGCCGCTTTTGTTTTGGTTGCCATCTGTACTGCCTCTTACCTCGGTGTTTGCCACCGCTTGTTGTGGATAAGAATGAGTCATTGGCGAATCACAGTCAAATTCTTTATTGAATCAAGGGGTTACAGTTTTCTCTTGATACAACATCTTGTGGATAGGTTTGAACGAACGTCTATGCCAAGGGGTTACCCCAAGATTTAGCAGCGCTTGGTGGTGCAACTTTGTCGGGTATCCGGCATTTACCTCCCAGCCATAACCCGGATGCTGTTGCGCCAAATCCACCATGATGCGATCGCGCGCCACTTTGGCGATGATCGAAGCTGCGGCAATCGACAGGGATTTGGCATCGCCTTTGACGATGGCCGTGGCGCGCCCGGCCAGTTGTGCCGGGATCAGATTGCCGTCAATCAGGCAATGGTCTGGCGCAATCGGCAGGCCTGCGACCGCACGTTCCATCGCCAGATGGCTGGCGCGCAGAATGTTCAGGCGGTCGATCTCTTCCACCGAGGCATGGGCGATGCAGCACTGCGCCGTGCCAAGGATCAAATCATAGAGTTTTTCACGCTTCGCGACAGTTAAGGTCTTGGAATCGGCCAAGCCTTCGGGAATGTGCGCGGCGTCCAGGATTACCGCGGCGGCGGTCACCGGGCCTGCAAGCGGGCCACGGCCCACTTCGTCCACCCCTGCGATCAGGGCAAAGCCGCGCGCTTGGGCGGCGATTTCAAAGCTTAGGTCTGCGGTTGGTTTCTGCATGACTTTGCCTAGCGCAAATTTCTGCCCTTAAAAAGGGGGGCGGCAGGCAGGCATGAGGGCGGGAACCTTGCCTTGTTATGCGATAGCAGGGCGATAAACCCCTTTGGATATTGAATAACCGCAGGGCTTTGCGCAGGATAAAGCGGTATTGAATAGGAGTGTGCAGCATGATGCGCCTAATCTTCGCGATGGCCCTGATAGGCCTGGCCCTGCCCGCAAATGCGGCGTGCTATGCCGATTACAAGGCCAAACAGGATGCGCCCTTGCGGCTGCATTACGGTGTGGCACAAGTGTCGGATGCGGCTT
This sequence comes from Cypionkella sp., assembly GCA_023255415.1. Classification (GTDB taxonomy): domain Bacteria; phylum Pseudomonadota; class Alphaproteobacteria; order Rhodobacterales; family Rhodobacteraceae; genus Cypionkella. The sequence goes on along the minus strand of JALRIN010000008.1, from coordinate 28,365 downwards.
GCGGATCAAATGACGCTGCCAAAAGCGAACTTGCGCCAAGGCTGGCTGTTGATGGCTGGACGGTGCTAAACGTGGTATCGACCTTTGGCCCCGAGGGCTTGGACGAAAGGAAAGAAAGTGCAGGGCAATACTTCCTCCGCTACTGAGACATTACGGGCGGGCAACCGCGTGGTGGGCTATGGTATTGCGGCGATTGTGCTGATTTTGCTGGGCGCTGCGGTGTTTTTGTTTTTGAACCTGCCCGACGCCAATGCCTTTAACGCCCGTGTGGAAAAGCTGTTTGTCGAGAATAACGACCTGACATCGGGGGCCGAGATCAAGCTGCTGGAAATTCTGGCGCAATCGGGCACCAGCTTTTCCGAGGTGCTGCAAAGCTATCGCTCGGTGATCTTTGTGCTGCTGATCTTTGCCACCGCGCTGATGATCGCAGCCTTGGTGTTTTTGGTGACGATCATTGCGCTGAACCGGCGCATCTCGGCCATTCAACGCGCGGGGATACAGGTATCGTCGATCCTGATCAGCCGCGAGGCGCGGGCGGTCTATATCAACGATATGGAATTTGCCCTGACCGAAGCCGCGATCGAAACCCTGTCGGTGCTGGCCGAAGCGCGGATGGATGACGATGTGCTGACCGGCGCGCAGATTGAAGGCGTGATCTCGGGGCGCGATGCCTCGGACTGCGACGAGGCGGCGGGGGCGACCCGGATCAAACGCTTGCGCGATGCGCTGGGCAACCAAATGGTCAGCGAGCTTTTGGTCAAAACCGTGGCGCGGCGCGGCTATATGTTGGCCGTGGGCAAAGACACCATTAAGATGATCTAAGCTTTTGCTATACATCTGCTGCAATCTGCTGTAGAGGCGGGAGATCGGCCCGAGGGTTCCGGTGCAGATGCCGTGGGAGGCACGTCTGCGATGGGGAATGAGGTGCCGCATAAAATGGTACTTCAAGGGCGCATCTAAGCGATGCCCCCCATCAGGAAAAGACATGATCGACTTGGGAATTGCTGCGCCTTTGGCCGCAGCTTTGGCCGCTAAAGGCTATGAAAAACTGACTGCCGTGCAAATGGCAGTGCTTGCAGACGAGGCACAGGGCCGCGATTTGCTGGTTTCGGCACAGACCGGATCGGGCAAGACCGTTGCTTTTGGCATCGCGATGGCGGACCAGATTCTGGCGGGCTCTGACAAGCTGCTTTATGCAGATGTGCCTTTGGCGCTATGTATTGCCCCCACCCGTGAATTGGCGCTGCAAGTGGCGCGCGAGCTGGAGTGGCTTTACGGCCCCGCAGGCGCGCAGATTGCCACCTGTGTGGGCGGCATGGATTATCGCACCGAAAAGCGCGCGCTGGATCGCGGCGCGCATATCGTTGTCGGCACGCCGGGCCGTCTGCGCGACCATATCGACCGCAAATCGCTGGACCTGTCGGGCCTGCGCGCGGCCGTGCTGGACGAAGCCGACGAGATGCTGGATCTGGGTTTCCGCGACGATCTGGAATATATCCTTGCTGCAGCCTCGCCCGCGCGCCGCACGCTGATGTTTTCGGCCACCGTGCCGAAAGAAATCGCGAAACTGGCGCAAGATTTCCAAAATGATGCACTGCGCATTGCCGCCCAAGGCGAAGCAAAACAGCACGTCGATATCGAATACCGCGCGTTTTCGGTGGCCGTACGTGACCGCGAACATGCGATTTTTAACGCCCTGCGCTTTTACGAGGCGCAGACCGCAATCGTGTTCTGTAAAACCCGCGTGAACGTCAATCATCTGATGGCGCGCATGGGCAACCGTGGCTTTAAGGTCGTGGCGCTTTCGGGTGAACTCAGCCAGCAAGAGCGCACAAACGCGCTGACCGCGCTGCGCAACGGGCGGGCAAATGTCTGTATCGCCACCGATGTGGCAGCGCGCGGCATCGACCTTCCCGGTCTGGAATTGGTGATCCACGCCGATCTGCCGTCAAACTCGGAAACCCTGCTGCACCGTTCGGGCCGCACCGGTCGTGCAGGCTCGAAAGGCGTCTCGGCGTTGATCGTGGCCCCGTCTGAATTCAAGAAAGCCCAGCGTTTGCTGCAAGGTGCTAAGGTCGTGGCGGAATGGGGTGCTGCGCCTTCGGCCGAAGACGTGCAATCGCGCGACGATCTGCGGATCTTTGAAAACCCCGTCTTTGGTATGGATCTGACCGAAGAGATGGATATGGCGACCCAGCTGATCGCGCGCTTTGGCCCCGAGCAGATTGCCGCCGCCTATGTGAAATCCTGGCGCTCGGGCCGTTCGGCCCCCGAAGTGCTGACGGAAACCGCAGCGCCGCGCGATGCCGCAGCCCCTCCGCGCGAGCGCAGTGAATTTGGCGCCTCGGTCTGGTTTGAACTTTCGGTTGGTCATACGGGCCGCGCCGAAGCGCGCTGGTTGTTGCCAAAAATCTGTGACGCGGGCGGCATTTCGAAAGACGGCATCGGTGCGATTCGCGTGCAATCCGAAGTGACCTATGTGCAGATCGCCGAAGGCTTGGCAGGCAAATTCGGCCAGACGCTGGAGCTTGAAAACGGCGTCGTGATGGCGCGGATGGCGGGCGAGCCTTCGATGGACCGCCCCGAGCGCGCGCCGCGCAAAGCCCCTGCTCCGCGTGGGGATCGCCCAGAACGGGCCGAGCGCGCAGAAAAAGCGCCTTATGAAAAGCGTGACAAGCCAGCCTATGTGCCAAAACCCTCGCGTCTGTTGGAAGAGGCGCGTGCCGATGGCTACGACCCGATCCGTGGCAATGACGCGCCTCCGGCCGAAGCCCCGCAGCCGCGCAAACCCTATGCGCCACGTGCCGAAGGCGCCAAGCCCTACGCTCCGCGCGGCGACAAGCCCGCTTATGGCGCAAAGCCTGCCTATGGCGACAAAAAGCCTTATGCGCCACGTGGCGATAAACCGGCCTACGGCGCGAAACCTGCTTATGGCGACAAGCCCGCTTACGGTGCAAAACCGGCTTATGGCGACAAGCCCGCTTATGGCGCAAAGCCTGCTTATGGTGACAAAAAGCCCTATGCCCCGCGCGCTGATGGCGAGCGTAAGCCCTATGCCCCGCGTGCCGAAGGCGCAAAGCCCTATGCGTCCCGCGATGCCGAGTCAAAGCCACGTTGGAAATCCGATGACAAAGCTGCAGCCCCGCGCTCGGCTGGTTTCAAGTCGCATGGCGGCGGTGAAGGCAAGCCCGGCAAGGCAACAGGTTTCAAATCGCACAGTGCCGAGGGCAAAAGCTTTGGCAAGCCAAAGCCTGCAGGCCCACGCGCAGCAGATACCTCTAAGCGGTTCGTGCCGCCAAAGAAAAAGTAATCTGACCTAAAGTTCACATAGGGCCGCCTTCGGGCGGCCTTATGCTTTTATATGGCCAAAGATTTCGCCATGCAGCGCTGGGTTTGCGGCCAGAACCCCCGCCGTTTGCGGCGTGGCATTGTTAAACCGCAGCGCTTGGCCATTGCGATCTGTCACCCGCGCGCCGGCTTTGCTGGCAATCAAAGCCCCTGCGGCGATGTCCCATTCCCATGTCGGGCGAAAGGTCAGCATGCCGTCATGCCGACCCTCGGCCACCAGACACAGCCGATAAGCCAGCGAGGCGCGAAAGCTGCGCTGAAAGGCGGGCGGCGCGCCTTGCCAAAAATCTGGCAGCAAGTTCGCCTTTGGTGTCAGGATGTTAGCTCCGTCTTGCAGCCGCGTTGATGTGGCCGAAATAGCTATGCCGTCCAGCATCGCAGGTGCGTCATGGCTTGCGGTGAACAACAGATCCTTGGCGGGCAGATAGACCGCAGCGGCCACCACTTCGCCACGATGGGCCACGGCCAGCGAATGCGCGAAATAGGGCTCGCCTGCAATAAAGGCACGCGTGCCGTCGATTGGGTCAATAATGAACACATCTTCGCATTGCAGCCGCGCGCCATCGTCGGGGGTTTCCTCGGACAGCCAGCCATAGCTGGGCCGCGCCGCGCGCAGGGTCGATTTCAGCATGTCGTTGACGGCAATGTCGGCCTCGGTCACCGGACCTTGATCGCCCTTTTCCCAAACCGCAGGCGTGTTTTGCCAATACCGCAAAGCGATTTCGCCAGCAGCGCGGGCGGCTTGGGTCAAAAGGGCAAGGTCATGCGCCGGCAAGGGTCATCCCGTCGATCAACAGGCTGGGCACGCGGGTCGACAGATGCGCGCGCGCGTCATTGGCTGGGATGATCCGCAGCAGCATCTCGCGCAGATTACCGGCGATGGTGCATTCGTTCACCGGATATTTGATCTCGCCATTTTCGACCCAGAATCCCGATGCCCCGCGCGAATAATCGCCGGTGTTTGGATTGATCGTCGAACCGATCATCGAGGTGATCAGCAGCCCCGTGCCCATATCGCGGATCAGATCGGCGCGGCTGCGCTGACCTTGGGTCAGATCAATGTTGGACGACGACGGCGTCGGCGGTGCCGAGGTGCCGCGCGCGGCATTGCCGGTGCTGGCCATGCCCAGCTTGCGCCCGGTGGCAAGATCCAGCGTCCAGCCCAGCAGGATACCGTTTTCCACCACCATGCGGCGGGCCGAGGGCAGCCCCTCGCCATCAAAGGGTCGCGAGCCCGAAATGCGTGGGCGCAGCGGGTCTTCCACCAACGACAGACCGGCAGGCAAAACCTGTTGGCCCAAGGCATCCAGCAGCCACGACTGCCCGCGCGCAATCGCAGCCCCATTGATCGCCGAGCTCAGATGCCCGATCAAAGACGAGGCAACGCGTTCGTCAAACAGCACCGGATAGGTGCCGGTCTTGGGCTGCACAGCGCCTGCGCGCGCCAAAGCGCGTTCGGCGGCAAGCGCGCCAATGCCTGCGGCGGCCGGCATATCGGCGGCAAAGATCCGGCCTTCGCCTGCGTAATCCCGCTCCATCCCGGTGCCCGTTCCGGTGAAGGCCACGGCGGAAACCGAATGCGAATTGCGCGCGTAACCGCCTGAAAAGCCATTGCTGGCGGCCATATGCACCTCGCGGCGGCCATAGCCTGCCGAAGCCTCAACCTGGGTGATGCCCGCGGCCTCCATCGCGGCGGCCTCGGCCTCGCGCGCCATGGCCTCTAGGTCTGCGGCGCTGGGTTCTGGCGCGTCTTCGACCAGTTCCAAAGCGGCCAGATCCCAGGATGTGGCGATTTGCTCGGGGCTGGCAAGCCCCGCATAGGGGTCAGCGGGGGCCTCGCGCGCCATGGCAACCGCGCGTTCGGCCAGCCGCGCCAGCGTCGCGGTCGAGGTGTCAGAGGCCGAGACACAGGCCTGACGCCCGCCCATCAGCACCCGCAACCCGATCTCGGTCGCCTCAGAGCGTTCGGCCTGTTCCAGCGCGCCCGCCCGAATATCAATGCTTTGCGACACGCCCGACAGCGCCATGGCGTCGGCCTGCTCTGCCCCCGCAGCTTTGGCGGCATCCAGCAGGGCTTGGGTCAGCGTGGCAAGGCGGGTCATGGCGTATCCTTTTGCGGCATTTGCAGTCAAAGTCATGCTTTCGCCGCCAGTTTCAAGCGCTAGGCACAGGTTTTATCAAAACAAACGCCGCCCAAGCAGGCTGGGGCGGCGTTTGCAGGCAATGAAACGCTTTATTGCAGGCGTTGGCCGTTGGCGTAAAAGCCTTTGTCCTTGAACTCCAGCACCGAAGTCAGCTCGTCTTTGTCGGGGGCGGAATTGGTGAACATCGCCATCATCATCTTATATCCCATCACGTCTTGGGCGGTCACGTAGCCCATTTCGACGATGGTATCGAGCAGGGTATTCGCGCCGGTCAGCTTCAGGTCGATCTTTCCTGTCGGCAAAGGGACGCCGCTAAAGGTTTCCAGATCGGAATTGTCAAAGCTTAAAGCCCCCGCACCCGTCAGCTCGGCACCGGCGAAAGACAATTGCAGTTGCGTCAGATCCAGCGCGTTCAGCTCGCCCTTTGGTGCCTCGCCCGCCGCACCCTGCTGCATTTCAGCAAAAAGGTCGGTGTTGAGCGAGGCCTTGCCCTTGGCGTCCAGAACAAAAGTCACGCCGTCATGCGGCAGTGCGCCGGTGGGGTCAAACATCGCCCAAACCGATTCCGAGACGTTGAAGCCGACCAGCTTGGTCAGAAACGCGAAATCAGAGGGCGTGTCGGATTTGCCGGTTGGTATATCCAGCGTGAACGCAAGTTCATCATAGGTCACATCGACCTGTGGCACCGGAAGATCAGGGCTGGAAAAGCTGATTGCGGTGCCGCTGTCGTGCAGGTGATATCGCAGATGGGTTTTATCCATCGCCACCGTCACCCCGCCTGCTACGCTAGAGCCGCTGACATGGCTGGGCTTGCCTTGCGAGGTTGCGGTGGCGTCAAACTTTGCCGCGCCATAGTCAAAGGTCGAATTCATCGCAAAGCCCGCCGACATCGCCTTTGCCATATCGGCCATATCGACCAAAGTGCCGTTCGATTGCCCCGAAAGGGCTTCGATTTGCGCTGTCATATCAACAGAAGACTGCTTTTCGTCGTCTTTGCTGCTGATCACCACTTCCATGGTATCGGCGGTGAAACTGCTGGCGATTTTCTTGGCCGCACCGGAGCCTTCGACCAGATAGTTTGCCATCATATTGGTCAATGTCGCGGTCATCGTCAGATTGACACCTGCACTATCGACGCCATTCAGCGCCTGAAGCGCCAGCGAAAGGCTGGGGCCGGTGATGGCATAGCTGATCGCCTCTGGCGTGCCACTGGCAATAAGTTTCAGATCGGGTTGCGTCAGGATCAGTTTCAGATCGCTTGGTTTGGCCTGCAGCGCCCCCGCAGGGGACAGGGTTTTGATCAGCATCGGAATGCTGTCGGAAAACGTCACCGTGACGGTGCCATCGCCGGCATCGGTAAAGTCGATCTCATCAATCGAAAGCGCGACCGAACCATTGTTGCTTTTTTGGTCAAGCGTCAGGCCCGAAACCACAAGCCTGTTGCCGCTGCGGCTGACATCGGTTGTGCTTACGCTTTGGCCGGTGGCGGTGATCGTGTCTTGCCAATTGGCCCAGACCTGTTCGGGGGTGACATCCGCCAACCCCGCCGAGGCAGTCACAAGAGCGAGGGTTGCGGTGCTGCCCGCCAAAAACATACGTTTCATAAATCCGTCCCATAGAACAAGCTTCGGTGCAAGCATCCCCGCTTGCATCGGGGCGGTCAAGGGTTTCTGATGCGGGCAAATGCCAATCGACGCAATTGTTATGAAGCGAAAGGACGCATCAGCATGCAGGGAAAATGTGTTGTGATTACTGGAGCAAGCCGTGGCATAGGGGCAGCGGCGGCGCGTGCGTTTTCTGGCTTGGGTGCTAAGGTTGCGTTGCTGGCGCGGTCGGAAGCCGAAATTGCGGCGCTGGCGGCCGAGTTGGGCGAGACCGCCCTGCCGATTTGCTGTGACGTTGGCGATTTTGCCGAGGTGCAGGCGGCCTTGGCGGCGGTGGTCGCGCGCTGGGGGCGCTTGGATGTCTTGATCAACAATGCCGGGGTGATCGAGCCGATTGCGCATCTGGCAACGGCGGATCCTGCCGATTTTGCCCGCGCGGTGCAGATCAATCTGAACGGGGTGTTTTATGGCATGCGGGCAGCACTGCCGCAGATGCGTGCGCAGGGCGGCGGCACCATCATCAATGTCTCCTCCGGGGCTGCGACCAATCCGCTGGAAGGCTGGGGGGCCTATTGCTCGACCAAGGCGGCGGCGCTGATGTTGACGCGCGTTGGCCATCTGGAAGAGGCCGCACATGGCATTCGGGTGCTGGGCCTGTCGCCCGGAACGGTGGCGACGCAGATGCAGGTCAAGATCAAGGCTTCGGGGGTTAATCCGGTCAGTCAATTGGATCCTGCCGTGCATATTGCCGCCGAATGGCCTGCCAAAACGCTGGTCTGGATGTGCACCTCGGCGGCAGATGCCTGGCTTGGCCGAGACGTGTCGCTGCGCGAAGATGTGGTGCAGCGCGCCGTGGGGTTGCTGGCATGATCGAGGTTAGCAAAGACGGCGGCCTGCTGACGCTGACCTTGAACCGGCCAGAAAAGGCCAATGCGCTGACGGCTGCGATGCTGGCGGACCTTGAGGCGGCCCTGGCGGGCCCGCCCCCTGCTGCGCTGATCCTGACAGGTGTCGGCAAGGTGTTTTCGGCTGGCGCAGATCTAGAGGAAATGCAGGCGGGGCTTGGCCGCAATCCGGCGTGGGAGCGGGTCTCGGCGGCGATTGCAGCGATGCCCTGCCCGACGATTGCCGCCTTGAACGGCACGCTGGCGGGCGGGGCGATGGGCTTGGCGCTGGCTTGCGATATGCGGCTGGCGGTGACGGGAGCGAAGTTCTTTTATCCGGTGATGCGGCTGGGGTTTTTGCCGCAGCCTTCGGATCCGGCACGGCTGGCTGCGCTGATCGGACCTGCGCGCGCCAAGATGATTTTGCTGGCGGGCGCGCGGATCGAGGCCGAAGAGGCGCAGGCTTGGGGCCTGATCGAGCGAATTTGCGCGCCCGAGGCTTTGATGACGAACGCGCAGGCGCTGATGGTGGATGCTTTGGCCGCCAAAGCCGGGCATATTGCGGCGATCAAGGCGCTGATCGGTTAGGCGGCGTGCAGAGGTGTGACGTAAGGGGTGCGGAAAGCTATGGATGGGCAATTGGTCGACGCGTTGATGAGCTGGGCGCAGACGGCGCGAGATATCGCTTTGGGGTGGCTGTTGTCGCCTGCGGCTTGGTCGCAATTTATCTTGCTGGCGCTCGCCTATCTGCTGGCGCGCGCTGGCGCCAAGCGCTTGGGGCCGCTGCTGACGCGGCTGCTTGATCCGGGACAAAAAGACAGCCTGCTTGCCAAACTGCGCCGCTTTTCGCTTGGCTTCGTGCCCTTGCTGATGCCGCTTTTTGCCTATGCGCTGACCGCAGGTGGGGAAGAGGTCACGCGCTCGGTCTTTGGGTCGGGCGAGGTGGTGGCCTTGGGCAAGCGGCTGTTCTTATTCCTTGCCGCGCAAAGTTTCGTGCGCGAGGTGCTGACTGACAGCTTTTTGAAACTGTTGGGCAAATATGTGCTGATCCCCTGCGCGGCGCTTTATATGTTTGGCCTGCTGGACCTGATTTTGCAGCGGCTGGATGACAGCATCATCGCCTTGGGCAATATCCGTTTTTCGATTCTGGCGCTGATCCGAGGTCTGGTTGCGGGCAGTCTGTTGTTTTGGCTGGGGTCTTGGTCGAACCGGCAAAGTGCGGGCTATATCAAAGCGCAAGATGATCTGCGCCCTGCCACCCGCGAATTGGCGGTCAAGGCGATTGAAGTGGCGATCTTTGGCGCGGCGTTTTTGCTGCTGATGAGTATCATGGGCATTGATCTGACCGCCGTTGCGGTTTTGGGCGGTGCCTTGGGTGTTGGGGTGGGGCTTGGCCTGCAGCAGATTGCGGCGAATTTCATCTCGGGGATCATCTTATTGATCGAGGGGCAAACCACCGTCGGCGATTATGTTGAACTTGATGGCGGCGAGCGGGGCACCATCGTCAAGATGACCGCCCGCGCCTGCATCTTGGAAACCTTTGACGGCAAATGGATTGTGGTGCCGAACGAACATTTCATCACCAGCCGTGTGGTGAATTATTCCGACCAGGGCTCTGCCAACCGCTACGAGGCCTTGTTTTCGGTGGCCTATGAAACCGATATCAACCGCGTGCCTGCGGTGATAGAGGCAGCGGTGGCGGCGCTGCCTTTTGTGCTGACCGACCCCGATCGGCCTGATTGCGAATTGCGCGGTTTTGGCGACAGCTCGGTTGATTTTGCAGTGGAATATTGGGTGAACGGCATCGACGACGGCAAAAACAAATACGCAAGCAAAGTGCTGTTTGCGATCTGGAACGCGCTTAAGGCCGAGGGAATCGAGATTCCCTATCCGCGCCGTGTGATCGAGATGCGCCATGTTTGACGCATTGGTCATTGGCGCAGGCCCTGCCGGGCTGATGGCGGCGGAAGAACTGGCGCGTGCGGGTCGCAAGGTCTTGGTCTGCGAGGCCAAGCCCAGCCCGGCGCGCAAATTCCTGATGGCCGGCAAGTCGGGGCTGAACATCACCAAAGACGAAGACCGCGACAGCTTTATCGCAGCTTATGGCGATGCCTGGCTTGCACCGATGATCGCGGGTTTTGGCCCCGCACAGGTGGTGATCTGGGCGCGTGGTTTGGGGCAAGAGGTGTTTACCGGCTCGTCTGACCGGGTGTTTCCGCGCAGCATGAAAGGCTCGCCCTTGCTGCGGGCCTGGCTGGCGCGTCTTGCGGGCATGGGGGTCGAGCTGCGCAGCCGGTGGCGCTGGGCGGGGTTTGCGGGCGAAGGCTTTGCCTTTGACACGCCCGAGGGTCGGCAGGTCTTGCAGCCTGCGGTGACGGTGCTGGCCTTGGGTGGGGCCTCTTGGGCGCGGCTGGGGTCAGATGCGGCTTGGCTGCCGTGGCTGGCGGAAAAAGGCGTGCAGATTGCGCCGTTCCGTCCGGCCAATATGGGCTTTGCCGTCGATTGGTCACCGCATATGGCCAAACATTTCGGCGCAGCGATCAAGGGGGCGGCCCTGCACGTTGGCGGGCGTGTGGAGCGCGGCGAATTCGTGATCTCGGCCCGAGGGGTCGAGGGCGGCGGGATTTACGCTGTCAGCCGCGATCTGCGCGACGGCGGCCAACTGTCGCTGGATCTGATGCCGGATGTGTCGGGCGATGAGATTTCGGCGCGGCTGTCACGGATGAAACCTGCGGAAACCTTGGTCAACAAGCTGCGCAAGCTGGGTTTACCGCCTGCCGCCGTGGCTTTGGTGATGGAGTTTGGCAAGGGCCGCCCACCGGTCGAGGCGATCAAACAACTGGATCTGCGGCTTGCAGGCCCGCGCCCGATTGACGAGGCGATCTCGGTTGCAGGCGGGGTGATGCAGGCTGCGGTGACCGAAGGCCTAGAACTGCGCGCGATCCCGCGCGTGTTTGTCTGCGGCGAGATGCTGGATTGGGAAGCCCCCACCGGCGGCTATCTGCTGACCGGCGCTTGGGCCACGGGCCGCTGGGCAGGCATGGCGGCGGCGGCGCTTTAGCGCGGCCTGCATGCGTGCCCTTCCCGCCCGCCCCACTCCGTGCTAGGGGCAGGGGATGAAAATGCTTCCCACAAAAGATCAGATCCGTCAGTGGATCCTCGACAACCCGACCCTGACGGGCAAGCGCGATATCGCCAAGGCTTTTGGCATTACCGGGGATGGTCGTATCGACCTGAAACGGATGCTGCGCGAGCTGGAGGCCGAGGGTGCGGTTGAAAAGAAATCGCGCCGCTATCGCGAAGAGGGCGCACTGCCACCGGTCTCGGTGCTGCTAGTTTTGCCGCCTGACAGCAATGGCGATCTTTTTGCCCAGCCGCTGGAGGCAGGGGCTAGCGACACCCCGCCGCGCATTTTGATCATGCCACAAAAGGGCGACACCGCTTTGGCAGGGGGGATGAAGATCCTTGCACGGCTGACGCCGGTTGGCGGGCAGGACTATGGTTATGAGGCGCGGTTGATCCGGGCGCTGGGCTCGAACCCGCTGAAGGTGATCGGGGTTTACCGCGCCGCTTCCGAGGGTGGGCGGATTTTGCCGGTCGACAAAGGCTCGGACAAAGAATGGCGTGTGGCGCGCGACCATGATGGCGGCGCCAAGGACGGCGAGTTGGTCGAGGCCGAGCAGATCGGCCCCAAACGCTTTGGCCTGCCGCAAGCCAAGATCATCGCGCGGCTGGGCGACCCTTCGGGTGCGCGCGCCGTCAGCCTGATCGCGATCCATCAGCACGGCATTCCCTACCATTTCCCTGACGCGGTGATTGCCGAAGCCGAGGCCGCCAAGCCTGTGGCCTTGGGCAAACGCGAAGACCTGCGCGGCCTGCCCTTGGTGACAATCGACCCGGTTGATGCCCGCGACCGCGATGATGCGGTCTATGCCATGGCAGACCCGAACCCGAAAAATCCTGGTGGCTTTGTGATCTGGGTGGCGATTGCCGATGTGGCGCATTACGTCCGCCCCAACTCTGCGCTGGACCGCGAGGCCCGCAAGCGTGGCAACTCCAGCTATTTCCCTGACCGCGTGGTGCCGATGCTGCCCGATGTGTTGTCGGGCGATCTGTGCAGTTTGCATGAACATGTGGACCGGGCCTGTATGGCGGTTGAAATGCGCATCGACGCGCAGGGCCAAAAGCTGGGCCACCGCTTTACCCGCGGCCTGATGCGGTCACAGGCGAGCCTGAATTATGCCCAGGTGCAAGACGCGATTGACGGGCGCAGCGATGCCAAAACCGCGCCTTTGCTGGACGAGGTGCTGCGGCCTTTGTATGCGGCCTATGCTGCCTTGAAACAGGCGCGCGCCCTGCGCCAGCCGCTGGATCTGGAACTGCCCGAGCGCAAGATCATTCTGGACGACGACGGCAAGGTCACCTCGGTGTCGTTTTATGAACGCTTTGACGCGCATAAGTTGATTGAAGAATGTATGATCCTTGCCAATGTGGCGGCGGCAGAAGAGCTGGTTGGACTGAAGCGGCCCTTGCTGTTTCGCGTGCATGAGGAACCTTCGCAAGACAAGCTGGAAAGCCTGCGCGAAGTGGCCGAGGCTTCGGGCTTTACGCTGGCCAAGGGGCAGGTGCTGAAGACCATGCACCTGAACCGTTTGCTTTCGCAGGCGGCGGGCACCGAATTTGACGAGCTGATGAATATCTCGACGCTGCGGTCGATGACGCAGGCCTATTACAACGCCGAAAACTTTGGCCACTTTGGTTTGGCGCTGCGCAACTATGCGCATTTTACCTCGCCGATTCGGCGCTATTCCGACCTGATCGTGCACCGAGCCTTGATTTCTGGCCACGGCTGGGGCGACGATGGGCTGTCGGCTTGGGATATCGAAAATCTTGACGACACCGCCAAGCAGGTTTCCGACACCGAGCGGCGCAGCATGGTCGCCGAACGCGATACCACCGACCGCTATCTGGCGGCGTTCTTGTCAGAACGGGTGGGCAATGAATTTGCGGGCCGGATTTCGGGTGTGCAGCGCTTTGGTCTGTTCGTGCGGTTGCAGGAAACCGGCGCGGATGGCTTGGTGCCGATCCGCTCGATCGGGCGCGAGTTTTTCCATTACGACCAAGACGCGCAGACGCTGACGGGTTCAGACAGCGGTTTGGTTTTGGGCATCGGGCTGCGCGTGACGGTGCGGCTGGCCGAGGCAAGCCCGCTGACTGGGGGCCTGATGCTGGATCTGGTCGGTCTGGAAGACGGGCCACTGCCGCAAGGTGGGCGCAGGGGCGGGCGGTATCAGCCGCGCAAGCCCGGCAAATCAGCCGAGAAAGCCGCAAAAACCGCGCGCAAGGTGCATCGCAGCCGGCGTTGACTTGGCAGGATCGCGCCAGACCGCTAGGCTTGCTTTGGCAGGCAAAAGGGTAGGGCATGCGGCGGTTTTGGGTGATCTGTGCAGTGGCGGTGATGGCGGGGCTTTGCGCGCCCCGCACGTTTGCGCAGGATCTGGAACCGCAAGCAGAGGCAGGGCAAAGCATGATGGACGATCTGGGCAGCGTGGCGGGCTTTGAGGCGTGGCGCACAGGCTTTCGCCCGCGGGCCTTGGCGCAGGGCGTCTCGGCTGGCCTGTTTGATCAGGCGATGGCGCAGACCCGCTTTCTGCCCGAGGTGGTCGCGCGTGACCGCAAGCAAAATGAGTTTTCCAAGACGATCTGGGACTATCTGGACAAGGCTGTCTCGGAGGACCGCATTGCCGCAGGCCAGCGGGCGCTGCGCAAGAACGCGGCGCTGTTTGACCAGATCGAGGCGCACTACCATGTTGATAAATATACCGTTCTGGCGATCTGGGGCCTGGAGAGTGCCTATGGCGCGGTGCGCGGGGATATCGATACGCTTTCAGCACTTGCAACGCTGTCTTATGAGGGACGGCGGGCTGTTTTTTTTGAAGCCGAGCTGCTGACACTGCTGAAGATCCTGCAGCGCGGCGCGGCAAAGCCTGCGCAGTTGCGCGGGTCTTGGGCGGGGGCGATGGGGCATACGCAGTTTATGCCATCTTCTTATGAACGGCTTGCGGTGGATTTCAACGGTGATGGCAGCCGCAATATCTGGGATGACGACCCGACAGACGCATTGGCCTCGACCGCCGCTTATCTGGCGGATGCGGGCTGGACGCCGGGGCAGGCCTGGGGGCAAGAGCTGCGCTTGCCTGCGGGGTTTGACTATGATCTGGCGGGCAGCCGCACCCAAAGGCCGATGGCGTTTTGGCGGGGGCTGGGGGTGGAGACCGCAGAGGGTGCGGCCCTGCCCGAAGCCAATTGGGGCGCGGTGATTTTGCCGGCTGGCGCGCGCGGGCCGGCCTTTATGGTCTATGACAATTTTGCAGCGATTGAGAGCTATAACAAGGCCGATGCCTATGTGATTGCGGTGGGGCATCTGTCGGACCGCTTGCGCGGAGGCGCAGGCTTTGTGCAGGCCTGGCCGCGCGATCTGCGCGCACTGACCCTGCCCGAGAAGATCGAGATGCAGCAGCGGCTTTTGGTGCGCGGCCTGCTGTCGGGGGCGGCGGATGGCAAGATCGGGCCGCTGACAGTGGCGGCGGTCAAGGCGTTTCAGCGCAGCAGCGGTGATCTTGTCGATGGCTATCCTTGCCTGCCGGTGCTGCAGGCTTTGCGTCAGCCGTGAGCCGAAGGCGGGTGCCTAAGCCAAAGGCGGGGGCCGTTTTGCGGGGCATCGAGCCCCCCAAAACGGCGCTGCCGCGGCGCTTTGCCTGCGGGCGATGACAATCGCGTGAGCCGCGCGTGTCGGGCTATGCAGAACCCGCGCTTGCGGTATGGTTGAATTTTATCCCCTTAGGAGATCTGTGATGTCGATGACCACCAAAGCCATTGCCTCTGTGTTTATCCTGCTTGCCAGCAGCGCTTTTGCCGAGACAGAAGCCAGTGATCCCGCCGCGATTGCGCGCGAAAATCTGATGAAGAGTTTTGGCGGGGCGGCCAAGACCTTGGGTCAAATGGCGGGTGGCCAAGCGGCCTATGACGCCACGGCTGCCGCAGCGGCAAAGGCCAGTCTGACCACTGGCGCTGCTGAAATCGC
Source organism: Cypionkella sp. (assembly GCA_023255415.1). Lineage (GTDB taxonomy): Bacteria > Pseudomonadota > Alphaproteobacteria > Rhodobacterales > Rhodobacteraceae > Cypionkella. The sequence continues at coordinate 13,301 of JALRIN010000008.1, read as the reverse complement.
CGCCGCTTTTGCCGCCCCCACCATGGATCCAGCCGATAAAACCAGCCCGGATGTCTGGAAAAACTGGGATGATTTCCTTGCCAAGGGCAAGGCGCTTGGTGATGCTGCCGCAGCGCTTGATGTGGCTTCGGCAGAAAGCATTGGCGCGGCGATGGGGGCAATTGGCGGGGCCTGCAAAGACTGTCATACGCTTTACCGGATGAAGTAGCAGAGCGGCGAGGGCCCAAGGCCTAACCGCAGAACAGCCGATTGATACGGCCCGTGGCGCTGACCTGCGCGTTCAGCCTTGTGGTGTCGATCTCGCCAGTCACAAGTTGCTGCGGCCAGATCACCCGCAACGGACCTGCAAGTGTTTTGTCCGCCAACCGAGCAAAATGTTCGCCTTGCAGGCCCGCAAAAGCTTGCGCGTTGCAATGATCTGGCTGGGGTGGGATCATCCGGCTTACAGGCCCCATTGGTATGCGCCCCAGCGGCACGCAGGCCATCAGGCTTAGCATCAGGCAGATCAAAGAAAATCCTTTGGCGGCAATCGTCACTGGCTTAACTTTCACGCGATTAACACTCACTCTGAACATCTTTGACGCGAGTGTGGCCCGAGGCTTGTTGCGAGGCAATTGCTAAACCGCTTTGACGTGTTGATTCTGAACCATTCCGAGTTTCCGCGTTGCAATCCACGCAGGGCTGTCGCAGGTTCGGGACAAATTTCTTCGAAAGGAAACCGTATGCGCACCCGTGCCGCCGTCGCCATTGCCCCCGGAAAACCGCTTGAAATCATGGAGGTCAATCTGGCTGACCCCAAAGAAGGCGAGGTTCTGGTCGAAATCAAAGCCACCGGCATTTGTCACACGGATGAGTTCACCCTTTCAGGCGCGGATCCCGAGGGGCTGTTCCCGGCTATCCTGGGGCATGAGGGCGCGGGCGTGGTGATTGCGGTCGGCCCTGGTGTCAAAAGCCTGAAGGTCGGCGATCACGTCATTCCACTTTACACGCCCGAATGCCGTGAATGCCCGTCGTGCTTGTCGCGCAAGACCAACCTTTGCACCGCTATTCGTGCCACCCAAGGCCAGGGCCTGCTGCCCGATGGCACCACACGGTTTTCGATGCTGGATGGCACGCCGATCTATCACTATATGGGCTGTTCGACCTTTGCCAACCACACGGTTGTGCCCGAAATCGCGCTGGCCAAAGTGCGCAAGGACGCGCCGTTTGAAAAGATTTGCTATATCGGCTGCGGGGTCACCACCGGCATCGGTGCGGTTTTGAACACCGCAAAGGTCGAGATTGGTGCCAAGGCCGTGGTCTTTGGTCTGGGGGGCATCGGGCTGAACGTTATTCAGGGCCTGAAGATGGCGGGCGCTGATATGATCATCGGTGTCGATCTGAACAACAGCAAGAAAGAGTGGGGCGAGAAATTCGGCATGACCCACTTTATCAACCCGACGGAAATCGAAGTCTCGGTGGTGCAAGCGATTGTCGATCTGACCAAAACGCCCTTTGATCAGATCGGCGGCGCGGATTATTCCTTTGATTGCACTGGCAACGTCAAGGTGATGCGGGATGCGTTGGAATGCACCCACCGCGGCTGGGGCCAATCCATTATCATCGGTGTTGCCCCCGCGGGCGCTGTCATTGAAACCCGCCCCTTTCAGCTGGTCACGGGCCGGATCTGGAAAGGCACCGCCTTTGGTGGCGCGCGTGGTCGCACCGATGTGCCGACGATTGTTGATTGGTATATGGACGGCAAGATCGAGATCGACAGCATGATCACCCATGTGCTGAAGCTGGAAGACATCAACAAAGGCTTTGATCTGATGCATGCGGGCGAAAGCATCCGCGCCGTTGTGGTGTATTGATGCCACGCGAGGGCACGAAACTTTTGGCGGTTTTGATTGATGCCGATAACGTCTCGGCCCATGCGGCCGAGGCGATTTTGCGCGAGATTACCGCTTATGGCGAGCCAAGCCTGCGACGGGTTTATGGCGATTGGTCCAGCCAAGCGCTTGCGGCCTGGAAAAAGGTCGCGCTGGATCTGGGTCTGGTGATGCATCAGCAATCGGCCAATACCAAGGGCAAGAATGCCTCGGATATTGGTCTGGTGATTGATGCGATGGACATTTTGCACGGTGGCAAGTTTGACGGCTTTGTCTTGGTGTCGTCAGACAGTGATTTCACCCGTCTGGCCAGCCGGATCCGCGAAGACGGGCTAGAGGTGATCGGCATCGGCGAGGAAAAAACCCCGCCGGCGCTGCGCAATGTCTGCAATCGCTTTGTGTTTATCGAAAACATCCTGCGCGAAACCGATCTGCCCGAGGCCACTGGCAAGCCTGCTCCGAGCAAACCGCAGGGCCAGCCCGTGGCCAAGCCTGCGGCGGCCCGCGAAAGGCTGGCTTTGGCCAATGTCATGCCGCTGGTGCGCAAGGCGATGAACACCATCGATCCGGATGGCGAGTGGTATTCGCTGGGGCCTTTGGGCCAGTTCATCCAACGCGAAAACCCTGATTTTGACCCGCGCACCTATGGCAGCGCCAAGCTGTCGGATATGCTGAAACGGTCAGAGGCCTTCGAGCTGCGCCAAGGCGGCGGCAACAGTCTTGAGGTGCGCCGCAGGGACTAATCCCGTTTGATCCAAAGCGGGCCCTTGCGCTGCAGTTGGGGCGGAAATGGTGCTAAAGCTGCCATTTTCATGACGTAATTTGCAGGCTTCCTCTTATTAAGTTTTGGTTAAGCTTAGGGGGAGACCATGGCCGCGTCTTATCACAGTCCGGTTGGCATTGGGCGGCGGCGGGCGCGTCAAAAGCGGTCTGATCCGTTTGCGCATCTGCCTGCCTATATGGGCGGTGCGGCGGTTGCTGCAATCTTTGGTCTGATGTCGATGCTGTCTGTGGGGCCAGAGGCGGCTTTGGATGAACACAGCGGAATCGGTCTGTTTTTTGGCTTTGTTTCCAGCCTTGGCCTGTCGGGCTTGATTGCGCTGGCGATGGTGTCGATTTTGCTGCGGATGATCAGTGGCCGATTTCTGGCACTCTATCGCTTTTCCTTGGCGGCTTTGGCGGTGATGGCGGGGTTCTTTGTGCTGCGCATGATGCTTTAGCGCCCTTGTCTTACCAAGCTTCGAGGGGCAAGCTTGGGGGTAAGTCATTGAAGGGGCAAGGCGATGAATGGTGCAGAGACTTTGGTGAAAACCATGTTGGCCTCGGGTGTCGAGGTGTGTTTTGCCAATCCGGGCACCTCGGAGATGCATTTCGTCGCAGCCCTTGATAGCCACCCCGAGATGCGCTGCATCCTGTGTCTGTTTGAAGGCGGGGCCACGGGGGCGGCGGATGGCTATTACCGCATGTCGGGACGGGTGGCCGCCACGCTGCTGCATTTGGCCCCCGGTTTTGGCAATGCCTTTGCCAATCTGCACAATGCCCGCAAGGCGCAGTCGGGCGTGGTCAATGTGATGGGCGAACATGCCAGCTATCATTTGCAATACGAAGCGCCCTTGAAGGGCGATACCGAAGGCATCAGCCGCACGGTGTCGCATTGGACCCGCACCGCCAGCGATGCAGGCTCGGTTGCGCGCGATGGCGCCGATGCCATTCGCGCGGCACGGTCGAAAAACGGACAGATCGCCACCCTGATCTTGCCTGCCGATACGGCCTGGGACAGTGCCGATGGCCCGCAGGTTGCCAAGGCCCCCGCGGCACTTGCGCGGCCAAATCTGGCGCAGGTGCAGGCGGCGGCTGCGGCGTTGCGCACAAAAGGTGCGGCGCTTTTGGTTGATGGCACGGCGCTGCACGGCCCGCTTGGGCAGATTGCGGCGCGGATTGCCAAGGCGACGGGCTGCCGATTGCTGGCGCCCTGTCTTGCAGCCCGGGTGCGGCGCGGGGCGGGGGCGGTTGACTTTGAACGGTTGGCTTATGTGGTGGAAGAAAACGTCGCGGTGCTGGCGGGCATCACCTCGCTTGTGCTGTGTGGCACGCAAGATCCGACCAGCTTTTTCGCCTATCCCAACAAACCCAGCCTGCCAACGCCGCCCGAATGCCGCATCCTGCATCTGGGCGATATTGGCGGCGATTATGGCTGGAGCTTGCAGGCGCTTGCCGCTGAACTGGGCATTGCCGAGGATCTGGCGGTGGAAGGCATCGCGCTTGATCTGCCGGAATGCGCCACGGGCAGCATGAGCCTTGCGAAAATCGGTCAATCCTTTGCAGCGATGTTGCCCGAAGACGCGGTGGTGGTGGATGAGGCGATTTCATCTTCGCGCTATTTCTTTACCGCCAGTGCGGCTGCGCGTGGCCATGACTGGCTTGCCGTCACGGGCGGTGCGATTGGCTATGGCTTGCCCGCCGCCGTGGGGGCGGCGGTGGCCTGCCCAGACCGCAAGGTGGTTTGCCTGGAGGGTGACGGTTCGGGCATGTATACGCTGCAATCGCTGTGGACCATGGCGCGCGAAGGGCTGGATGTGCTGATCGTGGTGCTGTCAAACCGTGGTTATCAGATCTTGCGCGGTGAATTGGCGAATGTGGGTGTCACCGATGTAGGCCGCAACGCGGTGCGGATGTTTGACGTGGTCGAACCCAGTTTGGATTGGGTCGCCCTTGCCAAAGGTCATGGCGTCGAGGCGGTGCGGGTCACCGACACCGATCAGTTCAACACGGCCTTTGCCGCAGGTCTGGCGCGTAAGGGCCCCTATGTCATCGAAGTCATCTGCTGAAGGAAATTTCGGTTCAGGATTGTGTCGCTGATTTTTCTTCAATTCTTGATTGAAAATCTACGGGATTTGCGTCTCCGTTAACCATGATTTCTAGAATTGTGTCTAAGAAGTGCGTGACAAAGTTCGCGCCGCGCCGTCAAGAGTTCCTGCGAGTCAGCCAGTGTAGTTTTGATGAATATTGAAGACCTAAGCGAGTTTGCCGTGACGTTCTTGCTGACAGGGCAGGGAACAGCGCGCCAGCTTGCTGTGCGTTTGGCCGAACGGCTGCCGCGAAGCCCACCGCTTGAGGTGGCCTTCCTGATCTCGATCGCAGCTTCGGGGATTGAAGAGACCTTTGCCAGCCCTGAAATGGCACAGCTTGCCTTGGAAAGCTGGCGCGCAGCGGCACTGTTGGGCGTGGATCTGCGGATGATGCAGCAGCGCGGGTTGCCCTGCGCCAGTTGCGCAGATTTGCTGGCCTATTGGCACCGCGTTGACGGATTTTTCCTAAGCTGAGGGCGGCCTTTGCCTGGCCACCCCCGCAATGTTCTGACCGCCGCGTCAGGCCTCAGCCAACAAGCGCCCCGCTCAGGCCACGATCCAGCAGCGCGATGGTTTCTTCTACGCCATAAAGTGCAATAAACCCGCCAAAGCGTGGGCCGTCGCTGGCGCCCAAAAGCACCTCGTAAAGCGCCTTGAACCAATCGCGCAGGGGGTCAAAGCCGCGATCTTTGCCGACAGCAAAGACCATGGACTGCAGCGCCTCGTCGTCCAAACCACCGTCCCAAACCGCCAGACGCGCGCGCAGATCTTCCATCGCGGCGCGTTCCTGATCGCTTGGCAGGCGGAAGCTGCGCGTCGGCGCAATCCGGTCGGCGAAATAGCGCACGGCAAAGCCCGCTGCCGCATCCAGATCAGGATTGGCCTCGGGCGAGGCCTCGGGGGCATAGCGCTTGATAAAGCCCCAAAGCCCCTTGGCGTCTTGCGCCGCCGAGACGCTGGCAAGGTTCAGCAACATCGAGAAAGGCACCACCATTTTCGACACAGGCGGGTTGCCGTGGTGGATATGCCAAACCGGGTTATTCACTTGCTGATCAATGTCTTGGGTCGGATAGGCGCGCAGCTGTTGGTGATATTCATCCATCGCCCGCGGGATCACATCAAAATGCATCCGCTTGGCGGTCTTGGGCTTTTGATACATGAAATACGACAGGCTTTCGGCTGAGGCATAGGTCAGCCATTCGTCGATGGTCAGCCCATTGCCCTTGGACTTCGAGATTTTCTGCCCCTGATCGTCCAAGAACAGCTCATAGCTCATGTGGTTGGGCTTTTTGCCGCCCAGCACTTCGCAAATGCCGTCATAGATCGGGGTGTTGGTCGAATGATCCTTGCCATACATCTCGAAATCAACGTCAAGCGCCGCCCAGCGGGCGCCAAAGTCGGGCTTCCACTGCAATTTCACATTGCCGCCAGTGACCGGCAGGGTCCATTCGCGGCCATCTTCGTCGTCAAAGGTGATGGTGTGATTGACCGCATCGACATGCTTCATCGGCACATACATCACGCGTTTGGTTTCGGGATGGATAGGCAAAAAGCAGGAATAGGTCTGCTGACGCTCTTCGCGCAAGCTTGCCAGCATGATCTTCATGATCGCATCATAGCGCTCGGTGGCCAGCCGCAGGATGTCATCAAACTGCCCCGATTTATAGAATTCGGTGGCCGAGATGAATTCATATTCAAAGCCAAAGGTATCCAAAAACCGCCGCAACATGGCGTTGTTATGCGCGCCAAAGCTGTCATAAAGCCCATAGGGGTCGGGCACCGTGGTCAATGGCTGCTGCATGTGGTTGCGCAGCATCTCTTGCTGCGGCACGTTTTCGGGCACTTTGCGCATGCCATCGACATCATCGGAAAAACAGATCAGCCGCGTCGGAATATCCGAGATCGCTTCAAAGGCGCGGCGGATCATCGTGGTGCGGGCCACCTCGCCAAAGGTGCCGATATGCGGCAAACCCGAGGGGCCATAGCCGGTTTCAAACAGCACATAGCCCTTTGCCGGGGCCTTTTTCTCATAGCGTTTCAGCAGCGCGCGCGCTTCTTCAAAGGGCCAAGCCTTAGATTTCATCCCAGCATCGCGCAAAGCAGTCATCGCGTCGTCTCCTTCTGGCGCAAACCCGATATTCGCGCCGACCCCTTCCTCTATTGCTCAAGCGGGCTTAGGTCAATATTCTGCGCTGCAACAACAGGAGTGCTCTCGTGCAAGATACCCCCGCCTCGCTTTCCCCCCAAGACGCGTTGGTTGCCGTGATGATCGCGGTGTCCGCCTCGGATGAGAATATGCGCACCGCGGAATTGGTCGCTATTCAGCAGACGGTGAATTACATGCCGGTGTTTGGCGGTTATGATGCTGACCGCATCGGCGTGGTGGCCAATACCGTGTTTGATTTGTTCGAGGAAGAAGACGGGTTGGACGCGCTTTTTGGTCTGATCCGCGATGCACTGCCCGAACAGCTGCACGAAACCGCCTATGCGCTGGCCTGTGACGTCGCCGCCGCTGATGGCAACCTGCGCGAGGTCGAGCTGCGCATGCTGGAAGAGGTCCGCGAAGAGCTGAACATCGACCGGCTCCACGCCGCCGCCATCGAATGGGGCGCAAGGGTGCGGCATTTGACGCTGTAAGCGGCGGGTCTTTCGAAAACTGCAGTCAAATCGACCGTTCAACACGGTCGATTTTGCAGGCAAGGTCGCGGCTGGTCAGATCCCAAGATGAAAGCTTTGGTCGTCCAGCAGTCTTATCCGCAAAAAACCCGAACCACAGTCGATTTCGGGTCAACGACCGCATCAATAGCAGTTCCGCTGTGCACGAAATTTAGCCGATACGGATTATCAGTCGCCGTCCGTTCCTCGCTGCCATAGTGCCGCGAATCGCTCGGAATATTTAAACCTGTAACTGCGGAAGATGGTCCTCCCACAAGATTTTGTAACTGCGCCGCACCACAGGTGTTGGACATACCCTTTGCAGCCTTTAGTGGTGCCTGCCCGCAAGCAGCCAAAGCAAACAGAGGCAGCGCCAAGATAAACAGTCGTTGCATGAAATAATCCTCAATCACATACCTATACGAAAGATTAGACAATCACGGATTTAGAATTGCCGCAATCTAAGACTAATCACCCCAAGTGTTTTACAAATCATGCGCTTTTTGGCCTTGCCCAGAGCATCACGTACAGGATGCGGAGATAGCTTCGGTTGAAAATCAAAGCGGCTGATGCACAGTTTTGTCGCGACCAAAAGCACGGAAGTTGGCATGGGCGAAATGGGATCAGCACAGCCGCCGTCCTTTCACGCGCCAGAACCCGCTATAGATACAAGCCCGCCCAGCGGTGCAGCAGCTGGCCTTGCAGCCGATGCGCGCGCCCGACCCAAGCCTTATTGCCCTTGGGCTGATCGCGCTGGGCAACCGGCACCGCCTCGCGCCGCGCCACATCGGCAGCAAAAATCGCAAACACCAGCGTCTTGCCATCGGCCGCCGTCACATAGCCCGCAAGGTTTGAGACAAAGTTCATCGTCCCGCTTTTGGCCTGCACCCGCAGCAAAGACTTGTTTTGCGGCTTGCCCGCTGCATCTGGCAGCCCGGCGTCGCGCAACAGTCGCTGCAACTGCGCGCCCTTCGGATCCTGCAAGGCCTGGCTCAGCACCGATACCATATCCGCGGCCGAAAGCTGGGTGTTCGGCCCAAGCCCGGAATGGTCGCCAAACCTGCCGGTGATGCCGAATCTGTCGCGCGCCCAAGCCGTCATTGCCGCCGCCGAGGCCTCTTGCGATGGCGCAGCCGAAGCGGCCAAGCCCACCGCTTCCGCCGTCAGATTGGTCGAAAATTTCAACATCTTGCGCAAGACATCCGGCAAAGGCGCGCCGTCGCGCGCAACAAGCAGCGCGGCCTCAGGGGGCAGGTCGCGGCGCAGCTGCGGCGGGCCAAGCGCAATGCCCTGCCCTGCTGCCAGCCAAGCAAACACCTCGCCCGCATAAATCCCCGGATGCCGCACCGGCAGCCAGCGCTCGCCCGCCTTGCCCAAAGCCCCGCGCGCCACAGTCCAATGATCCGCCGCTGACCCCGCCTTATAGGCAAAGACCGGCAAATCCCGATCGGCCAGGGCCATCGTCGCCATTCGCACCGGCGGCACAAACCGCGCCCCTTCGGCGTTCATCGCCATGTCATAACCCGCGCCGGCCTGCTTCCAGACGAAATTGACTCGGTTGAAATTCAGCATGATCCCAGAAACCGAGGGGTTATAGCCAACATAGTCAGGCTGATCATGGGCAATCGCCGCCCGCTCGGGCAAAGCGCCGGTATAGACGATGAATTGCCCTGTCACCTCGCGCAGCCCGGTTGCCGCAAGCGCTGCCACCAGATCCGCCAAACTGTCGGTGTCCAATTCCGGATCGCCGCCGCCCGCCAAGATCAAATCGCCCTGCAGCCGCCCCGCGTCCAACCTGCCGCGATACATCACCCTGGTGACAAAACGCTGCCCGCTGCCCAACCGCTCCAAGGCATACAAAGCTGTCATCCCCTTGGTGACCGAAGCAGGCGGCATCACCGCCGTCTCTCCCGAGGCCTCAAGCACCCGCCCGGTTGCCGCATCTGCAACACAATAACCCAAGCGCCCGCCCAGCTTTGCCGCCGCAACCAAGGCCGCAGCGCCGCCATCCCCACCGATCACTCCGCGCGGCTGCGGTCGCAAAGACGCAAGCGGCGCCTCAGCCCAAGCGCCACCTGCCGCCCCCGCCAAAAGCCCCGCCAAAACGCCGCGCCGTGTCAGATCGCTCAAACCCGTCCCCCACATTCATCTTGGCAAAAATATCCTCGGGGGGGCTGCGATATAATCGCAGCTGGGGGGCAGAAAGCCCCCCTTGCCCCGCTGGCCAGACTTCCTACCGCTTCCAATCCCCGCGCGCCCGAATGGCGCTGCTCGAGGCCGCCTTCATTGGCATATTGACAAAACACCAAGCCGGCGCAGCCTTGCCACGCAAATTCTCGCCCCGCGCGATCTGGTTCACCCCAAAAGCCCGCGCTGCCACGCTGCTGCGCGCCGCCACCCCCAAGCCCGGCCGCGCCAAAACCCCCACCGGCACCGCGCGCAAAATATCGCGCCAGCGGTTCCATTTGTGAAACTGCACAAGGTTATCCGCCCCCATCAGCCAGACAAAATGCACCCCGGGATAGATCGCCTGCAACCGCCTCAGCGTGTCTATCGTGGCCCGCGTGCCCAACTTCGCCTCCAGATCGGTGATCTTGACGCGTGGGTCCGTCATCAGCGCGCGGGCGCGGGCCAGTCGCGCCGCCATCGGCGCCGGCTGCCGCGCTTTCAGCGGATTGCCGGGGCTGACCAGCCACCAAACCTGGTCCAACCCCATCCGCGCCAAAGCCTGCCGTGTCAGATGCACATGCCCCTCATGTGCGGGATCAAACGACCCGCCAAAAAGGCCAATCACCAGGCCCTTGCTTGCAATGGGGAACCCCGCGCGCATGGCTCAAAACCCCGCCAAAGCGGCCCGATCAGATCCTTGCTCATATCCGGCTTTGCTCACCTTGGCCTCCCGCTTTGTCACGCCAATTGACCCGATGCCTGTCGCCGATACAATGGCTTAGAACCCCCTCAGGCCGCAATTTTGCGCCACCACCAAGGCTGATCATGCAAATCACCATCACCGATGCTGACCCAGATGCCGCGCAAGCCCTTGCCTGCCTGCGTGCCTATTACGATTTGCTGCTGGAAAACATCCCAGGGCTTGCGCCGCAGATGCTGGCCCTGCCGCTGCCAGAGGCTGCCAAATACCGTGCACCCGCGGGGGCTTTTCTGCTCGCTTGGGCGGCAGGTGACGCCATCGGCTGCGTTTCCTTGCGCCGCCTTGACGCCACGACGGCCGAGGTCAAAAGGCTCTGGGTGGCCCCCCATGCCCGTGGCCGCGGTCTCGCCCGCCGTCTGATGCATGAAATCGAATCCCGCGCCCGCAGCATGGGCTTTGCCCAGCTGAAACTTGACAGCAATTCCAGCCTGACCCCTGCCATCAGGCTTTATCGCGCCACAGGCTGGGCAGATTGCGCGCCCTACACCAGCTTTCCAGCCGATATCTGGATGTCAAAGCCGCTGGCATAGTTGCGGCCAAGCGCCCTTATCGCTACATAGCCCGCAACCCTATTCCCACCCGCAGGAGCATCCACATGGCCTCGTATCAATATGTCTACCACATGGAAGGCGTTTCCAAGACCTATCCGGGCGGGAAAAAATGCTTTGAGAATATCCACCTGAACTTTCTCCCCGGCGTGAAAATCGGCGTTGTTGGGGTCAACGGTGCGGGCAAATCAACGCTGTTGAAAATCATGGCCGGCATTGACAAGGATTTCAAAGGCGAAGCTTGGGCAGCCAAGGGCGCCAAGGTGGGCTATCTGGCGCAAGAACCGCATCTGGATCCGGCCTTGACCGTGAAGGAAAACGTCATGCTGGGCGTGGCGGAAAAAACTGCGATCCTCGAGCGCTATAACGAATTGGCGATGAACTACTCGGACGAGACCGCTGACGAGATGGCAAATCTGCAAGACCAGATCGACGCGGGCAATCTGTGGGAGCTGGAAGCCAGCGTTGGCGTCGCGATGGACGCGCTGCGCTGCCCCCCCGATGACGCCATGGTGGAAGACCTTTCGGGCGGCGAGCGTCGCCGTGTGGCGCTGTGCAAGCTGTTGCTTGAAGCCCCCGACATGCTGCTGCTGGACGAACCGACCAACCACTTGGACGCAGAATCCATCGCTTGGCTGCAAAAGCACCTGATCGCCTATAAGGGCACCATCCTGATCGTCACCCACGACCGCTATTTCCTCGATGACATCACCTCTTGGATTCTGGAATTGGACCGCGGCCGCGGCATCCCTTACGAGGGCAACTACTCGGCTTGGCTGGACCAAAAGGCCAAGCGAATGCAGCAAGAAGCGCGCGAAGACAAATCCAAGCAGAAAGCGTTGGAAAAAGAACTGGAATGGATCCGTTCGGGTGCCAAGGCGCGCCAATCCAAGGGCAAGGCCCGTATTGCGCGCTATAACGAGATGGCGGGCCAGACTGTGCTGGAACGGTCTTCTTCGGCGCAGATCATCATCCCCAACGGCGAACGTCTGGGCAATAAGGTGATCGAGGTCGTCGGGCTGAAAAAAGCCATGGGCGACAAACTGTTGATCGAAGATCTGTCCTTCACCATTCCACCGGGGGCGATTGTCGGTGTGATCGGGCCAAATGGCGCGGGCAAATCGACGCTGTTCCGGATGATCGTCGGCCAAGAACAGCCAGACGAGGGCACCATCACCATGGGCAACACGGTTCAGCTGTCGTTTGTGGATCAGTCGCGCGATGCGCTGGACCCTGCGAAAAACGTCTGGGAAGAAATCTCGGGCGGATCCGAGATCATCCAGCTGGGCGACATGCAGATGAACAGTCGGGTCTATACCGGCGCGTTCAACTTCAAAGGCACCGACCAGCAGAAAAAGGTCGGGCTTTTGTCTGGCGGTGAACGCAACCGCGTGCATATGGCGAAACTGCTGCGTTCGGGCGGCAATGTGCTGCTGCTCGACGAACCGACCAACGATCTGGACGTCGAAACCCTGCAAGCGCTGGAAAGTGCGATCGAAGATTTCGCCGGCTGTGCGATCATCATCAGCCACGACCGCTTTTTCCTCGACCGGCTGTGCACCCATATGCTGGCCTTTGAAGGCGACGCCCATGTCGAATGGTTCGAGGGCAACTTTGAAGCCTATGAGCAAGACAAAATCCGCCGTCTGGGGCCAGATGCGCTGGAGCCAAAGCGCGCGAAGTATAAGCGGTTTAGTAGGTAGGGGCTTTCGCCCACAAACGTAGGGTGCGCATTCATTGCGCACCTTTTTTGAACCAGTCCAGCCATTGCAAGGGCTTACGCCTGCGGCACAACCCTCGGCTTACCTGCCTCATCAATGGCCACAAAGGTGAACACGGCCTCGGTGACCTTTTCGCGTTGGTCTTGGCGGTTGCGCAGCACCCAGGCCTCGATCTCCATCGCCATCGAGGTGCGGCCGATGCGGGCGATATGAACATAGATGCACAGCACGTCGCCCACCTTGACCGGGCGGATGAATTTCATCGCGTCAATCGCTACGGTGGCGACACGGCCTTGCGCACGCGCACTGGCGACGATGCCGGCGGCCATATCCATTTGTGACAGCACCCAGCCGCCAAAGATATCGCCATTGGTGTTCACATCGCGCGGCATCGCCAGCGTGCGCAGCGTCAGCTCGCCCTTTGGCGCGTTGCTCTGTGGCGCGCTTTGCATTTAACCCAGCATCCCGCCATCGGAATCATCGCCGGTCTGTTCGATCAGCCGATCAATATCAGCAACCTTGACGTGACGCTTGCCCTCCAGCTCGATCACGCCTTCGCGCTTCAGCGCCGAGATCTGGCGGCTGACGGTTTCAAGGGTAAGACCCAGATAATCGGCCATCGCCTCGCGCGTCAGGGGGAGCTCGACCTGAATAGGGCCAGACAGTGGTGCCATTCCGATCGCGCTTTCACGGCGGGCGATAATGGACAAAAGGCTCGCGATCTTTTC
>JALRIN010000089.1 GCA_023255415.1 Cypionkella sp. | reverse complement strand
CAATACTTAGCGGGTGAAAGTGGCAGTTCTTGGGATGCCTTTACCTCTAACGTTGAAAGGGGTTTTACTTCTTCTATGCGTGGGCTTGGAATCCTAGACCCTAACTATGATGAGGATTTACAAGCTGAGAAAGAAAGCCGCATGGCGTTGGAGACTAACCCCATCGCTGGCTGGACTGGTCTTATTGCTGGTTCCATCTTAGACCCTGTGACGCTACCAGCCGCTGTGTTAAAACCCATAGCCATCGGCGGTAAGATTGCTACAGGTACTCTGCGTGGTGCTACTGCTGGTGCTTTTGGTGGAGCTATCGAGCCTACCTATGAAACAATGGGTGACAGCAAGACCCTTAACATCGTTACTGGTCTAACACTGGGTGGTGGTTTAGGCGCTGGTGCTGCTGCTCTGTTACGTAAGTTTGGTATTGATGCCGACCTCAGCAAAGCAACTCCAGAAGAAGTAGACGCTAAGCTAGCAGAGGTTCAGGACAAGATTGATACTTTACCTGAAGAGCAACAGCAACAGTTGTTGTTAGAGTGGAATGGTCAGTTAACAGTAGAACCAGCGTTCAAGGCTTCTGACAAGCCAATGGAGTGGAACCCTGAGTTAAAGAGTCTGGAAACTGTTGAAGAGGTAGCCTCTGATGTTGACCTCACTTTGCCTCAACAAGTTAAGAAGGCTGTTAAGATTAACAAAGTAGATGCAGAGTTTGCCAATGACCTTGACCATGCCTTCTGGGTAGCTGGTGAGAATAAAGGTGTTTCTGCTAAAGCTGCTCAGTCGTGGTTGATGGAGAAGACGGGGATGAACCTCAGAGAAGTTCAGAACCTATCCAAACAAGTACGCAGTGAGTTAGCTCGGCGTGTGGGTCAATCTAAAACTGTAGATGGTAAGCTGAAGATTGATACACCTAGCGTCTGGAGTGCTACGTTAATCCCTAAGATTGCTCCCCCTCGTGTTGTCCGTACACCTCTCCAGCCTACTCGCATTGATGTTAAAGATGGCTTAGACCCTACTGACATTGAAAACCTGAAGCTAGTTGGTATCAATGTAACACCTGACGGTAAAG
>JALRIN010000088.1 GCA_023255415.1 Cypionkella sp. | reverse complement strand
AACTGCCTGTTCTGCAAAATCGCGGCAGGAAAAATACCCAGTAAAAAAGTCTATGAAGACGATGATCTCTACGCCTTCCACGACATTGCACCCTGGGCGCCGATCCATTTTTTGATCGTACCGAAAAAGCACATCACCTCGATGGCGCACCTTGACGAGGCCGATGGAGCCTTGATGGGGAAAATCATGACATTAGCGCCGCAACTCGCACTAGAGCAAGGTTGCGAGCCTTATCCCAGCGGTGGTTTTCGCGTGGTGATCAATACCGGCGCCCACGGCGGCCAAGAGGTCCATCACTTGCACGTGCATGTGATGGGGGGCCCTCGTCCGTGGACGAAGGGCTAGTCCGATACCTCGGTAAGGGCTTAGCCCGCTGAGGGGAAACTTTCAGCCGAATTTGCTTTAATACGAGGAAAAGTGGTCGATGCAACGTAGAATTCGGCTATGAAAGACGTGCGCCCGTGGCGCCGGAACAAGATTTAGGAGATTCTCATGGGAACGTTTTCGATTTGGCATTGGCTCATCGTCCTACTCATCGTTGTGATGGTGTTTGGCACCAAAAAGCTGAAAAATTTAGGCTCTGATTTGGGTGGCGCCGTGAAGGGTTTTAAAGACGGCATGAAAGATGGCACGGCTAAGGATGACGAAGCGCCGGCACAAGTTGCACAAACGCCCCCAGCGGCGGCGAAGTCCAGCGAAACGATCGACGTTGACGCCAAGACGATGTCTTGATGGCGGCCCTCTGGGGCCAGCGATCGGTGGTTGGCAGCGGTTTGCGTGCCGAATCGCCCACAAAGCACACACATGATTGATCTCGGTATTTCCAAACTCGCCCTGATCGGCGCAGTGGCGCTGGTCGTGATTGGCCCGGAAAAGTTACCGCGCGTCGCGCGTACGGTTGGTGCCTTGTTGGGTAAGGCGCAGCGCTACGTTTCTGACGTCAAAGCAGAGGTCAACCGCTCGATGGAGTTAGACGAACTGCGCAAGGCGAAAGAGGGTTTTGAAGGTGCAGTCAAAGACGCCACCAGCGCCGTTGAGTCGAGTGGCAAAGACTTCGAGCAGTCGTGGTCCGAAGCGACCAAGGGGTTGGGTGGGCA
>JALRIN010000087.1 GCA_023255415.1 Cypionkella sp. | reverse complement strand
AGTTCTACTTCTACTTTAATTTTCACTTTAGTCTCCAAAGTCAAACAAACTGTTAAAGGTGTTGTGACGCTTAGTATCTTCTAAGGGATAGTTAAGCACACCAATCAAGTTGTCTAACTTGTTATCAATAATTGTTTCTGCCATTGCTGCATCATCGAACGGAAGTTCTTTGAACCACTCTGGCATACGCAATTCGTCTGTTGGATACGCAACACTTGTGTATCCTAATGGATTCTGCTTGAGCTTACAAACAATAACTTTCATACCGTCCACAATCTCTTGCGAATACTTGTCACCGTTCATACGCTTGAGTGTGTTCCAGTTAATACTTGCTCTAACGTGTCCAGGCATGTTTGCTTTGCCTTGCTTTTGCTCCAGTCGCTGATAATGTCCAATCTTGTTTGCTCGTTTCGGACTACCTTTCTCCCAGCCTGGCCGCTCACTGAACTCCATACGGAATTGAGTAATACGTTCAAGTACATCTTCTTGCGGCTTGTCTGTTAGCACCATAAGCAATAGTTCACTTAAAAACTCTTGCATAAACACAGGAGTATCTGAACGGCGTAAGTCTAAGCCCATCGCTTTTACTTTGCCTGGCTTGCCATCTGTATCGCTGCGGAAGCCTTCTGTATCATATACCAGTGCCGCATAACGCTTCTTAGTAATAAACAGTCCGCTTTCTGCAACAATCTCTCGACCTGCTGCAATAACTTCTGAACGACTCTTAGGACAATGAAATGCCTTTGCCATCATATCTGGAAAGGTTGCGTTTGCTGCTTCGCTTACTTGATCATACAGCGTGATAACATTCTCTTTAGTCCAAGGAATGTTACCTGCTTTAATGTCATTCTTTAGAGTAGGCCAAGCACTAAAGTACACAGAGTCAGTGTCACCGTAGATAACTGCTTCGCCAACGTGATCGTATACACCAGTAATTACCTTGTTAACTTCTGCACTCATATGCTTAACAATAGTACGACCAGTAAGTGTAGTTGACTGTCCAATACGCTTATCAAAGAATCTACAACCAGGGTTAAGAATAGCACCATACAAACTGTTCAAGTTAATTTTCTTAACTAACTGTCGTTTGTCCCAGTATTCAATCTCTGCTTTG
>JALRIN010000086.1 GCA_023255415.1 Cypionkella sp. | reverse complement strand
AACTTAACCCCAAAATGGTATAATGTTGATATTTTAAAATCTTGTTTTTTAACAATAAGCCAAAACTATCCGTTGGGCCTTGATAACGCACATCCAAATCAAGCTGCACACGATCATTATGCAAATGATCTGTTTTTGGAAATCAAAGATAAACTATAAAAACTACTTGACTCCTTGCAGTTTATTTGCTATAATGTATATAAATTGCAAGGAGTATTTTTATGGCCACACACGGCACAATCGACTTAGAAACTATTGATACTAGCCCAAGCGCAACTGTACTATCGTTAGGTGCAGTTAAGTTTAATCCGCTAGATGATAGTGAGCCTCACTCAGAACTTTATCTAAAGATTAGTATCGACGAGCAAGATGCTCTAGGTCGCACTGCTAGTGACAGCACTATTGAGTGGTGGGGCAAACAAGATCCTAAGATTATGGAAGAAGCGTTTGATCAGACTGGCGCTGTTAGCGTAGATGAGGCTTTACGTCAAATTAGCAAGTGGGTCGTTGGTGTTGATACATTATGGGGTCAAGGATATGGTTTTGACTATACCATACTGGAAGACATGTTCCGCCGCGGCGGAAAGCCGATTCCGTGGAACTTCTGGATTATACGGGATTCTAGAACGCTTTTTGGCTGTTGTCAGCAAGATCCACGTAAAAGCATGCAAACAGACTTGCACAACGCATTAGCAGATGCTTATTTTCAATCAAAGGCAATTCAAATTGCATACAAAGAGTTAGGACTTAAACGATGACAATGAATCCAGTACCTCGCCAATTAAATGACGAAGACGATAAATTAATTAAAGAATATTTAAAAAACGGCGGAACGATTACATACGGTGCAAAGTATGCTCGATCAGAAGAAGTTGAATTTAAGGGCGGATTTTACGGCAATCGCAAAACAAAAAAAGAAGAGGCAGACAAAGAATGAATGAATTATGGGTAGAAAAGTATCGTCCTAAAACAGTAGACGGTTACGTGTTCCGCGATGAGAATCAGCGTGAACAGATCAAAGGATGGATTGACAGCGGAAGTATCCCGCATATCTTGCTTAGTGGTAGTGCCGGACTAGGTAAAACTACTATTGCTAAGATTCTTATCAATCAACTTGATGTGCAAGACACCGATGTTATGGTTGCTAACGGATCTAAAGAAGCACGTAAGATTGAATGGGTTGACAAACTTATTACATT
>JALRIN010000085.1 GCA_023255415.1 Cypionkella sp. | reverse complement strand
ACTGATAACTACACGCTCACCACTAGGTGCGCTAGACAGTGTACCGATAGTCATACCAAGTGACGACAACTGTGTTGACACAAGCCTGTCAGCGGTAATTGTTCCAGCAACAACTAGGTTGCCATCAATCACCTCATCTTGTAATGCCCAACTGTCCGCAGGAGTTGCACCAGAACCTTCATTATAAATCCACACAGTTTGAGATGTAGGATTAGACTGAGTTCCAGTGTAGAACCAAGCCTGATCATTGTCTACTGGATCAAACAATGCGTTAGTGAAGTCTGTGTGTGCGCCAGAGGAAGTTGTTGGTAGTGTTGTTACACCAATATGCCAACGACCAGCACCACGAACACCATTGGCCCCGTCCGCACCATCTGCACCATCTGCACCATTTTGGGCAAGGACTGTAGGTGAAGTCCAAGTTAGTGTACTATCTGTACCAGAGACACCTTGTACGCTTGCCAGAGCGGTAGACACATACAGTGGGTCTGAACCAGACGGAACACTTACAGACCACCCACTAGGTGCAGTTAAAGTGTTAGTACCAAAGTTATAGCTACCACCAGTAGGCGTAGTAGGCGCAGATGCACTACGTTTAAACACAGAGGCTAGATACGTTGATAAACCATCAGCACCATCTACCCCATCCAGTCCATCTACACCATTTTCTGCAATACGGAAAGGTGTTGCCCAAGTGGTTGCAGTTTGAGAACCAGTATCACCAATAATAGAGAACACAAATCGTGTTCCGTAAATAGGATCACTACCAGAGGGGACATCTAAGTACCAATTTGTCGGTGGTGTTAGAGTGTTAGTCCCGAAGTTAAATGACCCCCCAGTTGGTGCAGAGGGTGCAGAAGCAGCACGTTGAAAGACAATAGCTGTATATACAGATTTGCCAGCTGTTCCATCTAACCCATCAGCACCATCTACCCCATCAGCACCATCTACCCCATCAGCACCGTTTTGCACTAACTGGCTCGGGTTGGCCCAAGTCAATGAGTTATCTGTACCACTTGTACCAACGATAGAGGCTGTTGCCACCGATACGTAAACTGGGTCAGTCCCAGAGGGAGGTGATGTATACCACCCACTAGGTGCTGTCAAAGTAAGGGTGTCAAAATTAAAAGACCCACCAGTGGGTGTAGCGGGGGTTGTAGCTGATCGCTTGTAAACTGTCAACAGAGCAACTGTGTTCCCATCAGAACCGTCAATACCATCAACG
>JALRIN010000084.1 GCA_023255415.1 Cypionkella sp. | reverse complement strand
GTTATTATATGCTTCGCCGCTAGCAATAAATTCATAAAGGTCTAGAGCGCCGCCAATAGTTCCGCCTAATCCTAGTTTAGCGCCGCCTTCTAATGATATAGGACTCGGAGTAGTGTCATAATGATCTTGACCAAACCCTGCTGGTTCGCCCTGACTGCCTGTAGTAATGCTATTTTGATTATAAAATACTGCCTCGTACGCTACTTGTATACTATTACTCATAGTACCAGCACCGTCACTGTTATCAACATTATCGTGTGACCAGCTTGTTAATATTGGATTAACAAGCGTATAGGTAGTATATTCGCCTCTTGACAACAAACTTATTTTGATACTTTTAAAGAATGGTACGCCTGGATTGTTTACATCCATACCAAACTTGTAATTGTTACGTGATTCGCCTTCGTATGTACTGTGCGGATTTACGGCATACGCTCTGCCACTATCTTTTTGTTGATTGCCATCTGCAAAGTAATATCTATAATATGCTTGTAATAGTGCAGTAGTAATGCCTTCATTGTCGTCGTGAAGTTCTATATTTACTGGTTCGTAACTAATAGATGTTTGTACATTTTTTACTCTATTATATTTTTTCTTTGTTTCGATACTAGCACTGAATTTAGGCAAGTCTGCACGTTTTACTAACATGCCTATTTCGTTTAGTGTAGACCCTTGAAATAGTTTAGGTGCAATGCCTTTTGCAACATCTGACATTTCAAATTGTACATGGTAAAGAAATTTAGTCTTTGGCGCCAAGGCCATGTCTCTGTCAGTATACAGTCGTGCAGCATGTTGCCAATCAGCAAGATTGCCTTTGGGACTTAGTATACCATTACCTATTGAATCTAATAAACCATTAAACTTATTTGCCATACAAATATTTATCCTTTAGCATTAAGTACGTATATAAAGGTAAAGGGAGCCGAGGCTCCCTTTTATAGTTAGACTAAATGAAAATAGTATTAAACGCCGCCGCCAGTAACTGAAGTGTTAACTGTACGTCCAATTGCTGTTCCAATACCTGTACCTTGTGGGCTTTGGATTGCATTGTCATAACGAATGTTTAATGTAACACTAACTGGATCAGTTGAGTTAGAATATGCTAAACTATTATAGTTTGCACTTTCTACATAACAACCATACAATTCAAATGTTTCTAATACATTTGGTACATTTGCGCCGTTTCCGCCGTCTAAGATTTCAATACGTGTTACGAACTTATAGTCTTGACCACTTGCTGCGCTCGACTGCTCATAGAAGTCAAATTGCTTT
>JALRIN010000083.1 GCA_023255415.1 Cypionkella sp. | reverse complement strand
TGGATCGTAGACAATACGACAGGAGAGATACATGATCCTACTGCTGATCAGTATCTAAGTAAGGGTAAGACACCTCCTTACGCTAAGAGTCGCAAGACAGGATTTCTCACTAAATTACCATCCAAGCGGGCACAAATCGTGCTTGCAAGAATGACTAATTTGTGATATAATAGCACATTAAGAATGGAGTATATTATGACAAAACAAGTTGACCTGAAACAGTATGAAAAGTTCGTAGAGGGCGTCACCTCAAAAGAGAGTAACGTATATGACCATATGCGTCGTCGCATGGATGAACTGTCTAATGATAACCTTGGATACAACTTCTCACTATTGATGACAGCCGCAATTGGTATGTCTGCAGAGTGTGGTGAGTTCAATGAGATTCCCAAGAAGATCATCTTTCAGGGTAAAGAGTTTAACGAAGAAAACGTGTTCCACATGAAACGTGAACTTGGTGATATTATGTGGTATTGGGTGAACGCATGTCGGGCACTTCAACTTGATCCCAATGATGTTATCGCAGAGAACGTTCGTAAGTTAGAATCACGTTATCCTGGCGGTTCCTTTGATGTGTATCAATCCGAGAACCGCAAGGCGGGAGATCTGTAATGGACTCGTATGACCTTTCACATAAAATATTAGACGCTTGGCGGCAACTTGCCGTCGGAACTATCGCCTCTGGTTCGATAAATAAAAAGTATCCAGAAATCCATACTTGTGTTATAA
Organism: Cypionkella sp.; assembly: GCA_023255415.1. Taxonomy (GTDB): domain Bacteria; phylum Pseudomonadota; class Alphaproteobacteria; order Rhodobacterales; family Rhodobacteraceae; genus Cypionkella. The sequence goes on along the minus strand of JALRIN010000083.1, from coordinate 551 downwards.
TGGATGATAATGGTAGGCGTAAGGTCATCGGTTGTCACATCGAAGGAACCGAGATCGTTTTAGATTTGGAAAGTAAAAATGGTTAAAGTAATAGTAGCACCCACAAAGTATGATGCAGAACATGTAATCGGTCAGTTCATTGACGACTCACATTATGATGAAGTTATCAGTGAGGACTGCGACTTCTATGCTCCTGCACCATATGGTGAAGATCCTTATGATGAAAGTCGATTGATCTTCAAGTTTCGTAAGAATGCATTTACCGAGAAAGAATACGTCGAGGCGTATCTGGGTCTGGTAGACGCTGCACAACCACAAACCAATCGTGGTCTTGCCGCTGGTCCTCGTGGCGAAACTACTGGTGCTCGTGACTTTGTCAAAGCAGTTGAGTTTGATATCCTGCGATACTTCATGACAGATAAGACCTCTGCATTGTTCGATGACGATGTTACTGATACTGAACATGTCAATCGAATTATTCGTTCACATCCGCCGGGAGGAGCTAAAGAAGAGACTCGTGGTGTCGTATGGCGTCGTGGTGCTGTTGAAGA
>JALRIN010000082.1 GCA_023255415.1 Cypionkella sp. | reverse complement strand
ATGCTTACCAAGAGATTGTTTTCATGAAGATATCTCTTGATGAGTTTTCTGCAATACAAAATGCAATAGAAATACCTTCACATGAATTTCATGTTGAGTTTGCCGTAGTACAGCGTTTCATACGACCTAGTCGGAATAGAGAGCTAGAAAAGCAATTATCAGATGTACCAACTGTTCCTAATGTTGATATGGAATCCTTTCAAATCACAGAAAGAAAGGAGGTAGGTACTGCTGGAGGAACTACCAGTGGAGACTCACTTTTCACATCTGAAGAATTAGATTTGATATTGGGACCGATATCTTCCGGATTACACACGGGAGATGAGGTTAGATTTAGCGCTCGAATTCATAACCACCGAGTTGATGCCCTTTATGATCTGAGAGTGTTTGATAGAGATCGAAATATTGTCTTTCAAGCTAAAGAGTTGAAACCCCACGAAAAGATTTGCATGCTTGATATTCGACAAGAGGTTCTGGCTGCCGATGTGGCTATAGGACAAGCTAACTTCGAATTCAAATTAATTGGTCAGTTTCTCAATGGGAATACTGATGAAATCTCAGAGTTCCAGAAAATTGTCAGTATCAAAATGCCAGTAAATTAGTCTGAATATGCCTTACTTACCCGTACTAGTTAGACTCCATTCGTGAATTCATACAAGGTCGCAATCGTTGGCGCAGGACCTGCCGGGTATTTCGCTGCGCAGGCGCTTCAAAACCTTGCCGATGAGAATCGTTCCTTTGAGATCGACATGATTGAACGCCTACCGACCCCATGGGGATTGGTTAGAAGCGGAGTTGCCCCAGACCATCCAAAGATTAAAACGGTTGCAAAGGTCTTTGAAAAGATTGCTTCGCACGAATCATTTAGATTATTTGCAAATGTCGAAGTCGGAAGCGATGTAACTGTTGCTCAGCTTAAAGAAAAGTATGATGCGGTAATTATTGCTACCGGCTCTTCACTAGGAAAATCTCTTGGAATTCCCGGCGAAAACCTACGCGGATCACTATCTGCAGCGGTATTTGTGCCTTGGTATAACGCGCATCCAGACTTTGTTGATGTCGATGTTCCACTTGATACAGAAACAGCAGTCGTAATTGGCGCAGGAAATGTTGCAATGGATGTCGCACGCATGTTGGCGTTAGAGCCAAGCGAGTTAGATCCAACAGATACCGCAGACCATGCAATCGCTGCATTAAAGAAAAGCAGTGTTCGTAAAGTATTTATCAGCGCACGTCGCGGACCAGAGCATGCTGCGTTTACATCGCCTGAATTGCGTGAGCTCCCAAAGTTAGAACAT
>JALRIN010000081.1 GCA_023255415.1 Cypionkella sp. | reverse complement strand
AAAAGACGTTCAGGGCCAGAAATGGAACGCTTGATAGTTCCCGATCCATCAAATAATTGATGGTTAGCGGGGTTTGCTAAGAAATCAAAGATCCTAGAAGCCGGTGCAGTAATAGTGATTCGAGCTGCGGCGGTATTAGGAAAATCGGTGTGCAGAATCTCCGCGCGCTCTTGAGACATTAGTGAGCTGCTGAATTAACTGGCTTTTCATACTCTGTAACCATTCCGATTACAGAGATCATTAAAGCTCCCGCGCCGATTAGTGACAACCACCAACCGATAATCAAACCAAGTCCAAATGTGCAAGCGCTTAGTGCAACAGGTAGCGGCCACCATGAGTGCGGGCTATAGAAACCAAGTTCTCCAGCACCATCTGCGATCTCCGCTGTCAGATTATCTTCAGGAAGAGTTACGCCAATTCGCTTTTGGGTAAACCACACGTAGAAAGCAACCATTCCAGCAAGGCATGCAGCAAGTAGCATTCCGCCGATACCTACCGGTTCACCACCAACCTGCCAATAAATAACAGTCATGAGTACGTAGAAAACAGATAAACCCCCGAAGAGACGCCAAGAAGCCTTCATCTTATTCGTGCCCCTCTGTCTTGATGTGTGGATGATGTAAATCAAATGCTGGTCGTTCACTTGAGATGCGTGGCATCGTCAAGAAATTGTGGCGGGGTGGTGGGCATGAAGTTGCCCATTCCAATGACGCTCCATAACCCCAAGGATCATCTACGCCAACCATTGGAGCTTTGCGGGTAATCCAGATGTTGATTGCAAATGGAATCATTGACAAGGCCAACAAGAATGAACCAATTGTTGACACTGTATTCATGAATGTGAAGCCATCTGTAGGAAGATAATCGGCGTAACGACGAGGGAAGCCCTTAATTCCTAACCAGTGTTGAATTAAGAATGTCATGTGGAAGCTGATAAAGAACAACCAGAAGTGCCACAAACCAAGACGCTCGTTGAGCATCTTTCCAGTCCACTTTGGCCACCAGAAGTAGAAAGCTCCGAAGAGAGCAAAGACAAGAGCTCCAACGATGACGTAGTGGAAGTGGGCCACCACGAAATAAGAGGCAGAAACTGCAAAATCCAGTGGAGGGCTAGCCAAGATGATTCCGGTTAAACCACCGAAGAGGAAGGTAATGAGGAACCCAAGCGACCAAATCATCGGCGTATCCATGTGCACATTGCCGCGCCACATCGTGCCAATCCAGTTGAAGAATTTCACTCCTGTCGGAACGCCAATCAAGAAGGTCATGAATGAGAAGAACGGCAAGAGCACTTGGCCAGTTGTGAAGAGGTGATGCGCCCAGACTGCAACCGATAGCGCTGCAATTGCGATTGTTGCGGCAATCAAACCTTTGTAGCCGAAAATCGGTTTTCTACTAAAGACTGG
>JALRIN010000080.1 GCA_023255415.1 Cypionkella sp. | reverse complement strand
CGGCACGGCATATGATCCGTTCAACCATCGCGCCAGATCCACATCCGCGCAGCGGCGCGAGCAAAAAGGGCGATAGGCCGCGACTGTTTCTTTTTGACAAATCGGGCAACTCATGACGGCCATATCTCGTGCAAAGGCGCGCGGTCGCGCTTGCGCTGCAGTTCAAAATGGCCAAGCGGTGTCCATCCCGCAAGCACCGTGTCAGTCGCGTCAGAGCGCAAGGCACTGCGCAATTTATCCTCGAACAGGCGGCGGTCTTTTTTTGGCATCGGGGCCAAATCCATTGTAATCTGCCCCGACAACCCACGCAGACGCAATTGACGCGGCAAATCACGCACCAAAGCCAAATTGGCCTTAAGCCCTGCCGCAAGGGATAAATCCCCGCCCGTGTTCACATCAATCGCCACGAGGGCAGCGGTGGGTTCAAACATGGCCCACGCGCCACCACCCAACTCCACCCGCGGGGAGAGGAGGGTATCAACCGCCTCCTCCACGCCGAGATCGGCAAAGGCGGTGGGGCTTTCTACCACTTCATCAGGCATCGGGCTTGTCCAATCGCGCCATGCAATCTCATGGGATGTGGGGGCTGCAACCAGCAATTCGGGGGCGCCATTCATATCGGCCACCACGGCCTCGGCCAAGGCGCGCATGGCGCTGACATCCTCAACTATATCTTCATCCGCCGCCTCAGCGCTGGCTGAGCGAATGATCACGCCAAAATCCTCAGGCGCGCCCTCCATCGCCTCATGGGCCAGTTCCAACAGGTGATCGCGGTCTTCTTCGTCACGGATCGAGCGGGCGATGTTAAATCCTGCCGCCGCGGGCGTGACAATGGCGTAGCGGCTTTTGAACAACAGCCTTGTCGTCACAGGCGCGGCCTTATTGCCTTCGGCATAGCCCATCACCTGAACAATCACGCTTGCCCCTTGCTCAAGGCCTTTGACCCCGCGCAAAAATCCCGATTGCCCATCGGGGAGGGTGACTATAACACCGCCCTGCCCGCCCATGGCACGGGTCACCTTGGCGCGGTAAATCTCGCCAATCTCGGGGCTTGGGTCATTTTCGGGGGGATCAATACGGATATCCTGCAAGCGGCCATCAACGATCAATGCCGCCGCCTTGCGCCCTGCAACCTCATCCAATGCAATGACGCAGCCCTTCATTCTTGTCTCCAAACGGGATAGCCCAAGGCCGCCAAGGCACTGGCTGTTTCGGCCAAAGGAAGGCCCATAATGGCGGGATAGCTGCCTGAAATCCACGGAATAAACGCACCAGCAGGGCCTTGAATGGCATAGCCGCCTGCCTTGCCGCGCCAATCGTCTGTCGCCAGATAAGCCGCGATTTCCGCATCGCTGAGGGATTTCATCTTCACACGGCTTTCAACTGCGCGCTCGATCACGCGCGCGCCTTTTCGGGCGGCCAAGGCCG
>JALRIN010000007.1 GCA_023255415.1 Cypionkella sp. | reverse complement strand
ATCTGGATAAGATCGGCCATTATCCGGCTTCGGAATTTTGGGAAGAAATCCACGCCAAAGATGGCCGCATTATCCTTGATCCCGGTGCTTTTTATATTCTGGTCAGCCGCGAGGCGGTGACGATCCCGCCCGACTACGCGGCTGAAATGGCACCCTTTCTCGCCATGGTCGGCGAGTTTCGCGTGCATTACGCGGGCTTTTTTGACCCCGGCTTTGGCCACGCTGCCGCAGGCGGTGTTGGCAGCCGTGGTGTGCTGGAAGTCCGCTGCCACGAGGCGCCTTTTGTGCTGGAACACGGCCAAATCGTCGGTCGCTTGGTCTATGAACGCATGGCCGAGCGCCCCGACACGCTTTATGGTCGCGAGATCGCCTCGAACTACCAAGGCCAAGGCCTAAAACTCGCCAAGCAGTTCATCGCAGGCTAAGGCGCGGATGCACAATTGAATGCCGCTATCTGGCGGTGACTTTTGCCAAAGCCGTCCTACAACAGCACGATAGAATTCGCCTGACCAAGATGAGGACGATATGACCGACGACGCTTTGGTAATCTTTACCCCCTCTGGCAAGCGGGGCCGCTTTGCGCTTGGCACGCCAGTGCTGACCGCTGCGCGCCAGCTTGGTGTCGATCTGGATTCGGTCTGCGGCGGGCGCGGCATTTGTTCAAAATGCCAGATCACCCCGCAATATGGCGAATTCTCCAAACATGGCGTCACGGTGGAAGCCGAGGCGCTGACCGAGTGGAACGCGGTCGAAGAACGCTATAAATCCAAGCGTGGCATGATCGACGGGCGGCGTCTGGGCTGTCAGGCCTGCGTGCAGGGTGATGTCGTGATCGACGTACCGCCCGAAAGCCAAGTCCACAAACAAGTGATCCGCAAATCCGCCAGCCAGCGCGACATCGTGATGGATCCCGCCACCCGCGCGCTTTACGTCGAGGTGGCAGAGCCCGACATGCACGAACCTACCGGCGATTTCGAACGCCTTGTCACCGCCTTGCAAGAACAATGGGGCGTGGGTGAAGTGGCTGCCGAACTGCCGATCCTGCGGCGACTGCAGCCTGCGCTGCGCAAGGGCGAATGGAAGGTCACGGTAGCGCTGCACAAGGGCAACCATGACACCCGTCACCGCCTGCTGGATATCTGGCCCGGCTTTCACGAGGGCGGCATCTACGGCCTTGCCATCGACCTTGGCTCGACCACTGTGGCGGCACATCTGTGCGATCTGCGCGACGGTTCTGTGCTGGCCTCGGCGGGCGTGATGAACCCGCAGATCCGCTTTGGCGAAGATCTGATGAGCCGAGTGTCTTATGCGATGATGAACCCCGGCGGCGATGTCGAGATGACAGCCGCGGTGCGCACGGCGCTGAACGGGTTGATCCAATCTATCGCCACCGAAGCCAATATCGTGCCGACCTCGATTTACGAGCTGACCTTTGTCTGCAATCCGGTGATGCACCACCTGCTTTTGGGCATTGATCCGGTTGAACTTGGCCAAGCGCCCTTTGCGCTGGCAACCTCGGGCTCGCTGACGTTGGATGCGCGCGATCTGGATCTTAACGCGGTCAATAACGCCGCCCGCGTCTATATTCTGCCCTGCATCGCGGGCCATGTAGGGGCCGATTGCGCCGCCGTGGCCTTGGCCGAAGAGCCGAACAAATCTGACGAAATGGTGCTGATCGTCGATGTCGGCACCAATGCAGAAATCCTTTTGGGTAATAAAACCCGCGTCTTGGCCTGTTCATCCCCCACCGGCCCCGCCTTTGAGGGCGCGCAGATCTCTTCGGGCCAACGCGCAGCCCCAGGTGCTATCGAGCGGGTCGAGATTGATCCTGCCACCAAAGAACCGCGCTTTCGGGTGATCGGCTCGGATCTGTGGTCGGATGACGCGGGTTTTGCCGCCGCCACCGCCAGCAGCGGCATCACCGGCATTTGCGGATCAGGCATCATCGAGGCCGTGGCCGAAATGCGCATGGCCGGTTTGGTCGATCAGGGTGGATTGATCGGCGGCCCCGATCAAACCGGCACGGCGCGCTGCATCTCGGAAGGCCGCACGCATTCTTATGTGCTGCATGACGGCACCGCCCACGGTGGACCGATGATCACCATCACCCAAGGCGACATTCGCGCCATTCAGCTGGCCAAAGCCGCGCTTTACGCAGGTGCCAAGCTGTTGATGGATGAGATGGGCGTGCAGACCGTCGATAAGGTTACGCTTGCAGGCGCCTTTGGCGCGCATATCTCGCCCAAACACGCGATGGTTCTGGGCATGATCCCGGATGTGCGGCTTGATAAGGTGGTCTCGGCGGGCAATGCTGCGGGCACCGGCGCGCGCATTGCTTTGTGCAACGTCGGCGCACGCGACTATATCGAAACCACGGTGCATCAGATCCACAAGGTCGAAACCGCCATCGAGCCGCGCTTTCAAGAGCATTTCGTCAATGCAAGCGCCATCCCGAATGCGGTCGATAGCTTCCCCGAGCTTAGCCAAATCGTCACCCTGCCCGAGGTAAGCTTTAACACCTCTGGCTCGGGCGGGGCTGCTGGTGGGCGGCGTCGCAGGGGTTGATCTTGCGCCGCCTCAGCCCAGCTGAGGCAGATAGATGATCCAATTGGAACGCTTTTGCTGCAAGTGGCCGCACAAGATCGTGCGGCCTTTCGCAGAATCTATTCTGAAACCTCCTCGAAACTTATCGGCGTTTTGCTGTGTATCTTAGGAAATCGCAGCGAAGCCGAGGATGGTTTTAACCAAAGTCTGACTACGCGCCCCGCGGTTTGACGCCAGCAAAGGCCGTGGCATGACCTGGCTGATCGCCATGGCCCGCAATTAGGCGACAGACCGGCTGCACAGCCGCAAACAGACTAGCGGCAAAGCAAGCGAGATCGAGGCGCTGCTGGACATGATCGCCGATGATAAACGCATGCACCCAATCGCCACCCTGGGCGGTTGCACGCTGATGGTAGGCTATGACATGGGGCTGGTAAAATTGACCGACGAGAACGGCACGACCGCCAGTGTGACCATCGCCGATGTCTTAAAATCCAACGGCGCGATCCACGTCATCAACCCAAGATGTAACGATAAGATCCATGCAGCCCGCTGCAAGGCTCTTTTCATCGCGACCCGCTTGACGAAACCAAGGACTTGGCTTACCTGAAGCCCATCGCGGGTGTAGCTCAATGGTAGAGCAGCAGCTTCCCAAGCTGAATACGAGGGTTCGATTCCCTTCACCCGCTCCAGCTCACCTGCATTTCTTATGTTTCTCAATAGCTTAGGAAAATTGAGGCATTGACTGCTTCATACATCTGGAAAACAAAAGCAATCGCTCAGACGCACAGGACACCCATATAAGGACGGCCCCAAGATGCGCAGGCGCCTTACAGGTTCAATCTATGTTGTTCGAAGTCTAGACGACAGCATACCCTTCACGATGTGGTTGCGCGTCGAGTTTTAGGAAAACGCGATCTAATCGAACACGTATATGCGGGCTTCTTCATAGGTTTTGTATTTTCTCCGCCTGATACCCTTGTGTTTGAGCAGATTGACGAAGCCTTCCACCGAAATGTTGTCCCCACGGTTTCTGCAGCAGCACATGCCGGGGAACAGATTTTTGCAATCCAAGGACTTCTGCCGCCCAGAGCCAGTGAAGTGAGAGTTCAGGTCAGACTAAAAATGAACCTTGGTTTGCGCTACCAGACGGCCATCCGCAGGGCTTGCATCGACAATGAGCGAATAGTTCAGGGTAATATCGATCGTTTACTTACGAAAATTCCACATCTTTAGGTTGCAAAAGACAACAACTTTGAGTTTATACAGCCTGATTACGCGAAGAAAATAATGTTAACCAAAGTAATCAAAAATCGACTTATTGCCCAAAGGTGCCATTGAGACTAATATGAGCAGTCATACGACCAGAACAGGACCAAACAAATGCTGACGAATGCAATTAAAGGCATTTGGGAAAACAAGCCAAAACTCTCGATTGTGTTTTGGGCAGCCTGTGTTCTTGTCTATGCTGTTGGGACGCTTGCGATTCTGGCGATACTTGTGCCAGATTTAGATGCCATCCTTGATTCTGAAAATTTTTCAAACGGGGTTGCGTTTAAGCTTAGTTCGATCCGAGTATCTATTATTGCAATTTCGCTTGCGATATTTCCATATTTATTGTGGAAGAAACGTAAAATTGCACTTATATTCCTTAAAATAATAACGGCCTGGACGATCACGATGTATATCGATGATTACCTCGTGCTCTATGACTTGGTTAAATACCCAGATCTTGCAATTGTAAAAATTGTTTTTGCACTCAGACCCTTTGTTATCATTGCATTAGCATGGATGTGTCTTGAGTTGAACTTTAGATCAAGCCAAGGTTATTGAAATGAAGATAAAACTTGACGATGAAGAATACCAAGCCTTGCTGAACATGTTCAGCAATGAGACTTTGAATATCAGGCGGACATCAAACCAAAGCATGTTCTTTAGGTTTAATTTTTATCTTATAAACACTTACGCAGCAGCGATCATATTAATTTATTTTCTAATTTCAAATTATTTTACAGGCGCCATAAATCCGCAGCTCGTAGAAAGCAATTATGAGACCTTCCTTGGAAGAAGAGCACTCGCCTTCTTGTGGATCATATCTGCATTTAATCTTTCTTTTTATTTTGGGATGAGCTTTCGCTTTGTCTCGACCATCGCCTTGATGTATGTATTAAATGCGACTTTCGATCAGTTTTTAATAATGTATGCACATTATAATGCAACCGAACTTCCAATATTTTCTATCTTTTTCTTAAGTCGTCCAATCTTAATTATCGCTTTAATTTTTGTTATAAAAACCTACAAAGACGCATAATGCTCTCCAGGTAAAGGTATGTTTACAACATCATTATTTATGCCTTAACGACACTACATTGAAAATAATATATAAATGGATAGTGGCCAGAAAAAACTTCACAAAATACTCTTTAAGAACGCTATATCATTATTTTGTCTTTAAGCACAGAATGATAGCAGCCTCAGTTTTATCATTACTTTGGGGACTGCAGCTTCCCACCGCAGGGATATATGTTTTAACCATATTCTCGTCGTTTACTACATAAGGTTTTTGTATATCTATCCGCGCACCTGTCAGATATACACCTAAATTAGCCGCTAACATTATATCAGTTTTACTGGGTAATTCTGCGCCAAGAGCCTTGCAGTAGGCTTCTGCGTCCGAAATACGCATTTCGCGGCCAAGGCCATCGCTTAAGCCACCGACCCATGCCTTTCCTTCAAAAGGATTTGTAATGCTTTGCCGGCTTGGGAATTGGAAGGCGTCAAATATATTAAATGCCAGCTGCCGTGTTGCCTCTAGCACTTCGCCTGTACCAAAAAATGTTCGAGTCTCACCATCAACCAGTCTGACAATCTTCAGCGTTATCGAAATATCTTTCGCAGAAATAAACGTATAGGTTCCATAGGCTGCATAACTCAGACTTATGTCATCGCTCACAAGATCCTTGAATGAAATCCTTCGGTTTTGCGTGTTCTGTGTAAAATAAAGATTATCAATTTCGCCGCGCAGTCGCTCTGAAATAAGATTTCCAATCCCCTCACTAGAGTCTTTCGCCATATAGCCGTAGAGTTCATTCAAACCATAAAGATAGCTCAAGACATCTGACAGGCTGCTTTTTGTGCTTTCGGCAATATTCGGTGTTTCCTTTAGGAATCTTTCTATCCCGTCATATCGGCTGATTTTTTGCGACTCTAGAAAGTCATAAAGGTTCCCGGTGCGCAAAATGGGAATATTCGCATGGATGGTCGCTTGGCTGTCCTGCTCGCCACAGAAATCATCTGAGGCATTCACATCATTGGCCATAAAAACCAGGGATGTCGCGAAAATGGCTCCCAAGGTCAGGATCAACGAACGATAAGAAATGCGCACGGGACCTCTCCGTATTCTGTACTTTATCTTTGGACCAACATAGGGGTGGTTTTTGAAAAAGTTAATTGATTTAAAATAACAACCAAAAGGCAAGATTGATATGCTTTGAAAAGGCCAGCTTGGTGTGCGATCCTTCCACCTCTGGCCGCCAATGTTCTGCAAATTCACGGTTTTCAAACATCATCGCCGCAGAAACATGCCCTGCGCAACATGATATTGGCGCAAGAGCCGATGCGGCAGTGCCTGAACGAAGGCGCTTTCAATGCGCTAGCCACAGCCCCAAGGGCAGCAGCGCAAGGCTCGCGGCATGGCCACTGATCACAATCGAAGCCACCCGATTTGGCACCAAGTTGAATTTATCGGCTAGTATAAAGTTGAACATCGCCAAGTGCCTGTCCAACCACAGCGGCAAATGCAGCCCACCCTGGGCAAAGCCAATCTCTGGGGCGGCTCTCTTTCCCTTTGCATCGCATTGGGTTAGCAAGGCCGCAGTGACCCCTGTGTTTCTGAAAGGATATTCCATGAGCGAGATCAAACGTATCGGTGTTGGCGCCCGCATGTCGGAAGCCGTTTGCTATAACGGCATTGCTTGGCTTGCCGGTCAGGTTGGCACCGCTGGCGAAAGCGTTACCCAGCAGACCAAGACCTGCCTTGCCGAGGTAGACCGCATTCTGGCCGCCGCTGGCACTGATAAGACCCGCATTCTATCGACACAGATCTGGCTGGCCGATATGGCCGATTTTGCCGAAATGAACGCGGTTTGGGACGCATGGGTGCCACAGGGTCACACGCCTGCGCGCGCCACTGGCGAAGCAAAGCTGGCAGCGCCCGGCTATTTGGTCGAGGTAATAGTGACCGCGGCCCTCGCCTGAAGACTATGGCGCAGCCCTTCTGGCTGCGCCCGCTTTTAGCCGCGCAAATAGGCGACCAGCGCCTGCGTCGAGCCATCTTTGCCCGCTGCGGTGTCTTTGCCTTCAAGGATCGGCTGCAGCGCCAGCGCCAGCTCTTTGCCCAATTCCACGCCCCATTGGTCATAGGAATTCAGGCCCAAGATCACGCCTTCGACAAACACCCGATGTTCATAAAGCGCGATGATCTGGCCCAGAACGAAAGGCGTCAGCAGCGGATAGACCAGCGTCGTTGAAGGGCGATTGCCCGCAAAGACGCGGTGGCGGGCCTGGCGGTCAAGCTCGGCCCCCGTCAGACCCTTTTTCGCCATGATCGCGGTTGCCTCGGCCAAAGACCGCCCGCGCATCAGCGCTTCGGATTGGGCAAGGCAGTTCGAGGCCAGCAGCAGATGCTGATGCGCCAGATCGGCCTCATGGCCCGAGCGCGCGATCATGAATTCGCAAGGCACGACGCGGGTGCCTTGGTGGATCAGCTGATAAAACGCGTGCTGGCCGTTGGTGCCGGGTTCGCCCCAAACCACCGGGCCGGCCTGGGTCGCAAGCGCGCTGCCATCCATCGCCACCGACTTGCCGTTGCTTTCCATTTCCAGCTGCTGCAAATAGGCCGGCAACCGGCTAAGACGTTGATCATAGGGCAAAACCGCGCGGGTGCTATAGTCGCAAATCTGGTTGTGCCAGATGCCGACCAAGGCCAGCATGACCGGCATATTGTGCTCAAACGCGGCGGTCAGGAAATGCTGATCCATGGCGCGACCACCGGCCAGAAACTCTTCAAACCGCTCTGGCCCAATTGCGATCATCAGCGCCAGACCAATCGGCCCCCAGATCGAATAGCGCCCGCCGACCCAATCTTCAAAGCCAAACACCCGCGACGGATCAATGCCCATCGCGGCGGTCTTTTCGGCAGCGGTGGAAACGGCGGCAAACTGCGCGCCGGTGTTGCGCACTTTGCCCGCCATCCAGCGCCGCGCGGTCTCGGCATTGGTCATCGTCTCGATGGTGGTAAAGGTTTTCGAGGCCACGATCACCAGAGTGGTCTCGGGGTTCAGCCCCTTGATCACATCAGCAATATGGGCGCCGTCAACATTGCTGACATAATGCACCCGCGGCCCGTCGTGATAGGGCGCAAGCGCCAGCGTCGCCATCACCGGCCCCAGATCAGAGCCACCAATGCCGATGTTGATGACATCGGTAATCGCACCACCCTGCCCGGCGATACGGCCTGCGCGCAGATCGCGGGCAAAGCCTGCCATCCGCACCAGCGTGTTGCGCAACTCGGGCATGACATCGGCCCCATCCACACGGATGACCGCCTCTGGCCCCGCCCGCAAAGCGGTGTGCAACACGGCGCGGCCTTCGGTATCATTGATCTTTTCGCCCGAAAACATCGCCGCACGCTTTTCAGCCACGCCCGAAACCTTGGCAAGGTCGATCAGCAAGTCTTTGGTTTTGCTGTCAATATTTGTCTTTGAATAATCCAGCATCATCTGATCGGCAGAAACGGAAAACTCCACAGCCCGATCGGTTTCGTTGAACAAAGCGATCAGCGGCCGCGTCGCCACCGATGCGTGATAGGCCTGCAAGGGTTGCCATTTTGACATGAATTACTCCGCCCAATGAATTGTTGCGTGATCGAGCACCGCGCGCACGGGGGCCTCAAGCGGTGACAGATGCAAAGCCGCCTCGATGGCTGCACGTTTTTCGGCGCCGGTGATCAGAATATGGATATTTTTTGCAGCCGCCAGCACTGGCGCGGTCAGGGTGATGCGCGGTTCGCCCGCAGCCTCGGCGCGCATTGGCAGCAGGATCGGAGCCTCGGGGCTAAGTGCTTCGGCCAAAAGATCGGCACCGGGAAATAGGCTTGCCGTGTGCATATCCGCCCCCATCCCCAACAGCAAAACCGACAAAGGCAGATGCGGCGCAATCGCCTTTGACAGGTCCGCAAGCGCCGCTTCGGGCATTTCGGTCGGGGCATAAAGCGGCAAAAGCTGCGCTGCCGCCGCCTTATCCACCAAAAGCCGCGCGCGCAACAAGGCGGTGTTCGAACGCGGGCTATCTTCGCCAACCCAACGCTCGTCGTTCAGAACCACGGCAATATTGACCCAATCCAGACTGACCGCGGATAAGATATCAAACACCGGGCCCGGCGTGGTGCCGCCCGGCACGCAAAGCGAAGCCCGTCCCTGGGCAAAAAGTTCCTCGCGCAGATCAGAGGCCATGCGGTCTGCAACGCCAATCATCAGCGCTTCGCGGTCGGGATAGGTCTCGATCCTCATTTCTTGATCTCGCGCCAACGGCGGCCGTCGCGGTGCATCAGCATCAGCGCATCCTCTGGCCCGGAAGAGCCCGCGTCATAGGCTTGCGGTTTGTCACCACGCGCCTCCCAGCCTTGGATGATCGGATCGGTCCAGGCCCAAGCTGACTCGACCTCGTCGCCACGCATGAACAGAGTCTGATTGCCGCGGATCACATCCATGATCAGCCGCTCGTAGGCGTCTGGCACATCCTCGGCCTCGTCGCCCAAAGCCTCGGCAAAGGACATATCCAGCGGCACCTGCATCATCCGCATGCCGCCCGGCCCCGGTTCTTTGATCATCACCATCAGGTTCATGCCCTCATCGGGCTGCAAGCGGATCACCAGCACGTTTTCATGCCAGCCGCTTTCATTGTCGAAAATCGCATGTGGCGGCTGCTTGAAAGTGATTGCAATTTCGCTGGCGCGTGCGCGCAAGCGCTTGCCGGTGCGCAGATAAAACGGCGTGCCCTGCCAACGCCAGTTCGACACCGTGGTTTTCAGCGCGATATAGCTTTCGGTCTTGCTGTTGGCGTCTTCGCAATGTTCCAGATAGCCGCCCTCGCCGTTGCCAGCACGGTATTGGCCGCGCACAATGTCATCGGGCTGCACCGGCGATAGCGCCCGGATCACCTTCAACTTTTCATCGCGCACAGCATCTGGGTCAAAGTGATAGGGAGGCTCCATCGCAATCAGGCACAGCAATTGCATCATGTGGTTTTGCACCATATCGCGCATCGCACCCGATTTGTCGTAATAGGCACCACGGCCTTCGACGCTGACAGTTTCGGCCACAGTGATCTGCACATGATCGACATATTCCGCCTTCCACAGCGGTTCGAACAAAATATTGGCAAAGCGCACCGCCATCAGGTTTTGCACGGTTTCTTTGCCCAGATAATGATCGATACGGTAGATCTGAGCCTCGTTGAAATGCTTGGCCAGCACCGCGTTCAGCGCCTTGGCCGAGGCCAGATCGCGGCCAAAGGGCTTTTCCACCACGATGCGGCTTTCAGCATGGGCAATGCCATGGGTGTGCAGCCGCTCTGCAATATCGCCAAACAGCGAGGGCGCGACCGAGAAATAAAACGCCCGCACCATGTCAGGGCGCACGGCGGCTTTCAGCCGATCCCAACCGGTCACCCCAAGCGCATCAATGGAGATATAGCTGATTTTTTCCAAAAACGCCGCAATAACAGCGGCATCACGCCGGTTTTCGGGCACGAATTCTTCGATCGCTTCGGCCACCATCTGGCGAAAGCCTGCATCGTCCAGATCGGCGCGGGCAGCGCCAATGATCCGGCTGTCTTCGGTCATTTGACCTTGTAAAAATCGCCGGTAAAGTCCTGGCAGAATCTTGCGCTTGGCAAGATCGCCCGTGCCGCCAAAGATCACCAGATCAAAAGCATCAACCGGAATTACGCGCGAAACCATGGCTTACCTCGTCTTTTTTGGCAGTATAGCTTGACCAGCGCAAATGGACCAGACGCAGAGGCATTTCGGCATCCTTGTTAGCGCTAACGAAGGCCTTTTACGAGTTGCGCGCGGCCAAGTCTAGCGGCTGTTTTAGATCAATGCGTTGGAATGCACGCGCGAGACGCCGCAGTTGAAAAGATTCCAGACGACTAAGCCGCAGAGGACTTGTTGCCGCAAAGATCTCGGTGCAAGACTTGCCATGCCACGTGTATCAGTAGTCAGGAGTTGCACAGATGCGCCGCTACGTGTTTTCTGCTTTGCTCGGTCTGTGCATTACCTCGGCTGCGGCGGCTGAAACGGTTAACGTCTTTGCTGCTGCCTCGCTGAAGACAGCTCTGGATCAGGTGGCAACAGAGTTCACTGCCCAAACCGGCCATCAGGTGGTGATCAGCTATGCGGGTTCGAACACGCTGGCCAAGCAGATCCTGAATGGCGCGCCAGTTGATATTTTCATCTCGGCCAATCCGGCCTGGATGGATGAGGTTGAAAAATCAGGCCTGATCGTAGCGGGAAGCCGGAAAAACATCGTTAAGAACATCCTTGTGTTGATCGCGCACGGCAAAAACGCGCCGCATGTCGAGATTGATGCAAAGCTTGATCTGGCGGGGCTTTTGGCGGGCAACAGGCTGGCGATGGCGATGGTCGATGCGGTGCCCGCAGGGCAATATGGCAAGGCGGCTTTGGTGTCTTTAGGGCTTTGGGACACTGTGGCAGGATCTGTCGCGCAGGCGGAAAATGTGCGTGCGGCGTTGGCTTTGGTGGCGCGTGACGAAGCCCCCTTTGGCATCGTTTATGCCACCGATGCCAAGGCCGAGCCGGGCGTCAGCGTGGTCGGCCGCTTTCCGCCTGAAAGCTATCCGCCCATCATCTATCCTGCTGCCCTGCTGACAGGCGCGACAGACCAAGCCGATGCGGCGTTCTTAGCGGCACTGACCGCACCTGCGGCGGCGGCAAAATTCACCGCCGAAGGCTTTACCATGTTGTCGCCCTAAGTCAGACCGAAACATCCGCGCGCAGATCGGCTTTCTCGAAACTCGCTTTGGCACCTGAAACGGAAACCGCGCCGCGCAGCACGACATAAAACTGATCGGCCAAGCCATAAGCGATTTCGAAATATTGCTCGACCAGCACAATAGAAATATCACCCTTGGCCTTCAGATGCGTCAGAACATGGCCGATTTTCTGGATGATATTGGGCTGAATGCCATCGGTCGGCTCGTCCAGCAACAGCACTTTTGGCCGCATCAGCATCGCCCGTGCGATTGCAAATTGCTGCTGCTGATCGCCCGCCAATCGCCAGATAGATCGAGGCCCAGATCGCCGCCAAAGCTGTTGATCGCCACGACCCGCGCCGACGTCTCTGCATCAAAGCGCAGGGTCAGCAACCGTTCAAGCCTTTGGTTTTGTGCCTTTAAAACTGGATCCACCTCGCCTTCGATCGCAGCGCGTAGGGGGGCAGTGCCTCGGGCTTGGGATCTTTGGCAATCGACTCGAGCGCCGCTTGGCGCTTTGCAGGATCGGGGTCAGACAGGGTAAATTGCACCAGCGCGGTCGCGATCATCGCCCGCACACCGGCGTTGGGTTTCAATTGGGTAATCTCGGATTTTGCCGCAGTGCCAACCCCTGCCCCCGTCAGATCCTGTAGGGCAAAACCCGCAGCATCCGGCGAGATCAGAAAGAACGCTCCATCGGCCTTGCGCAGGCCCAAGCCTTTATCGCCCCAGGCCTGCAAGACCGCAGGCGCCGCAGGATCGCCACTTGCCGCCAAGGCAGCGATCAAAAGGCGCATAGTTTGATCCGATTTGGGAAGGGAGGGGCCCAAAAGGGCGCTTCGCCACGTTTAGTAGTTCGAGGTCAACTGAACGCAGGTCTTGGTGTCTTTGTTTGACTTCCCACATTTCAGATCCTTCCAATCGCACTCGATGACCGCGGATTCCGGCAGATAATCCGTCCAGGCATCGCCCTGAACCGGCTCGGTCTGGCTGATGATATCAAACTGGCCATCGGCCCGGATCTCGCCGATCAGCACGGGTTTGGTCAGGTGATGGTTTGGCAACATCCCGGCCATGGTTTCGGTAAGGTTCAGGAATTTCTGCCCGATCATCGCCGCCGAGACCACATCAGCATCCATGGTGCCCACCACCGTGACCGCATTCACCCACATGTTAAACCCGATGAAATGCGCCTCCATCGGATCGTTGGTGACACGCTTGTCGTCTTTGATAAAGGCGTGCCATTCGTCAATAAAGGCTTTGTTTTCAGCGGTATCAGCCGACATGAAATAGTTCCAAGCCGCCAGATGGCCAACACGGTTGCTGATGTCCAGACCCGAAAGCTCTTCTTCACCAACCGAGAAAGCCACCACGGGCAGCTTGTCTGCGGTCACGCCAGCTGCGGCCAGTTCTTTGTAAATGCCGATATTGGCATCGCCGTTGATCGTCGAGATCACGCCGACCTTTTTGCCATCAGCCCCAAGCGCCACCACATCGCCAACAATCTTGGACCAATCAGAATGGCCAAAGGGGGTGTAGTTGACAAAGATGTCTTCCTTAGCGATGCCCTTTTGCGTCAGATAGGCTTCAAGAATAGTGTTGGTGTTGCGCGGATAAACGTAGTCAATGCCCGAAAGCGATTGCAGAACCCCGATCTTGATCGTCTCACCGGCAGCAAAGGCCATACGTGGCAAAGACATGGCAGCAATTGCCGAACCCAAAAGTGCGCGTCGTGTCAGTTTCATTTCAATACCGCTGTTTGCTGCCCTATCGGCATCCAATTTCTGGGGATGCTGGCGCTGGCCTTTGCATCAAATCCTGGCTCGAGGGCGACCCGAGCAAGGACAGGGAACCACAGCCGCAGCGGCGTTCAATCGGATCAGAGGTATTTTAAGACATTCCCGCTGTGCAGCATCACTGTGCTGAAAAACTAGTTGGAATTCTTCGCTGCGGCGCAAAATGTTGGCGAAAAGCGGATTTCTGCTCGAAAATTGCCACCCTGCCACGTTTACGGCCAGCCGAAAGCAGCTGGCGCGTCAAGCGTCCAATTCCGCATCCCAATAAAGATAATCCATCCAGCTTTCGTGCAAATGGTTTGGCGGAAAGCGGCGGCCGTGGGTATTCATCTCGCTTGCGGTGGGCGCGCGCGGCACTTTGGCCAGCTGCAAACCGGCCTGTTTCAGGGTACGCGAGCCTTTGTGCAGGTTGCAGGGCGAACAGGCGGCGACCACATTCTCCCAACTGGTCACGCCACCGCGACAGCGTGGCAGCACATGATCAAAGGTCAGATCGCCCTTGCTGCCACAATATTGGCAGCAAAATTCATCCCGCAGAAAAAGATTAAAGCGCGTGAAGGCCACGCGCTTTTGAGGTTTTACAAAGTCTTTCAGTACGACAACCGAAGGTATGCGGAACTCT
This sequence comes from Cypionkella sp., assembly GCA_023255415.1. Classification (GTDB taxonomy): domain Bacteria; phylum Pseudomonadota; class Alphaproteobacteria; order Rhodobacterales; family Rhodobacteraceae; genus Cypionkella. Next base: position 84,417 of record JALRIN010000007.1, on the reverse strand, counting down.
TGTCGCTGCGAATGGATCACCTGATCATATTCGGCGACAATCTGCACCCGGTCCAGAACGGAGGCCTTGATCGCCTCTTGCCAAGGCCACAGCGACAGCGGGTAATAACTAAGCGGTCTGAAGTCCGCATTCAGCACCAGCGCCGGAAATTGACGCAGTGCTGCAGGTTCACGTACAAATTGGGTTCTGAAATCGCCGTCCATTCCGAAAGTGACTCCCTTTCCGTCCCTTCGCCGTTGCAGACAGGGGGCGGAAGCAGCCGCCCCGTTCCCCCTCGACTATATCTGGCGATCCAAAGCGCGCAACCCCCAGATATTGCCAAGATGTCGCAACAAAGCGTGACAGCGGCATGACAAAGGGCCCCGCAATCGCAGGGCCCTTTGCGGTATTTTCGCCGTTTAAGCCGCAGCGACCGCGCGGGCGGTCAAAACCTTGACCAGATTGCCGCGATAGGCTGGCGTTCCGTGCAGATCCGAGATGAAATCGGAATGATCCACCGAAAGCCCCGCAAGTGCAGCCGCCGAGAAGTCTTTTGACAGCGCCTCTTCGGCCTCTGACCAGCGGAAAACGCCATCGTTTGACGCGCCGGTTACGGCAACCCGCACGCCGTCGGGGTATTTGGCGACAAAAACCGCCGTCAGCGCAAAACGGCTGGCAGGCTGGTTGAACTTCACATAGGCCGCCTTTTCCGGGATCGGAAAGGCCACTTCTGTGATGAACTCGCCCTCTTCCAAAGCGGTGGTGAACATGCCTTGGAAATAGTCATCTGCCGCGATTTTACGCTTATTTGTGACCACGGTCGCCCCCGAGCCCAGAACCGCGCTGGGATAGCAGGCGGCGGGGTCGTTGTTGGCGATGGATCCGCCAAGCGTGCCACGGTTGCGCACCGCCGGATCACCGATGCCGCCAGCCAAAGCGGCAAGCGCTGGATAATGGCTTGCGGCCTCGCGGGCGACCACCGCATGCGGGGTGGCTGCACCGATATGCAGGCCCCCATCGCCCTTACACACGCCCTGGGTCTCGGCGATGCCGGTCAGGCTGACCAAAACGCCGGGCGAAGCAAGCCGCTGCTTCATCGTCGGCACCAAGGTCTGACCACCCGACAGCGCCTGCGCCCCCTCGGCCGTCAAAGCCTTGGTGGCTTCGGCAATCGTTGAAGGCTTTACGAATTCGAAGTCATACATCGTTCTTCCTCCTTAACCGTTGATCGCTGCCCAGACCCGCGACGGCGAGACTGGCATGTCAATATGGGTGACGTGTTTGTAGCCGCCACGTTGCAGCGCATCAATCACCGCATTCACCACCGCAGGGGGGCTGCCGATCGCCCCTGCCTCGCCGCAACCCTTTACCCCAAGCGGGTTATGGGTGCATTCGGTGACACAGGAATGATCCACCGTGTAGAACGGCACATCCTCGGCGCGCGGCATGGCGTAATCCATATAGCTTGCCGACAACAGCTGGCCGTTCTCGTCATAGATGGTGTTTTCCAAAAGAGCCTGACCGATGCCCTGGCCAACACCGCCATGCACCTGCCCCTCGACGATCATCGGGTTCATCACATTGCCAAAGTCATCGGCACAGGTAAAGGACGCAACCTCGACCTGCCCCGTGGCGGGATCCACCTCGACCTCGCAGGCATAGGCGCCCGCGGGATAGGTGAAGTTTGCCGGGTCATAGAACGAGGTCTCTTCCAAGCCAGGTTCCAAGGTTTCCAGCGGATAGTTGTGCGGCACATAGGCAGAAAACGCGATCTCGCCAAAGGTTTTCGCCTTGTCAGTGCCCGCAACCGAGAATTTGCCATCGGCAAATTCAATGTCGCCTTCGGCCGCCTCAAGCATATGGGCTGCAATCTTTTTGCCCTTGGCGATGATCTTATCCACCGCTTTGACCATGGCCGATCCCGCAACCGCCAAGCTGCGCGAGCCATAAGACCCCATCCCGAACGGGATTTTCGAGGTGTCGCCATGCACGATTTCCACCGCACTTTCGGCAATGCCCAAACGCTCGGCCACGATCTGCGCAAAGACGGTTTCATGCCCCTGCCCGTGGCTATGTGCGCCGGTCATCACCGAGATGCTACCGGTGGCATTGACCCGCACCGTGGCTGCATCAAACAGACCCACCCGCGCGCCCAGAACCCCAACCAAATGCGAAGGGGCGATGCCGCAAGCCTCGATCCAGGTTGACAGGCCCAGCCCGCGCAGCTTGCCCTTGGCTTTGCTGGCGGCGGCACGCTTCTCAAAGCCTGCCAGATCGCCAAGTTCGATCATTTTCTCCAGCGTCGCCTGGTAGTTGCCGGTGTCGTACACAAGTCCGACAGGCGTGGTATAGGGGAACATATCGGTGGTGATAAAGTTCTTGCGGCGAATTTCGACCTTATCCAGCCCCAGCTCATCTGCCGCCTTGTCGATCACACGTTCGATCGAATAGGTGGCTTCGGGGCGACCTGCACCGCGGTAGGCATCAACGGGTGCGGTATTGGTGAACACGGCCTTGACGTTGACATAGACCAGCGGGGTTTTGTAAGGCCCCGCCATCAGCGTGCCATGCAAGAAAGTCGGCGTCACGGTGGCAAAGTTCGACAAATAGGCGCCGACATTGGCCATTGTTTCGGTGCGCAGCGCAAGGAAGGTGCCGTCTTTGTCCAAAGCAAGCTGAATGGTGGTGACATGGTCGCGGCCATGCGCATCCGACAAGAAGCTTTCCGAACGCTCTGCCACCCATTTCACCGGCCGGCGCAGCGCCTTCGAGGCCGCAAGCACCGCCGCCTCTTCACCGTAGTGATAGATTTTCGAACCAAAGCCGCCACCGACATCGGGGGCGATCACGGTCAGTTTGTTTTCAGGAATGCCCATCACAAAGGCCGCAATCAACAGACGCGACAGGTGCGGATTCTGCGAGGTGGTATAAAGCTTGTAATCGCCAGTGCCTGCATCGTAATCGCCAATGCTGGCGCGTGGCTCCATCGCGTTCGGAACCAAACGGTTGTTCACCAATTCCAAGGTGGTGACATGAGGGGCGGCAGCAAAGGCCGCATCCACGGCGGCGCGGTTGTCTTCAATCCAGCCCCAATCGAAACAAACGTTGTTGTCGATCTCGTCATGCACGCGGTGCGCAGGGTTGGCCACGGCTTTGGCCATATCCACAATCGCCGGCAGTTCGGTAAAGTCGACTTCAATCGCCGCCGCCGCATCCTTGGCTTGTTCCAGCGTTTCGGCCACCACAATCGCATAGGCGTCGCCGACATGGCGCACTTTGCCATGCGCCAGAACCGGACGCTTGGGCTCTTTCATCGTCGCCCCGTCGCGGCTGTTGATATACCAACCCGCCGGATTGCCGCCCATGGCTGCAAAATCAGCCCCCGTCATGATCGCCAGCACCCCAGGCATCGCCGAAGCCGCTGTGGTGTCGATCTTATTAATCGTCGCATGCGCCATTTCCGAGCGTGCAAAATAGGCATATCCTTGGTTGTGCAGGTTAATATCGGCCGTATAGCGGCCCTGTCCGGTCAAAAACCGGATATCCTCGCGCCGCTTTACGCTGGCGCCGATGCCATGATCTTTCGGCATTCCATCCTCCCTTAATGCGATACGGTCAAACCGTCCGCGACTTGGTTGACATCATTCAGCAGGAACCGAGGCCACATCCTGCCCCGAAGCCGCCAGAACCGCTTTGACGATGTTGTGATAACCGGTGCAGCGGCAGATATTGCCTTCAAGATAATGCCGCACTTCGGATTCGGTGGGCTTGGGGTTTTCGGCCAAAAGCGCTGCCGAAGACATCACCATGCCGGGGGTGCAAAAACCGCATTGCAGCCCGTGATGATCTTGAAAAGCCTGCTGCACCACGCCAAGGCTGCCGTCTGCATTGGCCATGCCTTCGATGGTGCGCACCTGCGAACCCGCCACATCTTGGGCAAAAACGCTGCAAGATTTCACCGGCTTGCCATCGACATGCACCACACAAGCGCCGCATTGCGAGGTATCACACCCAACATGGGTGCCCGTCAGCCCCAAGCCTTCGCGCAGATAGGCCGACAATAAGGTCCGCCCCTCTGTCTCTGCCGAAACGGTTTTCCCGTTCACGACCATAGTGACCTTTGTCATAGTATCCTCCCTTTACATCCCTGTGGTTCAGCTGATCAGCCGCTTGAACCAGCCCTTTTTCTGCGTCTCTTCCGTGCCTTCCTCTGCCTCGGCGGGGCCTTCGACAGCCGTTTGAAAGCGTTCAAAGAAGGAATCGGCCATCTTTTTGGCAAAGCTGTCGATGATGCGGCTACCAAGCTGGGCGATCTTACCGCCAACATTGGCCTCGACCTCGTAACTCAGCCGCGTGCCGCCCTCGATGGGCTCGAGCGTCACTTTGGCGCCGCCCTTGGCATAGCCCGCAGGCCCGCCCTTCCCCTCGCCCGAGATGGTCAAGCCCTTGCCAATATCCAGATCAGACAGCTTCACAAGCCCGGTAAAGCGCGCCGAAACCGGCCCGACCTTTTGCGCCACCACTGCCTCGAAGCCGTCTTCGGCACTGCCGGTCATGCTTTCGCAACCCGGCACGCAGTCTTTCAAAACTTCGGGGTTCAAAAGCGCTGCCCAAACCACCTCTGGGCTGGCCATAATATCGCGGCTGTCGATCAGTTGCATAGAAATTCCTCTTTTCGTTGCACGAAGCCTAATCGGCAAAAAACGTTCCGGCTATACGCCCTTGGTCGTAGCCTCGGCGCTCAGGCCAAAAGCTGCCAGAACCGCGCGCAACGCCTGCGCGTCTATCGGTTTGGTCACCAGATCCACGCCCGCCGCCGCCGCGCGCGCCCGCAGATCGGCCGAATGATCCGCCGTCACCAACCGCAAAGCCGCAGCGCCGTGATCGGCGCGCAGCCGCGCGATCAGATCAAGCCCGCTCATGCCATCGCCAAGCTGTTGATCAATCAAATAGAAATCGGGAACGATCCCCAGCTCTTCGATCAGCGCCAGCGCCTCTTCGCCCGAGCCCGCCTCAAGCACATCGACGCCCCATTTTTCCAGCACAAGACCCATGGCGCGGCGCAGGTCTTCGTCGTTTTCCACCAAAAACCCGATGCGGCCCTGCAATTGCACCGTAGGCTGCACGGGCGTGATGCGATCGGAGGCAAGGCTTTCGCTGATCGCCAGCTCGATCGAAAAACAACTGCCGCGGCCCGGCTGGCTGATCAGCCCCAAAGGGTGGCCCAAAAGCGCGCAGGCGCGTTCAACAATCGCAAGGCCAAGCCCCATGCCTTCACTGGCCGAAGCCTTGGCGTTCAGCCGGTGGAACTCTTTGAAAATATTGCTTTGTTCTTCTGGCGGGATGCCCAAGCCACTGTCCCAAACCTCGATCCGGCACTGGCCGCGCCGCAGCCGCGCGCCGACAAGAACCTTGCCATGCTGGGTATAGCGAATCGCATTGGCGATCAGGTTTTGCAAAATCCGGCGCAGATAGGCAGGGTCAGAGCTGACCACCACATCCGATGGCCGCACCACCAGCCGCAGGCCTTTGGCAGCGGCAAAGCCCGAAAACTCGGCCTGCAACTGCGCCAGCAGTGGCCCAAGCCGCACCGGCACCGCCGTCACCGCCAGCTTGCCGCTTTCCAGTTTCGAGATATTGAGCAGCGCGTCCAAAATCCCTTCGACCGAGATCAGCGCGTTATGCGCCTTTTCCAGCGTGCCGCGGGTTTCTGGCGTAAGGGCGCTGTCTTCGATCGAAGACAAAAACAGCTTGGCCGCAGACAAAGGCTGCAACAGATCATGGCTGGCGGCTGCCACAAAGCGCGAGCGGCTGGCATTGGCGCGCTCGGCGGTTTCCAGCGCGTCTTCCAATTCCAGCGTGCGCGCCCGAACCCGCGCCTCAAGCGTTTCATTGGCGCGGCTCAGCCCCGCAATCGCCTCGCGTTCCAGCGTGACATCGGCAAAGCTCATCACAAAGCCACTTTCGGGCATTTCTTGCGCGAAAACCGTCAGCACACGGCCCGCGCGGCGCACCTCAAAACTCAGATCCGGCCGCCCCTGCCGCCCGTCAACCCACAGCCGCAATCGCGCTGCATCCATGCCCGCGCCAAAGTCGAAATCCTGCTGCAACCGCATCAAAAGCGCCTCGAAGCCATCGCCCAAGCGCAGTTTCGCCAAGGGCAGCGCCAAAAGCGTTGCCAAGCGGCGGTTCCACCCCGCCAAACTGGCCGCCGCATCAAAGATCGCGACACCTTGGTTGATATGATCCAAGGTCGCGCGGATCACCCGGGCCTGATCATCCAGCAGCTTGCCACGCTCGACCCGCTCGGCGCGGATAATGTCGGTGACATCGGTCTGCAAGATCACCGTGCCGCCCTCGCTGGTGCGATGTTCGGACACCTGCACCCAAGCATCGCCGCGCATGGCGACGTTGAACATCACATGGCGTTCTTGATGCCTGCGGCGGCGTTTGGCCGACCAGTCTTGCGGGCTTTCTGCCGCTGGCAACACAAAAAACTGCGAGCTGCTCACGCCTTTGACATAGTCGTCAAAATGAAGCCCTGGCTTAAGAATGTCGCGCAAGTCATCAAGATACATGCCAAATCTGGAATTGCACATCACAAGGACGTCTTGGGCATCAAACAGCGCAAAGCCTTCCTGCACGGTTTCCAACGCATCAGCCAAATTGCGACGCGCGGCTTCGGTTTCGGCATTTGCCTGTCCCAAAGCCGCGTTCGAGGCGTTCAGCAATTCCAGCGCGCGTTCCAATTCGCGGGTGCGCTCGCGCACCTGATCTTCCAGCATCGCGGCGCGCTGAAACTGCGCATAGGCCGCCCCAGCGTCATCGGTGATCGCCTCGACCCGCCGCATCAGCACTGCCGCAATGGTCAACAGCTTTTCATTCTGCCGCGCAAGGCTGTCGGCTGGGTTGATCAGCGCATCGCTCATGCGGGGTCTGGCGGATATATCGCCACCCCGGTCATGGTTTGATTGACATGCATCGAATTCCACTGCTCGCCATAGGTAGAAAATCCTGTCACCCGATGCGCTCGCAAAACCTGCGACACCGCGCCATAGCTTTGCTTCTCGGACGCCTCCATCCGGCGCAGGATACAATCGCAGGCCAAAATCGCCAAGGGCGCTGTCTTGGCGCAAAGCCCTCCCAGCGCGTTTTGCAGATGTGTCGCCATATCTTGCGGTTCAGCCAAGGTCAGCACCAGCCCCTCGTCGATGGCCGAAAAGAACACCAGATCACCGTTTTCATCCACCCGCTGGATGGCGCGCACATGATGGCGCCCGCCAATGCGCACCACCACCGGATGGGCGGCAAAGGTAAAGCGGGTCAGCTGTGCGGGGTCTTTGCCCAGCAACCGCGCATATTCCAGCGCCGCAGGTTCAGCGTTGATCTGGCGCACCAAGCGGCGCGCGGGATCAGCTTGGGTCACCACCATACGCTGGGCGGTGGGCACCAGATGATCCAAGTTGAACACCTGTACAGGACAGCGCGTGCGCAGCAGCAGCAAGACCGCCGCATGGCGCAAAAACTGCCCTGCATGCAGCACAAAGCTTTTGCCAAAGGCCTGCCCATCAGCCGCCGAACCGCCAAACAGCGGCACCGGCCCCAGACCGGGGGCCAGCGCTGCGGTCAACTCGTCTTCGCGCAGCGACAGCCCGTCTACCATCAGAAAAGCAAATTCATGGCGCCAAGAAGGCTGGGCGCGCTCTAGCCCTGCGCGAGAGCGGATCATCTGGCCGATCAGGGCCTCGCTGTCGATATGGTCCAGATCTTCGATCAGAAGGGTCTGACAGGCAAAGAGATCGGCCGGAAAGCCCACGGCGACGATCTCGCCTTCGGTATAGCCCTGCGCCGAAATCTCGCCCGCAGTGGTGCAGCCAATCACCGGACAATCGCCAAATTCCGCCGCAAGCCCAAGGCTCAGGGCCGCCAAATCGGCCGTGGGCGAGATGAACAGCACCACCTGCGCAAAGGGCCCTGCCCCCAAGGCCTGCGCCAAAGCCTGCGCGGCATTGGGGGCTGTTGCCGCAACATGCGCGGTCGGAAGCGCGGCAAAGCCAGGAAGCGGCAGGCCCATCTTGCGCCTATCCTTCGGGCAAGAGGTTGCTAAAGCTGGCCTCTCCGGCAATCAACACCGCTTGGGTGCGGCTTTGCACGCCCAATTTGCGCATGATGGCGGTGACATGCGCCTTGACCGTGGTTTCGGCGATGGTCAGCTCGAAGGCGATCTGCTTGTTCAACTTGCCCTCGCAGATCAGTTGCAAGATGCGGGTTTGCTGGCGGGTCAACAGACCCAGACGCGCGATCGCGGCCTCTTGCTGGGTGTCAGCACCGGCACCGACATAGCCTTCGGGCAGATAGGGCTCGCCCCGACGCAGCGCGTCAAAGGCCGCGCGAAACGCCTCGCGCCGCGCGGCCTTGGGCACAAAGCCCGCAGCCCCAGCCTGCAAACAGGCCGCAATCATCCGGTTATCGGCCAGCGAAGACACCACCAAAACCGGCACTTCGCGCAGGGCCTGCCGCAGGCGTATCAACCCATCCAAGCCGTTGACATCCGGCAGGTTCAGATCCAGCACCACCACATCGGGCAAAGCTGCGGTGTCAAGCCGGTGCAGCGCGGCCTCCAGACAATCGGCGGTCTCGATCCGGCTTAGCCCCGCCACCGCCTTAAGCGTCATCGCCAAAGCATCGCAAAACAGCGGATGATCGTCGACAATCAAAGCCGTGGTCAGACTGTGCGCATGGTCCATCAAATCTCTCCCCCGCGTCAGCCTAGCAAGCATTCGCGCGCGGGGAAAGCGGCACCTAAGGCGCAGCTTCCCGCCCATGGCATCACGATATTCTTCCCAAAGCCCCCCGCCGCAGTTATCACCTTGAAAACATCGGAGCCTGCCATGCCACTTTCGCGCCGCGCCCTTCTAAGCCTTGGGCTTGCCAGCCTAAGTCTGACCGCCTGCGGGGCGCGTCAGCACAGCCCTGCGCCCAAATATGCCGGCAAGACGCCACAGATGGATGCGCTGATCCGAAAATGGGCGCGCATCCATGACATCCCTGAATCGCTGCTCCACCGCGTGGTTTTGCGCGAATCGAGCTATAACCCTGCTGCGCGCAACGGGCCCTATTTCGGGCTGATGCAGATCTTGCCACAAACCGCGCAGCAGATGGGCTATCGCGGCCCGGACGCGGGGCTTTTGGACGCCGAAACCAACCTGCACTACGCGGGCCGCTATCTTAGGGGCGCTTGGCTGTTATCGCATGGCAACGAGAAAACCGCCGTGATGTGGTATGCCAAGGGCTATTACTACGAGGCCAAGCGGCGCGGCATGCTGAAAGAAACCGGCTTGCGCAGCTAGGCGCTAGTACCAGGCGTCGGCCATGCCACGCTTTTTGGCCTCGACAAAGTCGCGCAAACCGTCGCGCAGGCCCTGATCAAGCGCTGGTGCCTCAAACTCGGCCAAGCGGCGTTTCCAGGCCAGATTGGCGCGGCTGGCAGAATCGCTTGACCCAGCAGCCTCCCATTTCTCAAAGGGTTCATTGTCCGACAGTTCTGAATCCCAAAACGCGGTCTCGTAATGCGCCATGGTGTGGCTGCAACCAAAGAAATGATTGCCCGGCCCAACCTCGGCAAAGGCATCGACGGCAAGTTGGTCGTCATCAATCTTGACCCCGTCCAGATAGCTGTGCAGCGCGCCACACAGATCAGCGTCCAGCATGAATTTCTCGTAGCTCATGCTCAGCAGCCCATCCAGAAAGCCCGCCGAGTGCAAAATAAAGTTCGCCCCACAATGGATCGCAGCCAGCATGCTCATGGTGCCCTCCATCATCGCCTGCGCATCGGGCAGTTTCGAAGTGGTAAAATTGCCCGAACACCGCAGCGGCAGGTTCAACCGCCGCGCCAATTGCCCGATCACCATGCTGCCGATGGCGGGTTCTGGCGTGCCAAAGGTGGGGCTGCCCGAGCGCAGGCTCATCGAGGACAGAAAATTGCCAAAGATCACCGGTGCGCCAGGCCGTTCAAGCTGGGTCAGCGCGCAGCCCGCCATGGTTTCGGCCAGCGATTGCGCAATGGCGCCGGCATTGGTCACCGGCCCCATCGCCCCGCCAAGGATAAAGGGCACGATCACCGCCGCCTGATTGGCCCGCGCATAGGCGCGCAGCACCGTGGTCATGGTGCCATCCCAGACCAAAGGCGAATTCACGTTCACATTGCCAAGGATCACGCAGTTTTGGTCAACAAAATCGGCGCCAAACAGAATCCGGCTCATCTCGATATTGTCTTCGGCCCGGCTTTGATGGGTGACAGACCCCATATAGCAGCGATCCGACAGCTCCATATGCGCCAGCACCATATCAAGATGTCGCTTGTTCACCGCAATATCGGTGGGCTCGCAGATCGTGCCGCCCGAATGATGAAAGTTCGGGCTCGATTGCGCCAACATGATGAAATTGCGGAAATCTTCCAGCGTGCCAAAGCGGCGGCCCCGATCCAGATCCATCACGAAGGGGCTGCCATAAGACGGCGCAAAGACCACATTCTTGCCGCCGATGCGCACCGAATTGGCCGGATTGCGCGCGTGCTGGGTAAATTCGGCGGGTGCGGTTTTCAGCAGCTCGCGCAGCATGCCAGGTTCAAACTTGACCAACACACCGTCAACCTTGGCCCCCGCCGCACGCCAAAGCGACAAGGTTTCGGGGTCGTCGCGAAACTCGATGCCGGTCTCGGCCAGAATGCGATCGGCGGCACGTTCCACCTTTTGCAGGCTGTCTTCGGCCAAAATATCATAGGTCGGAATATTGCGGACGATATAGGGACGACCCATGCCGCCGCCCTTTTTCGCCCGCTCAATTTGCCGCGCCTGCCGCCCTGACCGTTTTGCCTCACTCATCGCCTGCCCCCCTTTGGCGCCCCCGCGACGCTTTGGATCAGAAGGCGACAGACCGCGCGTGAAGTCAGCGCAAAAGCCGACGCCTGAAGGTCTATTCGCGCCAAGGCCTCAGGTGATCACATCTGGCGCTTGGCGTCCGGTAAAGCTTTCGATGCCCGCAAGCGCATGGGCAGCCCGAATGATCGCCGCCAAGGCTTGCTGCGGCTCAAGGTCAAGCCCCTGTGGCCCCGCGACATAGCGTTCCAGATAAAGCCGCAGGGTCGCGCCTTGGGTGCCGGTGCCCGACAGCCGCAGCACGATCCGGCTGTCATCGGCAAAGACAATTCGCACGCCTTGGGCGCGACTGATCGAGCCATCGACCGGATCGGTATAGGCAAAATCATCGGCTGCTGCGATCTGCATGCCTTCGATCTGATGCCCGATCAGGCTGGGCAAAGATTGGCGCAGCGCTGCCATCATCGCATCGGCCTTATCGCTGGCAATCGCCTCGAAATCGTGGCGGCTGTAATAGTTGCGGCCGTATGTCGCCCAATGCTCGGCCAATATCTGCGCCACCGATTGCTTGCGCACCGCAAGAATGTTCAGCCACAACAGCACCGCCCAAAGCCCGTCTTTTTCACGCACATGGTCCGACCCTGTGCCAAAGCTTTCCTCGCCGCAGATCGTCACGCGGCCGGCATCGAGCAGATTGCCAAAGAATTTCCAGCCCGTAGGCGTCTCGAAACTTTCCACCCCCAAGGCCCGCGCCACCCGATCCGCCGCAGCCGAGGTCGGCATCGAACGCGCCACCCCCGCAATGCCGCTCGCATAGGCAGGGGCCAGATGCGCATTCGCCGCCAGCACCGCAAGGCTATCAGAGGGCGAGACATAGATGCCGCGCCCAACCACCATATTGCGGTCACCGTCGCCATCGCTGGCAGCGCCAAAATCGGGGGCGTCAGGGCTGAACATCTCGTCCATCAGCGCCTTGGCCCAGGTCGGATTGGGGTCTGGATGCAGCCCGCCAAAATCTGGCAAGGCTTGCGCGTTGATCACCGTGCCTGCGGCCGCACCCAGACGGTTTTGCAAAATCTCGACAGCATAGGGGCCGGTGACCGCTGACATACTGTCCATCCGCATCGCAAAGCCGCCCGCGAACATTTCAGCTATCGCTTTGAAATCGAAAAGGCTTTCCATCAGCGCCGCATAATCGGCGACAGGATCGACCACATCCACGATCATCGCACCCAGATGCTGCCGCCCCAGCCTGCCCAGATCCAGGTCTTGGCCCTGCCAGATCTGATAGGCCTCGATTTCCGTCGTACGTTTGTACATGGCCTCGGTCACAGCCTCGGGCGCGGGGCCGCCGTTTGACATGTTGAACTTGACGCCAAAGTCTTCATCCAAGCCGCCGGGGTTGTGGCTGGCCGACATAATGATGCCGCCATCGGTCTGATTAAGCCGGATCAGATGGCTGGCCGCAGGGGTCGACAGCACCGCCCCCTGCCCCACAATCACCCTTGCAGCACCATTCGCCGCCGCCATCCGCAAGATCACCTGTGCGGCCTCGGCGTTGAAAAACCGGCCATCACCGCCCAAGACAAAGCATTTGCCCGCAGCCCCCACCACATCGAAAATCGCCTGCACGAAATTCTCAAGGTAATGCGGCCCCATGAACACCCGCGTCTTTTTGCGCAAGCCCGAAGTTCCGGGCTTTTGCCCTGCGATGGGCTTTGTGGCGATGGTTTGATGGCTCATAAGGTTTCTCCGATCGGACAGGGCGCAAAGACAAAGACACTGTGGGCAGGCATGGTAAGGCGGGTCAACGGGCCTGAAACTGCGGCCTCGGGATCGGCGCTGCTCAGCTCCAGCCGCCAGGCGGGCGCGGTTTCGGGCAGGGTCAAATCGACCGCACCGCCGGAATTAAACACCAGATAAAGCGTATCGTCGGCCTCGGGGCCTGCAGCCGCCATCCGCACTTCAAGGCCCAGACAGCGAAACGCCGGATCATGCCAAAACTCGCCCGCAGGCAAGGTGCCGTCGGCGCGCCGCCAGATCACCTCGGCCAGACCATCAGCGCGGGCATGGCCGTGCAGAAACCGCGCTTGGCGTAACACCGGATGCTTGCGCCGCAGCGCGGTCAGCCTTGCGACAAAGCGCGTCAAAGCCGCGTCCCCCGGCCAAGTGATCCATGTCAGCGGATTGTCTTGCGCATAGGCATTGTTGTTGCCGGCCTGGCTATGGCCCAACTCGTCGCCCGCCAACAGCATCGGCGTGCCTTGACTAAGAAACAGCGTCGCCAGCATGTTGCGCTTGCGCAGATCGCGTGCGGCCAGAATGCTTGGGTCCTGCGTTGGGCCCTCTTCGCCCATATTGTCGGAATGATTGTCGGAATGGCCGTCGCGGTTGTCCTCGCCATTGGCCAGATTGCGCTTGACCGAATAAGACACCAGATCGTGCAGGGTAAAGCCATCATGCGAGGTGATGAAATTCACCGAAGCGGTGGCGGCGCGGCGGTCATGGTCAAAGACATCGGCCGAGCCCAAAAGCCTGCGCGACAGTTCCGGTGCAAGCCCCGCATCGCCGCGCCAAAACCGCCGCACCCCGTCACGATACCGGTCGTTCCATTCAGCAAAGGGCTGCGGATAGCGGCCCAGCTGATAGCCGCCCGGCCCGATGTCCCAAGGCTCTGCGATCAGCTTGACGCCCGCCAGCACCGGGTCTTGACGCAGCGCATCAAAAAAGCCGCCCTGCGGGTCAAAGCCGCTCTGCTCGCGCCCCAGCACCGTGGCCAGATCAAAGCGAAAGCCGTCGATATGCACCTGTTCCACCCAATAGCGCAGGCTGTCCATCACCAGGCGCAACACCGCAGGCTGGGTCAGATCCAGCGTGTTGCCGGTGCCCGTGTCATTGACATAGCGCCGCCCGCCTTCGGCCAGACGGTAATAGCTTTGGTTGTCGAGCCCGCGAAAACTCAGCGTCGGGCCCCATTCGTCGCCCTCGCCGCTGTGGTTATAGACCACATCCATCACCACCTCGAGGCCTGCTGCATGCAGCGCCTTGACCATGGCCTGCATCTCGCGCAGCGGGTTGGCGCCGCCGTAGCGCGGTTCGGGCGCGAAAAAGCCGATGGTGTTATAGCCCCAGTGGTTAGACAGCCCCTTGGCCACCAAAAACCGCTCGTCCACAAAGGCCTGCACCGGCAAAAGCTCGATCGTGGTCACACCAAGGCGGCGGTAATGTTCGATCATCACCGGATGAGCAAGGCCCGCATAGGTGCCGCGCAATGATGGCGGAATATCGGGATGCTGCTTGGTCAGGGCTTTGACATGAGCTTCGTATATCACGGTTTCGGCCATAGGCACCTGCGGGCGAGCATCCCGGCCCCAGGCAAAGCTGGGGTCGACCACCACCGATTTTGGCACCGCAAAGGCACTGTCCCGACTGTCAAAGCTTTGATCAGCACGGCCCGAGCCGACCTTATAGCCCATCACCGCATCCGACCAGCGCATCCGACCCGCCAGCCCACGCGCATAGGGGTCAAGCAGCAGCTTATGGGCGTTAAAGCGCAGGCCCTGATCGGGCTGATAGGCGCCGCTGGCGCGATAGCCGTAAAGCTGGCCCGCCTGCAGGCCGCTGACGTGAATGTGCCAAATGTCGCCTTCTCGCGCAATCAGCGGCAGCCGTGCCACCTCGCGCCGCCCGTCGTCGGAATAAAGACACAGCTCGATACCGCTGGCATGGGCGGAAAACACCGCAAAGTTCACGCCATCATCGGTCAGGCTAGCCCCCATCGGCCAAGCCCGCCCCGCCGAAACCGTGCCAAGCGGATAGCTCACTCCACAAGCCCTTGATAAATATCAGCATATCGCGCAGCAGAGGCCGCCCAACCCACCTCTTGCGCCATCGCATTTTTCTGCACCCGCGCAAACAGCTTTTTATCGGCATAAAGCGCAATCAGCCGTCGCAGGGCTTGGCCAAAGGCCAAAGCATCCACCGGATGAAACACAATCCCCGTCGCCACCTTGGCCGAGATCGCCGCTGGGCTTGCATCAATCACCGTATCGGCCAGCCCCCCCACCGCCGAGACCACCGGCACCGTGCCATAAGCCAGCCCGTAGATCTGCGTCAGCCCACAGGGCTCAAAGCGGCTTGGCACCAGCACCGCGTCGCCACCGGCAAACATGCGGTGGCTTAGGTCTTCATCATAGCCGATTTTCACCGAAACCCGCCCCGCAAAGCGCTGGGCAAGCGCCAAAAGCGCCGCCTGCAACGCCGGATCGCCAGACCCCAACACCGCCAGACCGCCGCCCGCTGCAACAAAATCGGGCACCACGGATTCAAGCAGATCAATGCCCTTTTGATCGGTCAACCGGCTGACCAAAATCGCCAAGGGGCCGGGAACCTGGAGGCCAAATTCGGCACAAAGGGCGGCGCGATGCGCGGCTTTGGCCTGCATCTTTTTGGCAGAATAGGGCATGACCTCGCGCTCTGGCGACCAAACTTCGGTATCAATGCCGTTCAGCACGCCAAAGACCGAAGCCGCACGCGCGGCAATCACGCCCTCCAGCCCCAGACCAAATTCCGGCCGCACCAATTCGCGGGCATAGTTGGGCGAAACCGTGGTGACCGCGCCTGCAGTGACCAACCCCGCCTTCAGGCTTGACAGCCCACCGTAATATTCCAAGGCAGCGGGGTGATATTGGTCGGGCGGCAGCCGCAAGGCCGCCAGCAGATGCGCAGGCGCCCATCCCTGAAACGCCATATTGTGAATCGTCATCACCGAAGCCACTGAAGCCGTGCCGCCATAGCGCAGATAGGCCGGCGCCAGCCCCGCTTGCCAATCATGCGCATGCAAAACATCGGGCTGCCAGCCTTGCACCCCTTCGCGCGCAAGCCGTGCGGCAATCCATGACAGGGCAGCAAAGCGCTGGGCATTGTCAGGCCAATCGCCCGCGGGCCCGGCATAGGGCCCGCCGTCGCGATCATAAAGATGCGGGGCGTCCAGCAGCAAAACCGACAGGCCCGCGATCTGCCCTGCCATCACCCGCGCAGGGCCACCGAAAAGATCAGGATCAGCAAGCACTTCATCCATCGCATCAAGATAGCCGCGCAAAGCCCTGTAAGCAGGCAGTAAAACCCGCATCTCCCAACCAACAGCCGCCAAGGCAGCAGGCAAAGCCCCCACCACATCTGCAAGCCCGCCGGTCTTGATCAGCGGCACACATTCTGAGGCCACCGACAAAACCCGACCGCGCACCGCGCCTGACACCTGCATCCGCCTCTCCTCCTTTTGCGCCGCTTTACGACAGAACCCGCGCCCGCGCATCCAGCATGTTTTGCGTGATCAGAACGATGCCCGCATCGGTGCGCCGGAACCATTTGGCATCCATCTCGGGGTCTTGACCAACCACCAAGCCTTCGGGGATCACCACGCCACGGTCGATCACGCAGTTCGAAAGCTCGGCCTTGCGCCCGACGATCACATGCGGCAGCGCCACCACGTAATCTAGGCTTGCGAAACTATGGGTGCGGCAACCGGTAAACAGCAGCGAATTGCGCACTTCTGACCCCGAGACAATACAATCACCCGAAACCAGCGAAGAAATCGCCATGCCGCGCCGGGTTTCTTCATCATGGATAAACTTTGCCGGCGGCAAAATCTCGGAATAGGTCCAGATCGGCCAAGACCGATCGTAAAGATCCAGCTTGGGCACGAAATCGGTCAGGTCAATATTGGCCTGCCAAAACGCATCAATGGTGCCAACGTCGCGCCAATAGGGCTCGGTTTCCAAACCAGAGGTGACGCAGCTGTCGGCAAACTTATGCGCCACCGCTTTGCCGTGCTGCACAATCGCGGGGATTAGGTCGTTGCCAAAATCATGCGAAGAGTTTTCATCGGCCATGTCGCGCAACAACAAATCGCGCAAAAACGCCCAATCAAACACGTAAATTCCCATCGAAGCCAAGGAATGCAGCGGATCGCCGGGAATGGTCGGCGGATCTTTTGGCTTTTCCAAAAAGCTGGTGATACGCATATCTTGATCAACATGCATGACGCCAAAAGCCGTGGCTTCGGCGCGCGGCACGGTCAGACAGCCGATGGTGACATCCGCGCCAGAGGCGACATGCTGTTGCAACATCACCTCGTAATCCATCTTATAAACGTGATCACCGGCCAGAACGACAATATATTTCACACCATAAGAATCAACGATATCAATGTTTTGCGCTACGGCATCGGCAGTTCCCAGATACCATTTGTTTTCCGCCACACGCTGGCTTGCAGGCAAGATATCCAGATATTCGTTGCGCTCGGCGCGGAAAAACCCCCAGCCGCGCTGCATGTGGCGGATCAGACTATGCGCCTTATATTGCGTCGCAATCGCCATTTTGCGAATGCCAGAGTTCAGCGCATTTGACAGCGCAAAGTCGATAATCCGGGTCTTACCGCCGAAATAGACCGCAGGTTTGGCGCGGGTATCGGTCAACTCGTTCAATCGGCTGCCACGCCCGCCTGCCAGAACAAAGGCCATGGCTTGCGACGACAGACGGGTATTGGGTCTTGGTTGCATCACGTTCCTCCCTCGCGCGGGTCAATTCCCGCTCTATCCTTGCCTGAGCCAGACCGTCGCCAGGGGTGGCAAAACCACCTCGGCCGACTGCGCCCTGCCCTGATGCGCAATGGCCTGCGCCATCACACCCCCCAGATTGCCACGGTTTCCCCCTCCGTAAACCGCAGCATCTGTGTTCAAAATCTCGCTCCAATGCCCCGACGTCGGCAGACCGACGCGGTAGCGCCGCTCGACCGGGGTCATATTCACCAAGGCCACCACGGGCGGATCGCCCGCCGCGCCAAAGCGCACCCAAGCATAGACCCCGGCCTCGGCGTCATTGCTTTCGATCCACTCAAAACCCTCGGGGCGGGTGTCATTGACATGCAGTGCGGGTAAATCGCGGTAAAGCCGGTTCAGATCCCGCACCAGATTTTGCACGCCGCGATGGGCGGGCAGATCAAGCTGATGCCAATCAAGGCTTTGCTTGTGGCTCCATTCCGCGCCTTGGGCAAATTCGCAGCCCATGAACAACAGCTTTTTGCCCGGATGCGCCCACATAAAGCCGTAATAGGCCCGCAGGTTTGCAAACTTTTGATCACCATTGCCCGGCATTTTCGACAACATCGAGCCTTTGCCATGCACCACCTCGTCATGGCTGATGGGCAGCACGTAGTTTTCCGACCATGCATAGTTCAGACCAAAGGTCATCTGATGGTGGTGATATTTGCGGTAAATCGGGTCTTTTTCCATGTAACTTAGGGTGTCGTTCATCCACCCCATGTTCCATTTAAAGCCAAAGCCCAGCCCGCCATGATTGACCGGCCGCGACACGCCTGGAAAAGCCGTGCTTTCCTCGGCCACCGTCATCACGCCCGCCACCTCGCCGTAGCTGGTGATATTCATCTGTTGCAGCAGGGCGATGGCCTCGTAATTCTCGCGTCCGCCGTCTTTGTTGGGCAGCCATTGCCCCGCCTCGCGGCTGTAATCGCGGTAAAGCATCGAGGCCACGGCGTCGACCCGCAGCCCGTCGATGTGATATTCCTCAAGCCAATACAACGCGTTAGAGATCAGAAAGTTCGACACCTCGACCCGTCCATAGTTATAGATCAGGGTGTTCCAATCTTGGTGAAAGCCCTCGCGCGGGTCTTGGTGTTCATAAAGCGCTGTGCCATCAAAGCGGCCCAAACCATGCGCGTCAGAGGGAAAATGCCCCGGCACCCAATCCAGCAAGACGCCCAAACCCTTGGCATGGGCCGCCTGCACAAAGGCACGAAATTCCGGCGGGGTGCCGTGGCGAATGGTCGGCGCAAACAGCCCCACCGGCTGATAGCCCCAAGAGCCGTCAAAGGGATATTCCGAAACCGGCATCAATTCGATATGGGTAAAGCCCATGTCGGCGGCATAACTGACCAATTGTTCGGCCAATTCCAGATAAGACAGCATCCGGTCGCCCGGCGCACGTTTCCAGCTGCCCAGATGCACCTCGTAAATCGAAATCGGCGCGTCGATCTGCTGTTTTGGCCCGCGTTTTGCCATCCAATCGGCATCGTTCCAGACCGGGTTATCAATGCGGCGCACCACCGAGGCATTGGCAGGCGCATGTTCCGAGCCAAAGCCCACCGGATCGGATTTCAGCGGCAAAAGCGCGCCTTGCGGGCCGCGCAGCTCGTAGCGATAGCTGGCGCCTTCGCCAACTGCGGGCAAAAACGTCTCCCAGACGCCGGTGCCGCCCCGCCGCCGCATCGGGTGGCGCCGCCCATCCCAATTGTTGAAATCCCCCACCACCGAGACCCGTTCCGCATTCGGAGCCCAGACGGCGAAATGCGTGCCCTGATGGCCTTCATGCGCGATCACATGCGCGCCAAGAACCTGCCACAAGCGTTTGTGGCGGCCTTCGCCTAACAGATATTCATCCAACTCGCCCAAAACCGGCCCAAAAGCGAATGGATCTTCACTTTCCCACTCCGCCCCATGCCCCTGCCAGTGCAAACGGTAGTCTGATTTCTGCAGCAACTCGGCCACGAACAGCCCAGGGCAGCCCGCCACCTGTTGCGCCACAACGCGGGTCTTTGCCAGAACCTGCAAAGCCTCGGCGCCGGGGTCAAAGGCCAGCAAAACCCAGCGCCCGCCGCGCTGATGCAAACCCAGAACCGAAAACGGATCGCCATGCCGGCCTTCGACGATGGCGCGGGCCTCCTCTGGGTGGATCAGCAGATCGGTCATGGCAACCCCTTGATTTCAGGCCTAAACACCCAATGCGGATTCGATAGACCAAATGTCTTTCATATAGCTGCGGATGGTGCGGTCCGAACTGAAGAAGCCCGAGCGCGCGGTATTCAGTGCCGCCATCTTCACCCAACGCGCACGATCTGCATAGGCCTTATCGACCTCGGCTTGTGCGGCGTCATAGGCATCGAAATCAGCCGCCACGAGGAAATAGTCGTGATGCCAAACCCGGTGCACCAGCCCGTGATAGCGGTCGGGTTGTTCTGGGCTGAATGCCCCTTCGGCAATCGCCTGCAACACGCCCGGAAGTGCCGCGCTTGCCTCGATCGCCTTGCGCGATTGTTCAGGGTCTTCGCGCCGCTTCATCGCTTCGGCGGTGGTCATGCCAAACAGGAAAAAGTTATCCGCGCCAACCTCTTGCAGGATTTCAACATTGGCCCCGTCCAGTGTGCCAATGGTCGGCGCGCCATTGATCATGAACTTCATATTGCCGGTGCCAGAGGCCTCTTTGCCCGCGGTCGAGATTTGTTCCGACAGATCCGCCGCCGGGATCAGACGTTCGGCCATCGAGACGTTGTAATTGGCCGGATAGATCACTTTCAGCCGGTCGCCCACCTCGGGATCATTATTGATAACCCGCGCCACGTCATTGATAAGATGGATGATTTCCTTGGCCACCGCATAGCCCGGCGCAGATTTGCCGCCAAAAATCTTGACCCGCGGCACATAATCGGCGCTGGGGTCGGCCTTGATGCGCTGATAATGCGCCACGGTTTGCAGAATGTTCAGCAGCTGGCGTTTGTATTCATGGATGCGCTTGATCTGCACATCAAACAGCGCATCGGGCGAGACGGTGACGCCGCATTCGGTCTTGATCCAATCGGCCAAAGCGACCTTATTGGCGCGCTTGGCCGCGTCAAATTCAGCCAAAAACGCTGGTTTTTCGCAATGCGGTTCCAGACCGCGCAGCAGGTCCAGATCGGCCTCCCAGCCTTCGCCAATGGTCTTGGTGATCAGTGCCGAAAGCGGGCGGTTTGACATCTTCAGCCAGCGCCGCGGTGTCACCCCATTGGTTTGATTGCAAATTCTGTCAGGATGCAGCGCGTTCAATTCTGGAAACAGGTTTTTCTTCACCAGATCAGAATGCAGCGCCGAGACGCCGTTGACCTTATGCGCCATCACAAAGGCCAGCTCGCCCATGCGCACCTCGTGGTGTTTGACGATGCCGATGTAATGCGGCGGATGGTAGGAGCTGCGGTGCCAGCTGTCGATGCGCTCGACAATTTGCATGTGGCGCGGCAGCGTGGTGCCAAAGGTAAAGGTCGCCCACCGCTCCAGCGCTTCGGGCAAAAGCGTGTGGTTGGTATAGCCCAAGCAGCCGCGCGCGGTTTCAAGCGCGTCTTGAAAACTCAGGCCATTTTCATCGGACAACAGCCGGATCAGCTCGGGCCCTGCAATCGCGGGATGGGTGTCATTCATCTGGATGGCGACGTATTTCGGCAGATCCAGCAGGTTGGAATGCACGGTTTTGAACCTGCGCAAAATGTCTTGCAGCGCGGCAGAGGTCAGGAAAAATTCCTGCTTCAGGCGCAATTCCTTGCCCTGATAGGTCGTGTCATCGGGGTAAAGCACGCGACTCAGGGTGCGGGCCAGCGCTTCGGGTTCTGCGGCGGCGGCATAGTCGCCGCGGTTAAAGCGTTCCAGATCAAACTGTTGCGTCGATTTTGCTGCCCAAAGCCGCAACGTATTGGCCCATTTACCCTGCCAGCCGATCACCGGCGTGTCATAGGCCGAGGCCAGCACGGTTTCCGATGGCAGCCAAACCTCGCGTCCAGCTTCGGTCTTCACCTCGCCCTTAAACGGGATCACATAGGCACTTTCGGGGCGGGCAAATTCCCAAGGGTTGGTCGTACTGAGCCAATCTTCGGGCATCTCGGCCTGCTGGCCGCCCTGAAAGCTTTGTTTGAACAGCCCGTGTTCATAGCGGATGCCGTAGCCATAGGCCGGGCAGCCGACCGTCGCCATGCTTTCCATAAAACAGGCCGCCAAGCGCCCCAAACCGCCGTTACCAAGCGCTGCATCCGGCTCGCCTTCCACCAGCCCGTGGAAATCCTGACCAAAGCCCGCCATCACCTCTTCGGCAACCTCGCGCAGGCCAAGATTGACGGTGGCATCTTCCAAAATCCGGCCGATCAGAAATTCCATCGACAGGTAATGCACCCGTTTGTGGTCTTGTGCCCAAGTTTGGCGGGTCGATGCAAACCATGGTTCGACAATCCGGTCGCGCACCGCATAAGACAGCGCCATGCGCCAATCATAGGGGCTGGCATTGGCCGCATCCTTGCCCAAGGTAAAGGTCAGATGCCGCAGCACATCGGCTTTCAACTGGGTCGGCGTTAGTGTCGCTTGCGTCAAGGCTGCTTCCATTCGTTGTTTTCTGCGTTCAAGACCCCAGACCAGCAATCTCAAACCGCTTTTATGTTACCGCAAACAGAAAGAAATAATGCTAAAATCTTTCATTTAAAATCAGCATATTGCAAACATCAAAGCGATATCAAATTATCTTTGCACCCCTGAAGCTTTGGACCATGTTGCCAATTTCATGGCCAACAGCAAGCCAAAATGCGCTGATCTGATCCAAATCAAGGCGCAAAGCCTGACCCGCGCCTAAATTTCGCGCGTCGAGTAGAAAGGATCACCGCTCATGCGTTTGACCATCCGCACCAATCTTGCCATGCGCACGCTAATGTATTGCGCCGCGAACCCCGATCAGATCGTGCAAAAGCGCGATGTGGCGGCGGCCTGTGGCGCGTCTGAAAACCATTTGGCGCAAGTGATCCATCTGTTGGCGCGCAACGGCTTTCTGACCACCCTGCGCGGGCGCAGCGGCGGCTTGAGGCTGGCGCGCGCGCCGCAAGACATCACCGTGGGGCAAGTGTTTCGGCTGTTTGAAAGCGTGCTGCCCTTTACCGATTGCGCCGAGGCCAGCAGCACCTGCCCGCTTGCGGCGGCCTGTCGGTTGAAATGCGTCTTGGCCGAAGCGGTCGAGGGGTTTTACGCCCGCCTTGACCAATCCTGCCTTTCAGACCTTGTCAATGATAACGCCGCCCTGCACCACCTGCTTAGTGCCGCTTGAACCTGCGCAGCCGCAGCGCATTGCCCAGCACAAACACCGACGACAGCGCCATCGCCCCTGCCCCCAGCATGGGCGAAAGTTGCGGGCCGCCAAAGGGCACCAAGACGCCTGCCGCCACCGGGATGAGGGCCGCATTATAGCCAAAGGCCCAGCTTAGGTTCTGGCGAATATTGCGCATCACCGCCCGGCTGATGGCAATGGCATCGACCACGCCCATCGGATCGCCGCGCATCAGCACCAGATCACCGGCCTCGATCGCGACATCGGTGCCCGTGCCCATCGCAATGCCGACGTCAGCCTGTGCAAGTGCGGGGGCGTCGTTGATCCCGTCGCCGACAAAGGCAGTGCCAGCACCCAGATCAAGGATAGCTGCGGCTTTGCCCGCAGGTAAAATCCCTGCACGGATGTCCAAGATGCCGATCTCGGCTGCCACCGCTCGCGCCGTGGCCTCGGCGTCACCGGTGATCATCACAGACCCGATGCCCATCTCGGCCAGCGCCGCCACCGCCTTTTCGGCAGAGGCTTTCACCGGATCGGCGACACAAATCATCCCGATGCAGCGCCCGGCCTTTGCGACATAAAGCACGCCCTGGCCCTGGCTTTGCGCCAGGGTCCCGCGCGCCTGCATCGCGGCCGGAACCTCGATCATCCGCGCGGATCCTACCGCTACCTCGACCTCGCCCAGCAGCGCGCGTGCGCCCTGCCCCGGCACGGCGGCAAAGCCTGTCACCGGCGTGGGCGTCACCCCCAACCGCGCAGCCTCGGCCAGCACAGCAGCGGCCAGCGGATGCTCGGAGCCTGCCTCGACGGCAGCGGCCAGCGCCAAAGTCGCCTCGCCCTCAACCGAGACCACCTTTGGCTTGCCTTCGGTCAGCGTGCCGGTCTTGTCAAAGGCCACGCGCTGCACCGCCTCAAGCCGTTGCAAAGCCTCGCCTTTACGGAACAAAACCCCCAGTTCCGCCGCCCGCCCGGTGCCTACCAAGATCGAAACCGGCGTCGCAAGGCCCATTGCACAGGGGCAGGCGATGATCAGCACCGAAACCCCCGCCACCAAGGCTTGGGCCGCGGTGCCAAACACCAGCCAAACCAGCACCGTCAGCAGCGCCAGCGCCATTACCACCGGCACGAACCATGCCGTGATGCGGTCAACCAAGGCCTGCACTGGCAGCTTGCCGCCCTGCGCGGCCTCGACCAATGCGATGATGCGCGCAAGCACGGTGGCCGCCCCCACCTCGCGCAACTCGACCAGCAGCACCCCGGTGCCGTTGACAGTGCCGCCGGTGACGGCGTCGCCCAGTTGTTTTTCTTGCGCCAAGGGCTCGCCCGTCAGCATTGCCTCATCCACCGCCGAATGGCCAAAGACCACCACGCCATCGGCCGCGATCCGCTCGCCCGGGCGGATCTGAATGCGGTCGCCGACCTGCAGCGCTGCAACCTCAACCTCTTCAAAACCCGCTTCGGTTTCGCGCCGCGCCACCCGTGGCGCCAACTGCAGCAGCCGCGAAATCGCAGCCCCCGCTTGGCCACGTGCCTGTGCTTCCAGCGCGCGCCCCAGCAAGATCAGCACGATGATCACCGCCGCCGCTTCGAAATACACCGCGCGCGAGGCTTCGGGCACCGCCGCAGGCCAGATCAGCACCAGCAGCGAATAGCCCCAAGCCGCCAGCGTGCCCACCGCCACCAGCGCGTTCATATCAGGTGCTGCGCGCAACAGCGCTGGCACGCCCTTGGTGTAAAACCGCCGCCCCGGCCCGATCATCACCAGCGTGACCAGCAGGCATTCGGCCCACCACAGCGGTTGCATCGCAACAAAATCCATCAGCCAGTCATGAAAACCGGGCAAAACATGCCCGCCCATTTCGACCAGAAACACCGGCAGCGTCAGCACGGCGGCAAGGCCCGTGTTGCGCCACAGACTGCGCAGCTCGGCTTTGGGATCATGTGCACGGGCTTGGGCCAGGGGTTCGGCCGCAAAGCCCGCCTTGCTGACAGCTGCTGCGAGAGTGGCGGCTTCGACCGGCTGCCACAGCTCGACCTCGGCGCGGCGGGTGGCCAGATTGACCGTGGCCGCAGCCACCCCAGCTTGGGCGCGCAAAATCCGCTCGACCCGGCCGGTGCAGGAGGCACAGGTCATCCCCTCGACGGCAAGCGTGACATGGTCGCGCCGCACCGGATAACCCGCATGCGCCAAGGCCTGCGCCAGCGCATCGATACTTGCGGGGGCTGCAAAATCCACCTCTGCGGTTTCGGTGCTCAAGTTGACCGAAGCGCTGGCTACACCGTCTTGGGCTTGCAAAACCCGTTCGACCCGCGCCACACAAGAAGCGCAGGTCATGCCGTCAAGGCTCAGGCGGATCTGGGGCATGGTGATCTCCTTTAGCCTTCTTTAGGAACCCCTGCTGCGCAAAGGTCAACCCCAAGGGCTGCGACACTTTCGGACTTGACCTTGCCCGTCAAACCGACCGAATTGGCACCATCAGAAAAGGACATGCCATGACCCTGCTTTCCATTCCCGATATGTCGTGCGGCCACTGCAAAGCCTCGGTGACCGAAGCGCTGACCCCGCTTGCCAGCCAGATCAGCGTTGATCTTGCCAGCCGTCAAGTCAGCCTTACCAGCAAGGCAAGCGCCGAGGTTTTGCTGAAAGCGCTGAACGACATCGGCTTTCCTGCAACAGTTTTGTCACAAAACTAAGACAAATCGGCTTTCGGGCCGATAATTTCTGTTGATTTATGTCCGCTTCGGGCCTACTCGGCCGCATCTCGTCGCAAAGGGCCGCAAAATCGCCGCTTTGAAACGCGTAACTACCTTTTGCGGCGCAACCGCCGTGTAACGACCGGAGCAGTCACATGTCTACCAACTCGTCCTCTCAGCAGGGCGGCGCGCAGTCCCCAACCTCGCAACAACAGCAAGGTCAATCGGGCGGATCGACCCAACAACAAGGCGGACGTGTTATCCGCGATTGGGCCTCGATCTAAAGTTTGGATTATCCCATCTGTGCAAATTGATTCCCCCAAGGCCAGCCGCTAGGCTGGCCTTTTTGATTTCCCATAAGGGCGCAAATGGCCACTTCGCTGCAAACAATCCCCAACCTTGGCCCCGCCTCTGAGGCGGCCTTTGCCAAAGCGGGCATCACTAATGCGGAACAACTGCGCGCGCTTGGCGCCGATGAAGGCTATCGCCGCTTGCTGGCCGCGGGCACCCAGCCGCATTTCATCGGCTATTATGTCTTGCATATGGGATTGCAGGGCCGGCCTTGGAACGATTGCAAGGGCCAGGAAAAGAAAGACCTGCGCGCGCGCTTTGACGCGATCAAGGCAGAATTTGGCGGCAGTAAAGAAAAGGGCCGCTCCGATCTGGAAGCAGCCCTTCAGTTTTTTGGGGTTCTTGAAAAACCGAAGAAGGCTTAGCCGACCAGTTCAAGACCCGAGAAGAAGAACGAGATTTCGCGGGCAGCCGAAGCTTCCGAATCCGACCCGTGCACCGAGTTTTCGCCCATCGACAGCGCGAACTCTTTACGGATGGTGCCTTCTGCGGCGTTGGCTGGGTTGGTGGCGCCCATCACTTCGCGGTTCTTGGCAATGGCGCTTTCGCCTTCCAGAACCTGCACAACCACTGGCTCGGACGCCATGAACTCGCACAGCTCGCCGTAAAAGCCACGCTCTGCGTGCTCGGCATAAAAGGCACCAGCCTGTGCCATCGACAGATGGATGCGCTTGGAAGCGACAACGCGCAGGCCAGCGTCTTCGAATTTGGCAACGATTTTGCCGGTCAGGTTGCGCTTGGTTGCGTCGGGCTTGATGATCGAGAGGGTGCGTTCGATGGCCATTTGGCTCTCCATAAGATGGGGCGGGTGCCGCCCTGAATTGATGTGCGCGCCCACTAGCACGGGCATGGCGCGATGAAAAGCCCGATGAACTTCGCACCAAAGCTGCGGGGGCGCGACATCCCACCGCCTGCTTAGGAAATTCATGTCGCAAATCTATGACAATGCTGCTTGGGCAGTTGACGCCGCCCAGCACTTAGGGCAAGCCCCGCTGCATGCTTAAAATCGAAGATATCACCTATTCCGTCGAAGGCCGCCCGCTGTTTGAAGGCGCTTCTGCCACGATTCCCACCGGCCATAAGGTTGGTCTTGTTGGCCGCAATGGCGCGGGCAAGACCACGCTGTTTCGCCTGATCCGGCGCGAGCTTGCCTTGGAAAGCGGCGATATCTCGATGCCGCAGCGCGCGCGCATTGGCGGCGTGGCGCAAGAGGTGCCCTCGTCGTCGACCTCGCTGATCGACACGGTGCTGGCTGCAGATACCGAACGCGCAAGCCTGATGGCCGAGGCCGAAACCGCCACCGACCCGCACCGGATTGCCGAAGTGCAGGCGCGGCTTGCCGATATTGACGCCTGGTCCGCCGAAGGCCGCGCAGCCTCGATCCTGAAGGGTCTGGGCTTTGATGCGGCAGCCCAGCAACGCCCCTGCTCGGATTTCTCGGGTGGCTGGCGGATGCGGGTGGCGCTTGCGGGGGTGCTGTTTGCCCAGCCCGACTATCTGCTGTTGGACGAACCCACCAACTACCTTGATCTGGAAGGGGCTTTGTGGCTGGAAAGCTATCTGACCAAATACCCCCATACCGTGCTGATCATCAGCCACGATCGCGGGCTGTTGAACCGTGCGGTCACTGGCATTCTGCATCTGGACAATAAAAAGCTGACCTATTGGAACGGCCCCTACGACCAATTCGCCCGCCAGGTCGCCGAGCGCCGCGCGGTGCTGCAAGCCGAGGCCCGCAAGCAAGACGCACGCCGCGCGCATCTGCAAGCCTTTGTCGACCGCTTTAAGGCCAAGGCCTCGAAAGCCGCACAAGCGCAATCGCGGGTGAAAATGCTGGAAAAGATGGAAACCATCACCGCACCGGAAGATGCGAAAAAGGTGGTCTTTACCTTCCCCGAACCCGAAGAGCTGTCGCCACCGATCATCAATATGGAGGGTGCAGCCGTCGGCTATGATGGCCCGCCGATCCTGAAACGGCTGTCGCTGCGCATCGACCAAGACGACCGCATCGCGCTTTTGGGCCGCAATGGCGAAGGCAAATCGACGCTCTCCAAACTGTTGGCGGGCAAGCTGAATGCCTGCGAAGGCAAGATCACGCGGTCCTCGAAACTGCGGATCGGCTATTTTGCCCAGCATCAGGTTGACGAGCTGTTCATCGACGAATCTCCCCTGCAACACGTCCAGCGCCTGCGCCCCGCCGAGGGCCAGCCTCGTCTGCGCGCGCGGCTCGCGGGCTTTGGCCTTGGCGTTGATCAGGCCGAAACCGCCGTTGGGCGGCTTTCGGGCGGGCAAAAAGCGCGGCTATCGCTGCTTTTGGCCACCATCGACGCGCCGCATCTGCTGATCTTGGACGAACCGACCAACCACCTTGATATGGAAAGCCGCGAAGCCTTGGTCGAGGCGCTGACCGCCTATTCCGGCGCGGTGGTTCTTGTCAGCCACGACATGCACCTTTTGTCTTTGGTGGCAGACCGTTTGTGGCTGGTCAAAGACGGCGCAGTGGCGCCTTACGAGCATGATCTGGAAGCCTACCGCAAACAGCTGCTGGCAGGCGATGACGCCGAAAAGCCCGCGAAACTGGTCGAAAAGCCCAAGCGTGCCAGCAATGACGACCTCAAAGCCCTGCGCGCCGAGGTCAAGAAATCCGAAGAGCGTCTGGCCAAGATCAACGAGATGCGCGACAAACTGGC
Source organism: Cypionkella sp. (assembly GCA_023255415.1). GTDB lineage: Bacteria > Pseudomonadota > Alphaproteobacteria > Rhodobacterales > Rhodobacteraceae > Cypionkella. The sequence goes on along the minus strand of JALRIN010000007.1, from coordinate 55,922 downwards.
CAAGAAACTCGCCGATCCCGCACTTTATGAAGACGGCCGCCGCGGCGAGCTGGAAACATGGAACAAGAAATACGGCGAGGTGATGGAGGCCATGGACCGCGCCGAAGCCATGTGGATCACCGCACAAGAAAAACTGGAAACCGCCAGCGCCTAAGCGCGCGGCAGCCGCGCTGCGGGGGGCTCGATGCCCCCCAAAGCGCGCGCTGGGCTTAAAGCACTGCCTTTGTCCTTGCAGCCCTGAGCCGCCGTCCTTAGGTTACAGCGATGGACACAGCCTTTTTGATCACCGCCTTTGCCACGCTTTTCGTGGTCATCGACCCGCCGGGTCTGGTGCCGATGTTCATCGCTCTCACCAGCGGCATGGACCGCGCCCACCGCGCCACCATGGCGCAGCGCGCCTGTGTGATTGCTTTTGTGCTGCTGACGCTTTTTGGCCTGATGGGCGAGGCTTTGCTGGGCTTTATTGGTATCTCGATGCCCGCCTTTCGCATCGCTGGTGGGATTTTGCTGTTTCTGACAGCGCTTGACATGCTGTTTGAACGCCGCACTCAACGCCGCGAGGGCCAAACCCCCGATGCCGATCACGACCCTTCGGTGTTTCCGCTGGCGACACCGCTGATCGCAGGGCCGGGGGCGATTGCGACCATGATCCTGCTGATGGGTCAATCGGGCAACAGCTGGCTTGGCGGCGCGGCCGTGCTGGGGCTTTTGGCGGCGATGATCTTGGTGACTTATGTGTTTTTGCTGGCCTCGCCGCCGCTGGAACGGCTTTTGGGACGCACTGGAACCGTGGTGATCACCCGCCTGCTGGGCATGCTTTTGGCAGCGCTTTCGGTGCAATTTGTGATCGACGGCGTCAAGGGCACCGGGCTGATCTAAGGGGTTTTGCGATGGACGAAAGCTACGGCCGTGCGCTTTATCTGGTGCTGATCCTGATCTCGGTCAGTGGCTGGGTCTTTGTCGAATACCGCAGCCGTCTGGGCCAGGCCGCGCGCAGCCTGCTGGCTTGGGGCCTGATCCTTTTGGGGATCATGGCCGGCTATGGCATCTACCGCGACAGTGGGTTTGCGCTGCGCCCGACGATGGCTGTGAACGGCACGCAGGTCGAAATTCCGCGCGCCGAAGACGGGCATTATTATCTGCAACTGCAGGTCAACGGGCAAAAGCTGATGTTTTTGGCTGATACCGGTGCGACCTCGATCGTGCTGTCACCGGATGACGCGCAGCGTTTGGGGATTGATCTTGCCAGTTTAAGCTATCTCAGCTCGGCCAATACCGCCAATGGCGTTGTGCGCACCGCGCGGGTCAAGCTTGGTCTGCTGGAACTGGGGCCTTACCGCGACCAAGATGTGACCGCCTATGTCAATCAGGCCGCAATGCAGGGGTCCTTGCTGGGCATGGCCTATCTGGGCCTGTTTGACATTAAGATCACCCAGGATCGGATGATCTTGCAACGCTAATGTTTTGGGCGAACTAAAGCAAATATAGTCTTGATATAAAATATAAAATCAAACTTCACGCGCTGGTTTTTCGGTTTTTTTCTCCCAGCGCCCGCTCTGTTCCGACCAATATTGCGCGGCAAGCCCGGCGGCGGTCAGCCGGGTCCAAAGCCCACGTGCGGCGTTCAGCGCAGCCTCGTCGTAGCCGTCAAACAGCACCCAAACCCGTTGCAGATCTTTCGCCTCTTCGGGCGTGGTCTCGGCACCGTCCACCAGCATCAGCGCCTGCGCCGCATTGCCGATGGCACCGGTGCCAAGCAAAATCGGCTGATCGCCATCCTGCGCCCCGCCTTCCATCCCATGCGGCAAAAAGCTGTCCTCGCCGTCCCAAAGCGCTAGATCCAAGGCCTGCAAGCCCGCCAGATCACGCCCGCGCAACATCACCCGCCACGCGGCGGCATAGGCGCGCGGCAAGATCGTCGCCGCTGTCTGCCCCACGCTCGATTGTGTCAGATGATAGAAAACTGCGATGCCCATTATGCTTTCTCAAAGCGCTCGCGGATCAGCCGGTTCAGCGCCATCACCCCCCAGCCGGTCGCCCCCTTGGGCGCCAAGGCAGAGTCCGATTTTAACAGCGCCGTGCCCGCAATATCCAGATGGATCCAAGGCATCTCGTCTTTGACAAAACGCTGCAAGAACTGTGCAGCGGTAATCGCACCCCCATCGCGGCCACAGGAATTGACGATATCGGCGATCCGCGATTTCAGCTTGGCGTCATAGCCCGCCCCCAGCGGCATCCGCCAGGCGCCTTCGTTCTCGGCCGCCGCTGCTTTCAGGAAAGCATTGCACAGCGCATCATCATTGGAAAACACGCCGGTGTTCTCATGCCCCAGCGCCACGATCACCGCCCCTGTCAATGTGGCAAGGTCAATCACACCCGCAGGTTTAAACCGCTCTTGCGCATACCAAAGCACATCGGCCAGCACCAAACGGCCCTCGGCATCGGTGTTGATCACCTCGATCGTCACGCCGCGCATGGATTTCACCACATCGCCCGGCCGCTGAGCGCGTCCGTCGGGCATATTCTCGACCAGACCGACCAGCCCTACGACATTGGCTCTGGCGCGGCGCAGCGCCAGCGTGCGCATCACCCCTGCCACCACGCCCGCGCCGCCCATATCCATCGTCATCTCTTCCATCCCACCCGCGGGCTTGATGGAAATGCCGCCGGTGTCAAACACCACCCCCTTGCCCACCAGCGCCAAAGGTGCCTCGCCCTCCACCCCACCACGCCACTGCATCACCACCACTTTTGACGGGCTTTCCGAGCCCTGCCCCACGCCCAAAAGCGCGCGCATGCCCAGCTTTTGCAACTGGTCTTCTTCCAGAATTTCAACATCAAGACCAAGATCCTGCATCGCAGCCAGACGGGCGGCAAAATCATCGGTGGTCAGGATATTGGCGGGTTCATTCACCAGATCGCGGGTGAAAAACACGCCCTCGGCAACAGCAGCCATCGGGGCCGCAAGGGCTGCCACCTTTTCAGGCTCGGCCACGGCGATTGTGATGGGGCCCAAAACTTTGGCGGCAGTCGATTTATGCGGGATGAAATCATAAGCCCGCATCGCAAGGCCAAAGGAAATGTCAGCAGCACGCGGATGCGCCTCGGCGATCAACACTGTTGCACAAGCGTGCAAGCCCCGCGCCACGGCCGCGCCCGCCAGCCGCGCCTCGGCTTGGCTGGCTTTTTTTGGCAGGCAAATCAGCTGCAAGGCCTCGGCTGCAAGACCCGCCGGAAAGCCAAGCTGCAGCGTGTCGCCCGGCTTCATCGCCGCGGCCTCTTGCGAACCCATCGCGCGGGCAAGCGCGCCTTTGGTCAGCCGATTAAGCGCACGCGCGGCAGGCGTCGCAGGTTTATCGCCGTCGAAAATCAGCGCGATCCGACCGTTCAGTCCGGCCAAAGCCTCTAGATCAAGCTGTTGAAATTGCACTTCGACGGGACGCGACATTGGCTTCTCCTGAAACGGGCGGGAATTTGACTTAGGCTAGCGACGGGGGGGCAAAAAGGCCAGATACCAGTTTTCCCCGCGCGACTTTTCCGCTAGCCTCTGCCAACAATTGATTAAGGTGTGCGCGCGCGTGTCGAGATTCGACAAATATCTTCTGTCACAACTGCTTGCGCTTTTTGGATTCTTTTCACTGGTGCTTGTGGCTGTTTATTGGGTCAATCGGGCAGTTGGCCTGTTTGATCAATTGATCGGCGATGGGCAATCAGCCTTGGTTTTCTTGCAGTTTTCGCTGCTGACCCTGCCAAACGTGATCCGCTTGGTGCTGCCGGTCTCGGCTTTTGTGGCCGCCGTCTATGTTGGCAATCGCTTGATTTCAGAAAGCGAATTGGTGGTGATGCAGGCGACGGGGTTTTCGTCGTTTCGGCTGGCGCGGCCGGTTTTCTGGTTTGGGGTAAGCGTGGCGCTGATGATGCTGATTCTGATGAATTGGCTGGTTCCGGCCAGCAGAACCGCCCTTGAAGACCGCAGCGCAGAGATTTCGCAAGATCTGAGCGCCCAGTTCCTGAAAGATGGGGTGTTTTTGCACCCTTCAACCGGGCTGACCCTTTATATCCGCGACATCAATGCGCGCGGCGAATTGCTGGATCTGTTCTTGGCCGATGATCGCAGCCTGACCGAACCTACCGTCTACACCGCGCGGCGGGCGCTGTTTTTACGGGCCTCGGATGGGCCCAAACTTTTGATGTTCGAGGGGATCATGCAAACGCTGAACCGCAAGACCAAACAACTTGCCGTTACGCGCTTTAGCGATTTCACCTATGACTTGACGGGCATGATTGCCCCAAAGACAAGCCGCAACCGCGCGCGCGCCGAGATGTCGACCGCCGATCTGTTCTATCCCTCCAAGGCCGTGCTGCAAGAAACCGGTGACACTGTGGCGGCACTGCGCTTTGAAGGTCATAGCCGCCTTGCCCAGCCCTTGCTGGCGCTCTCGGCGGCGATGATTGGGTTTGCCTCGTTGCTGCTAGGGGCGTTTTCGCGCTTTGGGGTGTGGCGCCAGATCCTAATTGCCACGGTTATCCTGTTGGTGGTGCAGACAATTTCGACGTTGGCAACAAGTGTCGGCGACAAGGTGGCCTATGGCTGGCTTTTGGCCTATGCCGCCCCCTTGGTCGGTTTGGCCGTCGCAGCGGCCGAGTTGTGGTTGACCCAGCGCCCCCGCCGCATTGGCAAGGCGGAGGCTGCTACATGACACTGGGTCTTTATTTTGCAAGACGGTTTCTGGTTACCTATCTGTTGGTGACAGTTGTTTTTACCAGCATTTTATTGATGATAGATATCATCGAACAGCTGCGCAAAACGGGCGTCAGCCTGGCCACGGCATTCTATTTATCGCTGCTGAACGTGCCGGAAAGCCTTTACAAAATTTTGCCGCTGATTGTGATTTTGACTGCGATTGCGGTGTTTCTTGGCCTTGCACGATCGTCCGAGTTGGTGGTGGTTCGGGCGGCAGGTCAGTCTGGCTTGCGGTTTTTGCTAGCACCGGTCGTCACGGCTCTGTCGATCGGTTTGATCTCAGTCGCGGTGTTCAACCCTTTGGTGGCGGCGACCTCGAAGGCCTATGATCGGTTGACAGGTCTTGGGGTCAGTGCGGTTTCTGTGCTTTCAATCTCGGCTGATGGGCTTTGGATGCGTCAAGGCATGGGCACATCGCAATCGGTGATCAATGCGGCGCGCACCAATCCCGATGGCAGCGAATTGCATCAAGTTAGCTTTTTGACCTTTGACACAAACGGCATTCCCATTCGCCGGTTGGAAGCCAGCAGCGCAAGGCTTGAACCTGGGCATTGGGCGCTTAGCCGCGTCAAGCAATGGGATTTGCAGGCCGATAACCCGGAAAAAACCGCGCAGCTTCAGGCGCAGTTGCAGGTTCCAACTGATCTGACGATTGCCAAGATCAGCGAAGGCATCGGGGCGCCGTCGACGGTCGCGTTTTGGAACCTGCCGCAATATATTGCGGCGCTGCAAAAGGCCGGATTTTCAGCCCGCAAATATCAAGTCTGGTTCCAGATGGAACTGGCGCTGCCGATTTTGCTGGTGGGCATGGTGCTGATCGCGGCAGGCTTTACCATGCGGCCCGCGCGCTTTGGCAAAACTGGCCAAATGGTGATGCTGGCGCTTTCGAGTGGTTTTCTGATTTTCTTTCTGAGAAGCTTTGCGCAAGTTTTGGGGGAAAACGGACAGATCCCCATTGTGCTGGCGGCTTGGGCGCCTCCTGTGGCGACGGCCCTTCTGGGCCTTGGGCTTTTGCTACATCTGGAGGATGGCTGATGTTGCGGCTTTTATGCCTGTTTTTTGCGATGATCGGATCAGCCAACCTTGCACTGGCGCAAGATCAGGTGCGCTTGCTTGCCGATGCGATGCAGATCACAGACAGCCAAACGCTGGTGGCACAGGGCCATGTTCAGGCGTTTTATAAAAATCAGATCCTGTCTGCACAGACCATTGTCTACGATCAAACCAGCGACAGGCTGTTGATCGAAGGGCCAATCGTGCTGTCTGATGGCAGCTCGAATAAGGTTTTGGCAAGTCAGGCCGATTTGGCGGCTGATTTCAGCGAAGGCATCATGACCTCGGCCCGCTTTGTTCTGGCAGAGCAATTGCAGCTGGCCGCAGCCAATCTGCAGCGGGTGGATGGGCGATATTCTGTGCTGAATAAAGTCGTCGCCTCGTCTTGCAAGGTCTGCAAAGCAAGCTCGACTCCGCTGTGGGAAATACGGGCCAAGCGGGTTTTACATGATGAGGTTGGCCAACAGCTTTATTTTGACAATGCCCAGCTGCGCGTCGCGGGCGTTCCGGTGTTTTACCTTCCGCGCCTGCGCATGCCAGACCCTTCGCTGGACCGCACCACGGGCTTTTTGATCCCCACATTGCGCAGCAGCACGCTTTACGGAACAGGTCTGCGCCTGCCCTATTTCATCACCATCGGCAAAAGCCGCGATCTGACGCTGACGCCATTTTTCTCGACCAAAGGCACCAAAACGCTAGAGTTTCGCTATCGTCAGGTCTTTGCGCATGGCAATTTGAATATCACAGGCAGTGGCAGCCGCGACAGTCTGCTTGCCGGCAAAAATCGCGGCTATATGCAGGCGTCGGGAAATGTTCAGCTGCCTCAGGGCTTTTCCTTGCAGCTTAGGGGGGAAGTGGTTTCGGACCCAGCCTATCTGTTGGATTACGGTTATGCCGAGATTGACCGGCTTGACAGCCGTGTCGAAATCACGCGGACCAAGCGCAATGAATATATCTCGGCGCGTTTTATCAGCCTGAATTCGATCCGGGAAAGCGATTATAACGCCACCCTGCCCTCACTTGTTACCGATATGACCTTTGCGCGCAGATTTTCGCTGACGCCAACCGGCGGGATGGGCAAATTCCAAATCCAGACCCATTCGCATATTCGCACCTCGACTGTGACCACCGACACTTATGCCGATGGCATTGCAGATGGCCGCGATCTAAGCCGTGTGTCCTTGCATGCAGATTGGCGGCGCAATTTCTATTTGCAAAACGGGTTGCAAATGGCGGTTCTGGGCGAGACCGCGGCGGATTTCTATAAAATTTCGCAAGATGCCGTTTACGGCGGCACAAAAACCCGCTTACATGGTGCCGTGGGCGCCGAATTGCGGTGGCCTTGGGTCAAGGCACAAGCCGGCGGAGCAAGCCAATTGCTTGAACCCGTCGCACAGCTGGTGCTTGCCTCTAACAGCCGCAGCTCGATCCCGAATGAAGATTCAATCCTGGTTGAATTTGACGAGGGCAACCTCTTTGCGCTAAGCCGCTTTCCCGGATCTGACGCGGTCGAAGACGGCGCGCGGGCTAATTTGGGGGTGAATTACCTACGCAGCGACCCCAATGGCTGGACGCTTGGCGTGACGGCAGGCCGTGTGGTGCGCGCCAATGACCCGAAGCTGTTCAGCGCCGGCTCTGGTCTGAACGGCTTGCGTTCAAATTGGATGGTTGCAACGCAATTGGATGTTGCACGGATCAAGATGACCAATCGCATGCTGTTTGATGATCGCTTTGGCATCACCAAGGCCGAGCTTGCGGCAGGATTTCAGGCCTCGAAACTGGGGATGACGGCCAAATATGTGCACACAATCGCCGATGCAGCGGAATCGCGCAACACCCCCATTCGCGAAATAACGCTGGCCTCGTCTTATGTTTTTGCAAACAATTGGACCGGCAGTCTGGGCAGCCGCTATGATTTTGAAAGCAAGCGCATGGCAAATGCCAATGGCAGCTTGATTTTCCGCAATGAATGTCTGTTGGTTGATCTTTCTCTCTCGCGTCGCTTTACGTCATCGACTAGTGTATCCCCAACAACGGATTTTGGCCTTTCGGTTGAACTTTTGGGGTTTGGAGGCAGCTCTGCGGTGGGACCGGCACGCCAATGCCGCCGCTAGGGCTTTGACGGAAACCAATCCACGGTCAAAGCCGTGGTACAAAGAAACGGATAACAGCAGGCGATGACACATTCTCGCGCAGTTTTTCGCAGCCTAACACTTGCATCTGCAATCGGTCTTGGGCTGATGCTGCCCCTGCAGGCGGGGCCGTTTTCGGCGGTGAAAATCGTCAATTCGCGCAGCATTACGCAGTTTGAATATGATCAGCGGCTTCAGTTCATGACCTTGCTGAGCCAGCCGGGCAATTTGCAACAATTGGCAATGGACACCCTGATCGACGACCGGCTGCGCCAATCGGCGGCCAGTCAGTTTGGCATCAAGCCCTCTGCTGCAGAAGTTCAAACCGGAATGGAAGAATTCGCCTCTCGCGCCAATCTTGATGCCGCAAAGTTCATCGAGATTATCGGTGAGGCCGGGATCGAACCACAGACCTTCCGCGATTTTGTTGAAACCAGCCTGTCGTGGCGCGAGGTGGTGCGCGCCAAATACGGCCCCCGCATTTCGATCTCGGAAGCCGCGATTGATCGTGCTATGGCCAGCTATCAACCCTCGACGACGCTGATGTTGCGCATGTCGGTGATCGAGATTCCAGCCCAAGGCGAGACCCGCGAAACCGGCTTGAAAATCGCTCAAGGCCTGTTGTTGCAGCTGAAATCCGGTGTCGATTTTGCCACTTTGGCGCGTGAAAACTCGAAAGGCGCGACGGCCTCACAGGGTGGCGCGCTGGATTGGGCCAAGCTGTCGGATCTGCCAGATGATGCGGCGCTTGCCGTGCGCAGCCTGCCGCCGGGTGGGGTGTCGGAATTGGTGGTGCTGGACGATAAGGTCTTGATTTACCGTGTCGAAGAGCAAAAGCAGGATGTGCTGACACCCAAGACCCAAGTGCTGGATTATGCCGAATTGTTGCTGCAAGACGACGCGGGCGCGATTGCTTCGGCGCGGGCCAGCGTTGGCACATGCAATGATCTTTATGCGCTGGCCAAAGGGCTGCCCGAAGACCGGCTGACCCGGCAAACCCTGCCGCTGTCGCAGGTGCCAAAGGCCGAAGCCGCAGCGCTTTCGTTGCTGGATGCGGGCGAGGTGTCCACCGATTTGACCCGCAACGGCTATCGGGTGTTTCTGATGCTGTGCCGGCGCGGCCCTGCCGAAACCGAGCTTCCAACCCGTGACGAGATCAGGTTGCAGCTGGTCAACCAACAGCTGGGTACGCAGGCGCAAATCTATCTGGAAGAGCTGCGCAGCGAAGCCATTTTGCGCACGCCATGACGGCGGCGATTGCGCTGACCTGCGGCGAACCTGCGGGTGTGGGGCCCGAGCTTGCGGTGGCAGCACGGCGGGTTTTGGGCGATAGCCTGCCGCTGTTCTGGATCGGCGATCCGCGGCATTTGCCCAAGGGTGCGGCTTTTACCATAATTGACAGCCCCGATCAGGCGGCGAAGGTTGCGGCGGCCGCTTTGCCGGTGCTGCGCCATGACTTTGCCTCAGAAGCGCAGTTTGGCCAGCCCCAGCCAGAGCATGCCAAGGATGTCATCGCTGTGATCGAACGCGCGGTGGCTTTGGTGCAATCGGGTCAGGCGGGCGGGGTCTGCACCGCGCCGATCCACAAAAAGGCGCTGAAAGACGGCGCGGGCTTTGCCTTTCCCGGCCATACCGAATTTCTGGCGCATCTGGCGGGTGGCGTGCCTGTGGTGATGATGCTGGCAAGCCCTCTGCTGAGGGTGGTGCCAGTGACGATCCACATAGCGCTTGCCGATGTCGCCAAGGCGCTGACGCCTGATCTGCTGGAACAGACCTTGCGCATCACCCAAGCCGGTTTGCAGCGCGATTTCGGCCTGAAACAGCCACGCATTGCCGTGGCAGGTCTGAACCCGCATGCGGGTGAAGGCGGCGCGATGGGGCATGAGGAAATCGACCTGATCGCTCCGGTTCTAGACCGTTTGCGTGCCCAAGGCATGGCTCTGATTGGCCCCGCCTCTGCCGATACGTTGTTTCACGCCCGCGCGCGCGCAGGCTATGACGTGGCGGTCTGCATGTATCACGACCAAGCCCTTATCCCGATCAAGACGTTGGATTTCGACGGCGGGGTCAATGTCACGCTGGGCCTGCCCTTCGTGCGCACCTCGCCCGATCATGGCACCGCCTTTGACATTGCGGGCAAGGGAATTGCCAAGCCAGACAGCCTGATCGCGGCCTTGCGGCTTGCGGCAGATATGGCGCAGGCACGGGCTGTTTAACCGATAAAAGGAAGACCAATGGCGACGATAGACGGATTGCCGCCTCTGCGCGAGGTGATCAATACCCACGATTTGGTGGCCAAGAAACAGCTTGGGCAGAACTTTCTGCTGGATCTGAACCTGACTGCGAAAATCGCGCGCTGTGCGGGGGATCTGTCGGCCTGTGATGTGCTGGAAATCGGCCCTGGCCCCGGTGGTCTGACGCGCGGTCTGCTGGTCGAGGGCGCGCGGCGCGTGCTGGCGATTGAAAAAGACCCGCGCTGCATGCCCGCCTTGGACGAGATCGCCGCCGCCTACCCCGGCCGTCTGCAAGCGCTGAACGCCGATGCGCTAGAGGTGGATGTGATGGCGCATCTGACCCCACCGGTGCGGGTGGTGGCAAATCTGCCCTATAACGTCGGCACCGAGCTGTTGATCCGCTGGCTGACGCCGCAAATCTGGCCGCCGTTTTGGCAAAGCCTGACGCTGATGTTCCAAAAAGAGGTGGCCGAGCGCATCGTGGCCAAGCCGCGCAGCGATCACTACGGCCGCTTGGCTTTGCTGGCGCAATGGCGCTGCGATGCCAAGATCGTCATGCATCTGCCACCCGAGGCCTTTACCCCGGCGCCAAAAGTCCATTCCGCCGTGGTGCATCTGACCCGCCTGCCCGCGCCGCGCTTTCCCGCCGATGAGGCGATTTTGCAGCGGCTGACCGCGATGGGCTTTAACCAAAGGCGCAAGATGCTGCGATCCAGCCTAAAGGGCATCGGCCCACAGATCGAGGCGCAACTGCTTGAGGCAGGCATCCCGCCCACCGCGCGGGCCGAGGAAATCTCGCTGGAAAAATTCTGCGCGCTGTCGTTGATCGTGGCGCGCGGCTAAAAGCAAAAGGCCCGCGATCTGCGGGCCTTTTGTTTATTCTACACTCTCGGATGCGCCTTCGACCTTGGGCTTGCGCGCACGCGGCGCGCGGGTGGTCTTGGGGGCATCGCCTTCGGGCTTAGGCGTGCGCGGCTTTGGTGCTGCGGTTGCAGCTTGCTCGACCTGTGCAACCAATTGTGCGGGCGATTCAAAGCGCAAAGGCGCTTGCACGGAATGCGCTGCGGCCACGGGCTGATCGGCCGGGGTTTCGCTGCGCGGCTGCTGATCGCGGCGGTTGTCACGCGGGCGGTCTTCGCGGGGCGTATCGGCACGGGGGGTATCGACACGGGGGGTATCAGCACGGGGACGGTCCTCGCGCGCGCGATCTTCGCGGGGGCGGTCATCACGCTGGCGATCATCACGTGTACGTTCTTCGCGGGGACGATCATCGCGGCGGTTTTCTTGACGACGCGGCTGCCCCTCTGGGCGCGGATCGCGACGGTTTTCGTCGCGGCGAGGCTGCTGTTGCGGGCGCGGCGATTCTGGCAGATCAACCAAACCGGTGTCGCCATCGCCGACAAAACCGCCAACATAGGGCTGATCGCTGTCGCCTTGATCGAGCCGCTCGGCGCGATAGTCGCTGCGTTCATTGCGATCATTGCGGTTGCCGCCATAGCCATTGCCGTTTTGCGGCCCAGGCTGGCTTTGCTGGCGCTGCTCTTGCTCGGCGGCCATCTCGCGCTGCGCTTCGGCCAGCATGCGGGTATAATGCTCGGCATGCTGCGAGAAGTTCTCAGCCGCGACGCGGTCGTTTGACCGCTGCGCGTCGCCTGCCAGCATCTGATATTTTTCGATAATCTGCTGCGGAGTGCCGCGCACCTTGCCTTCGGGGCCAGAGCTGTCGAAGACGCGGTTGATGATATTGCCGAGGGTGCGCGGGCGGTTCGCCTTTGAACGCGAGCGTGACTTGGAAGATCGCATCTTGTCCTTTGATCCAGATTATCCGGTTTTGCTTACGCCTGATCCTTGCAAGATCGTGGGCCCAAAGGGCACAAGCGGTAATGACCGGGGTTGCGCGGTTCAGCGCCGGATGGCGCGGCTGCCGCGTGTGGACGACTAATCATATGGCAGCACGGCTGACAAGGAAAAACTTCTTAAAACCCAATCGCACCGCGCAAAAGCCAGGAAAAACCGCCAATTATTGCGGTTTTATCGCAGAGACCACGCGGTCGCGGCCATCCAGATCTTGCAAAACCGCGACCTGATCAAAGCCGTGCTGGCTGAAAAAACCCGCAACAGCTGCGGCTTGGGTCGGGCCGATTTCCACCATCAGCCGCCCGCATACGCGCAGATGCGGCCCGGCTTTTGCCGCGATACTGCGGTAGGGCTGCAAGCCATCGCCGCCGGGGGTCAGGGCCAGATGCGGCTCCCAGTCGCGCACATCGCAGGACAGATCTGCCATCTCGGCCGCAGCAATATAGGGCGGGTTCGACACGATCAGATCAAACTGGCCCTGCAGCGCAGAAAACCAATCCGACAGCACAAACACCGCGCGGTCCTGCACACCAAGGCTTTGGGCATTGCGCGCGGCCACGGCCAAAGCAGCCTCTGAAACATCACAGCCCACGCCGCGCGCTTCTGGACGATCTGCCAGCAAAGACAATAAGATACAGCCCGTTCCTGTGCCCAGATCCAAGACCGTTTCAAACGGCTGCGCCAATGCCGTTTGCACCAAAAGCTCGGTTTCGGGGCGTGGGTCCAGCGTGTCGCGGCTGACCGCAAAGCTGCGGCCCCAAAACAGCCGCTGGCCGGTGATTTGCGCAATCGGCTGATGGGCTGCACGCGCGTTAAGCGCAAGCTCTAGCCGCGCCAAGGCATCCGGCGTCATAGCATCGGGCAGATGCAGCGTTACACGGTCAGGGGCGATTTGCATCGCATGGGCCAACAACAGCTTTGCATCACGTGCAGCCCCTGCGATGCCCGCCGCTGTCAGCTGCACAACCGCCGCGCGCAAAGCCTGCGCCGCGGTCATCCTTCCATCTCGGCCAATTTGCTGGCCTGATCATGGCTGACCAAGGCCTCCACCACCTCGCCCAGATCGCCCTGCATGATCTGCCCCAGCGAGTAAAGTGTAAGGTTGATGCGGTGATCGGTCATCCGGCCTTGGGGAAAATTATAGGTGCGGATGCGTTCCGAACGGTCGCCCGAACCGACCTGCGATTTCCGCTCGGCCGCGCGGGCATCATCGACGCGGGCGCGCTCTAGATCAAACAGCCGCGCGCGCAGCACCTGCATGGCAATCTCGCGGTTGCGGTGTTGGGATTTTTGCGCCGAGACCACGATGATGCCGGTGGGCAAATGGGTGATACGCACCGCCGAGTCGGTGGTGTTAACGTGCTGCCCGCCCGCACCAGAGGCCCGCATGGTATCAATACGGATGTCCGACTGCGGAATCACCAGATCGACCTCTTCGGCTTCGGGAAGCACGGCGACGGTGGCGGCAGAGGTATGCACCCTGCCCTGCGCCTCGGTTTCCGGCACCCGCTGCACGCGGTGCACGCCCGATTCGAACTTCAGCTTTGAAAAAACGCCGGCGCCTGCGATATGCACCGAAACCTCTTTGATCCCGCCCAGCTCGCTGTCTTGCTGCTCGAGGATTTCAAAGCTCCAGCCCATCCGCTCGCAATAGCGCTGATACATCCGCAATAGATCACCGGCAAAAAGTGCGGCCTCGTCGCCACCCGTTCCGGGGCGAATTTCCAAGATCGCAGGGCGCGCATCGGCTGCATCTTTCGGCAACAGCGCAATTTGCAGCCTTTTCTCCATTTCCGGAATGCGCTCGCGCAGCTTTGGAATCTCGTCTTCGGCCAAGGCGCGCATTTCAGGATCAGCCAGCAACAATTCTGCCTCGGCCAAATCATCCAATGCGCGGCGATAGTCGACAATCTCATCCGCAACCGGCTTAAGATCGGAATATTCGCGGCTTAGGGTTGCGATTTCAGCAGGCGAAGCGCCGGCATTCAGCTTTGCTTCGAGAAACTCGAAACGCTGGGTGATTTGGGCGAGTTTTTCTAAAGGAACCATGGCGTCGGTTTGAAGAAATCCGTGCCTCGGGTCAAGGCCTCTGAAGCGATGGCCTCACTGCAGGTGGCTGGACCAGATAAAGCCGTCAACCGGATAGACACGGCCCAGATCTTCGCCATTGCTGGCCACCCGCACCGCCGACCAATCGCCCTTGGCGGATACATCGATCACCTTCATGCCCAGCGATATTTTGCTGCGGCTCCAATTGGCGTGATCAACCAAAATCTCGCGGTCAGACAGCACCTGCGAGACAACGGCAACATGGCCCATCGGCAGCTTGCGCGTGGCTTTAAACGCGATGACCGACCCCACCAGCGGATCGTGACCGCGCGCATAGGTGTTATGCGCCTGCCGCCACCAAGTGCCCGCATTGCCGCGAATATCAACGCCGCTTGCATCGCGCGCAAAGGGCACGCACCACAGCCGTTTGCCCTGCGCTTTGACCGCTTTGGCATTGCGGATCGCTTTGGACAGTTGCGGGGTTTGCGGTTGGCTAGAAGTGAGTGCGGTGTCGAACATATTCATCTGCCTTGGCGCAGCACAGCCAGAAACCAGCAAGGCGCAGCCCAAAACGATAGAAAGCCGCAGGGCAGCTTTGAATTTGAAAATGCCTTGGACCATGAACCACCCTAATTGTCGCCGCCGACCAAACACCGCTTTGGCCGCTTCACATCGGGGTGGTATTCCCTGTTACGTTACTCAAAGCAACAGAGTGAAATATTTCGTGGCAAAAATCCGCCCAAGACCTAAAGCTGCGCAATCCATTGGCGCAGGCGTCTGGCATTGACGCCCAGATCAGAGCTGCCAAAGCGCAATCGGGCAAAGATCACCAGACCCTCGCCCTGCACCTGTGCGGTGGTGTAATCGGGAAAGCCCCAGAACAGGCTGCGGGTCTCCCAGGTGATCCGCCCCTCGGCCAATGATCCCGCCAACCTGCGGGTGCGCGGGGTGGCCATGGCAATTGCGTCCAAACGCGCCAAAGATCCGTGGAGCAGGTCACAATAGGCGCCGCCCGTCAGCACCGTCACCCGATCGGGGCTTAGGGCTGCCATTGCCGGCGGCCGCGCCGTTAGATCAAGATGCCAGTCTGCAGGCTTGGTCGGGGCAAGGCGCACATAGGCCATAAGACCCAGAGCCAATACTGCTACAACGCCCAGCATCCACATGAATTTGCTCATCTTTGTGTCTTGGCCCAGTGATAAAGACAGATCAGCTCATGCGCCACATGTGCCCCCGCAATCGCAGTCGCGCCGCTGGTGTCATAGGCCGGCGAGACTTCGACAATATCGCCGCCAACCATATTGATGTCCGCCAGATCGCGCAGCGCAGCCGCTGCCTGCCAGCTGTGCAAGCCCCCCCAAACCGGCGTGCCGGTGCCTGGCGCGGCGGAAGGGTCAAGACAGTCGATGTCAAAGGTCACATAGGTCGGGTTCTGCCCGACAATCGCCTTGGCCCGCGCCACCGCATAGGCCACACCCTTTTCATGCACTGTGCGCGCGTCGATGAATTCCACCCCCAGATAATCGTCGCAATGGGTGCGAATGCCGATCTGCACGCTGGTTTTCGGGTCAATAATCCCTGTCTTGACCGCCTTGTAGAAAAACGTTCCGTGGTCGATGCGCTCCATATCATCATCTTGCCACAGGTCGGAATGCGCATCGAAATGGATCACCGACATCGGGCCGAATTTCTCGGCATAGGCGCGCAGGATCGGCAGGGTAATGAAATGATCGCCGCCCAATGTCACCGTGCCCGCGCCCGCGGCCAGAATGCCGCGAATATGCGCGGTCAAAAGCCCCGGAAAGCTGGGGGTATGAGCGTAATCAAAGGCGCAATCGCCGTAGTCGATGATGTTCATCTCTTCCAGCGGATTGGTTGGCCAGCCGTAAGGCGGATCAAAGGGTTGCAAGGCGCTGGCCTCGCGGATCGCACGTGGGCCAAAGCGGGTGCCGGTCCTGTGGGTCACGGCCTGGTCAAAGGCCACCCCGGTGATCGCCAGATCAACCCCGGTCAGATCCTTGGTATAGCTACGCCGCAAGAAAGAGGTCGCCCCCGAAAAGGCGTTCTCAAAGGCAAGACCGCGTTGCGATTTGCGCGTAAAGGCGGTGTCGATTTCGGTCTTTGCGTCTTCTAAGGCCATGATGCTCTCGGATGTAAAAAAGCGTCGTCCTTATCCGCAAACGGGCCGGAGACGCAGCAGATCCGGTGGCGGCACGATCCTTTTGCCGCCCGGCTTTGTCAAGTCTTAGCCAAGCCGCAGGCCCTCGCGCACAAGATCATCGGTCACTTGGGTGATGGCGGCAGACAGGGTTTCGGCAATGAAATCGACATCGCTTTCGCTGATGATCAAGGGCGGCGACATCACGTTCAGATGCCCCATCGGCCGCACGATCAGCCCCATGCTTTCTGCGACATCCGAAATGCGCTTGGATTCGTTAACCCCCTCGGGCAACGGCACTTTGGTACGCTTGTCCGAGACGCTTTCGACACAGAGCATCAGCCCGCGACCACGCACATTACCGATCAGCGGCAGATCTTCCAGCGCCTTCATCCGGCTTTGGAAATAGCTGCCAACCTTGGTAGCATTGGCCAAAAGCCCCTCGCGCTCCATGATCTCGATGTTCTTCAAGCCGGCGGCGCAAGACACCGGATGGCCCGAATAGGTCAGCCCCGTGGTAAACCAGCGCTGCCCGCCTTCGGCCATCACCGCCCAAATCCGATCCGATAAAATCAGCGCACCCAAAGGCAGATAGCCCGAGGTCAGCCCCTTGGCCGAGGTGATCATATCAGGCTGCACGCCAAATTCGGCAAGGCTGGCAAACCAATGGCCAAGTCGGCCAAAGGCGGTGACAACCTCGTCGGCGATGAACAAAATCTCGTGCTGTTGGCAGATTTTCCAGATGCGAAACAGATAGCCTTCGGGCGGAATGATAATGCCGCCAGAGGCTTGGATCGGTTCGGCAATAAAACCGCCGATGCGGTCAGCCCCCACACGCGCAATCAGCGCCTCGAATTCTGCCACAAGATCGTCGCAGAACTGCGCTTCGGTCATGCCTTCGGGACGGCGATAGGGGTTGGGGCAGCGCAGATGGTGGATGCCTTCGGTTTTATAGCGAAACTCTTCGATGCGGTCGCCGTCGCGCTTGCCCACCGATTGCGTCAGATAGGTCGAGCCGTGGTAGGATTGCTCGCGCGCAACGATGTCGGTTTTGTGGGGATAGCCGCGCGCGTGCTGATAATAAGACACCACCCGCACCGCAGTATCCACCGCCGTCGAGCCGCCAGTGGTGAAATGCACCCGGTTCAGATCGCCCGGCGCCAACTCTGCCAGCCTGCCCGCAAGCCGCGCCGAAGGATCGTTGGTCATATCGACAAAGGTGTTGGAAAAAGCCAAACGCTCGGCCTGTTCGGCAATCGCATCGGCCATTTCGCGCCGCCCAAGCCCGATATTGGTACACCACATCCCGCCCACGGCGTCAAAATACTGCCGTCCCTCGGCATCCCAAAGCTGCGCGCCCTGCCCGCGGGTGATCACCAAAGAGCCGGTCTTCTCGAAAGGGCCAAAGTTTGCCCAAGGGTGCAGCACATGCGCGCGGTCAAGCTCGAAGGCGGATTGGTTGGCACCGGCGGTGGCGGTCTGCATGGCATACTCCCTTGAATTTTGCCAAAGGATAGCCATTCAAACCGAAAACGCCAGAGTTTTGATCAAATTAAGCCAGCGGCTGCGCCTGTTCCACCAAACGCGCAAAGAAAGACGCGCCAATCGGGGCGGCCTCGTCGTTAAAGTTATAGGCGGGGTGGTGCAGCCCTGCATTCGGGCCGATGCCCATAAACAGATAGGCCCCCGCCCGCGCCTCGAGCATATAAGAGAAATCCTCGGAGCCCATTTCGCGCCCTGCATTGGCGTTCACGGCATCGGGCCCCGAAATCTCGGTCGCCACACGGGCGGCAAAGGCCGCATTGGCCGGGTGGTTGATCGTGGCCGGATAGCCCCAGTCATAGTCGATCTGCGCCTGCACATTATAGGCCAGCGCATGGCCTTCCACGATCTCGTAGATGCGGCGTTTCAACAGGGCGCGCACCTCGGGTTTAAAGCAGCGAATGGTGGCGCAAAACATCGCTTCTTCTGGAATGACGTTCGAGGCCGTGCCCGCATGCACCATGGTGACCGAGATCACGGCTTCATCCATCGCAAAGACATTGCGCGGGATGATGGTCTGCACCGCGGCAACCATGCCCACCAAGGCCACCACGGGGTCAATACATTCATGCGGATTGGCGCCATGCCCGCCCTTGCCCACCAGCCGCACAGTCGCGGTGTCAACCGAGGCCATCAGCGCCCCGGGCGTGGTCAGAAAATGCCCCAGCGGAATATTGGGCGCATTGTGAATGCCGTAAACGCTGGCAATCGCAAAGCGGTCCATCATGCCCTCTTGCACCATGACCATGCCGCCGGCGCCATCTTCTTCGGCGGGCTGAAAGATCAGCGCCACCCGCCCCGCAAAGCGCCGCGTCTCGGCCAGATATTTCGCGGCCCCAAGCAGCATGGTGACATGGCCATCATGGCCGCAAGCATGCATCTTGCCCGCCACCGTCGAAGCATAGTCAACCCCGGTGATTTCCTGCATCGGCAGCGCGTCCATATCGGCGCGCAGGCCAATGGTTGGCCCCTCACCCTGGCCGTTGATGATCGCCACAATGCCGCTTTGCGCGATGCCGGTGTGGATCTCATCCACGCCAATCTCGCGCAGACGATCCGCGATATAGGCGGCGGTCTGGTGACAATCGAAGGAAAGCTCTGGATGCGCGTGCAAATACTGCCGCCAGCCCTTCATTTCCTCGGCATAAGAGGCGATACGATTAAGGACGGGCATAGGGGTCTCCTGTTAACTGCTCTTTGATCAAATCTTATCTTGAAAGGATCAGCAATGCCCTTTTCGAAAGCCGCTTCTGATGCGTTGATCCAGAATCCCGATGGCGGCATGCCCCGGCTGCTGGAGATCATGCGGCGGTTGCGCGACCCTGCCACTGGCTGCCCTTGGGATATTGAGCAAACCTTTGACAGCATAGCGCCCTATACGCTGGAAGAGGCGCATGAAGTCGCCGATGCGATTGCGCGCAAGGCCTATGACGAGCTGCCTGCGGAATTGGGCGATCTGCTGTTTCAAGCAGTGTTTCACGCCCAGATGGCACAAGACGCAGGGCTGTTTGGCTTTGACGATGTGGTTCGGGCGATTTGCGACAAAATGGTGGCGCGGCATCCGCATGTCTTTGGCGACGCCTCGCGCGATAAATCCGCCGAACAGCAGACCCGCGATTGGGAACAGATCAAAGCAGCTGAACGCGGTGCGGCGCGGGTGCTCGACGGTGTCGCACTTGGCCTGCCTGCGCTGACCCGCGCGGTCAAGCTGCAAAAGCGCGCGGCCCGGGTGGGCTTTGACTGGCCCAGCACCGATGAAGTTCTGGCCAAGCTGACCGAAGAGGTCGCCGAATTGGTCGAGGCGCGCGACAGCCTGACCCAAGCCGAGGTCGAGGAAGAATTTGGCGATCTGCTGTTTGTGATGGCCAATCTGGCGCGACATCTGCAGATCGACCCCGAAGCGGCGCTGCGGGCGACAAATGCCAAATTCAGCCGCCGCTTTGGCCGGATCGAGGATTTTCTGGCCGAAGCTGGTCGCAGCCCGTCGCAAAGCGATCTGGCCGAGATGGACGCGCTTTGGAACCGCGCCAAGGCCGAAGAAAAGGCGGCAAAGGCGGGCAAAGCTTAAAAAGTATTTTAGTCAGGTATTGACAGGCCCGCCGCAAGCGGGTCTAACAGCGCCATAACCTGACCAAAGGACTCAACAAATGAGCTTTCAGCGTCCGCTTTTCGCGCTTGCCCTTGCGGGCTTTGCCCTGCCCGCCTGCGCCGAAGAGGTGAATATCTATTCCCACCGCCAGCCTGAATTGATCCAACCGCTGCTGGATGCCTTTACCGCCGAAACCGGCATCGCGGTGAATGTGGCCTTTGTCGATAAGGGCATGGCCGAGCGTCTGACCGCCGAAGGCGACCGCTCGCCCGCCGATCTGATCCTGACGGTGGATGTGGCGCGGCTGATCGATGTGGTGGGCGCAGGGGTAACGCAAGCGGTCAACTCGGCCACGCTTGACCAAAACATTCCGGCCGCGTTTCGCGACCCGCAAGGCCAGTGGTTTGGCCTGACCAGCCGTGCGCGGATTGTCTATGCCAGCAAAGACCGGGTAAATCCTGCCGAGATCACCAGCTATGAGGATCTGGCCGATCCGAAATGGCAGGGCCGGCTGTGCATGCGCTCGGGCACCAATGATTACAACCTTGCCCTGACTGCCGCAGTTCTGGCGCATCACGACGCGGGCTATACCAAGGCTTGGCTGGAAGGTGTGAAAGCCAATCTGGCGCGCAAACCCACCGGCGGCGACCGCGATCAGGTCAAGGCAATCTGGGCGGGCGAATGCGACATTGCCATCGGCAATACCTATTACATGGGTGAAATGCTGGCCGACCCTGCACAGGCGGAATGGGCAAATGCGGTGCAGATCTTGTTTCCAACCTTTGAAGGGGGCGGCACGCATCTGAACATCTCGGGTGTGGCGATGACCAAGGCCGCCCCGCATCGTGGCACAGCCCTGCGGCTGATGGAATGGCTGTCCTCTGATGCCGCACAACAGATCTATGCCGAGACCAACTACGAATTTCCGGTCAAGGACGGGGTTGCGCGCTCGGCTCTGGTGCAAAGCTGGGGCAACTTTACGCCTGATAACATCGCGCTTGCCGAGGTGGCCGCCAACCGCCCCGCAGCGCTGCGCCTGACCGAAGAGGTTGATTTCGATAACTAACCGCCAAAGGTTTTGATTTTGATCGGATGGACAAAGCCACGGGAATCGCGTTTCCTGATGCCAAAGCAGGAGCAAAGCATGACCCCCCATCCGCGTAAAATCATCATCGACACCGACCCCGGTCAGGACGACGCCTTTGCGATTTTGCTCGCCCTTGCCAGTCCGGCCGAGGTCGATGTGCTGGGCATTGTGGCGGTGGCGGGCAATGTGCCGCTGGCGCTGACGCAAAAGAACACCCGGATGATCTGCGAGTTGGCAGGCAAGCCGCAGACCAAGGTTTTTGCCGGTTGTGATCGCCCCTTGCAGCGTAAATTGGTCACCGCAGAGCATGTGCACGGCAAAACCGGCCTTGATGGCCCGATCCTGCCCGAGCCGGTGATGGCGCTGCAAGACCAGCACGGCGTTGACTTTATCATTGAAACCCTGCGCCGCGAGCCTGCGGGCACGGTGACGCTCTGCCCGCTGGGGCCGCTGACCAATATCGCCCAAGCGTTTTTGCAGGCCCCTGATGTGATCGCACGGGTGCAAGAGATCGTGCTGATGGGGGGCGCCTATTTTCAGGTTGGCAACATTACCCCCGCCGCCGAATTCAACATCTATGTCGACCCCGAGGCCGCGGCGATTGTGTTCAAATCGGGTGTGCCCTTGGTGGTGATGCCGCTGGATGTGACGCATCAGGTGCTGACCACCCGCGCCCGGGTCGAAGCCTTTCGCGCCCTTGGCAGCCCTGTGGGCCGCGTTGCCGCAGATTGGGCCGATTTCTTTGAACGCTTTGATATGGAGAAATACGGATCAGACGGCGGCCCGCTGCATGACCCGACGGTGATCGCCTATCTGATCCAGCCCGATCTGTTCAAAGGCCGCCATATTAACGTCGAGATCGAAACCCAATCCGAGCTGACGCTTGGCATGACCGTTGCCGACTGGTGGCGGGTGACGGATCGGCCTGCCAATGCCTATTTCGTCGGAGATGTCGATGCGCAGGGCTTTTTTGATTTGCTGACCGAGAGGCTGGCGCAGCTTTAGCCGCTGCGCAAACGAGGTCGGTCAAAAGGGGGGTGGGGGATAAAACGCCATATCGCTGCGGCTGCGCCAATCAATGCTTTGGTAGAATGCAAAGCTTGCCGATGCTGATCTACCAATGATTCCGTTGCTTAAAAGTTAACATTTTATGGTACCATTCCCATGGTTTCTTTCGAGCAAAAATCTCAAACTCGCTCATGCGGGATGCACCCCAATCGCACTTGAGGCGGTTTTCTTTTTTGTGTTCCGTTTTCAATATGCCATGGTGTGCAACCCAGTTCCGAGCATTAACGAGTTCCGCCAAAGCAACTTTCTCGGCGCAGTCTATTGCATACTTCTCGATGAAAACCCACTTTTCTACCTTTTGATGGCTAACATGTTCCCACAAGAGCTCAAATTGTTGATACATTCCAAGTATTGCGGAATGATAATCTAGAATATCCAAACGGCTTTGGACCATGTCTGACAAGCTCGAAGCTTGGCTCGAAAGCATTCTGATCTGGATATCATTCAGGCTTTGTTGTTCGAGAGCTTGGTTCGAAAAACCGTCAATGACGGATCGTGAATGTTCTTCATGAGGATTACCAAACGGATCGCAAATCGCCATCTCGAGGCCATCGCAAAAACTCAGAACGCTAAATGGTTTATCGTTTGCGGGACTGTCGGTCGCCCGTGAATACTCACGTATAAAATCATTGAGTGCCCAAAGGGCATTGTACTCCATATCCGACAAGTGAAGACCAATCGCTGCATTTTGATCACTCTGTTCGGCGTGCTTGCGTGCCTCAATATGCGGTTCAGCGGCGGCAAGCCGCTCTGCCGGATCATCGCTCTTTGAACTTAAAACCCAAGACCGATCAGACAGTGAGATGTCGAATTTTTGCAGTACGGGGACAAAAATTCGGGCCAAAGCCTTGGGGGTCTGCTGGTGAAAACCGCAAGGTCCGCCAAGTTCGAACTGCTCCTTATCGTTACCGACGATCATAATGAAGGTGCCGTTCGCATGTGCAAACCTGGTATTTGGTGGGAGGCGTGAGTTTACAGGGAGCGGCTTGCCAAATATATACGTGCATTTAACCAGAGTAGGGTCAACATTCGGCGAAATAATCTGCGCATCTCCAACGCTCACAGATGAGGCAGACCAAGGACTGTTGAAACCCAAACCAACAATCCCCGCGACAGTCGCGCCATCCAAGAATTGATAATTCACGCCCGGCTTGAAAGGGAGGTGACCATACTCGCCCCCATATAAGATAATGGTATCGCCTTGCTTGCTTAACCACGTCGCATTGCCAAGACTTATGCTATCCGTCGCTTCAAATTTCGCCATCTTTTAACCTATGCACTTTCTCAAACCAATTCACAGAGGACATTCGCTGCCCAATAGAAAAACTGCAAGAAGGGCTACTACCGGCATTCGCCGCCTGACGCATGAACGGCCGGTCTGGTAAAACCGCCGCTCGCTCTGCCCTTCCACCGCCTCCTTTCTAACGAGACAGTCAACAGCCTAGATTTCCGCCACCAAAACCCCGTTCAAAACGCTAGTAATTGTTGAAGGTTTTTGCGAACTGGCTGTGAGACAAGGCACCCGTAGACCTCGCAGCATCGCGCTATCTAGGCTCTAAGCAGACAATCGACAGCCTTAGCCAAGCGCATAGCCGGCGCCGCGCACCGTGCGCAGCACGTCATCGCCACCATTGGCGCAAAGCGATTTGCGCAGGCGCCCGATGTGCACATCGACCGTGCGGGTATCGACATAGATGTCGCGTCCCCAAACCCGGTCCAGCAGGGTCTCGCGGCTAAACACCCGGCCAGGTTTTTCCATAAAGGTGGCCAGCAGGCGAAACTCGGTTGGCCCCAGTTTCAGCAGATCCTCGCCGCGATGCACGCGGTGGGTTTCGGTATCAAGCCGAATGTCCTGCCATTCCAGCACCAGCCCTGCGGTTGCAGGCCGCGTGCGGCGCAGTTGCGCGCGCAGACGCGCCATCAGCTCGGATACCGAATAGGGTTTGATGACATAATCATCAGCCCCCGTTTCCAAACCGCGCACCTTATCCACATCTTCTGAACGCGCCGACAGCATGATGATCGGGATCGAGCGCGTCTCGGGGCGGGCTTTCAGACGGCGGCAGACCTCGATGCCCGAGACATGCGGCATCATCCAATCCAGCAAGATCAGATCGGGCGCGCCTTCTGCAATCAGCGCCAAAGCGTCTTCGCCATTATCGGCCGTCTGCACCTCGAAGCCTTCGGCTTCAAGGTTATAGGTCAAAACCGCGCGTTGCGCCGGTTCATCCTCGACCAAAAGCACGACGGGAACCGGACCTGCCATCAGTCTTCGCCCCCAGCAAGCCCTGCCTTGGGACGCATATCTTCGGGCAAAGCGCCGGTCGTCAGGTAGATCACCTGCTCGGCAATCGTGGTGGCGTGATCGCCAACACGCTCGATATTCTTGGCGATGAAATGCAGATGCATACAGGCCGAGATATTGCGCGGGTCTTCCATCATAAAGGTTAAAAACTCGCGGAACAGCGCGTTATACATCTGGTCAACCTCTTGGTCGCGCAGACGCACATCGGCGGCCAGCCCTGCATCGCGGGTGACAAAGGCATCGAGCGCATCTTTCAACAAGATGCTGACCTGCCGCGCCATCCGCCGCACCGAGCCCGAAGCCCCCGGGATCGGCGACATCGCCGTTAACACAGGCGTGCGCTTGGCCAGGTTCTTGGCATAATCGCCACAGCGTTCAAGACTGCCTGCGATCTTCATCACCGTCAGCACTGTGCGCAGATCGGTGGCAATCGGCGCTCGCAGCGCAATCACCCGCGCGCATTCGGCGTTGATCGATTCTTCCAGCGCGTCAATGGCCGCATCGCCGCGCCGCACCTGTTCGGCCAAAGCGTCGTCTTGCGTATCCAGTGCTTGGGCGGCATCGGCCAGTGCTTGTTCCACAAGGCCGCCCATCCGCATGATAAGGGCTTGCACAGCTTCAAGGTCGCGGTCGAAGGCTCTGGCGATATGGGGATCTTTGATCATGGTCGCTCCTTAGCCGATCCGGCCGGAAATATAGGATTCAGTGCGAGGGTCTTGGGGATTGGTGAAAATCTGGCCGGTTTCACCAAATTCAACCAGGTTCCCAAGGTGGAAAAACGCGGTGCGTTGCGACACGCGCGCGGCTTGCTGCATCGAGTGGGTGACGATCACCACCGAAAACTGGCTGCGCAGCTCGTCGATCAGCTCTTCGACTTGCGCGGTGGCAATCGGGTCAAGTGCAGAACAAGGCTCGTCCATCAACAGCACTTCGGGGCTGGTGGCGATGGCGCGCGCGATGCACAGACGCTGTTGCTGGCCACCCGAAAGCCCCGTGCCGGGTGATTGCAAACGGTCTTTGACCTCGCCCCACAGCGCCGCCTTGCGCAGGCAGGATTCGACGATCTCGTCCAGCTCGGCCTTGTTGCGGGTCAGGCCATGGATCTTGGGCCCATAAGCCACATTGTCATAGATCGACTTTGGAAACGGGTTTGGCTTTTGAAACACCATGCCGATGCGGGCGCGCAATTGCACCGGATCGACGCGTGGATCGTATATATCCTCGCCTTCCAGCGTGATCGAGCCTTCTACCCGGCACGAGTCGATGGTGTCATTCATCCGGTTGATGCAGCGCAGAAACGTCGACTTGCCACAGCCCGAGGGGCCAATAAACGCAGTGACGGTCTTGTCAAAGATATCGACATTGACGTCTTTGATGGCGTGGTTGGTGCCATAATAGACCTGTGCGTTGCGGGCCTGAATTTTGATGGTGTGACTGTCCACGCGGCTCTCCAATCTTTGGTCTTTCATTTTGGTTTCCTGACCTTACCAGCGGCGTTCAAATTTGCGACGCAGGTAGATCGCAACCGCGTTCATCGCGATCAAGAACACCAACAACACGATAATAGCCCCCGAGGCGCGCTCGACAAAGCCCGGATCGCCGCGGGTGGTCCAGTTGTAGATCTGCACTGGCAAAGCGGCGGCGGGATCAAACAGGCCTGCAGGGGGCGCTTCGGGAAAATCGCGCACAAAGGCGACCATGCCGATCAGCAAAAGCGGCGCGGTTTCACCTAAGGCTTGCGCAAGGCCGATGATGGTGCCGGTCAAGATCCCCGGCATCGCCAGCGGCAAAACGTGATGGGTCACGGTTTGCAACCGGCTTGCACCAACGCCAAGCGCCGCATCGCGGATCGAAGGCGGCACGGCTTTCAGCGCGGCCCGAGTTGGAATGATGATGCGCGGCAAGGTCATCAGCGTCAGCACCAAACCGCCCACAATCGGCGCCGAGGTTGGCAGGCCAATCATATTGATAAAGATCGCCAGCCCCAAGATCCCGTAAACAATCGAAGGCACCGCCGCCAGATTGGCGATATTCACCTCGATCAGATCGGTGAATTTGTTCTTCGGCGCGAATTCTTCCAGGTAAACCGATGCTGCAACCCCAATCGGCAGCGCCAGCAGCAAGACCACCGCCATCATGTAAAGCGACCCGATGATCGCAATCCCCAGACCTGCCGCCTCGGGGCGTTTGTCCGAGGCATCTGGCATGGTCAGAAACCCGGGGTTCAGCCGAATCTCAAGAAGACCCGCCGCCTTCAGCTTTTCGGCCAGCGCCAATTGCTCGGGCGAGGTATTTTTGTCCAGGGCCGCACTTTCCATCGTGACGCGGCCTTTGAAATAGCCGTCGATCCGACCACCGGCCAGCACGTTGACAACCACGGTCTGACCAATCAACGAAGGGTCCGCAAGCACGCGCGCGCGCAGTGTTGCGGGCGCCTCGCCTGAAATCAGATTGCCCAGTTTTTTCGGGTTAAGCGCACCGACATCAATGCCGCGCGCCTTGATTTCGGCGTCAAGCGATTGCAGCAAGACCTTCTCATAGGTCATCGTCGTGGCTTTGGCCAAAACCGCGGGATCGCGTGCACCGGTTTTGTCTAGGATCGCCGCATCCAATGTGACCGGGTAGGTCAGGAAGGTCTGCTTAAACGCAGGCAAGCCATTGGAAAAGATCGAGATCAGCAGCCAAACCAAGGCCAGCAGTGCGATGATGATCGCCGAAAGCCCATAGGCACGAAAGCGTTTTTCCGAGGCATTGCGTGATGCGGTGCGCGGGTCTTGTTGGTAAAGCGAAACGCGGCTCATTCGTATTGCTCCCGATATTTCCGCACAATCACCAGTGCAATCACGTTCAATCCAAGCGTCAGAGTGAACAAGGTCAGCCCCAGCGCAAAGGCCACCAGCGTCTCGGGGCTGGCAAATTCGGTATCCCCGGTCAGCTGGCTGACGATTTTAACGGTGACGGTGGTCATCGCCTCTAGCGGGTTCAGCGACAGTTTCGCCGCAGCCCCTGCCCCCATCACCACGATCATCGTCTCGCCAATCGCGCGGCTGGCAGCCAAAAGCACCGCGCCGACAATGCCCGGCAATGCCGCAGGCAGCACCACTTGCCGCACGGTTTCCGAAGGCGTCGCCCCCAGCCCCAAAGAGCCGTCGCGCAAAGATTGCGGCACTGCATTGATAATATCGTCCGACAGCGACGAGACAAAGGGGATCACCATAATCCCCATCACCAGACCCGCCGTCAGCACCGAAGACGAGGAATTGCCCAGACCCAAAGGTTGCGCAAAGTAGTCGCGCAACAAGGGACCAACGGTAACCAGCGCAAACAGACCGTAGACGATCGTCGGAATACCGGCCAAAATCTCGATAGCTGGCTTCACCCAAGACCGCGTGGCGCGGCTGGCATATTCGGCCAGATAGATCGCCGACAACAGCCCGATCGGCACCGCCACCAGCAGCGCAATTGCCGAGACATAAAGCGTGCCCCAAAGTAAAGGCAGAATGCCCAGCGATCCGCCGCCGCCAAATTTTGGTGACCAATCGGTCGAGAATAGAAAATCGGTGATCGGATACAGCCGGAAAAAGTGGATCGATTCCACCAAAAGCGAGCCCACAATCCCCACGGTGGTCAAAACCGCAAGCAGCGAACAGCCCATCAGCAGCCACATCGCAAAACGCTCGGTGGCATTTCGGGCGCGAAACGCAGGCTTGATGCGACGCAGACCAAAACCCAGACCGGTCAGCGAAAGCGCAAGTGCCAAGACGACCATGCCAAGGCGCGAGGCAGCCCCGGCCTCGCGCAGTGCAAGACTTGCCGCAAGCGTCGAAGGTGTCGGTTCATTCTGCAGCACAATGCCGCCCTCGTTCAACGCGGCTTTCAGGCCGGCCGCATCCGCCAGCAAAGGGGCGACATCGGTGCCGCGCGCCTGCAAAAGATCCAGACCAGCCGCCACCCGGCGCACGTCTGACATCACAAGATCGGCCGATTGTCCCTGCGGCACCTCGGCCAGATCAATCAGTGACAGCGCATGGGTTTCCAGCACCAAGGGTTCAACCAGCAGCCAAGCGATCACCAGCAAAAATGCAGGAACCGCCGTCATCAGCGCAGTGATGCGGCCATAAAACGGCGGAAGAGAATGAAGTTTGCGAATATCGCCAGACACTTGCGCAACAGCGCGGGCCTTGCCGATAAAGTATCCAAACGCCGCAAGGATAAGGATGATCAGGGAAAGAAGGCCAATGCTCATGTTTATCCTGCCAGACAAAAGATCAAGGGCGCGACCAAGGCCGCGCCCTCGGGGTTAGCTTAGTTCAAAGGCGCCATTGGCGTTTCAGCTTCAACAGCGGCTTGGGTCGCTGCCAATTCCGGGTCAGGAACCAGACCGTAGTCTGCCAGTTTGCCGCCAGGACCTGCCATCTCATCCGATACGAAGAACTGGATGTATTCTTTCAGGCCTGGGATCACGCCGATATGGGCTTTCTTGACATAGAAGAACAGCGGGCGCGACACTGGGTATTCGCCTTTGGCGATGGTCTCGACCGAAGGCACTATGCCGTTCATCGAAGCCACTTTCAGCTTGTCGGTGTTGTTCTCGTAGAACGACAGACCAAACACGCCCATTGCGTTCGAGTTAGCCGCGATGCGCGACAGGGTCTCGGTGTAGTCGCCGTCGATATCAACAGCCACGCCATCGGTGCGCACTTCCATGCACTTGGCAACAGCTTCTTTTTTCTTGGCGTCGTCATCAGCGCCGGTCGAGGCCGCCAAGAACGCGTCATAAGCGCCGGTCGCCTTGCAGCCTGCTTCCAACACATTGATGTCAAACACTTCGCGGGTGCCATGCTTGGTGCCTGGGATGAAGGCCAGGATGTCTTGCGCGGGCAAAGCTGCGTTTACATCAGCCCAAGTTTTGGCGGTGTTGGCCACAACTGCGCCGTCTTTTGCCACTTCTGCGGCCAAAGCGCCGAACAGATCAGCAGGGGTCAGCACAAAGTCAGGACCGTTGATGTCGCTCGCGAAAACCACGCCATCGTAACCGATGCGGACTTCCATGATGTCTTTCGCGCCATTGGCAGCGCAAGTGTCAAGGTCAGATTGCTTGATGCGCGAGGAAGAGTTTGCAATGTCGATGGTGCCTTCACCAACGCCTTCGCAAAGCTTCTTACGACCAGCGCCCGAACCGCCACCTTCAACAACCGGAGTTTTGAAGCCAGAGTTCTCGCCAAAGGCTTCTGCAACGATGGTTGCATAGGGCAGAACGGTCGAGGAACCAGCGATCTGCAGCTGATCACGCGCCGAAGCGATCACGGTCGAAGCCGCCAGAATTGCGATGGTCGAAGGTATGAGTTTCATCAGAGACATAATGCTCTCCTGTTTTAACAACGAGGTTGACCCGCATGGCCCACCTTCGCCGCTCCGTTTAAGCGCCTTAGACATCGGTTTTGTGACACTTATGTAACGATTTTATGACAGATCCCAGCCCAAATCGGAAAGTGCTATATAAATCAGACTTATCCACAGGCAATTTCAACAAATCTCGCGACATGGGCCCGTTTTGCGGCTGAAAGCAGGCGATTTGCGTTAACGATTCGACATCAAAGCCGCATCACGACAAAGGCAAAAGCACCGAAAAGCGGCTGCCCTTGCCCTTTTCGCTTTCAATCACCAAACGGCCACGGTGGCGATTGACGATATGCTTTACAATCGCAAGCCCCAGCCCGGTGCCGCCCTTCTCGCGTGAGCGGTGGCCATCGACGCGGTAGAACCGCTCGGTCAGGCGTGGAATGTGCAAAGAATCAATGCCCTCGCCCTGATCGATCACCCGCATCACCACCTGCTCGCCACGCGGGGCGATTTCTTTGCCAAGCGTCACCCGCACCTCGGCCCCGGCAGGGCTGCCATATTTGATAGCGTTTTCAATCAGATTGTTCATCACCTGCGTCATCTGATCGGCATCGGCACGCAACATCAAAGGCGCGTCGCAGCCCTCTAACACCAGCCCCACGCGCGCGGTCTCGGCCACATTGCGCAAGCCACTGGCGACCCCGCGCAGCAAGGCCGCCAGATCCACCGCCTCGGTCGGGCGGCGCAGCTCTTCGGCTTCGACCCGGCTCAGGTGCAACAAATCGCGCACAAGCCGGCTCATGCGTTCAGCCTCGCGCGCCATGATCGCCAAAAACCGCTCGCGGGCTGCGGCATCATTGCGCGCAGGGCCTTGCAAAGTTTCAATAAATCCCAGCAAAGCTGTCAGGGGCGTGCGCAATTCATGGCTGACATTGGCGACAAAATCGCGCCGCATCTGCCCCATCTGTTCAAAGGCCGAATGATCTTCGAACACACAAAGCGCCCCCGAAGGTAAGGGGCTCACGCTGACCTGATAGATCACATCTTGCGCGACAGCCGAACTGACCATCCGCACCTTCGACCCGCCCCGCCCCGTCAGTGCCGCCTCGATTGCCCGGATGAAATCAGGCTGCCGAAAACTGATGCCGTAGTGCCGCCCGATCAGGCTTTGCCCAAACAGCGCCAGTGCTGCGTCATTGGCAAGCGTGATGCGCGCATCAGGATCCACCACCAGCGCGGGCAAGGGCAGGCCCTGCAAGATCGCCAAAGTTTCGCTCTGCTGTTCCATCTGTTCCGCCCCCGCTTGCCCTGTGCTTTCCTAAGACCAGTTCTTGCTTGAACGGGCAACAGCAATATGAAAATCCTGAGCGCTGCCAATAAATCCACCACAGCCAGCAAATGATTCTACGCCAAACCTAAGACGGCCCCCGACATAATTTTTTGATTTAGAAATAGCATTTATCAAGGTAGCGCACCGTGCATGACGCCACTGGCACCCTGCTTTTTATCAGCGAAACCAGCACTGACGTGACGGCAAAGCATCCCTCGGCCCATCAGATTTCCTTCAAAGACCTGACCGCCCTTCGCCTCGGCCAGATCGCGCCCGATACCGTGATCTGTCCGCTTGTCAGTACAGAGTTTGACGCCATTCTGGTGCTTGAACGCCTGAACGCGCTTGGCTTTCACGGTCAATGTCTGGTGATCTCGGTCAAATTGCCGCAAGTTGATCTTGTCTTGGGCGAATTGCAACGCGCAGCAGGGCCGATCCTTGTCACCCTGAACGACACAGCAACCTTCTAAAGCCTTAAACCGCCGCCGTGTCGCGCTGGTAAATCCAGTCATGGTCGGGATCATTCTGAAACCGCCAATTGCGCCGCGGCCCAGCCATCACGTTCAGATAATACATCTCATACCCATAGGGCGCACCACAAGGATGATGCCCCTTTGGCACCAAAACCACATCATGGTTTTTTACGGCCATGGTTTCGTCCAGACTGCCGTCTTCGGTATAGACCCGCTGCACACCAAAGCCCTGCGCCGGATTCAAGCGGTGATAATAGCTCTCCTCCAGATAGGTCATGCGCGGAAAATCATCCTCATCATGGCGATGGCTGGGATAAGACGACCAATTGCCCGCAGGCGTGAACACCTCTGTCACCAAAAGGCTGTCGGCCACATCCAAGGCCTCCATGGCGATATTGTTGATATAGCGGGTATTGGCGCCGGTGCCGCGCGGGGTCAGCTCAATCCCCTCTGGCCCCAAACGCCGCGCGACATGACCCGATTTGCCGGGCGCAGAACAAACCGCAAGCGTGCAATCGCTGGTGGCAGTGGCGTGCCATTCGCTGTCATTGGGCAGATAAAGACAATGCGGCGGTATGCGCTCAAACACATCCATCCGCGCCCCCATCACCCCCCAATCCTGCCCCGCTGCCTCAATATGCGCCAGCCCCTCGACCAACACCAAGATCACCTCGCGCGCGCCCGTCGCCTCCGCCACGCTCTCGCCTGCCTTCAGCCGATAAAGCCCAAAGCCGACATAGCCCCAGCCCGCGTTTTCAGGCGTGATGTCATGCACCTTGCCCGACATCCCCAGCGGTTTTCGCAGCAAATCAGCCATCTTCGCGCCTTTCATCTGTCTCAAAATATCCCGGGGGTGCGGGGGCTGGCCCCCGCTGCTGGTTTCAGCCGTCCAAGCCTGCCCGCTTGGCAAAAGCCTTCAAACTGCGCAAACCCAAACTTTGATACTCATACGGCAGCCGCACCGAAGGGTCCTGCTCGGCCTCGATCACCAACCAGCCCTGATAGCCATGCAGTGCTGCCACTTCCAAAACGCTGACAAAATCCACCGCCCCTTCGGCATCGCCCGGCACGGTAAACACGCCCCGCCGCACGCCTTCCAAGAACGACAGCCCCTGTTCGCGCACCTGTGCGGCAATCTCGGCCCGCAGGTTTTTGGCGTGAATATGCCCCACCCGTGCCATATGCTTTTTCGCCACCCGCAGTGGATCGCCACCGCCAAAATAGCAATGCCCGGTGTCCAACAGCAGATGCGTATGCGGGCCGGTTTCGGCCATCAGCCGGTCAATCTCCCATTCCGCCTCGACAATCGTGCCCATGTGATGGTGGTACACCAAGGTCACCCCTTGGGCTGCCGAAAACGCCGCCAGCGCCTCGATGCCCTGACCAAAGGCCTTCCAGTCTGCATCTGCCAGATGCGGGCGATCGTTCACCGCTTTGCTGTCGTCGCCGTGAATGGCATTCGAGGTCTCGCAAACGATAATCACCTTGCAGCCCATGGCTTTCAGCAGATCCAGATAGGGCTGCATCGCGGCCTTTTCCTCTTCGACCGAATTGACCAGCAAATTGGTCGAATGCCAGCCCGAGATATAGGACAGCCCGCGCGGCTGAAACAGCGCCGTCAGCCCCTCGGGCGTCAGCGGCATTTTATGGCCCTTTTCGATGCCGTCAAAGCCGATGGCGGCGGTCTCGTCCAGGCATTGTTCCAGGCTGATATGCGCGCCCAAGCTGCGGTCGTCGTCGTTGGTCCAAGCGATTGGATTGGTGCCGTATTTGATCATGATGTCACACGTTTAGTCAGCAAGACGCTGAAGTTTCTGATGTTTTTCAAAGGCTGCACGGGCTGCTGTCACTTCGGCGCGGGTCGAGACTTCGGGCACGCCGACCTCCCACCAGGTGCCGCCAGCCTCGGTTCCGGGCCAAGGATCGGTGTCAATCACGATGACCTGCGGAATTTTAGCCCCTTTGGCGGCGCGCAAGGCGGTCTCGAGCTCGGCAATCGTCGCCACTTTCACCGCCTGCGCCCCCATAGCGCCCGCGTGCGCAGCAAAGTCGATACGGCTGGGGTTGACGTGATAGCTTTGATCCAAAAGGTTGTTGAACCCTGCGCCACCAGTGCCTTTTTGCAGCCGGTTGATGCAACCAAAGCCGCGATTGTCGGTGATCACCACCGTAAAGGCCAGGCCCATCATCACCGCCGTGGCAAGTTCGGAATTGGCCATCATATAGCTGCCATCGCCCAGCATGCAGATCACATCCGCATCAGGCCGCGCCATTTTGATGCCCATGGCGCCTGCAATCTCGTAGCCCATGCAGGAAAAGCCGTATTCCATATGATAACCGCCGACAGGCGCATCCCAGATCTTGTGCAATTCGCCCGGCATGGTGCCCGCAGCCGACATCACCACGGTATCGGGCCCCGCACTGCGCTGCACCGCCCCAATCACCTGCATATCGGTGGGCAAACCGGCCGATTTTGGCGCGGCCTTGACGCCCGCCGTCACCGCGGCCCAATCGTCTTGCAACCACATGGGCTTGGGCCAGATGCGATTGTGCAAGGCCTTGCTGATTGCACCAAGCGCGATGCGCGCGTCCGAAACAAGGTTCAGCGCGCCATGCTTATAGGCGTCATAGGCGGCGACATTGATCGACAAGATCCGCCGCTCGGGGTTCTTGAACAGCGACCACGAGCCGGTGGTGAAATCTTGAAACCGCGTGCCGACCCCGATCACCAGATCGGCGGCTTCGCAAACCGCATTGGCCGAGGCCGCCCCGGTCACGCCTACGGGGCCAAAATTCAGCGGATGATCAAAAGCAAGGCTGGATTTGCCGGCCTGCGTTTCCACAACCGGGATCACATGGGTCGCGGCAAAGGCCGCAAGTGCGGCTTCCGCACCCGAATAGATCACACCGCCGCCTGCCACGATCACCGGGTTCTTCGCCGATTTGATCGCCGCAATCGCTTCGGCCAATTCATCGGCATCCGGCTCGGGGCGGCGGATTTTCCAAACCTTGGGGACGAAGAAAGCGGCCGGATAGTCATAGGCCTCGGCCTGCACATCTTGGCAAAACGCCAGCGTCACCGGGCCGCAATCGGCGGGATCGGTCATTACCCGCAGTGCACGTGGCAGCGCCGTCATGATCTGTTCGGGCCGCATAATGCGGTCGAAATAGCGGCTGACGGGTTTAAAGCAATCATTGGCGCTGACGGTGCCGTCGTTGAACACCTCTAGCTGTTGCAGCACCGGATCGGGGGCGCGGTTGGCAAAGACATCGCCGGGAATGATCAGCATCGGCAGGCGGTTGGCAAACGCCACCCCGGCAGCTGTCACCACATTCAGCGCGCCTGGCCCGATCGAGGTGGTCACCGCCATCGCACGGCGGCGCTTTTGCGCCTTGGCATAGGCAATCGCCGCATGTGCCATGGTTTGTTCGTTATGGCCGCGCCATGTCGGCAAAACCTCGCGGTGGGCGTAAAGCGCCTCGCCCAGACCTGCGACATTGCCATGGCCAAAGATCGCCCAAACGCCTTCGATAAAACGGCTGCCGTCTTCGGTCATCTGCACCGACAGCCAGCGCACCATGGCTTGGGCGGCGGTCAAACGGATGGTGGTCATGGCTGTGCTCCTTTGCGTGCGGCGTCCCAGATGCCGCACAAACGGCGGAAGCCTTCGGCCATTGTGGCGGTTGTGCTGGCATCGTCAATCCGCCCTGCGATCCAATCGGCATAGGGCTGGGCGAAAATCGTGCGGCCCACGGCAAAGCCTTTGACCAGCGGGAATTCTGCCGCCAAGCGGAAAGAGGCGGAAAGCTCGGCTTCTGATTGCCCAAGCCCCAGAATGACAATGCCTTGGGTATGGGCATCGCGGCTGGTGATCGCCTCGCAGGTGGCCGCCCATGCTTCCCTGCTTTGCATCGGTTCCAGCTTCCACCAATCGGGGTAAATGCCGATATCATAAAACCGCGAGATCAGCTTGGCCGTGGTCAGATCATCGACAGGGCCAACCTTGGACGGGATCACTTCCAGCAGCATTTCCAAACGGTTGCGACGGCAGGCATGAAACAGCCGCGTGATCGTCGCCTCTTGCTCGGCCTGCATTTGGGGCTGATCATCGGGGTGGCAAAAGCACAAAACCTTGACGGTGTTTTCCAGCGCCCATTCCGACAGGCCGCCAAAATCAGGCCCAAGTTCGGGTTCAAGCGTCAGGGGGCGCGAAGCGGGCCATTCCACCGGCCGCCCGATCCAAAGCCCCTGCCCGGCCGCGCGGTGCAGCGCCGATTTGCCCAGCCGGTTGTCACAAAGCAGACCGTAGCCCGGCTCGCCTTGTGACACCTGCAAGACCGCGTCCAGACACAGCTCTTTAAAGGCCGCCATCTTCTCGGGTGTCGATCCCGCCACCTCTTCCAATTGCAGGCGGTGATCAAAAGCAAAGGCGCGCACCTGCGGCCAGGTTTTGCGCCGATTGGTTGACCAATGGATCTGTTCCAAGTCAGCATCCTTGCGCAGAGCAGGGGTTTTCACGCCGCGTTCCAGGAAAAACTGCAACTCCTCCAGGCTTGGATAGGCCGGGGTGCAGCCATGGCGCGACACCGCAAAAGCCCCGCAGGCATTGGCGTATTTCAGCGCATTCGGCCAGCTTTCGCCGTCCAGCCAGCCCTTGGTCAGCCCCGACATAAAGCCGTCGCCCGCCCCCAGCACGTTAAACACCTCGATCGGAAAGCCCGGGCCGGTCTGGCCCTGATCCAATGTGTCCGGGATCGCACCTTCAAAGGCCGCAGCCCCCGCCGCGCCACGTTTGCACACCAGCGTGGCCTTCGAGACCGCGCGCACCGCCCGCAAGGCTTCGATGGTA
Source organism: Cypionkella sp. (assembly GCA_023255415.1). Classification (GTDB taxonomy): domain Bacteria; phylum Pseudomonadota; class Alphaproteobacteria; order Rhodobacterales; family Rhodobacteraceae; genus Cypionkella. Next base: position 19,608 of record JALRIN010000007.1, on the reverse strand, counting down.
TTGGTCGAGCCGCCCGCGATGTGAAACTCTTCTTCGGTGCCGACGATCAGATCGAAATAATGCAGATGCGCCTGCAGTTTAGCCGTGACGCCTGCGGATTCGATAAAGCGGCTTTCACCATCGCCATGCCCCGCAAGCCCCCAAAGATTGGGGCGATAGTCGATATCCAAAGCCGTCTGCGCGCCGTGTTTGCGCGCCAGTTTCAGCGCCTTGATCACCGCGGCTTCGGTGCGGGCATGCGACAAATGCGTACCGGTGGCGATCACCGCGCGGGTGCTGGCGATGTAATCCTCGGCAATATCCTCTTCGCAAAGCGCCATATCGGCGCAGTTTTCGCGATAGAAAATCAGCGGAAACTGCTGCTCGTCGCGGATACCAAGGATCACCAAGGCCGTCAGACGCACAGGGTCGGTCACCACGCCTTGGGTATCAACGCCTTCGCGCGCCAGCTCTTCGCGGATAAAGCGGCCCATATGTTCGTCGCCGACCCGCGTGATAAGCCCCGATTTCAGCCCCAACCGCGCTGTGCCCGCCGCCATATTGGTGGGCGAGCCGCCGATATATTTCTGAAATGACCCCATATCTTCCAGCCGCCCGCCGATCTGCGCGCCATAAAGATCGACGGAAGACCGCCCGATTGTGATCACATCCAAGGTTTTCATCGTTATCCCTACCGCGACAGGGCGAAGGAATCAGACCACCGCCACAGGTTTTGGAACATTTATTCCAAAAACCGAAAAGGGGAAAGCGTTTTCTACGCCGTGCTATCGCGGCGCGCGCCAACCGCAACCGCAAGCGTCAGCGCCAAGGCCAAAGTCGCCGAAAGCGAGCGAAAGGCGCCGAAATCCACCTCGGGCACCGTCAAAACCGCATTGGCCGAGCGGGCAAGCGGGCTGGTCAGCCGATCCGTCAGCGCCACCACGGCAAGGCCACGGCCATGGGCTTCGGCGGCAAGTGCTATGGTTTCTTCGGAATAGGGCGCGAAGGTAATCGCCAAAACCGCATCGCCCGCGCGCAGGGCATGGCGGTGATCCAGCTTGCCTACACTGTCATGCAGCATCGCGGGCACGGCCATTTTCTCGAACACATAGGCAAGGTAGCTTGCAATCGGAAAGGCACGGCGCAGGCCCACGACATGCAAGGTATCTGCCCGCGCCAACAGATCAACCGCCGCATTCAACGCGGCCTCATCCGCCGATTTTGCAAGCGATTCAAGGGAAAGCCGCCCTGCCTCGACAAATTCAGCCAAAAGCGCCGAGACGGTGCCCGACCCTGCTTGCTTTAGGTTCTTCAGCCGCGTGGCATAGTCGGGAAAGCCCGGCGCATAGGCCTCGCGGAACATCTTTTGCATCTCGGAAAACCCCGAGTAGCCCATGATCTGGCAAAACCGCATCAGCGCCGAGGGCGGCACATCCGCGCCCGCGGCAAGTTCGGCCACGGTGGAGACCGCGATCCGGTCAACATTGGCCGCGATGTGATCCGCGCATTGGCGCAACCGCCGTGGCAGCCCGTCCGAGATTTCCGCCAGACGGTCCAGAAACGCCTCGACGTTCACAGGGGCTGCAGCTGGGGCGATCAAAGCCAGGTCATCAGATTCCATTGTCAGCTCTTTTCTACCCTCGACTTTACCAACATAGGGCATTGGAACAAATATTCCAACCACCCTCAGGCAGGCTTGGCATAGCGCTGGATCAGCGCCGTGTTGACCGCAGGGGTGACGAATTTTGACACATCGCCGCCCAGACGCGCGATTTCTTTCACCAGCTTCGAGGCAATCGCCTGCCTGCGGGCATCGGCCATCAAAAACACGGTTTCAATGGTGGAATCCATCGCACGATTCATCCCAACCATTTGGAATTCATATTCAAAATCGGCAACCGCCCGCAGGCCGCGCACGATCACACTGGCGCCCACATCATTGGCGCAATCAATCAGCAGGTTTTCAAACGGATGCACGATGATCTCGCCCCCCGTCTTGGCGATGATGCCTTCGCATTCGGCCTGAACCATCGCAACGCGCTGTTCCAACCCAAAGGCAGGCCCCTTGTCGCGGTTGATGGCCACACCAATCACCAGCCGATCGACCAAGGCCATGGCGCGCTGAATGATATCAACATGGCCCAGCGTGATCGGATCAAACGTTCCGGGATAAAGTCCGATGCGCATGAAGCCCTCCTGCTGTGCGTCTGCCTACGCAACAATATTGCGCGCGCCGATGCAAGCGGTTTCATTGGCCAAAGGGCTGCAGCCCGCTTTAGGCAAAAGCCTCTAACCGCTGCATTTCCTTACGAATCTCGGCCAAAAGCTGCTGGGCAAAACGGTTCAGTCGCGCCACCCGGCCATCGTCGGCATGGCGGATCAACCAAAAGCTGCGGGTCAGACTGATCTGGTCGGGGATCACCCGCATCAGTTCTGGGGCGGCTGGCAAGGCAAAGTCATGCACCACCCCAACCCCCGCACCATGGCGCAGAAAGTTCAGCTGAACCGAGACCGAATTCGAAGCCAAGGGCGGCGCCTTCAGCCCGATCTCGGTCAGATAATCCAGTTCCTTGTCAAAGATCATGTCGGGAATATAGCCCACAAAGCGGTGCGCTTGCAGATCGGCGGGGGTTAAAATCGCTGCATGGCGGGCAAGATAGTCGCGCGAAGCAGCAAGGTGCAGGCGATAATCGGTCAGCTTTTGCACCGTCAAGCGCCCGGCTTCGGGCCGACTGACGCCAATCGCCATATCAGCCTCGCGTTTTGAGAGGTTAAACACCCGCGGCAGGGCCACCACCTGCACCTCGAGCCCAGGATTGGCGTCGCAGATCCGCGCCAAAACCTGCGGCAGCAGATAGTTGGCGCAGCCATCGGGCGCGCCCAGCCGGATCTGGCCGGTCAGCCCCTCTGGCCCCTCTGCGGCATCACTTGCCCCCAGCACCGCAGCCTCGGCGCGTTCGGCATGGCTTTGCAGTCGCGTGCCCGCTTCGGTCAGCGCATAGCCCTGTGGGGTTTTGCTGAACAGCCGCGCGCCCACCGCGTCTTCAAGCCGCGCCACCCGCCGCCCAACCGTGGCAGGGTCAATCTTTAACCCCCGCCCTGCCCCCGACAGGCTTTCCGCCCGCGCCACGGCCAGAAAAATCCGCAAGTCATCCCAATCCATCGCCATCCCTTTGCAAAAATGCAAAACCTATTTGAAATATTGCCTCTGTTCGCAGCAATTTCGCAAGGATATAACCATCGCAATTTAGGGAGAATACCATGCAAGAAATCGGTCATTGGATTAACGGTAAGATCGTCGCGGGCACCTCGGGGCGGTTTGCCGATGTGTTCAACCCAGCCACCGGCGAAGTGCAGGCAAAACTTGCGCTGGCCTCGAAGGCAGAGCTGGATGCGGCCACCGCAGAGGCAGCACTTGCGCAAGTGAAATGGGGGGCGACCAACCCACAGCGCCGCGCGCGGGTGATGATGGCGATGGTTGGTCTGCTGAACCGCGATATGGACAAGCTGGCCGAGGCGCTGTCGCGCGAGCATGGCAAGACCATTCCCGACGCCAAGGGCGACATTCAGCGCGGCCTGGAAGTGATCGAGTTTTGCATCGGCGCGCCGCATTTGCTGAAAGGCGAGTTCACCGACAGCGCCGGCCCCGGCATTGACATGTATTCGATGCGCCAGCCGATTGGCGTGGCCGCTGGCATCACGCCATTCAACTTTCCAGCAATGATCCCGCTGTGGAAAATGGGCCCGGCCTTGGCTTGCGGCAATGCCTTTATCCTGAAACCTTCCGAGCGCGCGCCAAGCGTGCCGATGATGCTGGCAGCCCTGTTTAAAGAAGCTGGCCTGCCCGATGGCGTGTTGCAAGTGATCAACGGCGACAAAGACGCGGTGGATGCGATTTTGGACAATGAGACGATTTCCGGCATCGGCTTTGTCGGCTCGACCCCGATTGCGCAATATATCTATGCGCGTGGCACGGCCAACGGCAAGCGCGTGCAGTGCTTTGGCGGCGCGAAAAACCACATGATCATCATGCCAGATGCAGACCTCGACCAAGCCGCAGATGCGCTGGTGGGCGCAGGCTACGGCGCTGCGGGCGAACGCTGCATGGCCATCTCGGTTGCGGTGCCGGTGGGCAAGGCGACGGCAGATGCGCTGGTCGCACGGCTGATTCCGCGGATCGAAAAGCTGAAGGTTGGCCCCTATACCGCGGGCAATGATGTCGATTACGGCCCGGTTGTCACCGCTGCCGCGAAAGCCAATATCATGAAGCTGATCGAGACCGGCGTGGCGCAGGGCGCAGATCTTGTCGTCGATGGCCGCGATTTCAGTCTGCAAGGCTATGAAGAAGGCTTCTTTGTTGGCCCTCACCTTTTTGACAATGTCACCACCGATATGGACATCTACCGCAAAGAGATTTTCGGACCGGTTCTGTCGGTTGTGCGCTCGGACAGCTATGAGGCCGCGCTGAAAATGGCGATGGACCACGAATATGGCAACGGCACTGCGATCTTTACCCGCGACGGCGACACCGCGCGCGACTTTGCCGCCCGCGTCAATGTCGGCATGATCGGTATCAACGTGCCAATTCCGGTGCCTTTGGCCTATCACACCTTTGGCGGCTGGAAAAAATCCTCTTTCGGCGATTTGAACCAGCACGGGCCAGACGCTTTCCGCTTTTACACCCGCACCAAGACCATCACCTCGCGTTGGCCATCGGGGATCAAAGAAGGCGGCGAGTTTAACTTCAAGCAAATGGAATAATAAAATGGGGGCCGGTGATCCGGCCCCTTTTTCTTGATCAAGATCAAGCAAGATACATTCAAGATGTGGTATATTCGGGGCAGGCAGCAAAAGCTGTGCCCCATCAAAGGAATATCACCATGCTGAAAACCAATGTCGGATCGACAGACCGCATCTTGCGCGTTGTGCTTGGCGCGGGTCTGCTGATCTGGTTCTTTTTCGACAATGGCAGCGGGCCTTGGCATTATGCCAAGCTGATCGGGCTGGTGCCGTTGCTGACCGGCCTGATGTCGTCCTGCCCGCTTTACAGTCTGTTTGGCATCAACACCTGCCCGATGAAACGCTAAGCAAACCGCCCCCGAATCTTTCGGGGGCGTGTTTTTCAGCGCGGGCGCAGCAGGTCTTTCAGATAGCGGCCGGTGTGGCTGGCCTCGATCTTGACGATGTCTTCGGGGGTGCCAACCGCGACAATCTCGCCGCCGCCATCGCCGCCTTCGGGGCCAATGTCGATCACCCAATCGGCGGTTTTGACCACATCCAGATTGTGTTCAATCACCACAACGGTATTGCCCTGATCGACCAATTCATGAAGCACTTCCAACAGTTTGCGCACGTCTTCGAAATGCAGGCCAGTTGTGGGTTCATCCAGAATATAAAGCGTGCGCCCGGTGGCGCGGCGCGACAACTCTTTTGACAGCTTGACCCGCTGCGCCTCGCCGCCCGAAAGCGTGGTCGCCTGCTGACCGACCTTGATATAGCCAAGACCCACCTGGCACAGCGCATCCATCTTATCGCGGATCGAGGGCACGGCCTGGAAAAACCCAAGCGCCTCTTCACATGTCATATCAAGAACGCCAGCAATGCTTTTGCCTTTAAACTTAATTTCCAATGTCTCGCGGTTATAGCGCTGCCCCTTGCAGGTCTCGCAGGTCACATAGACATCGGGCAGAAAGTTCATCTCGATCTTCAAGACGCCATCGCCCTGACAGGCCTCGCAGCGCCCCCCCTTGACGTTAAAGCTAAAGCGTCCCGCCGCATAGCCGCGGGCTTTGGCTTCGGGCAGGCCTGCAAACCAATCGCGGATCGGGCCAAAAGCCCCGGTATAGGTGGCAGGGTTCGAGCGCGGGGTGCGGCCAATCGCGCGCTGATCAATGTCGATCACCTTATCCAGATGCTCGAATCCCTTAATGGTCTCGCATGGGGCTGGCGTCTCATGCGCGCCATTCAGGCGGGTGGCGGCGGTCTTGAACAAGGTCTCAATCGTCAGCGTCGACTTGCCGCCGCCCGACACGCCGGTCACGCAGATGAATTTGCCTAAGGGGAATTCGGCGGTGACGTTTTTCAGGTTGTTGCCCGTGGCCCCCACCACCGTCAGCTTTTTGCCCGAACCCGCGCGCCGCGTGCGTGGCACCGCAATCGCGCGCGCGCCGGACAGATATTGCCCGGTCAGGCTGGCCGGATCGGCCATGATCTGCGCAGGCGTGCCGTGACTGACCACAGCACCACCATGCACCCCCGCCCCCGGCCCCATGTCAAAGACGTAATCGGCAACCCGAATGGCGTCCTCGTCATGCTCGACCACCAGCACGGTATTGCCCGCATCGCGCAGGTTTTTCAGCGTCAACAACAGCCGGTCATTGTCGCGTTGGTGCAGGCCGATCGAGGGTTCGTCCAGCACATAAAGCACCCCCGTCAGCCCCGAACCGATTTGGCTGGCAAGCCGGATGCGCTGGCTTTCGCCGCCCGAAAGCGTGCCCGCCGCGCGTGACAGCGTCAGATAATTCAGCCCGACATTGACCAAGAACCCCAGTCTTTCGCGGATTTCTTTCAAAATTGCCTTGGCGATTTCGTTCTTTTGCTTGCCCAAAGTCTCGGGCACGCCGCCGATCCAATCAAAGGCCTCGAAGATCGACATCTGCACCACTTGGCCCACATGCAGGCCGGCGATTTTCACCGCCAAAGCCTCGGGCTTCAGCCGGTAGCCGCCACACGAACCGCAGGGGCGGTTGTTCTGAAACCGCTCCATCTCGTCACGGCTCCAGGCGGAATCGGTCTCGCGGTAGCGCCGCTCCATATTCGGCATAACGCCTTCAAAGACCCGGCTGACCGAATAGATCCGCCCGCCCTCGTCATAGCGAAACGGAATCTCTTCGCCTCCAGAGCCTTGCAGGAACACCGCCTTGACCTTTTCAGGCAGATCCTTCCATTTGGTCTTTTTATCAAAGCCATAGTGCTTGGACATCGCCTCGATGGTCTGGGTGAAATAGGGGCTTTTCGATTTGGCCCAAGGCGCAATAGCCCCTCCCAGCAGCGTCAGGTTTTGGTCGGGCACGACAAGGCGTTCGTCAAAAAACAGCTCCATCCCCAGCCCGTCACAGACCGGGCAGGCGCCCAAGGGGGCGTTAAAGGAAAACAGCCGCGGCTCGATCTCGGGGATGGTAAAGCCCGAGACCGGGCAGGCGAATTTCTCGGAATAGGTGATGCGCTCGGCCTCGCCCTCGCCTTCGGCCGGGGCGGTTTCAATCACCGCGATGCCTTCGGCAAGATTTAGCGCTGTGCGAAAACTGTCGGCCAGCCGCGTCTCGAGCCCGTCACGCACCACAATACGGTCAACCACCACGTCGATGTTGTGACGCAGCTTTTTGTCCAGCACTGGCGGCTCTTCCAGCTCGTAAAACGCGCCATTGACCTTGATGCGCTGAAAGCCCTGCTTGCGCAGATCAAGGAATTCTTTGCGATATTCACCTTTGCGGTCGCGCACAATTGGCGCCAGCAGATAAGCGCGGGTGCCTTCGGGCATCGCCATCACGGCGTCGACCATATCTTGCACCTGCATCGCAGTGATCGGCTTGCCTGTTGCAGGGCTAAAGGGGGTGCCGACACGCGCGAACAGCAGACGCAGATAGTCGTAAATCTCGGTCACAGTGCCCACGGTCGAGCGCGGGTTTTTCGAGGTGGTCTTTTGTTCAATCGAAATCGCAGGCGAGAGGCCCGAGATATGATCAACATCAGGTTTGCCCGCCATATCAAGGAATTGCCGCGCATAGGCCGAGAGGCTTTCTACATAGCGGCGCTGGCCTTCGGCATAGATGGTGTCAAAGGCCAAAGAGGATTTGCCCGACCCTGACAGCCCGGTGATCACCACCAGCTGATCGCGCGGAATGTCCACATTGACGTTTTTCAGATTATGCTCGCGCGCGCCGCGCACTTCGATAAATTTCTGCTCTGCCATGGCCCACCTTAAGTTTGGCTATAGATAGGCGGGATTTGGCGAGTCTCCAATCGAATTATGTGAACAAAGAATGAACACAAGCGAAGAATGTGGAAAACTTATCTGAGGGGCTTTACACATTCTAAAAGACGAATATATAGGCAGCAGGTTTTCAAAGAAAGCATCCCCATGTCACAGATCACTGCAAAAGACGCCATCGCCAAGGCTGCAAAGGGCGAAATCACCGTATTGGACGTGCGCGAGGCCAATGAGCTGGCTGCAAGCGGCAAAGCTGCAGGCGCGGTGCATATTCCACTGGCGCTGGTCGCACTGCAAGCCAAGGAAAAACTGCCCGCAGGCAAGCCGATTGCTGTCTATTGCGCCGTGGGCGGTCGCGCCGGGATGGCCGCGCAAGCGCTGGCAGGCATGGGGTTCGAAGTGCATAACATCGGCGGCTTTGGCGATTGGGCCAATGCAGGTGGGCCGGTCAGCCGCTAAGGCATAAAAACGGCAGGGGGCCTGCGCCCCCTGCCCAGCGTTTGAACCTGCGGCTGCTTAGATATGCAGCGCGCGCCCATAGGCATCCAGAACCGACTCGTGCATCATCTCGGACAGGGTCGGATGCGGGAAGACGGTGTTCATCAGGTCTTCTTCGGTGGTCTCCAGCGCGCGACCGATGACATAGCCTTGGATCAGCTCAGTCACCTCGGCGCCAATCATATGCGCGCCCAACAGCTCGCCGGTTTTGGCATCGAAAATCGTCTTGATAAAGCCCTCGGCCTCGCCCAAAGCAATCGCCTTGCCGTTGCCAATGAAGGGAAAGCGGCCAACTTTGATCTCAAAGCCAGCCTCTTTCGCCTTGGCTTCGGTCATACCGACACTGGCCACTTGCGGATGGCAATAGGTGCAGCCAGCAATCGAGCCGGGCTTAATCGGATGCGGATGTCCACCCGCGATCAACTCGGCCACCATCACGCCCTCGTGGCTGGCCTTATGCGCAAGCCATGGCGCGCCTGCGATGTCGCCAATGGCGTAAAGCCCCTCGACGCCGGTGCGGCAGAATTCATCGGTGACCACATGCGTGCGGTCGATCTTGACGCCCAAAGCCTCTAGCCCAAGGTTTTCGATATTGCCGATGATGCCGACAGCCGAGATCACCGTGTCAAATTCCATCGTCGTGGTGCCCTTGGCGTCTTCCAGATGCGCCGTCACCTTGCCGTTGCCGCGGTCCAGCTTTTTGACCGTGGTTTTTTCAAGGATTTTCATGCCCTGTTTGACAAAGGCCTTTTTGGCAAAGGCGCTGATTTCGGCGTCTTCCACCGGCAGCACGCGGTCCATCACTTCGACCACCGTGGTATCTGCGCCCAAGGTGTTGAAAAAGCTTGCAAATTCTATACCAATCGCCCCAGATCCGATCACCAGCAGCTTTTTCGGCATACGTTTGGGCTGCAAGGCGTGACGATAGGTCCAGACCAGATCGCCGTCGGCCTCAAGACCCGGCAGCTCGCGCGCCCGCGCGCCGGTAGCAAGGATGATGGATTTAGCGGTCAATTCTTCAACGCCCTTGGCGGAGGTGACCGAAACCTTGCCCTTGGCGGGCAGCGTGGCCTCGCCCATAAACACGGTGACTTTGTGCTTTTTCATCAGATGGCCGATGCCGCCCGAAAGCTGCTTTGCCACCCCGCGCGAGCGCGCAACCACCGCGTTAAGGTCATAGGAAATGCCGGTTGCGGCAAGGCCAAATTCCTTTGCGCGGTGCATCAGGTGAAACACCTCGGCCGAGCGCAACAGCGCCTTGGTCGGGATACAGCCCCAGTTCAGGCAGATGCCACCAAGGTTTTCACGCTCGATAATGGCGACCTTCTGGCCAAGTTGCGAAGCCCGGATTGCGGCGACATAGCCGCCGGGGCCTGCGCCGATTACGATCACATCAAAGTTTTGAGCCGCCATCTTTCCCTCCTCAGAAAAAGTAGTTTGCCATTAAACTATTTTTCAAATCCGCGCAATAATGCAGGCGCCGCAGGGCTATGCGTCTGGTGCATGGCTTGACTTCAGCCCCCGCACAATCGCGCCATAGCCGCCGTTTTCCAGAAATTCGGCCTCTTGCGCCGTCATCTTGCGCCCCAAAGCCGCGTTGCGAAACGGAAAGCGGCCAAAGCGGGCGATGATCGCCTGATGCGCCTTGGCGTGCAGCGCCATGTCGGGCACCGAGGCGAGACGGGTTTCCATATAGCTGACTGCAAGTGCCTGGTCGGCAGGATCTTCAGAATGTTCAAACGGCATATAAAAGAATTGGCGTTCAGGTTCAGGGGCTTGCAGATCCCAACCCTCGGCCACTGCCTTGCGGGCCGCCGCGCGCGCACGGGCATCGGTGGCAAAGGCAAGCGCGTCACCGCGGTGGATGTTGCGCGCCATCTGGTCGCAGATAATCAGATAGGCCAGCGTGCCCGCAGGCCCGTCAACCCAATGCTCGATGCCGTCACTATGGGCGGCCTGCCAGATATCGCCAAAGCGCGCAGCGATTTCCGCGTCCAGATCTTCACTGCCCAGATACCAGCCCTCGGGGCCAATATCGCCAAGCCAGAAATCCAGCACTTCAATCGGATCAGACATAACACACCTCGCTTTGAGGCCAGCCTGACAGGTTTACGCGCAGCCTGCAATCAATCGCGCAGCGGCTCCTCGGCACGCTCCAGCGCTGCCTCTACGGCCACAACCGAGCTGTTGGGCGTCATCGGCGTATAGGCGCCATGTGCTTCGGGTGTCATCCGCCGCTGCGTCATCCGCCAGGCGGTATAGCCCGACAGCACCGAAAACAGCACCGCCATGAACAGGAAAAACCCGTTCGGACCGACCTGTGCCATGATCCAGCCGGTGATCACAGGGCCAGTTATCGCGCCCAGACCATTGATAAAGATCAGCCCAGCCGAGGCCGCAGCCATATCAGAATTATCAAGGTAATCATTCACGTAGGCCACCAGCAGCGAATAAAGCGGGTTCGAGATGCCACCACCAAGCGCGCCCACCATCACCAAAACCACAAAGGGCACCTGCCCTGAAAAGGCGCTCCAGACAATCGGCAACATCAGCACCGCAGCCCCCATCGCCGAAAGGCCCAGCACCAAGCGGCGACGGTCCATCCGGTCGGAAAACCAGCCAATCGGATATTGAAGCACCAGGCCGCCAACATAGATACAGGCCACAAAGATCGAGATTTCCTTAACGCTCAACCCCGCCTGCGTGCCCCAGACCGAGGCCATGCCAAATTGCGCTGAAAACACGCCGCCCAGCAGAAACATCCCGACGCAGCCCAAGGGCGAGGCCTCGTAAAGCCTGCGAAAGCTAAGCGGTTTGGTCAGTTCGAAGGCCGGGGCCTGCGAGACAGTCAGCAGAATCGGCGTAAAGGCCAGCGACACCAGAATCGAGGGGATCACAAACAGGATAAAGCCCGAAGGATCGCCCACGTTCAGCAATATCTGCGCCATGATGATGCCCACCATCTGCATGATCAGATAAAGCGACAGCGCTTGGCCCCGCGTCTCATTGGTCGAGGCAGAGTTCAGCCAGCTTTCGGCGGTGATATAAACGCCCGAGAACGAAAACCCGATCAAGACCCGCATCACCACCCAGGCAATCCAATTGGGCGCCACCGCATACATGATCAACACAGCAGAGATCATCGAACCAAGCGCCGCAAAGACCCGCACATGGCCAACACGGCGAATCATATCAGGCGCCATCCGCGAGCCAAACAGAAATCCCAGAAAATAGGCCGACATCACGAAAGACATCTGCAATGTGGTGAAATGTTCCAAATTGCCGCGAATGCCCAACAGCGTGCCTTGCATGCCATTGCCCAGCATCAACAGCATGATCCCGAGCAAAAGCGCCCAGGCGTTGCGAAGAACGATCAGCATGTCCAGGCCTTTCAAAAGCGGCGTTGCGCGAGTCTATGCGGCAATCGTGAACTGCAGATTACAGATTGCGACGCATGATGTCGATTTCCGCTTATGGGATCAGAAGCGAGCTATCACCATAGGAAAAGAAGCGGTAGCGCTGCGAAATCGCGTGATCATAGATTGTCTTGATCCGCGCCTGCCCCATCAGCGCCGAAACCAGCATCATCAGCGTAGATTTTGGCAAATGAAAATTGGTCATCAGCGCATCGGCGACGACAAAGCGGTAACCCGGATAGATAAAGATATCGGTCTCGCCCTGCCAAGCCGCGATCTGACCCGAGGCCGCCGCCGTCTCGATCAGCCGCAGCGCGGTGGTGCCCACCGGGATCACGCGGCCGCCTGCGGCCTTGGTGGCGGCAATCTCGGCTGCGGCCTGCGGGCTGACCTCGCCCCATTCGGCGTGCATCTTATGGGTGGTGACATCCTCGACCTTGACGGGCAAAAAGGTGCCCGCGCCGACATGCAGGGTGACTTCGGTGAAATCGACGCCCTTGGCCGCAAGCGCTGCCAGCAGGGCGGCATCAAAATGCAGGCTGGCGGTGGGGGCTGCAACCGCACCTGCGTGGCGGGCGAAAACGGTTTGATAATCGGTGTTGTCTTGCGCATCTGCGGCGCGTTTGGCGGCGATATAGGGCGGCAAGGGCATCAGGCCGGCGGCTTGCAGTGCGGCGTCAAAATCATCGCCGTCAAGGTTGAAGGCAAGCCGCAGATCGGTGGCGGATTTATCGGCGACAGTGGCGGAAAGCTGATCTGAAAACCGGATCACCTCGCCGATATTGACCTTGCGCAAAGGCTTTGCCAAAGCGCGCCAGCCGCCCGTGGCTTGCGGTTCCAACAGCGTGATCTCGACCTTGGCCACCGCCTCACCGCGCGCGCGGGTGCCAAACAGCCGCGCGGGAATGACCTTGGTGTTGTTCAAGACCAAACGGTCGCCTGCGCGGAAAATATCCACCAGATCAAAGACATGCAGATCTCTGATCGCATCGCCCTGCGCCAGCAGCAGCCGGGCGGCACTGCGCGGCTGGGCCGGGCGCACCGCAATCAGGTCTTCGGGCAGATCAAAGTCGAAATCAGACAGGTTCATCACAGGCTTTCAGGCTTAGGGTTTGGACTTCATCACAGGGGCGGCCGAGCGGAATAGATCGCGAAACATCCCCGGCGTCAGGATCGACAACGGGTTGACCGAAACATCCGGGTCCGAGGCCTTGCCACGCAGCGCATAATTAAAGCCAAATAGCCCCTCGCCGCGCCGCGTCAACAGCGCACCAATGCCGTTCAGGATATAGACGGGCGAGATCACGCCCTGCATGAACAACTCGTCGGTCGAGGTTTTATAGACCCCCGCCATCGACACCCCAAGCGAGGCCCCCACCGCCGAGCCTTTGGTAACCTCGACCCCGTTCGGGGCCAGCACGAAATCGCCCTCGGCCTGATTGAACACCAGCCCTTCGCCGTTCAACTGCTCTAGGATCCCCACCACCGAAATCGCGTTCAACAGATCGGCCAGCACATTGGTATTGCGCACGCGCAGGCTGCTCATCTGGATATGGCCATCATATTTGCCCGCATCCGCGCGCGGGGTCAGAATCAAGTCCAAAGCGCCACCGCGTGCCGAGGCAAACACCCCCGCCGCAGCCAAAAAGCCGCCCGCATCCTGCGATTGCAGCCGCACCGCCGCGCCAAAGGGGCTTGGCACCACCGTGCCTTTCACCGCCACCGCGCCATTCAGCGCGGCGGTGAAACTGCCGTTAAAACCGCCCAACAGGCTGAAATCGCCTTTAAATTTGTTCAAACTGATGGTCTTGCTGACCGTCAGCGCATCCAGTTGCAGGCTTAGCGGGCTGTCGCCGATCTGCGTGCCCGATCCGCGCTGCGACGCGGGGGGGATGGCGCGAATGTCAACCGTCCCACCTGTCACCGCAAGCGCTGCTGCGCGGTCTTGGCCACGGCCCCTGATCTCGACCGGCGCATCCAGCCAGCCCATCAGCTGCACCCGATCAAACCGCGCCAGATCAAGCCCGCCGCCGGACTTTAGCGTCACAGAGCCGGTGGCGCTGAGATCCGCCGCCGCAAGGCTGAGGCTGTCCACTTTCACCGGAGCGCCAAGTGTCACCTCTGCCGCAAGGCTGCCTGTGTCGGCGGCAGGCTTGCGCCAGCCCAGACCGTCGATGGTAAGCCCGATTCCGGCCAGATCTGATCGCAGGGACAATTTCCCCGGCTGTCCGCGCCGCAGATCAATCGTCACCTGCGCCTGCCCTTTGCCCGAGACCATGCCCTTTGGCAGACCAAGGCCAAATTCCTCGGTCGCCTGTTGCGACAGGGTGATCTTGCCCGAAATCTGCGCAATGCCTTTATCAGCTGCGCCAAAGCCTTGGGTAAAGGCCGCATCAAAGGGCACAGCCCCAATCAGCCCCTTGCCGGCAATCTGCAAGCCCTCACGGGTCGCGGTGACATCCAGACGCGGCGCCGTCAGCTTGCGGCCCGGCACCAATGTGGTCGAGACCACATCGTTCAGCACGCCTTTGACGGAATATTCCACATCTTCGATCATGATCTTGGGTTGCAACGGCAACCGCAGCACCGTGTCGATCACCGCCCGGCCCTGCCCCAAAGTTACCGGCAGATCGGCTTTTGACATAAAGAAAAATGGCGGCTGATCCAGCAACGACAGCGCCGCCGTCAGGCTTGAGCGCGTGTGCAGCGCCACTTCGGCGATCGCGGGTTTTGCGGTGACATCGGGGATCGCGAATTCGGAAGTGGCCACATCAATCTCGCCGCCCGCGGGCGGGGTCACCGTGCCTTGGGTCAGCACCATTTTATAGGTCTGCCCCTCGATGGTGGCAGAGCCAGAGCCCGACTTTACCGGCGGCAAAGTCTCGGCAAAGCGCACATCAGCATTGGCGAAGTTATAGCTAAGGTGCAGCTGGGGCTCGCTACCCTGTTGCAGCTGCAAATCGGCCTTCACATCGGTCAGCGAACCAGACAGCACGTTCTTATCAACCCAAAGCCGCGTCATTGGCACCAGATTGATCGGCCAAAGCGCGACCAAGCGGTCATGGGCGATCTCGTTCAGCCCCAGCTCGACCCCGACCGTCCAGCCAGTTTCGCCGGCAGAAACCTTGCCCTTGGCGCTGAGCCGGCGCTGGTCTTCAGTCAGCACCAATTGCCCAATCTCGATGGAAAACGGATCGACGCGCAGCCGCAGATCCAAAGCCCCTGCCGAGAAATTCACCGGCTCTTCAAACAGCGCCTCTGGATCAACTATCACCTGACTGAACTGCAATTGCGCCAGATAGGCGTTGGCCACATCGCGGCCCAATGGTCCGGTCATGCGACTGCCGTCGGCCTTAATCAAATAGGTCTGCCCCTCGGCCTGCAAGCGCAGCGTCGGGCTTTGCACCGAGAGTTCGCTGACCGTCATGCGCCCCTGATCTGGGTCATAGCGCAGCCGCATATCGGCGTGATCAAAGCGAATGGGCTGCACGGCGGGCGTCGGCTTCAAGGCGCCTGCACCAAAACTCAAGCTCGCTTCCAAGGCAGTGATGCCCTCGTCCGTCAGGGTGGTCTGAATGCGCCCTGACATCGGCGCATCCAAGGCCCCGGCCCAGGCAAAGGGGGCCACCTCGGCCGCGATATCTTTGGCGGCAACATTGTCGATCTGCGCCGTAATCCGCGCCAGATTTGAGGATTTTTCCGAAATCACCGTCAGCACCGCCTGGGCAGGCGATGGCCCCGAAATCACCGACAGACCGATTTCGGCGGCAACGGTGCTGGCGCGATTGTCCAGCCGCATCCGTCCATCGCCCAATTCCCAAACCTTGCCCGCGCGCGCATCCCGAAAAGTGATCGTCAGCGCCTCTGCTTCGACTGAGACCAAGCGATCGGCCATTGGCTGCGCAAAGGCGGTGTCAATCGCGTCAAACAGTTCGGAAAAGCTGCGAATTTCGATCTGGCTGCCACTGGGGGCGAAATCAAAATCAAAAGCCCCCAAGCGGTCGCGGCTGATTTGCAGATGCGCGCCGCTGACCTTCAGCCTGCGCAGGCGCACCTGGCCTTGCAACAGCGCCTCGGGGTCAAAACTGACGCGGACCTCTGGCAAGGTCAAAAGCGCAGCCCCGTCGGGTTTAAGCAGCCGCACATCGTCCAAAAGCAGACGCGGCACCCAATCGCTATCGACCCGCACCACCATGCCGCCGATTGCAATCGAGGCATTGGGCAGCGATTTGGCAAGGGCTGCATTGGCGCGC
This sequence comes from Cypionkella sp., assembly GCA_023255415.1. GTDB lineage: Bacteria > Pseudomonadota > Alphaproteobacteria > Rhodobacterales > Rhodobacteraceae > Cypionkella. The sequence goes on along the minus strand of JALRIN010000007.1, from coordinate 3,472 downwards.
TGTTCGACCTCGGCCACCAGCAACACCGGCACGGGGATCGGTTTGCCGGTCAGACCAAGGGCTGCAAAAACCAGCGCGAAGATCAAGGCCAGACTAAGCAGCCGCAGCCCCAGCCCGGTGCGATGGCCTTTGCGCGGCGGAGCTGCGGGCATGGGCGGGCCTTGCTCGGTAAGGGCTGCTTTCACCCTTTCCTCTTCTTGGCCCTGCCCTGTCATTCAGCCCTCATCTTCATGGCGTTGCGGCATTTTCGCATAGGCTTTGCCGCAAGGTCGATCTTTGACTGCGGGCTTGCCTTTATCTTTGACGAAAGGCAACTAGATCGCACAGGGTCAATACCGAAAAGGCAAGGAGCCGCGCATGATTTCCATTGGTCAAACCGCCCCCGATTTCACCCTGCCACGCGATGGTGGCGCAAGTGTTACGCTTTCGGCCCTGCGCCCGCAAAAGGTTGTGCTGTATTTCTACCCCAAGGATGACACCTCGGGCTGCACGCTCGAAGCGCAAGATTTCACCGCCGCCTTGGCCGATTTTCAAGCCGCAGGCTGCACGGTGATCGGGGTGTCAAAAGACAGCGTCGCGGCGCATGACAAGTTTTGCAAAAAATACGGGTTGGGCATTGTGCTTGCCTCGGATGCCGAAGGATCGGTCTGCGAAGACTACGGCGTGTGGAAAGAAAAAAGCATGTATGGCAAAACCTATATGGGGATTGAACGCACCACGGTTTTGATCGATGCCAAGGGCCAGATCGCGCAGATCTGGGCCAAGGTGAAGGTCAAGGGCCATGCAGCCGAGGTGCTTGACGCAGTGCAGGCGCTTTGATGCAAAGTCTTGCAGATCGTGCAGTCGAGGTTCTGACCACCGCGGATGGGCGCGCCAAAACCGCGCTGTCGCATGCCCATGCGGCGGCCTGGCGCGCAGCGCGGGCGGCGGGTGATACGATGCCAGTGGGCCAGGCCAGCCCACCGCAGCGCCCTGCGCGCCCTGCCAAGCCCGATCTGTTAGATCCGCGCGACGTGCCGCGCCGCCGCTCTAACACTGCCAGCGGACGGCTGGCGCTGCTGCATGCTGTTGCCCATATCGAGCTGAACGCGGTCGATCTGCATTGGGATATGGTCGCGCGCTTTGCGGATCAGCCGATGCCTTTGGGGTTTTATGACGATTGGGTGCAGGCGGCTGATGACGAATCAAAGCACTTCAATCTGATGTGCGATTGTCTGGAAGCCGCGGGCAGCCACTACGGCGCGATGCCCGCGCATGCCTTTATGTGGCAGGCCGCTGAAGACACCGCAGATGACTTTCTGGGCCGCTTGGCGGTGGTGCCAATGGTGCTGGAGGCGCGAGGGTTGGATGTAACCCCCGGCATGATCGCGCTGTTCACCAAGGCAGGCGAAACCGCAGCGGTCAGCGCGCTTGAGACGATTTACGCCGAAGAGGTCGCCCATGTCGCCTATGGCTCGAAATGGTTCAACTGGCTTTGTGGCCGCGCGGGCCAAGACCCAAAGCCGATGTTTCACGCGCTGGTGCGGCAGTATTTCCACGGCAGCCTAAAGCCGCCCTTCAACACCGAAAAGCGCGCCGAAGCCGGGTTGCCGCCCGATTTCTACTGGCCCTTGGTGGAAAAAGCCTAAAGCAAAATCAGCGGTTTTTTGCCCAAGCTGGCGGCTTTCCGCCTTGGGCTTTTCAATATTGGTCAATTTTCTTGCCACCCCCCCAGTCAGATGGCTAATCAGACAGGGTCCAAGGGGGCGTGCAGCTTAACCCCTAAAATTTGTTTTTGAACGGAATCAGAGCACGTGATCAATACACTGGCCTATCGTATAAACCTTGTGCTCGAGCGGCATTTACCGGAACAACGCCTGTTCCTGAAATCCGATACCGAAACGCGGTTTATTCGCTTGCGCCCGATGACGCAGGCGGTTGCGATTACCTTTGGCGCGCTGGCCTTGGCCTGGACCATCCTTGCCACCGCGATTTTGCTGATGGATTCGATCTCGGCGGGCACCTCGCGCGATCAGCTCAGCCGCCAGCAATCGCTTTATGAACAGCGCCTAACCGCGCTTTCGGTCGACCGCGATCTGCGCGCCGAAGAGGCCGCCTCGGCGCAAGACCGCTTTAACCTTGCACTGGCGCAAGTCTCCGAGATGCAGGCGCGTCTGCTCGCCTCCGAGGATCGCCGCCGCGAGCTGGAAACCGGCATCGAGGTGATTCAGAACACATTGCGCGGCACCATCGCACAACGCGATGAGGCCCGCGCCGAACTCGCCAGCCTCAGCGCAGAAAAAGGCGCGGGCCGCAGCGATCAGGAACGGCTGCGCGACAGCGAGGCGACGGTTCAGTTCCTCAGCTCGACGCTGGACTCAACCGCTGTGCAGCGCGATCAAATCGAAGGTGTGGCGGCAAAGGCGGACGAGCGGGTTGCAGCGGTTGTAAAACAAAAACAAGATCTTGAAGCGCAAAACGACGAGATATTTTCAAAACTGGAAGAGGCGCTGACCGTGTCAGTCGAGCCTTTGAACAAGATGTTCAAACAAGCAGGTCTGTCGCCAGACGAGCTGCTGACTTCGGTGCGCAAGGGCTACAGCGGCAAGGGCGGGCCGATCTCGCCGATGTCATTTTCGACCAAGGGCCTGCCCGCCTCACGCGATGAATTGCGCGCCAATGCCATTCTTGAGGGCTTGGACACCATCAGCCTTTACCGCATTGCCGCCTTCAAGACCCCCTTTGCGATGCCTGTAAAGGATCGGGTGCGGCTGTCCTCGGGCTTTGGCCGCAGAAATGATCCGATCAACGGCTCGCGCAAGATGCACGAGGGCCAAGATTTCGCCGGCGCCTACGGCACCGCGATCTTTGCAACCGCCGATGGCACCGTGGTTCATGCCGGCTGGGAGAACGGCTATGGCCAGCTGATCCGCATCCAGCATGCCTTTGGCATCGAGACACGTTTCGGGCATTTGTCCAAGATCCGTGTCAAGGTTGGTCAAAAGGTATCGCGCGGCGACCGGATCGGTGATATGGGCAACACAGGCCGGTCTACTGGCACACATCTTCACTACGAGATCCGTCTTGGCGGGTCTGCGATCAATCCGATGACCTTCATAAAGGCAGCGACCAATGTTTTCTAAAAGCCGCATCAACGAGCCGGGCCCGAAAGCCGGCGATACCGAAAAGCCAAAAGCCGCGGAGGCCCCTGTGAGCAAACCTACGATGGATTTTTCCCCTTCTGCGCCTAAGGGCAAAGTTGCGGCATCTGTCTTGTCGGCCGACCTAACGGTTGTTGGCAATTTGCGCACCACCGGTGACATTCAGGTTGAAGGCACCGTCGAAGGCGACATCCGCGCGCATTTGCTGACCGTAGGCGAAACCGCCACCATCCGTGGCGAAATCGTCGCCGATGATATCGTGGTCAATGGCCGTGTGATCGGCCGTGTGCGCGGGCTGAAAGTGCGCCTGACCTCGACCGCGCGGGTCGAAG
>JALRIN010000079.1 GCA_023255415.1 Cypionkella sp. | reverse complement strand
AGCAGATCCACCCCGCGTTGATCTGCGCCGCGGGCATAGCCCCAGGCCACGGCATCGTGGCGCGCGGTACCACCGCGGGCATGATAAAGCCCGCCGAACACAGGAAAGCGCAGGTTGTCGAAATCAAGAAACGGCACCATGCGGCGCACGGCCTCGCGGTCCAGCAGTTGCGCGTCATCGCCTTGGTTGATCATCGAATTCGCGCGTCTGGCGGCGTAGTCGCGCTGCCCGTCGGAATGAAACAGGTTCAACACCCCGCGCTGCGACATCATCACGTTGTAATTCAAATCTTGCTCTAGCCCTTCCCACAGCTTCAGGGAATGCGAGTAAAATTCGGAATTGCCCGGCAGGTTGTAATTGGCCCGCACGATGGTTGTGTTACGCCCCACATTACCGCCGCCGATGTAGCCCTTTTCAAGCACCGCAATATTGCGCAGCCCATGTTCCTTGGCCAGATAGTAGGCAGTCGACAGGCCATGCCCGCCACCGCCGATGATAACGATATCATATTCGGCCTTTGGTTCGGGGTCGCGCCAATGCGGGCGCCAGCCCTTATTTCCGGTCAGTCCTTCTTTAAGGATGCGAAATCCTGAAAAGCGCATGCTGGTCTCCGTTTGCCTGACCGGAATGAAACAACTCAGCCCCCGTGGTGCAATGGCGAAGTTTGGCCTGCACCATGGTTTTCGACACAAAATCGCCAACGCGCGACTGTCTTCGTCGCAAATTCGCTTTGGGCGGGGCCATCGCCCAGAACATCACCCAGAACACCACCCGGCACATCACCCAGAAGATCACCCGGTGGGGGGGGCGCCTTAAGGCTTGGTTAACACTTAGGGCAGCCCTGCGGGGCATATTGTTTCGCAGATCGCAAAAAACCTGTAAAACCGGCGTAAGTGCCCAAAATAAGGCAACAATTGGCACCTTTTTCACTGAAAACTTGCCTTATTTCAGCCACAAGCGCCCGCATAACCGTTCGAGACATACTGATCCTTTTGGATAGGAATCGACGCTGGGGACCGCTCGTATGACATTGCACCAAGATCACCTTTCGCCTGTTTCAGGCGTTACAGCACAGCCCAATGGACCACGTTGGACGTGGCTGGCACGATTTGCGCGTAGCGAAGAGGGCACGATATTGCCCTTTGCCATTCCGCTGGTGGTGGCTGTGGGGGCGATCTCGTATATCGGCGTTGATTTGATGCGTCACGAATTATTCCGCACCAAGTTGCAGGCCACGCTGGACCGCGCCGCATTGGCCGCCGCCGATACCGCCCGCGTGCAAACGCCGCGTGAAACGGTTGACGCCTATCTGGCGCAGGCCGATATGGCCGCGAAACTGGCGCCGTTTGATGCACAAACCGTGCAAAACGGGCGCTACGTGCAAACCAGCGCCAACTTGGCCCTGCCCCCCGGCACCGGCAACTTGGTTCCCGCGCTTGGCACCGCGCGGGCCGATACGCAGGTGAGCGAAACCGTGGGCAATCT
>JALRIN010000078.1 GCA_023255415.1 Cypionkella sp. | reverse complement strand
CTAAAGGCTCAAATGAGAGCCCAACCATCCTGCTCTGTTGTTGGTTCTGTTTCTTCAATTCAAAATTTAATGGCAGGAGTTGGCTCTTGGTACGCTTCTTCAGGAGTAAGTTTTACCCCAAACCCAGACGTAGTAAGGCTTGATATTAGTTACCCATCAGGGTACTTTGCCAACGGTTATGCTGCGGAGACTCGGATTCAATCTGGTGCGTCTATTGTTATTACTGCGGAATTATAAAATGTACAACTATAAATCAATAAAAAGATTTGTCGGCATGAGTATGACTTCTGGGGACACTGCAATAGTCGGTGTCAACAGAACCCAAGAGGGTATTGAAAGTTTTACTTTTATCCCATTCGACCCTGCCAACACAGACTACCAAGAGTATTTGAAGTGGCTGGCTGAAGGGAATGAGCCATTGCCTGCTGATGAGGTGTAACAATGGAGCCAACCGAAATCGACCCTGTAAAGTATGGGGTGTTATGGCAGCGTGTTCAAGAGATGGACAAGAAGATGGACAAGATGGAGAGACAGATTGAAGAGCTTCTTGCCCTAGCTAACCAAAGTAAGGGTGGTTTCTGGATGGGAATGACTATTGCATCTGTCGCTGGAGGCTTCCTTACTTGGTTACTAACACATTGGAACAAATAAAATGATTGATCCCGTAAGTGCCTTCGCGTTAGCTACTGGAGCCTTCAACATGATTAAGAAGGCAGTCGAGGCTGGTCGAGAGATTGAAGATTGCGTTGGCTACTTTGGGAAGTTTTTTCAGGGTGTTAGCGACATTAACAAGGCAGAGGAAGAGGCGAAGAACCCACCTCTGTTTCGTAAGCTGCTCAGTGGAGGTTCAGTTGAAGAGGAAGCTTTTCAGGCTGTTGTACATCGACAGAAGGTGCAGCAGATGGAGAATGAGTTACGAGAGCTTATCACCTATCGCTACGGTGTTGAAACTTACAGAGAAATGCTCCAGATGCGTAGGCAGATAAGAGAGCAAAGAGAGAAGACTATTTACAAGCAACAGGAAAGACGTAAAGCTTTCTTGTGGAATGGGTTAGCCTTAGCCATTGTATCTTCTGGTGTCGGCTTTGTCTGGTGGCTAATTGTACTAATGATTGATATGAAGGGTGGTTAATATGCCATTGAAGAAGGGTAAGAGCGACAAGGCTGTTAGTAGCAACATCAGTATGTTGGTTAAAGAAGGTCGCCCACAGAAACAAGCAGTCGCTATCGCTATGTCTAAGGCTGGTCGTAAGTTGCCTGAGCGTAACCAACGTGCCAAGACACACAAGGCTAAGAAATGAAACACACGGTAGGTCTAAACATTACAGCAGACACTCTGACTAAAGTTGTTGAGATACCTAGTGGATATAAAGCTGTTGTTAGTACATTGTTTGCCAGTAACCAACAAGGTAATAACAAATATATAACAATGTATTGGCAACATGCCCATGACGCTAATCACAAGATTTACATTGTTAAAGAGTATGTTATTAGCGCCAACAATTACTTACAGTTTTCAGACAGTATGGTGATGCAGAGTGGTGACTCAATTTGGGTGTTAACAGAACTAGCTTCAGCCATGTCTGTTATTGTCTCGTTTGACCTATACAAAGAGAATACAGTCCCCTTCATGGCTGATTAAGGATTAAAATGACATACTTAGAAATTATCAATGCTGTCCTACGTAGACTGCGTGAGACTGAAGTTACTGATGTTGATGAAACCGATTACTCTAAACTAATTGGTGAG
>JALRIN010000077.1 GCA_023255415.1 Cypionkella sp. | reverse complement strand
GAGGTTCTTGCTTAATCGCCTCTGCGATGGTGATGTGGGTACCCGGCTTATTCGGGATGAGCTTGGAGATGCCATCGCAAAAGCCATAGGCAAAGTCCATCACACGCCCGACGTCTCGAATCGCTGCACGCGCAGCCATTGAGCCAAAAGTCGCGATTTGACTGACCGCTTCGCGACCGTATTTTTCCTTCACATACTCGATCACACGGTCACGATTCGACTGACAAAAGTCGATATCAAAGTCAGGCATCGAGACCCGCTCGGGGTTCAAAAATCGCTCAAACAGCAAATTGAATTCGAGCGGATCGAGATCGGTGATCCCAAGCGCATAGGCCACCAAAGAGCCCGCACCCGAGCCACGACCCGGTCCGACGGGACAACCATTGTTCTTCGCCCAGGCAATGAAGTCACCCACGATCAAGAAATAGCCCGGGAACCCCATGTTGAGGATGGTGCCAATCTCAAAGTCGAGACGCTCGATGTACCGCGGTGCTTCGGCGGCACGCTTTTCGGGGTCGGGGTACAGGTGTGCCAGTCGGCGCTGCAAGCCCTCATGCGACAACTGCTTGAAGTAGTCCGCCATTGGCATGGGGGTACCATCAACCAAGGGGGTCGGAAAATTCGGTAACTGCGGTTTACCCAGCGTCAAGGTCACGTTACAGCGCTTGGCAATCTCGACGCTGTTGTCCAACGCAGCCGGCAAATCGGCAAATCGCGCCTGCATCTCTTCGGTGGACATGAAGTACTGCTCTCGCGTGAATCGCCGCACCCGACGGCGATTGGCCAGCATCTCCCCTTCCGCGATACATACCCGCGCCTCGTGACTCTCATAGTCATCAGGCGCCAAAAACTGCACCGGATGCGTCGCTACAACCGGCAAACCCAAACGGGCCGCCAGTGGGATGCACGCCATCACGTGGCGCTCGTCGTCCTCACGTCCTGCGCGCTGAATCTCCAGATAAAAACGATGCGTAAAGGTCTCTGCAAGGCAGAGCGCTAATTGGCTTGCCCGCGTGTGATCGCCCGCCATGAGGGCGCGACCCACGGGCCCCGCCTGTGCACCCGACAACACAATGAGACCTTCATTCAGCTCTTGTAACCAGGTCCACTGAACGGCAGCTTGATCACGCCCTGAGCTGCGGGTCCATGCGCGCGCCAACAGCTCACAAAGGTTCAAATAGCCTTGGTTGTTTTGGACCAGAATCAGCAGGCGCGACAAAACAGGAAGTTGACCCGGCAATGGCGAGTGAGCGTCACCGTCCTGCGGCATACCGATCACATTGATGTCCGCACCGATCAAGGGCTTGACGCCCGCCGCACGCGACTTCTTGTAAAACTTCACCGCTCCAAACAAGTTGTTCAGATCGGTAATAGCCAACGCAGGTTGGTTGTTTTTAGCCGCTGCTTTGATGGCATCGGGGACACGAACTGCCCCATCGACGACCGAAAATTCGGTGTGCATCCGCAGATGAACGAAGGGGTGTGGCGTGGTCATTCGTCCTATTTTAGAGATTTGTTTTCCGGGTGGAACACCCCGCGGTTCAGATCGCGAAATTTAACCGCAAAGGCTTATTTCGTTAAGACGTCAAGCACGTCCGAACGGAACTCGCGTCGGTACAAAATAAACACCACTGCCACGCTACCCAAAATAAATGCAGGCCCAGAGAAGACCCACGCCATTGCAGCAAAACTCATGTAGTAAGCCCGCAAGCCGCTGTTGAAGGCCTCGGCCGCCAACCCCACCAGTGCGCTGGCACGTTTAGCGTGCTTTTCACGATCGAAAGTACCATCAGCAAACGCCGCAGGCGGCGGCATCGCCCCAATTGCCAGGGCCACAAAGGTATAGAGGCGCATGGACCAACTGAAACGGAAGAACGCGTAAACAAAAATCCCGATCAGCAGGAGTAGCTTGAGATCAAAAACCTCCACACTGGTGCTACGCACAAAGGGAATGCCTTCCACCAAGGCATTGACGCGGTCAGATGCCCCCATGACGGCCAAAAGACCACCGATGATAATGATCGTCGTCGAGGAGAAAAACGCAGGCGTTGCGGAGAGGTTTTGCGTGATCAAACCATCCAGCATGCGGGGGTCACGGTCAGTGGCTTGCAACA
>JALRIN010000076.1 GCA_023255415.1 Cypionkella sp. | reverse complement strand
AATCTTGCCGCCCTTTGCATAAGGCGCGAGAAGGTCGATAACCTTAATACCGGTGACGAGAATTTCAGCTTCGGTCGACTGGTCGGTGAACAAAGGTGCTTCTGCGTGGATCGGGCTCGACTTTGCCGCGCCAACAGGGCCACGCTCGTCGATTGGCTCACCAATAACGTTCATGATGCGGCCAAGGGTCATTGGACCAACTGGAACCGAAATCTGCGCACCGGTGTCACGCACGGGTTGACCGCGGGTCAAACCTTCGGTCGCGTCCATTGCGATCGTGCGAACGGTGTTTTCGCCAAGATGCTGGGCCACTTCGAGGACGAGGCGGTTGCCGTTGTTGTCGGTTTCAAGTGCCGACAAAATGGCAGGCAGCTGGCCAGCGAAGGTTACGTCGACAACAGCGCCGATGACCTGTGAAATGCGACCCGTCGCGCCGGCGACGTTCGTTGCGGTTTGGCCAGCACCAGCTTTTTTAGCGGGAGCCTTGGTTGCAGCGGCTTTTTTCACAGGCGCTTTTTTAGCGGCTGCGGCGGGTGCTGCGGCCTTTTTTGGAGCGGCGGTCTTCTTCGGGGCGGTTGCCATTTGCTTCTTCCTTGCCTTTGGATGTCGTTAAAGCGCTTCTGCGCCTGCGATAATTTCGATAAGTTCAGTGGTAATCGCCGCCTGACGCGTGCGGTTATATTGAATAGTCAGCTTGTTGATCATGTCGCCCGCATTGCGCGTTGCGTTGTCCATTGCGGACATGCGCGCGCCCTGCTCGGATGCTGCGTTTTCCAGCAGTGCCGAGAAGATCTGCGTTGCCACACCGCGCGGCAGAAGGTCGGCCAAGATGGCCTCTTCGTCCGGTTCATAGTCGAACAGTGTGGTGTCTGCAGCCGCTTCGCCCGTTTGGTCGAAAGCGGCAGGAATGATCTGATGCGCGGTCGGGATCTGGCTGATCACCGACTGGAAGCGGTTGAAAAAGATCGTTGCCACGTCAAACTCGCCCGCGTCAAAGCGTGCCAGCACATCGCGCGCGATGTCTTGCGCGTTGGCGTAACCCAAGCGTTTCACTTCGCTGAGATCGACGTGACCAATGAACAGGTCTGCGTAATCACGCTTCAGCTGCTCACGGCCCTTTTTACCGACGGTCAAGATTTTAACCGTCTTGCCAGCCGCCCGCAGTTCGGCCACGCGAACGCGCGCCAGCTTCACGATCGAACTGTTGAAACCGCCACACAGGCCACGTTCCGACGTCATGACCACCAGCAGCTGCACTTGGTCGCTGCCTGTGCCCGACAACAAGCGCGGGGCGCTGTCCGAGCCGCCAACCGATGCAGCAAGCCCCGCCAGAACGGTGTTGAACCGTTCTGCATAGGGGCGCCCTGCCTCGGCTGCATCTTGTGCCCGCCGCAGTTTTGCGGCGGCCACCATCTGCATGGCCTTGGTGATCTTGCGGGTCGATTTGACCGACTCGATCCGTGTTTTCAGATCCTTGAGACTTGGCATAAACCCGTCCCCTTACGAGAAATCTGCGGCGAATTCTTCGATGACTGCCTTCAGTCGGTCGGCTGCATCACCTTTGATCTTTGGATCTTCATTGGTGATCCAATCGAGAACATCCTTGTGCTTCCCACGCAGATGCTGAAGCAGACCCTGCTCAAAGCGGCCAACTTCGCGCACGGCGATCTTGTCGAGGAAGCCAGAGATACCCGCGAAGATCACACAGACGATTTCTGCGTTTGTCAGCGGTGCATATTGTGACTGCTTCATCAACTCGGTCAGACGCGCGCCGCGGTTCAGCAAACGCTGTGTCGCCGCATCAAGGTCAGACCCAATCTGCGCGAAGGCCGCCATTTCGCGATACTGCGCCAGTTCCAGTTTCACCGAACCTGCCACCGATTTCATCGCATTGGTTTGGGCCGAAGAGCCCACGCGAGACACGGATAGACCTGTGTTCACAGCAGGGCGAATACCCTGATAGAACAAGTCGGTTTCAAGGAAGATCTGGCCGTCTGTGATCGAGATCACGTTGGTCGGAATAAACGCAGAAACGTCACCGCCTTGGGTTTCAATCACGGGCAGAGCGGTCAAAGACCCTGCACCAAGATCTTCGTTCAGCTTCGCCGAACGCTCCAACAAACGAGAGTGGAGGTAGAAAACGTCACCAGGATAGGCTTCACGCCCTGGGGGACGGCGAAGCAGCAAGGACATCTGGCGGTAAGCAACAGCTTGCTTAGACAGGTCATCATAGATGATCAGCGCATGCTTGCCGTTGTCGCGGAAATACTCGGCCATCGCGGTCGCGGAATATGGCGCAAGGAACTGCATCGGGGCAGGGTCAGAAGCTGTCGCTGCCACAACGATAGAATATTCAATCGCGCCTGTCTCTTCGAGCTTCTTAACCAACTGCGCAACAGTCGAACGCTTCTGGCCAACCGCAACATAGATGCAGTAAAGCTTCTTGCTTTCGTCTTTGCCAGCCGCTTCGTTATAGCTTTTCTGGTTCAGGATCGCGTCCAAAGCCACGGCAGTTTTGCCTGTCTGACGGTCGCCAATGATCAATTCGCGCTGACCACGGCCGATGGGGATCATCGCGTCAACAGCCTTGAGGCCTGTTGCCATAGGCTCATGAACAGATTTACGCGGGATAATGCCAGGCGCTTTGACGTCCGCAACGCGGCGCTCTTTCGACTTGATCGGGCCTTTGCCATCAAGTGGGTTGCCCAAGCCGTCTACAACGCGGCCAAGCAATTCTGGGCCAGCAGGAACGTCCACGATCGAATTCGTGCGCTTAACAGTGTCACCTTCTTTGATGTCACGGTCAGAGCCGAAGATCACGACACCTACGTTGTCGGATTCAAGGTTGAGGGCCATGCCCATAATTCCACCTGGGAATTCGACCATTTCACCCGCTTGAACATTATCAAGCCCGTGAACGCGGGCGATCCCATCGCCAACACTCAGCACGCGGCCAACTTCGGCCACTTCTGCATCCTGACCGAAACTCTTGATCTGTTCCTTCAGGATCGCGGAAATCTCTGCAGCTTGGATCGCCATTATCCGACCTCTTTCATGGTGTTCTGGAGGGAGTTGAGCTTGGAGCGGATCGAGCTATCGATCATCTTCGAGCCAACCTTTACGATAAGACCGCCAATGAGGCTTTCATCAACGGTCGCATTCAAATTAATTTTCTTGCCCACGGAGGCTGACAAGGCTTTTGCCAGTTTATCCGCTTGGGTTTTGGTCAGGGCCTTGGCAGATACGACCTCTGCGGTCATCTCGCCACGGCTTTCTGCGATTTGGGCGCGCACGGCGCGCAGCACCATCGGCAGAACGAAGAGACGGCGCTTTTGCGCCATGACCTGCAGCGTGTTGGTTGCGACCATACCCAATTTCATCGCCTTGGCGACAGCGCCAACGGCAGCCTGAGACTCGTCACGGCGGTAGATTGGGGAGGAGATCAAATCGCGCAGGTCTGCGCTAGCGGCCAATGCGGCTTCGAGCGCGTCAACATCTTTGGCCAGCGCATCAATCGCTGCCGCCTCGGTGGCTAGGTCGAACATCGCGGTCGCGTAGCGCGCGGCGATGCCAGTTGAGATCGAAGCCGATTCGGACACGTCCACCCTTTCAACAATTTGGCTCGGGCAGCGTGAGGATCACGCCCGAGCAGTTCGTTCTTCGCGACTTGAAGGTGCCGCCGTTCCTCAGGTTTGGCGGTCGTTTAGCAGAGGGTTTAATTTGCTGCAACCGCCGATGGCGCAAACATGATTTTGACAAAATCATTGTTTTTCAGAGGTTAACCAAATCTTTTTGCAGATGCGACGCTTTGAAGCTAAAAAAAAACGCGCGCATGGAGACGATTTTGACCCTAAGTAAG
>JALRIN010000075.1 GCA_023255415.1 Cypionkella sp. | reverse complement strand
AGCCGCCAGCCCTCACTTACCAAGACCGCCAGCCTGGCGCTGTGTTGTTTGAAGTCAAAAATTTATCCTTGCCCAAAGAAGATCAATTTGGCGTCGACTTGTCGCAAGTCAGTTTGCAAGTTCGTGCCGGCGAGGTGGTGGGCATTGTCACCCTTGCCGATGCCTTTCAGGCGGTGTCGCGCCGCGAGGCTTTGGATCTGCGCGCGCTGCTGCGCGACGTGCCCGTGGTGTCAGAGCTGTCGGACGCTTTGGACGTGCTGGCGATCTTGCAAAAAAGCCGCGATCATCTGGCCTTGGTCTATGATGAATATGGCACCTTTCAGGGCATTATCACCACCGACGACGTGCTAGAGGCGATCACCGGGGCGGTGCGCTCGTCTGAATTGGACGAGCCAGCGCTGGTCGAGCGGGGCGATGGCAGCCTGATCGTCTCGGGTTGGATGCCTGCGGACGAGCTTTGTGATCGGCTGGCGCTGTCGCGTGATCTGGCGGGGGAATACGACACGGTGGCGGGGCTGGTGCTGCACCAATTGGGCCGCATTCCGGCCTTGGGCGATGCGGTGCAGGCCGAGGGCTATCGCTTTGAAGTGCTGGATCTGGACCAGATGCGGATCGACAAGGTCTTGGTGTCAAAGGCTTAAGGTCTGCGGGGGCGGCGCGCGCGCGGCCCCCGCCCCCCACAAAGCGCCTTATTGCAGATAGCTCATCGGATCGACGGAATCGACGCCCTTGCGCACTTCGAAATGCACGAAAGCGGGTTCTGCGTTGCGCACCACGGCAATGGTTTGGCCGCGCTTGACCGCAGCACCTTTGGCGACCTTAAGCCCGTCAACCCCGGCATAGACCGTCAGAATGCCGTCGGCGTGGCGGATCACCACGATCGGCGTGCCGGTGGTGTCTTTGGTGATGGCTGCGACCACGCCATCGGCTGCCGATTTCACCACTGTGCCCGCAGGGGCTGCGATGTCGATGCCGTCGTTCTTTTTCTTGACATAGCTGCGGATGATCTTGCCCTGCACAGGCATCTCAAAGGCCGAAGCCGAAGCCGCCGTGCGCTCTTTGCCAAGGTCTGCGACGACCGTGGGTTTGCTGGCCTCGGCGGCGGGCACGGTTTTTTCGGCGGGCAGCGGCTTTTTGGCCGAAGGCGGCGGTGCCAGCGGTGTTTGCTTGCCCGGTGCGGTCGCCTGTTGTGCAGCCATATTGGCCGGAGGCGCGCTGGATGTCGGGATGATCAGATATTGGCCCTCGCGCACCTCTAGATTGGTGCCAAGGCTGTTCCATTCGCCCAAGGACCGCACCGGCACACCGTAAAGCCGCGCGATGGTAAATGCGGTTTCGCCGCGCTGCACCTGATGGCGCACCGGCTGGGCCTGCAAGGTTTGCGGCTCCGCGCTTTGGCCGATGGTTTTGGGGGCGCTTGGCGCTTGCGCATCGACGCGGTTCAGCGCGGTGGTGGCAATCGTGCTGACATCGACGCGGCCGGGGGCTGCGGTTTCGCCGATAACGCCGCCGGTTGTGGTGGGGATATCTACCGCCGCGACACGGGTCGGCAGCGCCAAAATCTCGCCGGCGCGCAGGGTATCGGCGGGGCGCAATGCGTTATAGCTGGCAAGCTGATCGGGCGGAATGCCGACGCGATTGGCGACACTCATTACCGTGTCATTACGCTGTGCCAGCGCCACTTGATAGGTTGGATAAGAGATCACGCCGCGCGCGTCGGCCAGCGGGCGCTGATCCAAGGCATTTACAGCGGCAACCGAGGTGTCGCCAGAATTGGCTCCGGTGCGCAGATCCCAATCCAGTGGATTGCTGGCGTTACAGCCGCCAAGCATCAAAAGCGCAGTCAGGCCGACGGCGGGCAGGCCCAAGCGCAGATCGGTCATGCTGCGGGGCGTAAACGTCGGAGGGGTCTGGGTCATACTGGCCTCTTTACTTTGGCCCGCGTTGTCTCGCGGGGCTTTCATTCGCTGCTTATACCTTCAAGCAAGGGCACAAAGCGCACTGGCCGAAGTTCTTCATATTCATAGCCCGTGGCGTGGCGGGTCACCTTGATCAGATGTTGAACAGTATCGGACTGGCCCACAGGCACAACCATGATACCGCCAAGCTTTAACTGCGCCAAGAGCGGTCCGGGCGGGTCTTCGGCCGCCGCGGTCACGATAATGCGATCAAAGGGCGCGGTTTCGGGCAAGCCATAGCTGCCATCGGCGGCCATCGACACAATATTGACCAGACCAAGGTCGCGAAACAGCTCTTGCGCCTCGCGCACAAGCCGGCGGTGGCGGTCCACTGTATAGACCCTGCGCGCCAGCCGCGCCAAAATCGCCGCCTGATAGCCAGAGCCGGTGCCAACCTCTAGCACGGTGTCACGCGGCTGCACATCCAGCGCTTGGGTCATGATGCCCACCACCGAAGGTTGGCTGATGGTTTGCCCGCAAGGGATCGGCAGTGGCATATCCTCATAGGCGCGCTCGGCAAATAGCCCGCGCACAAAGCGGCCGCGATCCACCGACTCCATCGCCGATAAAACCCGGTTGTCGGTCACCCCTCGCGAGCGTAACGCAAACAGAAACCGCATCTTCTGTTCTGCGCCAGAGCCGGCAGGGGAGGCGTCGTTTTCGGTCATGCAAGGCGCTCTGTCAGATCGGCCAGCAGATCATGCGCCGTCATATCGCAGCGCAGCGGCGTGATCGAAACATAACCGTCAAGGCTTGCGTGCACATCGGTGCCTGGCAGGGTCGGCGTGGTCTGCGCGCCGCCCTTGATCCACAAAAACCGCTTGCCCGAGGGTGCTGTGTAGGGCTCGATGCCAAAGCTGACATCGCGGCGAAATCCCTGGGCAGTGACGCGGCTGCCCTTGACCAGATGCGCGGGGCAGGGCGGGAAATTCACGTTATAGAACACGCGGTAATCGTCATTGGTCCAGATCGCCTTATCAAGCAGGCTGCGGATTACGCTTGCGCCATGCGTGGCTGCAGCCTCGAAGGGATCGTCAAGACCGTTGGTGGCCACGCCCATGTATTGCGACAGCGCAATCGCGGGAATGCCGTGCAGGGCTGCTTCGATCGCCGCACCAATGGTGCCGGAATAAAGCACATTCTCGCCCGCGTTGTTGCCGCGATTGACGCCAGACAGCACCAGATCAGGCTTATGGCCGCCCAACACATCGTAGACCCCGGCCAGCACGCAATCGGCAGGCGAGCCTTCGACCGCATAGCGCCGCTCGGCCAGTTTGGCGTTGATCATCGGATGGGTATAGCTGATGCAATGGCCGACGCCGGATTGTTCAAAGGCGGGGGCGACGGTCCAGACCTCGCCCTGCGGTCCGGCAAGTTCGGTGGCGATTTTGGTCAAAGTGACCAAACCCGGCGCATTAATGCCGTCATCATTGGTAATCAGAATGCGCATGGCGTCCGCCTGTAATGTTTGGCTTGGTGATAACGGCAAGCGGGGCTTGGAGCAAGCACTGCTGGTGGTTTTGCGCCGTCAAACCGCAATCTGTGCTATATTGGACAGCGATTTTGCCCAGCGACAGGCCCGCATAGGCCCAAAGCTTTGCCGCGCGCTGTTTTGCGCCGATTTAGGCGATTTCGCGGTGTTTTGGCGTTTGACCCTTGATCCGCGCCAACCTTGGGGGCATGTATTTGCGGCACTGTGCTGCTTTCTCGCCCTGACCCTAAGGATGATCCTATGCCCGTCTATCGTTCCAGAACCACCACCCATGGCCGCAATATGGCGGGCGCGCGCGGACTTTGGCGCGCAACGGGGATGAAGGACGGCGATTTCGGCAAGCCGATCATCGCGATTGTGAACTCTTTTACTCAATTCGTGCCCGGTCACGTGCACCTGAAAGACCTTGGCCAGATGGTGGCCCGCGAGGTCGAGGCTGCAGGCGGTGTCGCCAAAGAATTCAACACCATCGCCGTCGATGACGGCATCGCGATGGGCCATGACGGCATGCTTTATTCGCTGCCCTCGCGCGAATTGATCGCGGATTCGGTGGAATATATGGTCAATGCCCATTGCG
>JALRIN010000074.1 GCA_023255415.1 Cypionkella sp. | reverse complement strand
ATGATCCAGTCGTCACTAGACTGCGTCGAGCCACTGCGCACGTAGGCAGCTTTCCCCGCGTCCTCAGCTTCCAGCTGGGTCAAGACCCCGGTTAAAGTATGATGGTGCACCTCTTTGATAGAGGTGACCTGGGAATCTTGGCCAGTGGAGGTAGGGGAGGGAAAGGTTAGTGCGCCTCTGTTAGAGAGGGTGCGTGCGATGCTGACGTGATGTGAGACCCCACGACATGGAAGGCCGTCACGGCGCCGGTAAAGTTGTGATGCGGTCGGCAGTTGCCGGTACCGGTATCATCGCTGGTGGCCCAATGCGCGCCGTTTTCGAGATGTTGGGTCTTCAGGATGTGGTGGCGAAATCCATCGGCACCTCGAACCCCTACAACATGATCCGTGCCACCATCGACGGTCTTAAGTCCGAGACTTCGCCCCGCCTTGTTGCCGCTCGTCGCGGTAAGAAAGTGGCCGAGATCCTGAACAAGCCCGCCGCTGAAACCGTGGAGGCTTAATCATGGCTGACAAGAAAACCATCGTGGTCAAGCAGGTGGCTTCGGCCGCCCGCCGCCCAGCGATCCAGACCGCGACCCTGAAAGGTCTTGGCCTGAACAAAATGAACCGCACCCGCGAGCTGGAAGACACACCTTCCGTCCGTGGCATGGTCAACAAGATCTCGCATCTTGTCACGATCATCGAAGAGCGCGGCTAAGGCTTTGGGTGGGGTGTAACCCCGCCCCACGCTGCCGCAAACGCCCTGCCGCAAGGTGGGGCGTTTTGCGTTTTAACGCGGGCTATTTGCGAAACCGAAACGCCTCGCAAAACTCAACCATCTTGGGGTTATCCGCTCGCGCCAAAGCCGCAGCATAGGCCAAATCAAGAACCCGTTGCGCGGCAATGATCAGCCGTTCTTCGCGCTCGGAATGGGGCGAGATGTCGCCGTGAAACAGGTTGTTGCGCACGTCTTTAACCACCAGAAACCAATCGGCCACCGAATTAATCGCGCGGGCTTTTTTCCACGAGCTTTCCTCGCCCTGATCGACCTTAAGCAGCATCGGCGGGTTGGTGAACAGCTTTGCCAGATCGGGATCGGCGCGGCAGGTTTCAAGAAAGCCTGCACCAAGGTCTGCGGCAAAGCCTGCCCATCCCGCTTCGGCGGTAACACCGGTTTTGCTGTGCTTTAAATAGGGGGCCTTGATCAGCGCATGTTCAAATCGCGCGAAGGTGGCGAAAAAGCTGACCCAGTCGGCCTGAAACTGCTGTTCTAGGCCTGCGCGATAGCTGGTATTGGTCGACATTGCGTTCCGATCTGAATTGGGTCAAGCGCGCATCTTGCAGTATTTGGCGCAAGTGTCTATACGCCGCCAGTGGCCGCCTATGGTCATAAGAATCATCAACGCCGCGTTTGCCCCCGCCGTCGCAGCCAGGGCAGTTCCGGCATAGGAGTATGCGACATGAAACTTCATGAACTTCACGACAATCCAGGTGCTACCAAAAAGCAAAAGCGCGTTGCACGTGGCCCTGGTTCGGGTTCGGGTAAGACTGCTGGCCGTGGTATCAAGGGCCAAAAATCGCGTTCGGGCGTCGCTATTGGCGGCTACGAAGGCGGCCAGATGCCTCTGTATCGCCGTTTGCCAAAGCGCGGCTTCTCGAAGCCAAACCAGATGCGTTATGCGGTCATCAATCTGGGTTTGATCGAAAAATTCATTGCCCTTGGCAAGCTGGATATCTCGGCCGAGATCACCGAAGTGATGCTGGTAGAGGCTGGTCTGACTGGTCACCTGCGCGACGGTATTCGCATCCTGAACAAGGGCGAGATCAAATCGGCTGTGAAATTGTCCGTGACCGGCGCTTCGGCTGCTGCGATCGAGGCTGTTGCAGCTGCTGGCGGCACCCTGACTGTTGCGCCAACCCTTGCTCCACACGGTAAGTCGGTGCGCAAAGCGCAATAAGTGGTTGTGAGCCGGGCTTAGACCGCTTACATATCGCCAAGTTCCCGCGCCGCCGACCGGAAACGGTTCGGCGGCGCTTCCCATAATGGGCCTACGCAGAAAGATTTGATCATGGCATCTGCTGCAGAGCAAATGGCCGCGAACCTCAGCTGGGGTACGCTAGGCAAGGCAACCGATCTTCGGAGCCGGATTTTTTTCACCGTCGGCTTGCTGATGGTCTACCGTTTGGGCACCTATGTGCCTGTTCCCGGTATCGACGGAACCGCGCTGCGCAACTTTATGGATGACGCAGGCCAGGGCATCGGCGGCATGCTTTCGATGTTCACCGGCGGCGCTATCAAGCGCATGGGCATCTTCGCGCTGGGAATCATGCCCTATATTTCGGCCTCGATCATCATTCAGCTGCTGGCATCGATGGTGCCTGCGCTGGAGCAGATGAAAAAAGAGGGCGATCAGGGTCGCAAAAAAATGAACCAATGGACCCGCTATGGCACCGTTGCCTTGGCGACATTCCAAGGCTTTGGCATCGCCAAGTCGATCGAGGCGGGCGGTCTGGCGCATACGCCGGGCATGTTCTTTGTGGTGTCTTGTGTGATCACCCTTGTCGGCGGCACCATGTTCCTGATGTGGCTGGGCGAGCAGATCACTGCGCGCGGCATCGGAAACGGCATCTCGCTGATCATCTTTACTGGAATTGTTGCGGAAATTCCGCGTGCGCTGGCGCAGTTCTTTAGCCAAGGTCGCGCGGGTGTGATCTCGACGCCGGTGATCTTGGGCGTGCTTGTGATGGTGGTTCTGGTTATCGCGGCGGTGGTGTTCATGGAACGCGCCCTGCGCAAGATCCATATTCAATATCCCCGCCGTCAGGTTGGCATGAAGGTTTATGACGGCGGTTCGTCGCATTTGCCAATCAAGGTTAACCCAGCCGGCGTGATCCCTGCGATCTTTGCCTCGTCCTTGCTGTTGCTGCCGACCACGATTGCGACCTTTTCTGGCCAGAACACCGGCCCGATCATGTCGACGATCCTGGCCTATTTTGGCCCCGGTCAGCCGCTGTATCTGGCGTTCTTTGTTGGTATGATCGTATTCTTTGCCTATTTCTACACCGCCAACGTTGCCTTTAAGACCGACGAAGTGGCCGATAACCTGAAGAACCAGAATGGGTTCATTCCGGGGATCCGTCCTGGCAAGAAGACCGAAGAATATCTGGATTATGTCGTCAACCGTGTCTTGGTGCTGGGTGCTGCCTATCTGGCCGCGATTTGCCTTTTGCCCGAGATTTTGCGCGATACCTTCGCGGTGCCATTCTATTTTGGCGGCACCTCGGTTCTGATTGTGGTTTCTGTGACGATGGACACCATCCAGCAGATTCAATCGCATCTTCTGGCGCATCAATACGAGGGCCTGATCGAAAAGTCGCAGTTGCGTGGCAAAAAACGCAGCACGGCCAATCGGCCACCTGCACGCCGCTAACCTGTCGTTCTGCAAAGGCCCGTCTTACGGCGGGCCTTTTGTTTCCTGACCGCTTGCGAAAGAGTAAACTCATGGCAAACATCATCCTTCTGGGGCCTCCGGGGGCCGGCAAAGGCACTCAAGCCAAGCGTTTGGTGGAAGAACGTGCAATGGTGCAGCTGTCCACAGGTGACATGCTGCGCGAGGCGAAAACCTCGGGCACCGAGATGGGCCGCCGCGTTGCCGAGGTGATGGCGCGGGGCGAGTTGGTGACCGATGAGATCGTGATCGGTCTGATTGCGGAAAAGCTGGCCTCGCCGGCTGCGGGCGGTTTCATTTTTGACGGATTCCCGCGCACATTGGCGCAGGCTGATGCTTTGGGCGCCTTGCTGGCGCGCATGGGGCAGGGGCTAGATGCGGTGATCGAGATGCAGGTGGATGACGCCGCCTTGGTCGCGCGTATCACCGGCCGCTATACCTGTGGCAGCTGTGGCGAGGTTTACCACGACCAAACCCGCCCAAGCAAAGTCGAGGGCAGCTGCGACGTCTGCGGTGGCCACAACATGCAGCGCCGCGCTGACGACAACGCCGATGCGCTGAAAACCCGCCTGATGGAATATTACAAGAAAACCTCGCCGCTGATCGGCTATTACTATGCCAAGGGCCAGCTTTCGAGTGTTGACGGCCTTGCCGAGATGGACGCGGTCGCGGCCGCCGTCGCTAAGGTTCTTGACAAAGCGTGAATTTCGCCGCGCTGCCCTTGACGATTGCCCCAAAAGCCCCTAATGCACGGCGTCCCGCAGCGGAATCGCTTGCGGGCTTCCGCTTTTGCGGAGATTCGAATCGCCTCTGAAAAAGTGGTGTTGTGAAAAAAGGTTCTGGCGTTACGGAACCGCAACCAAAAAGGAATACACGTTTGGCACGTATTGCTGGCGTAAACATCCCGACCCAAAAGCGGGTCCCGATTGCCCTGACCTATATTGCTGGCGTTGGTCCCGCCATTGCAGAGCAAATCTGCGAAGCCACCAACATCGACCGCACCCGTCGCGTGAACCAGCTGTCTGACGCTGAAGTTCTGGCGATCCGCGAATTCATTGACGCAAACGTCACCGTCGAAGGCGACCTGCGTCGCGAAACCTCGATGAACATCAAGCG
>JALRIN010000073.1 GCA_023255415.1 Cypionkella sp. | reverse complement strand
GATCGGTCCCTTGTGCGGCGCCCAGCCGTGGAACACGCGGTTCAACACGCCAGTGCCGCGGGTGTCGGTCATGAACTGGCCATGATAGCCGATCAGACCGCGCGAAGGCACATGCGCGATGATGCGGGTCTTGCCAACGCCTGCGGGCTTCATCTCGACCAGATCGCCCTTACGCGGACCGGTGATTTTCTCGATCACAGCGCCGGTATATTCGTCATCAACGTCGATGGTGACTTCTTCGATCGGTTCGGATTTCACGCCATCGATGTCTTTGAAGATCACCTTCGGACGTGAGATCGACAGCTCGAAGCCTTCGCGACGCATGTTCTCGATCAAAACGCCCATCTGCAATTCGCCACGACCGGATACCTCAAAGGCGTCACCGCCGGGGGTGTCGGCAATCTTGATCGCAACGTTAACTTCGGCTTCGCGCATCAGACGTTCGCGGATCACGCGCGACTGAACCTTAGAGCCTTCTTTGCCAGCCAGAGGCGAGTCGTTGATGCCAAAGGTCACCGAAATTGTCGGCGGGTCAATTGGCTGTGCGGGGATGGCGACGTCCACTTCCAAAGCGCAAAGCGTATCGGCCACGGTTGCCTTGGTCATGCCGGCCAAAGTGACGATATCGCCAGCCTCTGCGACATCAATCGGCGTCTGAACCAGACCGCGGAAAGCCAAAACCTTGGACACGCGGAACTGTTCGATCTTGGTGCCATCGCGCGACAGCGCCTTGATGGTTTCGCCTGCACGCAGCGTGCCTGCCTCGACGCGGCCGGTCAGAATACGGCCAATAAACGGGTCGGCCGAAAGCGTGGTCGCCAGCATCTGGAACGGCTCGTTGCGACGCGACAGCTGTTTTGGCTCTTTGACATGGCTTACCACCAAATCGTAAAGCGCGTTCAGATCCTTGCGCGGACCGTCCAGATCTGCGTCCGCCCAACCTGCGCGACCCGAAGCGTAAAGCACTGGGAAATCAAGCTGATCGTCATCAGCGCCAAGGTTGGCAAACAGGTCGAACACTTCGTTCAGCGCGCGTGCAGGTTCTGCATCGGGCTTATCGACCTTGTTCAGCACCACAATCGGGCGCAGACCCAGCGCAAGCGCCTTTGCGGTCACGAATTTGGTTTGTGGCATCGGGCCTTCAGCGGCATCCACCAGCAGAACCACGCCGTCAACCATCGACAAGATCCGCTCGACCTCGCCACCAAAGTCGGCGTGACCGGGGGTGTCGACGATATTGATGCGCAGGCCCTGCCATTCCAGCGAAGTACATTTCGCAAGAATGGTGATGCCACGCTCGCGTTCGATATCGTTGCTGTCCATCGCGCGTTCGGAAACGGCTTGGTTTTCACGGAACGAACCGGACTGCTTGAGCAGTTCGTCAACGAGGGTGGTTTTGCCATGGTCGACGTGCGCGATAATGGCGATGTTGCGAAGCTCCATCGGGGACTCTTTCAGATTTCTTTTGCGGTTGCGAGCGCCTTACAGGGTTTGAGCGCGGTTGGCTAGGGGGCGCTCGTCGAAAGCCTGCGCGCGGGTCACAGTTCCACCATAGTCTTGCCTAAATTGCAGCGCTTTATAGGTTTTCACGGCAGGAATCGGCGAAAAGGGGCAGGAAATGACTGCAATCGACGGGGTGCTCAGCGCTTTGATCTCTTTGCCAGGCCTTTTCCTGATCGCGCTGCTTTGCTCGGCCGTGCTTTCGACTGTCTTTCGCAAAAAGGATCAACTGGGCAAATTGGCAAGATCGAATATCGCGACAAGTTTTATCATCGCGATGCTGAATGTGGCGGTTTGGGCGCTGTTTGCGCAACAGATTTCGGTTTGGGTGCAGGGCCGCTATGACGCTTTGAATATCCCGACACTCGACCCGCAGATCTGGTTGCATGTGCCGGTTTGGCTGGGGATGTTGGTGACCGTTTTGGCCGCGGATTTTGTCGATTACTGGAGCCATCGGCTGATGCACACGCGGCTCGGGTGGTTGACCCATGCCGCCCATCACACCGACACCCATGTGAATGCTTTCACCAACTTTCGCATCCATGTGCTGGAAACCATCGTCATGTTGGCCAGTTACACGCTGATGTTAACCTGGATGCAGCTGCCCGAGTTGATTCCTGTGGTAATTTTGGCGACGCGAGTGCTGGGGTTTTATGTGCATCTGGACGTTGATATTCACCATGGCCCGTTCCGATATCTGTTGTCCTCGCCCCGGTTTCACCGTTGGCATCATGCCGATGTGCCCGAGGCCTATGGCAAGAATTTGGCCAATATCTTTCCGTTTTATGACTTGATGTTTGGCACCTATTACGTGCCGGGGCGCTGCACCGCGCCGATGGGGGCGCAATCAGCTGGAATTGATGGCATCTCGCCGCTGAAAATCTATGCTTTTCCCTTTGTCGAAGCTGCCAAAATGGCGAAGGCGCTGGCCCGTCGTCTGACAGGTCTGCGCCCAAAAAACCTCCCGCCGCAGCAGGATAAATCGCAGCAGGCCTAGCCCACCAGCGCCTTGTTTAGATATTCATCGACCTTTTCCAGATAGCCCATCGTGGTCAGCCATTTTTGATCAGGGCCGACCAACAAAGCCAGATCCTTGGTCATCCAGCCGTCTTCAACGGTGTCAACGCAGACCTTTTCCAGCGTGACCGCAAAGCGCATCAGTGCTTCGTTGCCATCCAGTTTGGCGCGATGCTTCAAACCTCCGGTCCAAGCAAAGATCGAGGCGATCGAATTGGTCGAGGTCGCCTGACCCTTTTGATGCTGGCGGTAATGCCGGGTTACGGTGCCATGCGCCGCCTCTGCCTCGACGATCTGGCCATCTGGCGTCATCAGAACCGAGGTCATCAGCCCAAGGCTGCCAAAACCCTGAGCCACAATATCTGATTGCACATCGCCGTCATAGTTCTTGCAGGCCCAAACATAGCCGCCCGACCATTTCAGCGCCGAGGCTACCATGTCGTCGATCAGACGGTGTTCATAGTGAATGCCCAGGGCTTTGAATTTGTCTTCAAATTCCTCGGCATAGACTTTGGCAAACAGATCCTTGAAGCGGCCGTCATAGGCCTTCAGGATGGTGTTTTTGGTCGAAAGATACACCGGCCAACCCTTAAGCAGGCCATAGTTCAGCGACGAGCGGGCAAAGTCGATAATGCTGTCGTCAAGGTTATACATGCCCATATAGACGCCAGCCGAAGGGGCTGCATAGACATCTTTTTCGATCACGCTGCCGTCTTCGCCGACAAATTTCATCGTCAGTTTGCCGGCGCCGGGAAAGTGAAAATCGGTGGCGCGGTATTGGTCGCCAAAGGCGTGGCGGCCGATCACGATCGGTTTGGTCCAACCGGGCACCAGGCGTGGCACGTTTTTGCAGATGATCGGTTCGCGAAAGATCACGCCACCAAGAATGTTGCGGATGGTGCCATTGGGCGAGCGCCACATTTGTTTCAGCCCGAACTCTTCGACCCGCTGCTCATCGGGGGTGATGGTCGCGCATTTGACGCCAACGCCGTATTTCTTGATCGCCTCGGCACTGTCGACGGTGATCTGATCATTGGTGCGGTCACGCTCTTCAATGCCCAGATCGTAATATTTCAGATCCACATCCAGATAGGGCAGGATCAATTTCTTTTTGATAAAATCCCAGATAATGCGGGTCATTTCATCGCCGTCGAGTTCCACGACTGGATTAGCCACCTTAATTTTGGTCATATCGGCCCCTTGACTATATGGAGTGAGTAAAGACGCTTTAGGTGAAAATTCAGTGAAAGGGAAGACGGTATGCGGCGGTATACCGAAATCTTATGTGCTGCCGAAATAGCCTGCTGTCTTATGCTTGACCCAGTGCCAAAGCTTGGGCGCGCCGCGTGCAACCTTGACGCCGACGCGGCTTTCAAGCTGCGCGGCGGTGACATTATATTCAATCCAAGTGCCGCCGCCTGACATCAGATTTGCCATCACCGGCTGCACCCGGTCCAGCGATTTGGCAAAGATCGCGTCTGGGGTCTCGGCCGCCTCGAACTCTTGCCAAAGCGCCAGCAACGGTTGGCCCAAATCAGCAGGCAGCAGGCCAAAAATGCGGCGGGCTGCGGCAGATTCCGCTTCTTTTACGGATGTGCTGCTATGCGCCTGACCATTGGCGGAATGGATCGGCACGTCGCCTACATCAATCTCGACCAAATCATGGATCAAAAGCATCCGCATCACGCGGTTTATATCGACATCTGGGCCAGCCTGATCGGCCAAGATCAGCGCATAAAGCGCCAGATGCCAAGAATGTTCGCCAGAGTTTTCGCGCCGCGAACCATCCACCAAAGTTGTGGCCCGCAGCACCGATTTCAGCCGATCCGCTTCGTTCAGAAAGGCAAATTGCGCGTCTAGCCGATCTGACACAGGGGTTAATCCATCACCACACGGGGGCCTTCGCGGCCCTCGCGCTTGGCTTTTAGCGCGGCCTCGATAAAGGCACGCCCCCGTTTTTCAGCCACCCGCACCCGAAAGGCAGTTAAAAACGCCTCTTGCATGGTGGGCGAGGCATCCAGCAAGACCTTGGACACTTTGTCATAAAACCGATCGTCGCCCAGCTCTTCCATCGCGGCAATCACATCTCGTGCCAAAGCGTCGCCCATTTCTTCCAGAACCGACATCAGCGGCTGGTCTCGCCCAAACGCCGTTTCACATAGGACGAGACGTGGTCGATCATCGGGTTCATATGCGCCTCTTCGTCTTTGAAAAAGTGATCCGCGCCCTCGATCTGAGTATGGGTCACCGTGATGCCCTTTTGCTCGTGCAATTTGTTCACAAGGCTGACGGTGTCTTTTGGCGGCGCCACTTTATCTGCGGTGCCGTTGATCACCAGACCCGAAGCCGGGCAGGGCGCAAGAAAAGAGAAATCGTAAAGATTGGCCGGGGGCGCGACCGAGATAAAGCCAGTGATCTCGGGTCGGCGCAT
>JALRIN010000072.1 GCA_023255415.1 Cypionkella sp. | reverse complement strand
AACAAGATCGCGGGTCGAGCGCCGCTCTGAACCGCCGTGCAGGACAACCTGCGTCGCTTTGGCCGATGTCTCGCGCAACATCTGCACAATCCCGCCAGATGCCGCAGACAGGCCCGCCGGAAAGGTGCCGGTGGTGGTGGACGAAATCCGGTATTGCCCCGAGGCCGTGCTTGCGCTGTCCAGATTGGCGATGATCGGAGCATCCGCGATGACACCGAGGCCCAGATCCTGCGCCGTGGTCAGGATATTGGCCTGCACCTGCTCGATGGCCGCCTGTGTGTCCGATGCCGGAATGTCGGCAGTCGGTGCGAAGGTGATGTTTGCAGCGCCCGTGCCGCCAATTGCGGTTTTCGGCACAGGATCGAGCGGGAACCCCGGCAGAACGGCCCCCAGCGGGTCGGTGACGGTCACCTTCAGCGTGACGTTGGAAAACACCTGCGGAAACACGCCGCGCGCATCGGCAACCAGCGGCTGCGCGTGCGGGGTTGTGCCTGCGCTGTCGGAATAAACCGTCTGCAAGGTGCTGGTGCCGCTGATGTAAAACAGCGCCTCGGCAGCAGCTACAGGCAAGCCGTTTCGGTCCAGCGCCCGCAAAGGCGTGAAGTTGATTTGATCAGCCATCTTTTCGGACGCCTTATGTTGGGATTATTTTGCCAGAGGTAGGGGGCGCTCTGCAGTGTTCGCCGGGCCGACCGCGCTTTCTGCAGCGATCAACCGCATGATGGTATTTGCGTCTTCTGCAAATGCGCCGCTGGTGCTTGACATCGCACGCATGGCGCGGGTATCGCCGCGCGCTGCAGCATTCATGGCCTGCAGGAAGGTCTGCGAGGTCAGGGCTTTGGCTGTCAGCGTGTTCGCCACAAGTGCGCTGCCTGTCGTGACGGGGCTTGCCGATGATCCGAACAAGATCGCCAGCCACGCGCCGGGGGTGCCGGTGTTCGACATATTGCGCTCGGCATTGCCCGCCTTGACGCGATCAGCCACCACTGCCAGCTTTTGCAACTCGCCGCGCGCTTCATCCGGCAGCAGGATCTTCTTTGCCTCTGGGGAAATCTTATTCCACTCGGTCAAAAACTTCGCCGGTGAAAACGCGGTCCCGCTGGCATCCTGCGCACCGGGGTTTGCACGGCCCAAGCGGTCAACGATGGATGCGGAAACATCGTTCCAATCGTCACGGGACAAAGACGCCTTGATTTGCTGCATGCGCTGCACGTCCGACCCCGCCCGGTCCGCCTTGGTCATGGCTGTGAAGGCTTCGAAGGCGCGCTCTGGACTGTCGGCTGAAATCGTCTTGTCGAGATATTTCTCGATCCGCGTGGCCCCCGACTTGTAATATCCGTTTGCCTCGCGCCATGCCTTTGCAGCGGCAGGCCCTTGGCTTTGTGCAGCGACCCCCATGTCCTCAGTGATCGCACCATAGAGCGATTTCAGCCGCCCCATATCTTCATCTGCCAGCGCGCCGCGATTGCTGCCGATGGCCTCTCCGATCTTGGTGCGGAACTGGCGCAGGGCTTGCCAACTGATGCCGTTCTGCGCCGCCTCACCGATCACGCCGTCCCAGGCATTCAGCCCTAGTTTTGCGGCAAGCTGTGGGTTGTCGCCAAAATACTGCTTTGCATCAGCAACGGCCTTTTCAGTGCTGGCGATCTTGACCTTGGTTGTCGGTGGCATTTCCTGCGCCACCTTGTCAAACATCTGCGCCGAGCGCGCCTTGAAGCCCTCGACGTATTTGCCAAGACCAGCCTGCAACTGATCGCCAGCGCCGACCGCGCCTTTCGGTGTTCCCACACCCGCGACGGCCTTTGTAAATGCACTCTCGACCTCTCCCACGACGCGGGCGGCATCCTTGGCAATGATCGAACTGGACAGCGGGATCTTTTCCATCGCCGCCGCCGCCATAGCGCCGCCCTTGCCGGTCATTCCAAGGCTGGGAGTGACACCAAGGTCAGAAGCCGCCCGTGCAGCCGCTTGGCGAGCCGTCACGGGGGCTTCCATCTTCGCGGCGGCTCCTGCTACCCTGCCAGCGGCAAGCGACGTGCTGGACACGCCTGCAAGCTCTGGCACGGCGACCTCACCCATCATCATCAGATCGCGGGCGAGTTTGTTTTCATTGGTCGGAGAGCCGCCGAAGGTTTCCCCGACAAGGCCAGCCGCGCCCGCGTAGGCGGTGCCAAGACCTGAGAGGGCAAGGCCGCCAAGATCGCCAAGGCCTGCAATCATAGGCTTGGCATAGGCGGGGGTGCCTGCTGGAAGCGCTTGCATGGTCGGGCTGCGCGATTGGTCCATTAGGCCGCCAGCGAACGCCCCCATCGCCGCGATTGGCGCAGCGGTGGCTTGTGCCATCGTATCCCCGAACCTGTCTGGCTGGGCCGGGGTTGCGAGCGTGGTAAGCTGACCGTCAACGGCACCATCGGGGGCGCGCGGCGGCTCCATTGGTCCGGCATCATTGGCGAATTTCTGGGGTGCGGGCTGCGGTGCCATCATGGCGCGCGCGGCTGCCACCAGTTTTGCAGCCGCAGCAGTATCGCCAGCCTTATCTGCCGCGAGAGCAGACCGCAGGATTTCTTCGGCAGTTGCCATGTGAAGGCCTCGAATGTATAAGGGGCGGCATGCTCGCGCTTGCCTTCTTTTGGGCCTTGGTGGCCGTCTATGTCGTCACGATGTATGTCGGGCTGCAAAGCTGGGTGAATGCGCTTGCCGCCTCGTCGGTGTTCATCCTGATCATGATCAAGGTAACGGTCAGTTTCCTGCGGCGGGATACTTCTTCAGCAAGTCCTCAATTTCAGGAGACAGAGCCGGAGATTGAGGGGCAGATTGTTGCTGCGAACCTTGACCATAAGCCCCGCCACGGGATGCGCTAAAGATCCTATCGCCCTCGGATGGGCCGTGGACGATGCGCAAAAGTGTGTGCTCATAATCGTCAAGTTGCGCTTGAAACCGCTCAGCGCCCGATGCTGGATCAAGCGCCCCAGCTTTGGCTGCGAGCATGGCATTTTCTGAGTCGGACACTGCCCCGAGAGCGCCGCCGGTTTTGCTGGCGTCACGCATTGCCTGCAAGTTTTCAACCTTGGCATTTGCCTTCAGAACATCGACCTGACGGTTCAACTCTGCTGCATCTGATTGCGGGTTGTATGCTGCAGCCTTACCAATCAATCCGGTAGACATCATCCCAATAAGCTGCCTTGCCTTGTCTGCAGCGCCTATGATGATATCAGTTGAAATTTGGCGGTTTCCAGCGGCTTTTGCCTCGACGTTGCTGCCTGCAGCCCCGCCATATTGAACCGTTGTGCCGTCTGCAGTGGTGACCGAGAAGCCCTTGCCCGCTTTGGCTTGGGAATACTCAAGGCGCGATAGGGGCTTCCTGCCCGCCGAGGCTTCTTCCATCACATATTTCATATATTCGTCGGGTGTTGCCTCATACCCGGCCAGCGGCTTGACGCCTGCGGCATGGTTCGCGGGATCGGCCCACGCATAGCCCTGCGGCGCGCCTTTGGTCGGGTCGGGCTGCTCTGGGTTTGCCATCTTGATCACATCGGCCATCGTCATATACTTAGCAGCAATCGCTTGGCGGCTGTTGAACTGGCCGACCAGATCCTGCCGCCCCTGCGCGGTCATCATGGCATCCCATTCCTGCGGGGTCTGCACGGCCATGCCCATGCGCACGGATTCCTCGATCTGTGCCGCTGTCTGTGCCCGCTGTTCCGCCGACATCTTTGCCGCGTGCTCTTCGACTTGTCGCTGCTCGTCGCGGGTCAGTCTGTCCATCCCCTGCTGCGTTGCCTGCATGCCAAGGCGGGTGCTGTCCATCCCGAGGCGCACGCTATCCATGCCGAGACGTCCATTCTGAACGTCCAAGGCCGCACCGGGATCAATTGCCGCCAGCGCATTGAGCGCGTTGGGGTTGCCCGCCATGATGCCCGCGCCCTGATCGCGGTAAAGCGCCGCAAGAGCGTTCTGCTGGCCAATCTGGTTCTGTTGCTGCCCGACCGCAAGGCCGCGCCCGAATTGGCCGACAAGATCGGGCGACCGGCCCGACAAGATGATCGAAGGATCAAGCGCCATGGGTTTAACCTCGTGAAATTCTGAGAAGGGCAAGCTGGTTCTGCGGCGTCATGAAGGCGCGCGGGTCAAGCTGCGTTGTCTTGTATTCGGGCTGCTGCACCTGAGCCAGAGCGTTCTGCGGGGGCTGCTGGGGGATACCTGCAAAAGAATTAGGAGCTGAAGCAGCGGGCTGGCCTGCGCCATTTCCTGTCCATTCAAAGTGCATTGGGTCAGGTCGCTTCCAATTCCCGCCCCATTCCAACCCATATTTGGCTGCAATATCAGACACACCGCTCGGCATATCGGTTGCATGCGACCCCATGGCATTCGCTGCGGCCCCGATATCAATGGCATTACCGAAGGCATGCTGCGATAGCTTGGTCCCGCCTCGGATTGGCCGATAGTTATATCCTCCGCTGGACTTCGGCAGATAACCCGTTGCCTCAAGTTCTTGCAGAAACCCAGTAAATGCGGGGGCAGCATCCTTGTAAACTTGCCACGTTTGCCCGTTGCTACTGGTGATTTCCACAAGGTTAGCTTTTTGCCACTCAGCGGTGGATGAATCCCCAAGCTTTTGCGTGTCGGCCCAGTTCGCCATGATCAGCGACCGACGGTCAGAGGGTTGTTGCCGAACATGCCGCCGCCGCCCGTGGCGCTTTGTTGCCCCCATGCGCCGACAAGGTTGCCCATCATGTCCGAAAACGCATTGGCCGAGCCGATCTTGCCCGCCGCCTGCGCGTTGCCGATGCTGCCTAGGGCGTTGGTGCCCATCTGCGCATAATTGGTGTTTGCATCGCCCTGCATGGCTGCGGCGGATTGCCCAGACTGCCCCAGCGCTGCAAGGCGGTTCTGGAAGCTGCCATAGTCCTGCGAGGCCAGCCCCTGCCCGAACTTCATCGCATCGGTTAGGGTCCGGCCAGAGCCAAGCCCGCCGCCCGCCGCCGCCGAGGATTGCAGCGCGTCCATGCCCTGCGAAAGCTGGAACTGATAGCCGGGGCTTTGCTCGTAGCCGCCCCATGCCTGCCCGCCGGTCGGATTTGCGTTAGCATAGTCCTGCGCCGACTGCATGTCGCCGAAGGTCTGCCCGTTGACGCGGTATCCGGTGGTTGCTGCGGTGCCGGGGGTTTGCTGCTG
>JALRIN010000071.1 GCA_023255415.1 Cypionkella sp. | reverse complement strand
ATCAAAATCAAAAAATAAAAATCAAATATTTTTTTTATAAATAATATTCTGGCCGGTAAAATATCTACCTATTTATATCCTATTTATATCCTATTTATATCCTATTAATCCCTATCATTTCAATAAGAGACTGTATATATAATAATAATATAACCTATAAAAATAAAGTATTCTACCTATTTTATTCTACCTATTTTATTCTACCTATTTTATTCTACCTATTTTATTCTTCATCAGTCTCTATCTCTTCAATATCATTATTCTCATCATAGTCCTTGATATAACCCTCAAAATCAACCTTCTTAAACTTATATTTAGACTGTCCGTGAGATAATACCTCGCTAACCCCTTTAGTAGTCTTCATATAGGATTTGAAAGCCGTGAAGTTATAAGCTGTATATTTACATGCCTCGCAATAAATCTTATACATATTATACAGCTCTTTCTTTTCAATACAAGAGATATCCCCTTCATCGCCTCTACCTTTTCTATAGTCAAAACTTTTGTATCTGTCCGCCAAAAACTTGATAACATTAGGAAGATTTCGCTTTCTAATGTCCTCATATTCCTGTGTTTGCGGTCTCGTATTCTGGAAATTAGTAATAGTAATATTTACCTCTTCTTTCAAGTAATGATATAAGGAGCTATCAAAATCCTCGTGTTCAATACTACTTGTTAAATCGTCGAAATACTTTTGATTCTTAACATATTTACTATCAACATTAAACCAAGCGAATCGCCTATCGTCCCACGCAACATCAAGTGGATTCATATTATTTGTAGTTCCAATAAAGTTATTATAATTATTGAATGTAATAGGGTCTTTGCCCTTCTTTTCAATATTAATACAAGGGCTGACACTCAGATCCTTTATTTTATCCATACAGCTTCTCAATTCATTCCCTGCCTCATTAATAACGCTAAATACCTTATTACACAACTTAGAATTGAAGTTCCCAAAGAAATCTCTATCTGGCGAACTGGTACTAACACCATAATCATCACCAATTATATTTTTATAAAAGGTATCAACAACAATACTTTTGCCAGCCCCTTGTATCCCTTGGAATATAATGACTACGCAACTCTTCTTATCCGGGTTCTGTATTAAATTGGCGAAGTATTGAATCAACCAATTATAATGCTCCTCATTACCTTTCACCAATACATCTTTAATATGGTTAAGGAACGGTTGGATAACCTTGTAATTTCTCTTAACTGGTTTGAGTGAAGCTTTGAACCCACTAAACATATTGTAATGCTTAGCCTTGAAATGTTCGTCAAGCTCCTTCGGTACAAAGCATACAGATTGATACTTCTTAATCTTTGGGTCAGTAATCCATTTAGTAATAAATTGTTTCTCTTTGATTTCCCATTTTCCTTTCTTATCAACGCTTTTATCATAGTAAGTTAGATGTCCGTATTTAGCCTTTAAATCTTTTTGATTTAACATATAAAATACATCTTGATTTATCTCATCACATTCCTCGTTAATATCAATATATATAATATTATTAATACAGAAGAAGCAATGTTTTTCAAATCGCTTCTTAACAGTATTATAAGATGGCTTTTCATAATCATCACACCATAGAGTATAATTATCTTCTTTGATACATACATTAATTAAATAATTTAGACCCAACTTATCATTTACTTTATCATAGTTAATATTTATCCATTTCTCAACACTACTCTCATCATATTTCTTTGATTTCTCACTAACCTTATGTAAGATATTACGACAGTCTCTGGAAGATATTTTCTTCTTCTTACAGACATTTATTAAAGCAAACATTACTTTAATCCATTCATCATATTCACCTACCCTTTTAACATCTAAATCACAGCATACCTTCTCAACATACTTCATAAACATCTTAACATCTTTCTCATCATCTTCATCTTCGTCATTACCATCATCATCTACCTTGACAATTGTATCACCTTTTATTTTCAATCCATCACTTGCTCTAATTATCTCATCAATTAGGCTTCTTTTTTTTACAGGCTTAGGCTCATCGGTTTTAAACTTATCATCCCAATCCACGAAATCTTCTTCAATATACGATACTAGATGTTTAGTAATATGAGCGTTTCCAACAGGTAGAAAATGCGGTAGATTGATTATCTTACCGTCTTTAATCTTCTTATTAGTATAAATACTTGTGAGAAACTTCCCACATTTATAAACATTCAAATCAAAGCGTCCGGGATTATTGTTCTTTACCAACATTTCCAGAATATTAGCACGACTCATTCTAATTTTATCAACGGTATAATGAGAGCTATACTTAGTTTTACCGTCATCTGTTTCATATACTCGTTCTGTTATATAAATATCATCAAGCGTTATATTGGCATCTGGGAAATAATCCAATATAATCTGCTTCCTTGCCAACTGGTCTTCTTCAACAGTATCACCCAATAGCTCTCCGTCTTTTGGGTCAGCGTCAAAACAGGGCTTAATTTGGCGACCTAAAATACTTTCAGCGGGTACTTTTAGGTTAGCGATAGCTTTTCTGTAATTAGTTTCATTAACATCAGTTATTTCAACTATGTCATTTTGGTTATATAGGGAGGCAAGATATACTTTATTATAGGTCATTCTATAATTAGCGGAGAAATTAATTATTATACTTTATTATATTAATTATTCTTTATATACTTTACAATCAATTTTTATAATTGCAATATTAAAAATAAAATAATTAAATTAGTTGAGATAGTTGATTTAATTAGCGGTATTTAGGGCTTTTAGGGCTTTTAGAGCCTCCGCCTTTTTCCTCTGGTACTCTCTACTAATAGCTTTAACCTTTTCAGCGAACTCTGGGTCTGTCTTATAGCGGTTTATCTTATACTGCTTGATGCGTTGCTTTTCGGCAGCGTAAAACTCAGGATTCTCGTGTATCTTCTTATGATAGCATCGTTTAGATGCTTCTCTTTGCTGTTGAACTCGTTTATCAATAGGTTGGGTATATTCACTCATCTTACTATATACGGAGATTATTATTATATACTATATCATTTCTAAACTTTATATACTTATCAATTTTTATATATTTAAGGGGTTGCCGAGCGTTTTCGTGCGTAATATTCCTTCATATAATTAGGATTATTCTCACGCCATTCCTTATTTTTTGCCAGATAATAATCGCGATTATTCTCACGCCATTCCTTCTGTTTTTCCAGATAATGCTCACGATTATTATCACACCAATTCTTCAAACTTTCCTTTTGACTTCTACCAGCAATTTGTTTGTTTATAGTACCAATCTCGCGGATTACCTCACCTTCTCTTTTACACAACTCTTCTTTATTATTACACGGATAATATTCGTGTAGTTCAATATGCCAATTACTCCAATCATTATCTATGATGTGTTTATACAGACTACCTGATTTCCCATACTTACAAAGAGCCTTATGAGCCGCAAATCTTTTACAGATGGGTTGAGTAGTAGAACCTACATATATTAAATCGGGGTTTATTAAACATCTAACCGTATATATCTTGCTATTGGTATATTTATTAATTTCACTCATTCTATTTATAATTAGCGGAGAAATAAAAATAAGCAATTTAACGTATTTAAAATCATTAATTAGAAATAGGAGAGACTATCTATTTTCAGCGAATAATTAGCATTCTCGCTTGTACTATGTCCCATATGTTTAGCAGTCTCATTATATTTCTTCATATTCCCTGTATCCCCGGCGGTTTTTAGGTTATATGTAGCATAAAGTTTGCGAATATCTACGGCATTAAACGGATCGCCATATATATCATTAGTAATCTTGGCAAATCTGCGAGATAGTGTGGGGGCATTATACAACTTGCCGAGAATATAATCAGTATCAGCGGGCAACTGATTAATAACATCAATAATCTCTCTGGGTACATCTAAAATCATCATCTTTTTATTTTTAGTATTATTAATGAAAAACTTACCTTGGTAATACCAATTATATTTCATATCTTCAACATCGCCTTTCTTTGTAGCGATGCGAGTAATGCGATAATCATAAAGCCGACGTGTAGGCATAAGAAATAGAAGCATATACATGAGTTTATCATATACCTCATCAATCTTATTAGCGTTCTCAATAACATCTTTAGTATCAAATGATATTTTAGAGGTCATCTCTTTATTAACAACGACATTACTTCTATTCTCCGTATAATTTTTATTGTATTCAGTCATATAGGGATATATTGCTTCTCTCAATTGTTTCAGGTTCTTACCATTTAAGCGAGAGAATATGCTATAAAGTTTAGTGAGATATGAGGAATGATTAGTAGCGATATCTTTGATATTATCAATAATATATTTATTCTGTTTATAAAGTTTAGTGCTATTATATTTAACGCCATTAAGTAATTTCAATATTTCAGCATCATCAGCGAGAGGTTTATCATTATGATATTTAGGATATAGTGCTCTAATAGTTTTAATATAATTATCAGCGGTATTCTCATTTAATTTAGTAATTTTGGTACTTACCTTATAATTTCTTTTAATAGAAGTATCAACTGCTTCAATATCAATAGGTTTATCAATATGTTGAATCGGTTTCTCAATAGTTTTATTTAGAAGGCGTCTGGCTTCTCTCCGTGCTTGATTAATTTTGTCCTTGTTAAGTTCTCTACTCTTGGCAACTCTCAATTTATGAAAGTACTTGCGATAATTATCAACAAACTCACGAGGATACTCCTTTAACTTATTAGATATAAGGGAGGGATTAGTGAGGGAGTGTATTTGGTTGAATAGTTCTTCGTCGGTCATTACTTGTATATATATATGCCTTTATACTTATATAGGAGAAAATATTTTAGTATTAAGATGCTTACAGAAGAACTTACAACCGCAATTAGTATGAACTTGGAAGATACAGAAAGTTTTTTTAATAAACATATATAATAAGAAGAGAGAAAAAAGTGTGGGGTATAGATCAGATTAATAAAGTATAACAAATAGGTAGATTTTATATTCTACCTATTTTAATTTCTAAGAAAAAAATTCTACCTATTTTATTTATGATGGGGATTTATAGAATATATTTTATTTTTTACATCTATTTTAATAATTTAAGTATATAAAATAGGTAGAAAAATAGGTAGAAAAATAGGTAGAATAGAAAATCAAAATCAAAAAATAAAAATCAAAAATATTTTAAATAAAAAGAATTGGGATAGGTAGAAAATCTACCTATTTTTATCCTATTTATATCCTATTTTCTACCTATTAACTCTTATCATTTCAGTCATAACCTATATATATATATAATAATATAAGCTATAAAACAAAGTATTCTACCTATTT
>JALRIN010000070.1 GCA_023255415.1 Cypionkella sp. | reverse complement strand
CTCGGTGGTGGCGACATCGGCATGACCGAGCAAAGTCTGGATCACCATCAGGTCGGCGCCACCTGCCAGTAGATGGGTGGCAAAGGCGTGGCGCAGGGTGTGCGGCGTCACCAAAGCTGGCGACACCCCCCCCGCCACCGCGATGTCTTTGATCAGTAGATAAAAATGCTGCCGCGTCAAATGTCCCTCGGCCCCTGATCCGGCAAACAGGAACTTTGATGCGGGTTTGCCAGCTTTGCGCGCGGCCTCGGCCTCGGTGTCCAGATGTGCCAGCCAATCGCGCAGCGCTTCTCGGGCAGGGGGAGACAAAGGCACCAGCCGTTCCTTATCGCCCTTGCCCTTGACCAAGATCATCTGCGGATCGCCGCGCACCGCAGCCAAAGGCAGGGTGACCAATTCCGAGACCCGCATGCCGGTGGCATAAAGCAGGTTCAACAGCGCGCGATTGCGCAAGCGGTCGGCAGGGCTGCGGCCATATTCGGCCGCCGCCGCCAAAATCCGGTCAACCTCGGCCAGGCTAAGGGTTTTGGGCAGGGATTTCGCCGCACCCGGGCCTTTCAGCTGCAAGGCAGGGTTTTCCTTGCGCCAGCCCTCTTCCAGTGCAAAGCGGTAAAGCTGGCGGATCGCGGAAAGTCTGCGCGCGCGGGTGGCTTTGGACAGGCCCTGAGCCTCGCAATAGATCAGATAATCTTCGACATCGGCGCGGCTGGCGGTGGCAAGCCCAGCGGCCCGCCGTTCCAGCCAGCCCAGAAAATCCAACAGATCACGGCCGTAAGCCAGCTGTGTATTGCGCGCCGCCCCCAGATCAGCGGCGGCGGCGGCCAAAAACCCCGAGATCCACAGTGCATCCGTGGCAGGCCCACCGATCGCCATCGCCATCAGCCGCGCCGCTCTAGCAGCATCACCTGCAGCGCGGTGCGCCGGGCGACATCCTCTAGCCCCAGCACCCGCAGCGTAGCGATGCCTTCTGACACCTTTGACAGATCGCCCTGAAGCCCGGTGCCAACCCGCAAAATCGCCTGCACAATCGCCTCGCCGATGCGCTTTTGCGCCACCAGTTCGGCAATATCTGCGGGCAGTTGGGGGGCTGTGAAGGCAGGTGCAATCGCGCGGGCCATGCTGTCAGGCGCGGTCAGGCCCTGCACAGATCCCGCCGCGAGCCCTGCCAGGAACCGATCGCGCGCATCGGTCAGATTGGGGTTTGCCTTGGCCAAGCGTTCGTATTCATTCGACAAAAGCCCAAGCTCATAGGAAATCCGCGCCGCATCCCCCGTCAGCGTCAGCCGCGCCAGCCGTCCGGCAAACAGCATGGCAAAGGGCACTTCCAATTCGACATCTTTCATCCGCGCATAGGCCAGTGGCAGGCGCTGCTCGACCGCCGTCAGATCGCCCCGCGTCAGCGCCGCATCCAGCCGCTGAAACGCATCGGCACGGTCCCAAACCCCGCCCGAGGCCGCAGGGGCGCGGTCGGTGTAAAGCCCCAACAGCAGGTTTGGCGTGATCGCGCCGACACGGGCCAACCGCTCGGCCGCCTCGATCTGCGCTTTCCATCCGGCGTGATCCGAAAGATCGGCGCGCGCGAAAGCCGTGGGCAGGATCGAGGTCGGGATGGTTTGGCCAAGCGCATCATAGATTTTCCAGACCAGCGGTGTCACGGGCTTGGGTGGCGGCGGGATCTGGTCGCTGTCAAACTGCGAAGGGTCTAAGAACCGCGTCAAAAGGCTGTCTTCGTCGGACGAGATTTTGCCCAAGGCCTGGGCGGTGCGCAGCGTCAGTGCCGCTGCGGTCCAATCGCCTTGCCGCGCCAAGCAAAACACCCGCGTTGTCAGGGTGGGCGACAGCGAGGCTGCCGATTTCAGCAAAGCGCAGGCCTGATTCTCATCGCCGGTCAGCAGGCTTACGTCAAAGCTGCGACGAAACAGTTCGGCATTGGTATCGGCACCTGCCGCATCAATCAGCGCCTGGGCCTGATCCAGCGCCCCCATCGCCAAAAGCTTGTCGATCCGCGCCAATAGCAAGCCGCCGCCGCCGGTCGAATCAATCGGCGCTTGCGCCTCGGCCAGCAAAAGCGTCACCAGTAAAGATTGCAGCGCGGGCAGGCTGTCTGCACCGATCTGGCTGATTTGGCTGGCAATCTCGGCGCTTTTGCCGATGCCCCACAGATTGGCCGGAAACCCTGTCACTGCAGGTGGCAATAGCCCGATGGCATCCAGCAAGGGCTTGCCCAAAACCGTCGTCGCCACCACTGCAGGCACGGCGCCACTGCTGACCGGGGCCTCGCCTTGCACGGCGGGCAGATTGGCTTGGCTGCGTGCGGGGTCGCGTTGGGCTTGGCGGTCCGACAGCGCCACCGATTGTGACAGCCAGCCGATCACCGACAGCGGCTTGCCTTCGGCCTGCGCCAAAGCCGGCAAGACGCCTGCAAGCGCCAGCGCCGCCCAGACCGCCGCGGTTTTATTCGCCATGCAACACCACAGGCAGTTTCATCTCGACAGGCGCAGGGGCCAGATCTGCAAGATAGGCATAGCCGCCAAGCCCAATCAGCCCCAAGACCGCCACCAAGACCACCAGTTTGATCACATAGCCCATCGTTGCCTGCCTTTCGCGTCACCAGCAGCAGGCTGCCGCGACGTCTTGTTGTTTCGTCCTTGCAACGGATTTTCCGTCTTTTGCGATTATATATGGCATTTGCGCCAAGTTCACGCCATTCAGGGAAATAAGATTTGCTTGGGCAATCTGCCGCCCCTTTTGCGGGAAAAGCCAAGGCATGCAGGGACTTTTATGCTTGGACTGAAGAAAACGATTGTTATGGTGGGCATGATGGGGGCAGGGAAAACCGCCGTCGGCACTGCCCTTGCACGCGCTTTGGGCGCGCCTTTCCTTGATTCGGACGAGGAAATCATTCGCGCAGCTGACCGCTCGATTGCCGAAATCTTCGAGCGTGACGGCGAGGCTTTCTTTCGCGCCCGCGAAACCGAGGTGCTGAACCGGCTGCTGCACGGCGCACCTTGTGTGCTGTCAACAGGGGGGGGGGCGTTCTTGTCCGACACCAACCGCAGCCTGATCCGCAGCAATGGCGTCTCGGTCTGGTTGCGCGCCGATCTGGATGTGCTTTGGTCGCGGGTGCGGCATAAAACAACGCGGCCCTTGCTGCGCACCGCCAACCCCTATCAAACCCTGCGCGCGCTTTATGAGGCGCGGATGCCGTTTTACCAAGAGGCGGATCTGACGGTTGATTCCTCTGCCGATCTGAGCGTCGAAGCCATGGCCGCACGCGTGGTCGAAAGCCTTTTGACCCGGCCTGATGTTCTGGAAAGGACCTAAGATGAGCCTTGATACCATCGATGTCGCCTTGGGCGCACGCAGCTATCAGGTGCGCATCGGTCAGGGGCTTTTGGGACAGGCGGCAGAGCATATTGCGCCTTTGTTGCACCGCAAAAAGGTGGCGGTGATCACCGATGACACTGTGGCAGCCCTGCATCTGATGACGCTTGCCTCGGCACTCGAGGCGCGCGGCATCACCATGACAGCGCTGACCGTGCCTGCGGGCGAAAGCACGAAAGGCTGGGCGCAACTGGCGCGCGCCACCGAATGGCTGCTAGAGCAAAAGATCGAACGGCGCGATGTGGTGGTGGCCTTGGGCGGCGGCGTGGTGGGCGATCTGATCGGCTTTGCCTCGGCGATCTTGCGGCGCGGCGTGCGCTTTGTGCAGATCCCCACGACGCTGCTGGCGCAGGTTGACAGCTCGGTTGGCGGCAAGACCGGCATCAATACGCCGCAGGGTAAGAACCTTGTCGGGGCCTTTCACCAACCCAGCCTTGTGCTGGCCGATATTGATGTGCTGGGCACGCTTGCGCCGCGCGATTTTCTGGCAGGCTACGGCGAGGTGGTCAAATACGGCCTCTTGGGTGACGCCAGCTTTTACGACTGGCTTGAGACCAAGGCCCCGACCATGGCCAAGGGCGATGCAGCTTTGCGGCAATATGCGGTGAAACGCTCGGTCGAGATGAAGGCGGGTATCGTCAGCCGCGATGAGACCGAAGAAGGCGAGCGTGCGCTTTTGAACCTTGGCCATACCTTTTGCCATGCGCTGGAAAAGGCCACGGGCTATGGCGATCGCTTGCTGCACGGCGAGGGGGTGGCAATTGGCTGCACGCTGGCGTTTGAACTCAGCCAACGTTTGGGCCTTTGTTCTCAAGAGGCACCAAGCCGCGTGCGCGCCCATCTGCGCGCCATGGGCATGAAGGTTGATCTGGCCGATATCGCAGGCGATCTTCCGGGTGCAGAGGCGCTTTTGGCGCTGATGGGACAAGACAAAAAGGTCGTCGACGGCAAGCTGCGCTTTATCCTTGCGCGTGGCATTGGCGAGGCTTTTGTCGCAAGCGATGTGCCTTCGGATGTGGTGCTGGGCGTGCTGCGCGATGCTTTGCGCGGGCGCGGCTGATCAGCTGCCGCCCAAGCGAAGCCGCGCGAACAACACGCAGCCATCAAGCCCGTTGCGCACCGCTGCCGCATCGCCGCGCCGCAGCCAATCCAACCACAGCCCGTCCAGCGTCGCCATGATCATATCGGCCACCGCCGGAATACGCTCGGCGGCATAATCAGCGGCCATTTGATCCAACAGCCGTTCGATATTGCCGCGGTGGGCGTTGTAAAGATCCCGCTCGATCTGGGCGATGTCAGGCCGCATCAGCGCCGCTGACCACAGATCCACCCGTAGCCGCAACTGCGCAGGCACCATCAGATCGCCGTCAAAACCCGCACGCAGATAGCGCTCTAACCGCTCGGCTGGCGTGCCGCCCTGTTGCGCCAAAGCGGTCTGCCCCGCCGCTTGCACTTTTTGCGCGGCCAACACAAAGGCCTCGGCCAAGACCTGCGCCATATCCTTGAAATGATAGGTGATATGGCCCAACGACAGACCCGCTTTTGCAGCAACCCTTCGCGCCGTCAGGCCCGAATGGCCGACCTCTTGCAGACAGCCGAGGGCGGCTTCGGCAATTTGGCGTCTGCGCGCCTGCGAGGTCAGCCGCAGATTTGGGCGTTTTACTGGTAACATATGGCACTCTCATCGGGGGCAAATTGGCATCCCTCTTCACTTTCTGCCCTCAATCCCGCAGAAGGGCAACAAAAGACAGGAGCTTCCATGCCAAAGGCCTTCAGCTTTGCGCTTCACGCCACCGACGGACGTGCGCGCACCGGGGTGATCAGCACACCGCGCGGCGACATCCGCACACCGGCCTTCATGCCCGTGGGCACCGCCGCCACCGTCAAAGCCATGATGCCCGAAAGCGTGCGCGCCACGGGCGCCGATATTTTGCTGGGCAATACCTATCATTTGATGCTGCGCCCCACCGCCGAGCGCATTGCCAAGCTGGGTGGGCTGCATAAATTCATGAATTGGG
>JALRIN010000006.1 GCA_023255415.1 Cypionkella sp. | reverse complement strand
GATACCCGCCAAAAAAGCCGCTTCGACGCGCACACGGAAGCTGGCGTGGCCATCGCCGTATTCCTGCCGAGAGGCACAACCGCACGCGGTGGTGATATCTTGGTTGCCGAGGACGGTCGACTGATTTGCGTTCAATCGGCCCCACAAACTGTCCTGCGGATCACACCCTGCACCACGCACGGCACGCCGTTTGATTTGGTGCGCGCGGCTTATCACCTCGGGAATCGCCACGTACCGATTGAGCTCAAGCCCGATCACCTCAAAATTGAACCCGATCATGTGCTGGCCGAAATGCTGCGCGCCATGCATTTGATTGTTCATGAGATCTCGGCACCCTTTGAGCCTGAGAGCGGTGCCTATGGTGATCATGGTCATGCCCACTGAACAAGCGCGTGAAGCCCCTGTTAGCGCCCTGCTGTCTCTCATATGGCTGGCATCGCCCGCATTGCCTATCGGCGGGTTCTCTTACTCAGAGGGACTTGAGGCTGCGGTCGACCATGGCTTGGTGACAAACGAAGCCTCCGCCACCGGTTGGCTTACTACCCAACTCGAACTGGTCCAAGCGCGCGGTGACATGGCGTTGATTGCCAAAGCAATCCCCGCTTTGGAAACCAATGACTTTGCAGAGGCGACCCGTCTCAACCAATGGGTACTGATGACGCGTGAAACCGCCGAGATGCGACTTCAGTCGGTCCAA
The DNA here is from genome assembly GCA_023255415.1 of Cypionkella sp. Taxonomy (GTDB): domain Bacteria; phylum Pseudomonadota; class Alphaproteobacteria; order Rhodobacterales; family Rhodobacteraceae; genus Cypionkella. The sequence goes on along the minus strand of JALRIN010000006.1, from coordinate 99,839 downwards.
ATGGGACGCTCACTTTTAGACCTGCTGCGCAACCTTAGCCGGCTCACGTCGGCGCAAGCGCGCTGGGTTGAGACCCAAACCCCCACGCTACCGATGATGATGGCCTTGGCGTTCGCCAACAGCGATGTCAGCGTCACCCACGCCCTACACGCCTACAGCTTCGGCTGGGCTGAGAACATGACACAGGCAGCGATCAAGACCATCCCATTGGGCCAAAGCGCCGGTCAACGCATGCTCATGGCTTTGGCACGCGCGATACCCACTGCTGTTGCCCGTGCCATTGCGCTCCCGGAGGAGAATCGCGTTGCCTTTGCACCGTACTTGGCAATTCTGTCGAGTCGCCACGAACACCAATACTCGAGACTATTTCGATCATGACAACAGCCTTGCACCACATACCCAATCGCACCAAAAAACTCCCGCCCCTCCGCGTGGGTATCGGCGGTCCTGTTGGATCTGGGAAAACCACATTGCTGGAGATGCTCTGCAAAGAGATGCGGACGCGCTGGGATCTGATCGCCATCACCAACGACATCTACACCAAAGAAGATCAGCGTCTGCTCACAGTGAGTGGCGCCTTGCCAGCAGAGCGCATTTTGGGCGTTGAAACGGGCGGCTGCCCGCATACCGCCATTCGCGAAGACGCCAGCATCAACCTTGCCGCCGTCGCCGATCTGCGCCAAGCCTTCCCCGACCTCGACCTGATCCTGATCGAAAGCGGCGGCGACAACCTGGCCGCCACCTTTTCGCCCGAACTTGCAGACCTCTCGATCTATGTCATCGACACCGCCGCAGGCCAAGACATCCCCCGCAAACGCGGCCCCGGCGTCACCCGCTCCGACCTTCTCGTCGTCAATAAAACCGACCTCGCGCCCTACGTCGGCGTCGATCTGGCCTTGCTACAATCTGACACCGCCACCGCCCGCGGCCCCCGCCCCTATGTCATGGCGCAAATCCGCAATGGCATCGGCATTGACGCGGTGGTGCAGTTTTTGCAAACCGAAGGCGGGCTTGTGCTGCGCTAGGCAAAACAAACCGTCGCCTCACTGCAAAGGAAGGGAGTGGCGCAAAAGGCTGATGCGGCCCTTGTCTAATCTGACCGGATCACCGCGTTGAACAAAGGCCTGCTTGAAATCAAACTCCCCCGCCCGAGGCCCCTGCGTATGCAATTCGGCATGCCGAGCAACCCCATCTGCCCAGGTCGGGTTCCCCTCCTTGTGGTGCCACCATAAAACCAATGGTGGCCAGTCGGGTGCCTCAAACCATTCTCGCCCACGCTTCAAGGCATCCGCGTGAATTCCGAAATATGTAAAAAAACAAAGACTCAAGATCACGCCAAAGCGTGGGCGTTGTAGGCGAGGAAATATCCCCCCGCTCGCGATTAAAACTCGGATATACCTCCAGCCCCCAAGATGCCCCCTCCCCGTCCGAAGCATATCCAGAGCGCGCGATCAAACCTTGTGCCCCGTCAACGGCCTGCAAAACAAGATCACTCAGCTCATGAAATCCAGCGTTAGCAGGATCATCTGCGGGTGTAGAGAATAAACCAAAAGCGTAGAGAGCTAAGGGCATGCTACCACCTAAAATAGACATCAGATCCAAATAGATTAAATGGTTGCTATCAAGGCTCATCGCCAAAATCAAAACGAAGTTACCCACCTTTTTCGTCTAAGCGCTGGCCCTAGCAGTCACCTTGGCCACACGGCACCGCCGCTAACAAATTCGCCGCGCCAGCTTCATCTTGGCAAAAATATCCCGGGGTCCGGGGCAGCGCCCCGGCGGCCAGCCCCTGTCACCTCAGGGCATTACCTCAAACCGGTCCACATCCACCATACCGTGATCGGTGATCTTCAAATGCGGGATCACCGGCAGGCATAAAAACGCCAGTTGCAAAAACGGCTCCTCCAGCACCACTCCCAAAGATCTGGCCGCTGCGCGCAGATCCACCAGATCGGCGCGCACCGCTTCAAAGCTGTTCAGGCTCATCAGCCCCGCCATCGGCAGCGCCAGTTCGGCCAGCACGCGGCCGCCTTGCACCACCACAAAGCCACCCTCAATCTCGCCCAAACGCTGCACCGCCAGCGCCATATCTTCATAGTCGGCCCCCACCACCGCGATGTTGTGATGATCGTGACAAACCGTCGAGCCAATCGCCCCGCGCTGCAAGCCAAAGCCCTTCACAAAGCCGGTGGCGCGGTTGCCATTGACCCCGTGCCGCTCGATCACCGCGATTTTCACCAGATCGCGTGCAATGTCTGGGCGCTTGTCGCCGTCTTGTGGCGCGATGTCATAGCTCAGATGTTCGGTGACGATCTTGCCCGGGATAATCCCGATCACGGGTGTCTGGACCCGATTGCCACTGCTGCGAAAATCTGCCGCCGTGACCCGCGGCGCCTTGACCGAATGCCGCGCCACCGGTGGCAAGATCTCGCGCGCGGCAAAGGCTGCAGCACTGATTTCGACCCCGCCGGTAAAGACCTGCGCAACATTGCAGTCCTCAAGCGTATCAATCACCGCAATATCGGCGCGCTTGCCCGGTGCAATCAAACCGCGATCCTTCAGCCCAAAAGCCTCGGCCGCCGAAAGCGAGGCCGCGCGATAAACCGCCAAAGGTGCGGCCCCCAAAGCAATCGCGGTGCGGATCATATAGTCCAGATGCCCCTGCTCGCCGATGTCCAAAGGGTTGCGATCATCGGTGCACAGACACAGATAGGGCGAAAAGCGTTCGGTCAGCAGCCCCACCAGCGCGTGCAAATCTTTCGACACCGACCCCTCGCGGATCAGCACCCGCATGCCCTTGCGCAGCTTTTCCAAAGCCTCGTCATAGCTGGTGGCCTCGTGTTCGGTGCGAATCCCCGCGGCGATATAGCCGTTCAGATCATTGCCGCGCAGCAGGGGCGCATGGCCGTCAATGTGGCGGCCCTGAAAGGCCTCTAACTTGGCCATTGATCCGGCATCGCGGTGCAAGACACCGGGGTAATTCATGAACTCTGCCAGACCGATCACCCGCGGATGATCCATCAGCGGCGTCAGATCGCCTGCCTCCAGCCGTGCGCCGGTGGTTTCCATATGGGTCGAGGGCACGCAAGACGACAGCTGCACCCGAATATCCATCAGCGTGCGGCTGCTGGCCTCTAGAAAATAGCTGATCCCCGCCAGCCCTGCGACATTGGCAATCTCGTGCGGATCACAAATTGCGGTTGTCACCCCATGCGGGCTGACGCAGCGGTCAAATTCAAACGGTGTCACCAGCGAAGATTCGATATGCAGATGCGTGTCGATAAACCCCGGCACCAGGATCTTGCCGCGCACATCAATCTCGCGCACACCCGTATAGTTGCCAAAGACCCCCACGATACAATCGCCACAGATCGCCACATCACTTGGCACCAACTCGCCTGTGATCAGATCAAACACCCGCCCGCCTTTCAGCACGATATCAGCCGGAACAATCCCGCGCCCCTGATCAATTCTGTCGCCAAGCGGTGCTTTGGGCATGGTAATCTCCTTTGGAATGAGGAACCTTAGCCCTGCAACCGCTCCAAATCCAACCCAAAGGCAGTGTTATGCGCCCTCTTCAAGGAATAGCCTTAAAAGTTGGCTCGGTTCTGGTGTTTATTGTGATGTCGTCGCTGATCAAAACCACCACCGCAGATATTCCTGCAGGCGAGGCGGTGTTCTTTCGCTCGTTCTTCGCGCTGCCGGTGATCGTGGCTTGGCTGGCGCTGCGGCGCGAGCTTTCAACCGGGCTACAGGCGCATAACCCAATCAGTCATATCTGGCGCGGGCTGATGGGCACGCTGGCGATGGGCTTGGGCTTTGCCGGGCTTGGGTTTCTGCCATTGCCCGAGGTGACGGCAATCGGCTATGCCTCGCCACTGCTGGTGGTGGTGTTTGCGGCGATGTTTCTTGGGGAAGAAGTGCGGCTGTTTCGCATCTCGGCGGTGGCGCTGGGTCTTACGGGGGTTATGATCGTGCTGTCGCCGCGCCTGACGGTGGTCAGCGGCGATGCAGCCTCGCATCGCGAGGCTTTTGGCGCAATGTTGGTGCTGGCGGGGGCGTTTTGCTCGGCCCTGGCGCAGGTCTTTGTGCGCAAGCTGGTCAATACCGAAAAGACCGCCGCCATCGTGTTCTATTTTTCGCTGACCTCGACCGTGCTGTCGCTGACCACGCTGCCTTTTGGCTGGGCTGTGCCAACGGCTTGGCAGTTTGCCACCTTGGTGCTGGCGGGGCTGTTGGGCGGGGTCGGGCAGATCTTGCTGACCTCCAGCTATCGCGGCACCGATGCCTCGCTGATCGCGCCCTTTGACTATGCCTCGATGATCTTTGCACTGGCGATCGGCTATTTCGTCTTTGCCGAAGTGCCGACCCTGACCATGCTCGGTGGGGCGGCGCTGGTGATCTTTGCGGGCATTCTGATCATCTGGCGCGAACGCAAGCTGGGGCTCGAGCGCAGCAAGGGTCGCAAGGCGATGACGCCCCAGGGTTAGCCTGCCAGCACCACATCCGCCGGGGCAGAGCCTGCAATCACGGCGCGAATATTGGGCAGATCGTTGCCCGCGATCCAAGCCCGCGCCTCGGTCTCTGATTTGCCATAGCCAGCCCAGCGGTCCAGCAAGCGGCGCTCCAGCTCGGGCAGCGGCACGTCGATCCAGACAGTCAGGTCAAACAGCGCTGCGGCCTCTGGCCAAGGGGATTGCTGAAACAGCAGGTAATTGCCCTCAACCACCAAAATCTGATCGGCGGGCCCGACAATATCGGCGCCGGCACGACTGATTTCCAGCGCGCGGTCAAACAGCGGTATTGCCACTTCGGCCTCGTGGCGCAAGCGGCGCAGCAGGTGCAAAAAGCCTTGCACATCAAAGGTATCAGGCGCGCCTTTGCGCCCCCGCGCGCCGCGTGCGATCAGCACCGCATCGTCATAATGAAAGCCGTCCATCGGCACGGCCTTGGCGCCTTGGCCCAAAGCGGTGACAAGCTTTGCCGCAAGTGTCGATTTGCCTGCCGCCGGTGGACCAGCAAGGGCGACCAAAAACCGCCCCTGCCCTTTCGCCTTCTGGCGGATCAGATCTGCCAGGTCAGCGGGTGTCATGCCTGTTCTTCCACGCCTTCCGGCACTTTGGCGCCGGTCATAAAGGCCACGGCATCCGACATCGAATAGTCTTTGGGATTGATCACGCAAAGACGCTTGCCCAGACGGTGGATGTGGATACGGTCGGCCACTTCGAAGACATGCGGCATGTTGTGGCTGATCAGGATGATCGGAATCCCCCGCGCCCGCACGTCGCGGATCAGTTCCAGCACCCGACGGCTTTCCTTGACGCCCAAAGCCGCCGTGGGTTCGTCAAGGATCACAACCTTAGACCCAAAGGCCGCCGCGCGGGCCACAGCAACGCCCTGCCGCTGGCCGCCCGAAAGCGATTCAACGGCTTGGTTGATGTTCTGAATCGTCATCAGACCCAGTTCCGACAGCTTGTCGCGGGCAAATTTCTCCATCCGCGGGCGGTCCATTTGCCGAAACACCGAGCCCATGATGCCGGGTTTGCGCCATTCGCGGCCCAGAAACATATTGTCGGCAATCGACAGTGCTGGCGACATCGCAAGGTTTTGGTAGACGGTTTCAATCCCCATGCTGCGCGCATCTTGCGGGCCGCGGAACTTCATCACCCGGCCTTCCAGCGTGATCTCGCCGTGATCAGGGATAACCGCCCCCGCCAAGGCCTTGATCAGGGTGGATTTACCAGCACCGTTATCGCCGATCACCGCAGTGATCTCGCCCGGATACAGATCGAAATCTGCACCATTCATCGCCACAACAGTGCCATAGCGCTTTAGCAGCCCGCGCGCCGACAGGATTGGTTGCACATCACTCATTGCGAAGCCCTCCGCAGCCATTGATCAAGGGCAACTGCGATAATCACAAGGCAGCCTGCCGCGAATTTTTGCCAGTAGTCATCGACACCCGCCAATGACAGGCCGGTGATAAACACTCCAACGATCATTGCCCCCAGGACCGAGCCAACAATCGAGCCGCGCCCGCCAAACAGCGAGGTGCCGCCAATCACCACAGCGGTGATCGAGGCAAGGTTGATATCGGTAAACGCAATCGGGGAAACCGACCCCACACGGCCGATGGCGATCCAAGCAGAAAAACCACAGATAACCCCTGCCACAACATAAACCGATGTCAGCACCCAATTGACGTTGATACCAGACAGCTTTGCAGCCTCGGGATCGTCGCCAATGGCGTGCACGTGGCGGCCCCAAGCGGTGTTGGTCAGCACATACCACAGGATTGCCGCCAACAGAATAAGGGCGATGCCACCGTAACTCAGACTTGCACCGCCAAAATTCAGACCATCGCCAAACCACAACAGGCTGGGCGCTTTGGCTTCGATGTCGACGTTGCGGATCGACTGCGACTGCGAATACCACAGCTTGATCGATTCAAAGATCGACAACGTGCCAAGGGTAACGATGAAAGGTGGCAGCCGCACTTTGGTAACCAAAAGGCCGTTGACCAACCCCATCAGCGCGCCGAAGAAAATTCCGATCAGAACCGCAAGCCCGGCGGGCAATCCGGTGACCACGGCAAGGTTACCCATGATCAGCGACGACAATACCAAGATCGCGCCGACCGACAAATCAATGCCAGCGGTCAGAATGATCAGCGTTTGGGCCAAGGCGATAAAGCCAGTGACGGTGACCTGCTTTAGGATAACTGACAGCGCACCAAGGCTCATAAAGCGTGGTGCGACAATGCTGAACCCGATGACCGAAATCACCAGCACCAAGGCTGGGATCGTGGTCGGATAGGCGCGCAGGAAATTGCGGATGCGCGGCACAAGGCCTTTGTCGTCACGCTCGAAACTGGCGACCGAAGTATCTGATTTGGCCAGTGGGGCCTCGAAGTCGGAAATTGTTTTGGTTGGTGCGTCTTCTGCGCTCATCGCGAATATCTCCCAGAATCACCTCGAAGCCCCAAGCTCCGCTATGGAAGAAGGGCGACCTTTGACAGCCGCCCTTCGTTTTAAACTGCTAGGCTTTGGCTAGATTAGCCCCAGCAAAGCTCGGTGCCTTTGGCGCTGTCGATCGACGGCACGCCAGCAGCTGGCTTGTCGGTGACCAGGTTCACGCCGGTGTTGAAGAAGGTCAAACCGTCGGAAGCCGCTGGCTTGGTGCCGTCTTTGGCATAAGCAACGATGGCTTCGATGCCTTTGGACGCCATCAGCAGTGGGTACTGCTGCGAGGTTGCGCCGATAACGCCCGACTTGACCGAAGCGATGCCTGGGCAGCCGCCGTCAACCGAAACGATCAGAGCCTGGTTTTCTTTGCCAGCGTTCTTCATCGCCTGATAAGCGCCTTCAGCAGCAGGCTCGTTGATCGTGTAGATCACGTTGATGTCTGGGTCTTTTGCCAGCAGGGTTTCCATCGCGCGCAGACCGCCCTCTGGGTTTGCGTCCGAAGTTTCGTGACCGATGACGCGTGCGTCGGTTTCCGAACCCATCACGGTCAGATCAGGCACTTCGATGCCAAAGCCTTTGAGGAAGCCGGTGTCGCGTGCCACGTCAACCGAGATGTTGTCTTTGTTGATGTCGAGCATTGCAATCTTGGCACCCGAAGTGTCGCCCATGGTTGCAGCAGCCCATTTGCCGATCAGCAAACCAGCTTCAAAGTTGTCGGTTGCGAAGGTCATGTCCTGAGCTTCGGTATCGGCAAGCGGGGTGTCCAGAGCGATAACCAGGATGCCAGCTGCGCGCGCATCTTTCAAAGCTGGGCCAACCGAGTCGTTCGATGGGGTGATCAAGATACCCTTGGCGCCGCCAGCGATGCAGTTTTCGATTGCGGTGATCTGCGGAGCAGCGTCGCCATCTTTTTCGCCTGCATAGGCTTGGAAGTCGAGGCCAGCGGCGGTTGCAGCAGCCTCAGCGCCCTCTTTCATTTTTACGAAGAAGGGGTTGGTGTTGTTCTTGGTGATCAGGCAAGCCAGATCGCCGGCAGAAGCCGAACCAGCCATCAGGGCAACAGCAGCAGCGCCAAGCAGAGCTTTGGTGGTGAATTTCATTGGTCGTCCTCCCAAGGATTTAGGGGAATAGCCCCCCGTTAGAAACCTTACGCCGAAACCCATTTGGGCATCGCGATGCGGCCAAATGATCTGATTCGAGCCGCTACGTCAAGTTAAATAAATCAGAGTGATTTAATATTGACAGGCCGTCTTCCCTCCCGCAGTCTTGGTAGCTAAATGGGGTCACATGCACCCTTAGACCCACGCAGAAAGCTCGACTTATCATGCTGATCGGCATCTCCCCTTTGTTAGGACCAGACCTTCTTCAAACGCTTCGTGCTATGGGGCATGGCGATGAAATTGCTTTGGTTGATGGGAATTATCCAGCGGCAGAACACGCCCGTCGCCTGATCCGCGCTGATGGCATTGCGCTGCAACCTTTGCTTGCGGCGATTCTGCAAGTGCTGCCCGTCGAGGCGGCCTTTCGTGCAGCTCAAAATAACACGCCGCCGCAAGTTGGGGCGATTCATCAGGCCGTGGATACGCTTTGCGCCGCCAGTGGCCAAAGCTTTAGCGTCACGCCGCTGCTGGGCGAGGCGCTTTACCCCCGTGTGCGCGCGGCCTATGCGATTGTTGCCACTTCGGAAACTGCGCTGTTCGCCAATGTGATTTTGCGCAAAGCCGCCTTGGCGTTTGATTTAGACGGTTAAAACAGCATGGCTTTGGGCGCGGATACCATCTTAGACAGGCAAGGCAGCGAAGACGTTGGTCTACGCGGGTCGAACCAGTCTGGGATGCGCGACCATAACGAACGGCTGGTGCTGTCTTTGGTGCGTCAGCATGGCGGTCTGGCGAAATCTGACATTGCCCGTATCACGGGTCTATCGGCGCAAACCGTTTCGGTGATCATGCGCGGGCTGGAACAAGACGGGCTGTTGCTGCGCGGCGAACCGATCCGGGGCCGCATTGGCCAGCCCTCGGTGCCAATGTTTCTAAACCCCGATGGTGCGTTTTTTGTCGGCATTAAAATCGGACGCCGCTCGGTTGATCTGACCTTGGTCGATTTTCAAGGCAAAGTGCGCGCCAGCCAACGCCAGACTTACCGCTACCCCTCGCCTGCCAATGTGGTAGGCTTTACCGCGCGCGCGCTGCCGCTGGCCTTGGCCAAGCTGTCTGAAGCCGAGCGCTCCCGTGTCAGCGGCATCGGAATCGCCATGCCGTTTCAACTGTGGAGCTGGGTGCAATTCATCGGCGCGCCACAAGCGGAAATGGACGCTTGGCGACACAGTGACATTCAGGCCGAGATCGCCCAACTGACCGGCCTGCCAACCTATGTGCAAAACGATGCCACCTCGGCTTGCGGGGCCGAGCTGGTATTTGGCACCGGCGAGCGGCCAAAGGATTTTCTATATTTCTACTTTGGCACCTTTATCGGCGGTGGTTTGGTGTTGAACGGTCAGTTGTTTCTGGGCCGCTCGGGCAATGCCGCGGGCGCGGGCCCCTTGCCGGTGCGGGGCAAGAATGGCCAGGTCGAACGCCTGATTGCCGCTGCGTCGATGTCGAAACTGGCCGATGCGATGGAGGCAGCGGGCGAGGCTTCGGATTATCTGTGGGAGCGTCCGGATCACTGGACGGTCAGCCCGCAAATCCTGTCTGACTGGATGGATCAGGCTGCAAATGGTCTGGCTTGGGCGGCGCTGACGGCGGCGACCTTGCTGGAAATCGAAGCCGTGATGATCGACGGCTGGATGCCGGCCGAAGTGCGTGCCGAGATCACGCGCCGCACGCATTTGGCACTGCACCGTCTGGATCTGGACGGTATTGATCCACCGATGATCCGCGAAGGCACCATCGGCCCAGACGCCCGCGCGCTGGGGGCTGCGGCGATTCCTTTGTCGCAGCGCTATCTGATCGATCAGAACGCAGCAGGGCGCGGCGTCTAATTCATAAGATATCAGGGGATTAACCCTTGAACCGCGCGGCAGAGCCCTTATCTCTACCAACACCCGCCGCGACGATTTCGACGCATCCCGCCACGCCACGACGAGGGGCTCTTTTATGTCTTTAGCGCTGATTGCAGCCTTGCCATTTATAGGCGCGCTGGTTGCTGCCCTTGCCAGCCGGTTTGGCCGCACCGCCGCCACGCTGGCAGCAAGTGCCTGCACCGCCACGGCTTTGGCCGCCATATTGGCCTATCTGCCGCAGGTTTTGACCGGCAATGTGGTCACCACCCGCTTTGACTGGTTGCCACAGCTGGGCCTGAACGCCGAATTTCGTCTGGATGGTTTGGGGGTTTTGTTCGCGATCCTGATCCTTGGCATTGGCCTTTTGATCCAGCTTTATGCGCGGTTTTATCTCGACAGCTCTGACCCCTATGGCCGCTTCATCACGTTTTTGATGCTGTTCCAAGGCGCGATGCTGGGCATTGTGATTTCAGACAACATCCTGCTTTTGCTGGTTTTTTGGGAGATGACGTCGCTATCGTCCTTTCTTTTGATCGGCTATTGGAACCACCTTGCCGCAGGCCGCCAAGGCGCGCGGATGGCGCTTGCGATCACTGGCGGCGGTGGGCTTGCGATGATCGCAGGCATGCTGCTGTTGGGTCAGGTGGCGGGCAGCTACACGCTGTCAGACATCCTGTCGCAGCGCGAGGTTATCCAAGCCAGCCCGCTTTATTTGCCCGCGCTTTTGCTGATCCTGACCGGCGCTTTTGCCAAATCGGCGCAGTTTCCGTTCCATTTCTGGTTGCCGCACGCCATGGCTGCGCCAACGCCGGTTTCGGCCTATCTGCATTCGGCGACGATGGTGAAGGCGGGGCTGTTCCTGATGGCCCGGCTTTGGCCGGTGTTATCGGGCACCGAAGCCTGGTTCCTGATTGTTGCCACCACCGGGCTTTTGACCATGGCCTTTGCCGCCAAGGTGGCGCTGTTCAAGGATGATCTCAAGGCGATTTTGGCCTATTCCACCGTCAGCCATTTGGGGCTGATCACCTTTTTGTTGGGCCTTGGCACCGAAGCTGCAGCCCTTGCCGCAGTATTTCATATTCTGTGTCACGCCACCTTTAAGGCGGCGCTGTTCATGGTGGCGGGCATTGTCGATCACGAGGCCCACACCCGCGACATCCGCCTGCTGGGCGGGTTGCGCCGGGTGATGCCGGTGACCTTTGTGCTGGCCACAATTGCCACGCTGTCGATGGCAGGGGTGCCGCTGCTGAACGGCTTTCTCTCGAAAGAGATGATGCTGGAGGAGGCCGCGCATACGGCTTGGCTTGGCAACAGCTGGATCGTGCCTGCGATGGCAACCTTGGCGGCGCTGCTGTCGGTTGGCTATGCGCTGCGGTTTCTGGTGCAGGGCTTTTTGGGCACATCGCGCAACGACGACAGCTATAGCCCGCGTGACCCCAGCTGGGGGCTTTTGGCCTCGCCTGCGCTGCTGGCGGTGCTGGTGGTGGCGATTGGCCTGATGCCGATGACGCTGGCGGCCTGGCTGGTCGATAGCGCCAGCGCGGCTGTGACTGGCGGCACGCCGCATGCGCATATCAAGCTTTGGCACGGGCTGGAAAGCCCAGCACTTTACATGTCTTTGTTTGCCTTTGGTGGCGGGTTCATTCTGCTGGGCAGCTATGACCGTTTGCGCGCCCTGTGGGAGGCCACGCCGCGCCCCGAGGCCAAGGCACTGTTTGACACAAGCCTGAACGGTCTGACCCGCATCGCCCGCGCGCTGACCGAGCGGATGCATGATGGTGATCTGGCGCGCAGCTTTGCGCTGGCGATTGTCACCATGCTGGTGCTGGCGGCCTATGCCTTTGGCAGCGGCAGCCATGTCGCAGGCAGCCGCACGCTGACGCCGGTGCCGCTGGATGCGGCGGCGGCTTGGCTGGTGCTGGCCTTGGCAAGTCTGGCCGCCACAGTGATGCACCACCGCCGGTTGCTGTCGCTGCTGCTGGTCGGGATCATCGGGCTGATCTTATCCGCGGGCTTTGCCTATCTGGCAGCCCCAGATCTTGCGCTGACCCAGATCACGGTCGAGGTGGTCACCGTGGTGCTGATGCTGCTGGCGCTGAACTTTCTGCCCGCCACCACGCCACGCGAAACAACTGCGCTGCGCAAACTGCGCGACGGAGCTGTGGCCGTGGCGGCGGGTCTGGGCACCACCCTGCTCGCCTTTGCGCTGCTGACGCGCGATGCCGCCTTTGCCCCGATCTCGGCCTTTCATCTGGCGCAGTCGAAACCGGGCGCGGGCGGCACCAATGCGGTCAATACCATCATCGTCGATTTCCGCGGCTTTGACACTTATGGCGAGATCATCGTGCTGGGGATTGCCGCGATTTTGATCTTTGCCTTGGTCGAGGGGCTTTTGGTCACCAAATGGCGCATCTCCCCCCCCGCCACCGACCCAGATGCAGGCGACGCGCATCCGGTGATGCTGCGGGTGGCGACGCGGTTGGTGCTGCCGATTGCGATGATGGTGGGCACCTATCTGTTCTTGCGCGGCCATAACCAACCGGGTGGCGGCTTTGTGGCGGGGCTGGTCTTTGCCATCGGTCTGGTGATGCAATATATGGCCTCTGGCATCGAATGGACCTCTGCACGGCGGCGCTATCCCTATCAAACCGTGATCGGTGCAGGCGTGCTGATCGCCAGCGCGACGGGGATCGGGTCTTGGGTTGCGACGCGGCCATTCCTGACCTCGAACTACGGTTATTTCCATATTCCGCTGGTCGGCGAGGTTGAACTGGCCACCGCTGCGCTGTTCGATCTGGGGGTTTTCCTCTGTGTGCTGGGGGCGGTGATGCTGGCACTGGACGCCATCGCGCGACTTGCCAAAGGAGCAAACTGATGGAACTTCTTGTCGCAATCGCCATTGGCACGTTGACCAGTTCTGGGGTCTACCTGATGCTGCGCCAGCGCAGTTTTCCGGTGATTTTGGGGCTATCGCTGCTGTCTTATGCGGTCAATCTGTTCATCTTTGCAGCAGGCCGGCTTGCGCCTGATCTGCCGCCGATCATCAGCAAAACCGCGCTTGGCTATACCGACCCACTGCCGCAAGCCTTGGTGCTGACCGCAATCGTGATTTCCTTTGGCATGACGGCAGTGCTGGTGATCATGGCGATTGGTGCTTACCTGACCTCGGGCGCCGATGATGTCGCCCTGACCCAAGCACCGACAGACGAGGGCAAAGCATGAGCCATCTGATCATTGCCCCGATCATCCTGCCTGCGGTTCTGGCCGGGCTTTTGGTGATCTTGCGGCCAAGTATTGGCCTGCAGCGAGCGATTTCGGGTGCAGGCACGCTGGCACTTTGCGTTATCGCGGTGATGCTGGCGGCCCAAGCCGATACGCCGCGCGCGTATTTTCTGGGCAATTGGCCTGCCCCCTTTGGCATCGCCCTGCTGTCGGATCGACTGTCGTCCCTGATGCTGATGCTGACGGCGGCCTTGGGGCTGTTGGTGCTGATCCATGTGGCCAGCACCGGATGGGACCGCAGCGGCAAGCATTTTCACACGCTGTTCTTGTTCCAACTGATGGGGCTGAATGGCGCCTTTCTGACCGCTGATGCCTTTAACCTATTCGTGTTTTTCGAGGTGCTGCTGATCGCCTCTTATGGGCTGATGGTGCATGGCGGCGGGCGGGAACGGCTGCGGGCGGGCGTGCAATATGTGGCGTTTAACCTGCTGGGCTCTTCGCTGTTTTTGATTGCGCTGGCGACGATCTATGCGGTGACGGGCACGCTCAACATGGCAGATCTGGCGGTCAAGCTGCCCGATCTGCCAGCGGGTGACAGCGCTTTGCTGCGGGTGGCGGCGGTGCTGGTGATGATGGTCTTTGCCATCAAAGCCGCGATGGTGCCGCTGCAATTCTGGCTGCCTGCAACCTATGCCAATGCCCCCGCCCCAGTGGCCGCCCTGTTTGCGGTGATGACCAAGGTCGGGGCCTATGCGCTGATCCGCTTTGGCACCCTGGTGTTTCCAACCGATCTGGCCGCCACGGGCACGCTGATCCAGGATCTGCTGCAACCGGCGGCGATCCTCACCATGGTGATTGGCGCAATCGGGGTTTTGGGCAGCCGCGAGCTGCCGCGTCTGGTTGCCTTTTCGGCACTGGGGTCGATGGGGCTGCTGCTGATTGCGGTTTCGGCCTTTACCCCGCAGGCGACAGCAGCGGCGCTTTATTATCTGATCCATTCGACATTGGCGATGGCGGCGCTGTTCTTGCTGTCTGATCTGGTGCCCAATCGCCGCGATGGGCTGACGGCGGCGCTGTTTATGGCGGCGGCTGTGGCCATGGCCGGGATGCCGCCACTGTCGGGATTTGTCGGCAAGCTTTTGATCATGGACGCGCTGCGCGCCTCTGCGCCGCTGATCTGGACGCTAATCCTGCTGTCGTCGCTTTTGACCATGCTGGGGCTTGCCCGCATCGGATCCGGCCTGTTCTGGAAGGCCGAAGCGCCGCGCCCTTCGGACAGCATCGCGCCCTTTGCACCCCTGGCCACGGCGCTGTGTCTCAGCGCACTTTTGGCGCTGACGCTGGGCGCGGGGCCTATCCTGACATGGCTGGAGGCCACTGCGCAAAACCTGCATGCGCCTGCGGCCTATATCGCAGCGCTGTCCCTTGGCGCAGGAGGCTGACCGATGCACAAGCTTTTCCCTCACCCCTATCTTTCAGCCACACTTGTGCTGACTTGGGTGCTGCTGATGGATAGCATAGGCCCGGGTGCCCTGCTGATGGGCGGGTTTTTGGGTGTAGTGATCCCGCTGCTGACCGCCCCCTATTGGCCCGAACATGCGGCAATGAAACATCCGCTGCGGCTGATCGCCTATATCGGCCTGGTGCTGGGCGATGTGATTGTTTCCAGCATTCAGGTGGCCGCGATCATTCTGTTCAAACCGGCGGATCAGATCCAATCGGCATGGATCTGCGTGCCGATTGATCTGCCCAGCCCCGAGGCACAGGCCCTGCTGGCGGGCACCATCACCATGACACCGGGCACATTGACCGCCGATTTCGCCGCCGATGGCAAATCGCTGTTGATCCATTCGCTGCATGCCCCCGACCCCGATGCCGTGCGCGCCGAGATCAAGTCTCGCTACGAAGCCCGCCTGAAAAGGATCTTTACCTGATGCTTGACTATGCCCTGACCTTCGCGATCAGCTGCTTTGCGCTGGCTTTGCTGCTGAACCTGTGGCGGCTGGCCACAGCCCCCACCATCCCCGACCGCATTCTGGCGGTAGACACGATGGTGGTGAATGTCATCGCGCTGATCGTGCTTTATTCCGTGATGACGGGGCGCGAATTGAACTTTGAAGCGGCGATGCTGTTTTCGATGACAGGCTTCGTGTCGACCGTGGCCTTTTGCAAATATCTGTTACGGCGGAGCATTATCGAATGAGCATGGCAACCGAAATTCTGATCTCGACGCTTTTGGTGATTGGTGGGGTCTTTGGCCTGATCGGCAGCTTTGGTCTGCTGAAGCTGCGCGATGCGATGCAGCGGCTACATGCGCCGACCAAGGCCACCACAATCGGCGTTGGTGCAGCCCTTATCGCCTCGGCGCTTGATACCCTGCTGATCGCAGGTCACGCCACCTGGCAAGAGGTCATGGTCTCGGTGTTCTTGTTTATCACCGCGCCGCTTTCGGCGCTTTATCTGGCGAAATCGCATATCGCCACAACGGTCGACCGCAGCCAGCTTCCGCCCACGGCAACCGAAGCACCATGGGCGGAGTTGCGGCGCGCCCCAAAGGGCTGACCGCTTAGAACAGATGCGCGTTCAGGGCCATATGCGCCGCAATCGAGGCCAGATAGCCCAGCGCCACCGCCCAAGCCCATTTCAAGTGGCTGCCAAAGGTGTAGAGACCACGCGCTTGGCCCATCAAGGCCACGCCCGCAGCCGAGCCGATCGACAACAGCGAACCGCCGGTGCCGCAAGTCAAGGTGATCAACAGCCATTGGCCATCCGACATCCCAGGATCCATCGTCAAGACCGCAAACATAAGCGGAATGTTGTCAACCACGGCCGAAAGCGCGCCGATAATCACATTGGCATAGGTCGCGCCAAGGCCGGTATAAAGCACCTCTGAC
Source organism: Cypionkella sp. (assembly GCA_023255415.1). Lineage (GTDB taxonomy): Bacteria > Pseudomonadota > Alphaproteobacteria > Rhodobacterales > Rhodobacteraceae > Cypionkella. The sequence continues at coordinate 83,754 of JALRIN010000006.1, read as the reverse complement.
ATTAGGGTCAGATAGCCCAAAACGCCCAAACCGCCGACGGCAAAGATAATGCCAAAGAAGAACAGCAGCGTGTCCCACTCGACCCGCTCGATCTGACGGAAGCTGTCAAGGATCATATCCTCATTCTGTTTCCGCTTGCCGGTGAATTGCAGATAATAGGCCCAAAGTTGCAAATACCCCATGCCCAGCATCATCCCCAAAGCCGGTGGCAAATACAGGAAGTTCTTAAAGCACACAGCCGTGGTGATGGTCAGCAGAAACAAAACCACTACGCCCACCATCCCAGGCTTGCCTTTGACCCGATCCTGATGCGGTGCGGGTTTCAGATTAGGCACGGCAAAGAACATGATCGCCGCAGGCACCACCCAGTTGACCAAAGACGGCAAGAACAGATCGAAGAATTCAAAGAACCCAAGCTTGCCCTTTTGCCAGACCATCAGCGTGGTGATATCGCCAAAGGGGCTAAAAGCGCCGCCGGCATTGGCCGCCACAACCACCGAAACACAGGTCACGGTGACAAATTTCACATTTTCACGCCCAAGGGCCACGACAACCGCGCCCATCACCAAAGCCGTGGTCAGATTGTCCAAAATCCCCGACAAAAGAAACGACAACACCCCTGTCAGCAAAAACAACTGCCGATAGCCAAGCCCAGCCCCAACCAATTTGGCCCGCAACACATCAAAAGCACGCCGCTCTTCCAGCGTGTTCACATAGGTGATCGCCACCAAAAGGAACAAGAACAACTCGCCATATTCCTCGATGATTTCGCGCGCATGGGCATGTGCCGCCTCGGATTGCCCCGCAAAGCCGTAGGCAATACCGATGAAAGCCCAGATCAAACCCGCCGCCAGCATCACTGGCTTGGATTTGCGCATATGGATGGATTCCTCGAAAATCACCATGACATAGGCGAAGACAAAGATGATCAGCGACAGGATACCGGCCCAATGGGCCGTCAGGTTTAAGTTATGCATAGGGCTGTCCCAGTTTGATTTTTTGCCACGTCACATGAACACCCGCCTCAGGTCAAGCAAATGCGCAAGGCAAAAGGCTGGCAAATGCAACGTATTGGTATTTTCGCGGTCTGGTTTCGGTCCGATGCAAGGCCGCCACGCAAGCTGACCAATCGGTCAAAAAACTACTGCAGGGGACCGCAGCCCCCTTGCAAGCCCGCTCGCACAAAGGCAACCTGAAACCAACCCGCAAGCAGAGGCCCCGATGCAAAGCCTGACCGAAGCCAAACTTCAGCTGCCGCAAGTCACCCATCCGCGCAATCCCGGCATGGCCCTGGATCTGGATTGGCTGGCCCGCGTGCAAGCCAATACCTCTGCAATAGAACGCCGCGCCGTCACCATCGGCACAAGGCGCTCGGTCAAAAAAGACTTCCAAGCGGCTTGGCTGTTGAAAGCCATCAGCCTGATCGATCTGACAACGCTTTCGGGTGATGATACGCCAGAGCGCGTCAAACGGCTTTGCGCCAAAGCCCGTCAACCCGTGGCTCAGACCATGCTGGAAAAACTTGGGCTGCAAGGCCTGACCACGGGCGCGGTCTGCGTCTACCATGAAATGGTCGAAACCGCCGTCCGCGCCCTGGAAGGCAGCAATATTCCCGTGGCCGCCGTCTCAACCGGCTTTCCTGCGGGCCTGTCGCCCTACCGTCTGCGCATCGCTGAAATCGGCGAATCTGTTCGGGCAGGGGCGCGCGAAATCGACATCGTGATCTCGCGCCGGCATGTGCTGACCGGCAATTGGCAAGCGCTTTATGACGAGATGCGCGAAATGCGCGCTGCCTGCGGCGAGGCCCATGTCAAAGCCATCCTCGCCACGGGCGAGCTGCAAACCCTGCGCAACGTCGCGCGCGCCAGCCTTGTTTGCATGATGGCCGGTGCCGATTTCATCAAAACCTCGACCGGCAAAGAAAGCGTCAACGCCACCCTGCCCGTCAGCCTGACCATGATCCGCGCGATCCGCGATTACCAAGACCGCACCGGCGTCAAAGTCGGCTACAAACCTGCAGGCGGCATTTCAAAGGCAAAGGACGCCCTGACCTACCTCGCCCTGATGAAAGACGAACTCGGCCATGCCTGGCTGCAACCCGAGCTGTTCCGCTTTGGCGCCTCATCCCTTCTTGGCGATATAGAACGCCAACTTGAACACCACCTGACCGGCAACTATTCCGCCGGCCACCGCCATGCCTTGGCATGAACGATACGCCAATACAAAAAGGGGCTCCGCCCCTCGCGGCTTTGCCGCTCACCCCGGGATATTTACGCCAAGATGAAAGCCTGCAACAAATTTCATCTTGGTCTAAATATCCCCGCCGGAGGCGCAGGTTAGTAACACGCGCTTGCTTTTCAATACTGCCCCAAATGATCCGTCAAAGGACACTGACATGACAACCGTTCGCGACATCTTTGACAGCATGGCTTATGGGCCAGCCCTCGAAAGCAATGCCGAGGCTTTGGCTTGGCTTAGCGCACATGGTTCTTTTGGGCATTGGATTGACGGCGCATTCACTGAAGCTGCGGCGGTGTTTGCGACCTACAATCCAGCGACGGGGGAAGTGTTGGCGCAGGTAAGCCAGGGCGGGGCATCCGATATTGATCTGGCAGTCAAGTCCGCTAGGCGGGCGCAGGGGAAATGGGCCAAGCGTTCGGGGGCCGAGCGGGCACGTGTGCTATATGCTTTGGCGCGGCTGGTGCAAAAGCATGCGAGGTTGTTCGCGGTTTTGGAGGTGATGGACACCGGCAAGCCGATCCGCGAGGCGCGCGACATCGACATTCCTTTGGTGGCGCGGCATTTTTACTATCATGCCGGCCTTGCACAGTTGATTGACAGCGCGTTGCCCGACCAAGCCCCGCTTGGGGTTTGCGGCGCGGTGATCCCTTGGAATTTTCCTTTGCTGATGTTGGCCTGGAAGCTCGCGCCTGCTTTGGCTGCGGGAAATTGCGTGGTGTTAAAGCCCGCCGAATACACGCCCTTGACCGCCTTGCTTTTTGCCGAGTTGTCGCGTGAAGCCGGTCTGCCCAAGGGGGTTTTGAACATTGTCACTGGCGACGGCGACACAGGCGCTGCCCTTGTTGCTCATCCTGATGTCAATAAGATCGCCTTTACCGGATCAACCGCCGTGGGCCGCCAGATCCGCGAGGCGACGGCAGGCACTGGTAAGGCGCTGACTTTGGAGCTTGGTGGGAAATCGCCCTATATCGTCTTTGAAGACGCCGATCTGGACAGTGCGGTCGAGGGGTTGGTCGACGCGATATGGTTTAATCAGGGGCAGGTCTGCTGTGCGGGTTCGCGGCTATTGGTGCAAGAAAGCATTGCCCAGCAGTTCCATGACAAGCTGCGGCGGCGCATGGATGGTTTGCGCATTGGCGATCCGTTGGACAAGGCAATTGACATCGGGGCGATCATCGACCCCAGCCAATTGGCCCGCATTCGTGCGATGGTCGACACCAATACCGAGGGCGAGACCTATCATGCTGCTTCTGCCCTGCCCGCGGGCTGTTTTTACCCGCCCACGCTGATCACCGGCTTGCAAGCCTCATCCAGCCTGATGCAGGAAGAAATCTTTGGGCCTGTCTTGGTCTCGATGACCTTTCGCACCCCTTCCGAGGCGGTCGACCTTGCCAACAACAGCCGCTATGGGCTTGCTGCCAGTGTTTGGAGCGAAAACGTCAACCTTGCCTTGGATATTGCACCCAAGCTGAAGGCGGGCGTGGTCTGGGTCAATGCCAGCAATTTGTTTGATGCCGCCGCAGGCTTTGGCGGGGTGCGTGAAAGCGGCTTTGGTCGTGAAGGTGGATGGGAAGGGCTGCTGGCCTATCTGAAACCTGCGGGCAAGACCAAGGCCTTGCCGCAGAGGGTTGCCCAGCCCGCCCCCAAAGAGCCCGAGGTCAGCGGCATCGACCGCACCGCCAAGCTGTTCATCGCCGGCAAGCAGGCCCGTCCCGATGGTGGCTATTCCCAAGCGATCTGGTCGCCAAAGGGCAAACTGCTGGGCCACATCGGGCTTGGTGGGCGCAAAGACATTCGCAACGCAGTCGAGGCCGCGCAGGCCGCCAAAGGCTGGGCGAAAACCACGGCGCATGGTCGCGCGCAAATCCTTTACTACATCGCCGAGAACCTTTCCGCGCGCCGTGCCGAATTTGCCGGCCGCCTGCGTGATATGACCGGCGCTTCGGGCGAGGCCGAGGTCGAGGCTACCATCAACCGGCTGTTCACCTATGCCGCCTGGGCCGATAAGTTTGAAGGCGCGGTCAAACCGGTGCCAATGCGCGGTGTCGCACTTGCGATGAACGAACCCTGCGGCGTGATCGCAGCGCTTTGCCCGAATGAGGCGCCGCTTTTGGGTCTGATCTCGCTGATGGCGCCGGCGATCGCGATGGGCAACACCTGCGTTTTGGTGCCATCCGAGGTGGCTCCACTGGCAGCAACCGATTTTTATCAGGTGCTGGAAACCTCTGATCTGCCCGCAGGCGTGGTCAATATCGTCACCGGCGTGCATGCTGAACTTGCAAAGCCCATCGCAGGACATGCCGATATCGACGCGGTTTGGTGTTTTTCGGCCGCGGCATTGTCAGAGGTGGTGGAACGCAATGCTGCCAGCAACCTGAAGCGCACTTGGGTCAATTATGGCCAAGCCCGCGATTGGGCCGCACCCAGTGCCGAAGGGTCCATGTTTTTGCGCGCAGCAACCGAGGTGAAAACCATCTGGGTGCCCTATGGCGAATAAGGCAAAACGGGTCTTCGGAAGCCGAGCCGCGGAAAAGGCCTACGCTTTCGAATAAAAATGTTAACTTTTGTATAAGATTCCCCCTTAAAAATTTTTAAATTCGTGCCATGACAGCTTTACGACCCGCGCCAGGTGGGGGGTTGAGTGTAAAACGTGCCCAAAGGGGCCAAAAACAAGGGGAACATTTGGATGCTTAAGGAATTTAAAGACTTCATCGCCAAGGGCAATGTGATGGATCTGGCCGTTGGTATCATCATCGGCGCAGCTTTTACCGCGATCGTTGGCAGCCTTGTGTCTGACCTGATCAATCCGATCATCGGGCTTATCCTTGGTGGCGTTGATTTCACCAATATGTATGTGGTGCTGAAAGGCAGCGTGCCGGATGGTGCCAGCTTGGCCGCCGCACGCGATGCCGGCGCTGCTGTCTTCGCTTACGGTGCCTTCATCACAGCCGTGATCAACTTTCTGATCATCGCCTTTGTTGTGTTCATGCTGATCCGCACGATGAACACTATCATGCCAAAGGCCCCCGCAGCCCCTGCAGCGCCGGCCGGCCCAACCGAAGTTGATCTGCTGCAAGACATCCTTGTCGCGCTGAAGAAGTAATCTTCGCCGTCATCCGCCAAGACACCGCGGCAGCGCGTGGGGGCAGGGGTCGATCCCCTGCCCCCACGCCCCTTATTTCTACATCGCCAAGGCCTGCGCGCCGGTGATGCTTGCCATGCCCAAAGCCTCGCCGACCGCCTTATAGGTCAGCTGGCCAGCATGCACGTTCAGCCCCGCCAGCAGATGCTTGTCGTCCGCACAGGCTTGCTTCCAGCCTTTATTGGCCAGCGCAAGCATAAAGGGCATCGTCGCATTGCCCAGCGCCAGCGTCGAGGTGCGTGCCACCGCTCCTGGCATATTGGCGACGCAATAATGCATGATGCCATCGACCTCATAGATCGGGTCCTGATGCGTGGTGGCCCGGCTGGTCTCGAAACACCCGCCTTGGTCAATCGCCACATCCACCAAAGCCGCACCCGGTTTCAGCTCTGAAAGTTGCGCGCGCGAAATCAGCTTTGGCGCCGCAGCCCCGGGGATCAGCACCGCGCCGATGATCAGATCCGCCGCCCGCGCAAGCTCGATTGTGGTGGCAGCATCCGCATAGCCGCATTTGAACTGACCGCCAAAGACATCATCCAGATAGCGCAGCCGGTTGATCGAGCGGTCGAGCACCGTCACATCCGCGCCCATACCTGCGCTGATTTTCGCAGCATGGGTGCCAACGACACCGCCGCCAATCACCAAAACCTTGGCCGGCAAAACCCCCGGCACGCCGCCCATCAACACGCCGCGCCCACCATTGGCCTTTTGCAGCGTCCAAGCCCCAACCTGCGGTGCAAGCCGCCCCGCAACTTCGGACATCGGCGCAAGCAAGGGCAACCCGCCGCGATCATCGGTCACGGTTTCATAGGCGATGCAGGTGGCACCGCTGGCAAGCAGGTCTTTGGTCTGGGCAGGGTCTGGCGCAAGGTGCAGATAGGTGAACAGAATCTGACCCTCGCGCAGCATCTTGCGCTCAATCGCCTGCGGCTCTTTGACTTTGACGATCATATCGGCGGCGGCAAAAATCTCGGCCGCCGTGGCAATGATCTTGGCCCCTGCGGCGCTATAATCGGCATCGGTAAAGCCTGCCCCGACCCCAGCCATGGTCTCGACCATCACAGCATGGCCCGCATTAACCGCTTCGCGCACTGCATTCGGCGTCATGCCAACCCGAAATTCCTGTGGCTTGATCTCTTTTGGACATCCGATTTTCATAGCTCTCTCCCTTTTGAATTTCTTGTCCCTGTGCAAAGCTTGGTGCAATCGCGCCGCCGATGTTTTGGAATTTGTCTGGCCAAATGCACACTGCGTGATAGATTCAGCGACAAATTCCGCCTTTGACGAAAGAAGCTGCGATGACCGTGACATTAGACGCCACCGACCGCCGGATCTTGGGCGTGCTGCAAAAGGACGGGCGGATCACCAATGCCGATTTGTCGGAACGGGTCAACCTGTCGCCTTCGGCCTGCCATCGCCGCGTGCAACTGCTGGAAGAGGCGGGGTTTATCGCCGGATATGTCGCACTTTTGGACGCCCGCCGCATGGGCAAACCGACGACGGTTTTTGTCGAAATCACCCTGCAATCGCAGGCTGAAGATCTGCTCGATGCCTTTGAACGTGCCATTGCCAGGGTGCCAGACGTTTTGGAATGCCATCTGATGGCGGGCACCGCAGATTATCTGATCAAGATCATGGCTGAAGACACCGAAGATTTCGCCCGCATCCACCGTCAGCACCTGTCGCGCCTGCCCGGCGTGCGGCAAATGCAATCGTCCTTTGCGCTGCGCTGTGTGGTGAAAACCACGGCCCTATCGGTCTGATCGTCACATAATCGTTACAAACGCCCCGTATCGCAGGCCGAAATGCTCGGAGTTTTTATGCAAAATATCCTCGTGCTCTGCACCGGCAATTCGGCCCGCTCGATTTTGGGCGAGGCGATCTTGAACCGCCTTGGCGCGCCGCGGTTTCAGGCCTTTTCGGCGGGGTCCAAGCCCACGGGCCGCCCCAATCCCTTTGCCGTCGCGCTGCTCGATGCCAAGGGTCATGACACCAGCCTTGCGCGCTCGAAATCCTGGGATGAATTTGCCAGCCCAGATGCGCCCAAGCTTGATATCGTCATCACGGTTTGCGATTCTGCCGCCGCCGAAACCTGCCCCTATTGGCCCGGCGCGCCGGTTTCCGCGCATTGGGGTCTGCCTGATCCTGCAAGCGTCACAGGATCAAATGCAGAAATCGCTGCCGCCTTTGCGCAGACCTATGCAGCCCTGACCGCGCGCGTCGAGGCGTTTTTGGCACTGCCCGACGACCTATCGCCAACCGAGATGAAAGCCGCCCTGACCCAGATCGGCAAAATGCCATGACCGCGCGCGCCCTGACAGCCGAGGCGCTTGGCACCGCCCTTTTGGTGGCGGCCGTTGTGGGGTCGGGCATCATGGCACAAAGCCTGACCACGGATACAGCACTTGCGCTGCTGGCCAATACCATCGCCACGGGGGCCGCGCTGTTCATGCTGATCACCACCTTTGGCGCGGTTTCGGGCGCGCAGTTTAACCCCGCCGTGACACTGGTTTTTGCTCTGCGCGGCGAGATCGCCCCGAACCTTGCGCTGGCCTATGTCATCGCACAATGCTTGGGCGGGGTGCTCGGCACGCTGGCCGCGCATGCGATGTTTGATCTGGCGCTTTTGCAAACCTCGACCCATATCCGCAGTGGTGCGCCGCAATATCTGTCGGAAATCATTGCAACCTTTGGCCTGATCCTTGCCATTCTGGGCGCGATCAACGCCAAGGCCAATGTCGCCACCACCGTGGCCTGCTATATCACCGCCGCCTATTGGTTCACCGCATCCACCAGTTTTGCCAACCCCGCCGTGGCCTTGGCACGCGCCTTTAGCGATACCTTTGCAGGCATCCGCCCCGCCGATCTGGGCGGCTTTTGGGCGGCTGAAGTTGTGGGGGCTGTGCTTGCGGCAGCGCTTGGCGGCTGGCTGTTCAAAAAGACCTGAGGCAAAGAAAAACCCCCGACCTTTGGGGGCGGGGGTTGATCGAAGTGGGGATCGCTCCCCCAGAGTCGCTAACATGGGCGCAATCTGGCTTTCGCCGAATTACATCCCGCCTTCGCGCTGAAGCTTCTTCCGCGCGAGCTTGCGCGCACGGCGCACGGCTTCGGCGGATTCGCGAGCTTTTTTGACGGAGGGTTTCTCGAAATGCTGTTTAAGTTTCATTTCGCGGAACACGCCTTCGCGCTGGAGCTTTTTCTTGAGGGCCCGAAGGGCTTGCTCAACGTTATTATCGCGGACGCTGACCTGCATGTGGTTTTCACCACCTTTCTAAGTTTGAGTTGCACTGAATGTGCAGGCTTGGCGGCCATAGCAAAGTGGCACAGACTTGTCTACCATGGCAAAGGAGAGGCGGGGCAATGGAACAGGAAAACAGCATGGAAAGCGCAAAATCGCGGATTCTAGCGGCAAGTCTTGGCCATGCAGCCTTTGATGGCTGGTCCGAGGTGACGTTGAAAGCCGCGCTTGATGATTCGGCGGTAGCGCCGGCTTTGGGTCGCGCGCTGTTTCCACGCGGCGGCATTGATCTGGCCGTGGCTTATCATCTGCAAGGCGACCGCGCCATGCGCGAGGCTTTGGCCGCGACCGATCTGAGCAGCCTGCGCTATAGCGACCGCGTGGGTTTGGCGATCAAACTGCGCTTGCAGGGGGCGGACAAAGAACTGGTGCGGCGTGGCTCTGCGCTGTTTGCCCTGCCCCAGCACGCGGCAGAAGGCGCGCGGCTGATTTGGGGCACGGCAGATGCGGTTTGGACGGCGCTTGGCGACAGCAGTGTCGATTTCAACTGGTATTCCAAACGCGCCACGCTTTCGGCGGTTTATGCGGCTACGGTGCTGTTTTGGCTGGGCGATCAATCCGAACAAGAGGCTGATACTTGGGCGTTTTTGGACCGCAGGCTTGAAAACGTGATGCAGTTTGAAAAGACCAAGGCCAGCCTGCGCGCAAATCCTGTGGCCAAAGCGCTGCTGGCAGGCCCGCTGGCGCTGCTGGGGCGCATCCGCGCGCCGCAGCCGCAGGCCGGACTTCCCGGCCAGAATGACCTTTGAAAGGCGATAAGATGCCCCATTCTTCCTCGATGTTGGCGATGGAAATCTCGACGGCGGGCGGGCCAGATGTGCTGAAGCCCGTCTCGGTGCCGGTGCCGGTGCCGCGCCATGGCCAGATCATCGTGCGGCTGGCCTTTGCCGGGATCAACCGGCCTGATGCGCTGCAACGCGCAGGGCTTTACGCGCCGCCCGCGTCTGCCTCGCCCCTGCCGGGGCTTGAAGGCGCCGGCACCGTTGTTGCGATTGGCCCCGGTGTGGCGCGCTGGGCGATTGGCGACAAGGTCTGCGCGTTGTTTGCAGGCGGGGCCTATGCCGAATATGCCGCCTGCAACGAAGCCCATGCGCTGCCAATTCCCGAAGGCATGGCGCTGCGCGAGGCCGCCTGCCTGCCCGAGACCTGCTTTACCGTCTGGTCCAATATGGTGATGCGCGGCGGCCTGCGCGCGGGCGAGCGGTTCTTGGTGCATGGTGGGTCGTCCGGCATTGGCACCACCGCGGTGCAGATCGCGGCAGCGCTTGGCGCGCGGGTCTTTGCCACCGCCGGATCGGACGAGAAATGCCGCGCGGTCGAGGCCTTGGGCGCAGAGCGTTGCTTTAACTACAAAACCGAAGATTTCGTCGCCGAGGCAGCCAAGCTGGGCGGCTTTGACCTGATCCTAGACATGGTCGGCGGCCCCTATCTGCCGCGCAACATCCGCGCGCTGGCCGATGATGGTCGTCTGGTGCAGATCGCGTTTTTGCAAGGCCCGAAGATCGAGCTGAACTTTTCAGAAATCATGATGCGGCGGCTGACGCTGACCGGATCCACGCTGCGGCCGCAATCAGACCAAGCCAAGGCCCGGATTGCAGCGCAGGTCGAAGCCCATATCTGGCCGATGATCGCGCGCGGCGCGTTTCGCGTGGTAATCGACAGCGAATTTTCCCTTTACAATGCCCCTGCAGCGCATTGGCGGCTGGAAAGTTCAGGGCATGTCGGGAAAATCGTCATGAAAGTGGAAGAATAACGTCACCAAACTGGCACCTCTGCGTCACAAACCCGGACTAAGGCTTTTGTTGCATCAGCAAAAGGAGCCTGACATGTCCCGCACTCTGCTTAGCCTTACCGTCTGCGCCGCAGCCCTGACCTGCGCCGTTTCCGCCAATGCCCAAAGCTATTCGATCGGCCTTTGGGGCGATATGCCCTATGCCAAGGCCGCTGACGCGCCGTTTATTCCGGCACTTTTGGCAGATATGAACGCCTCGGACATCGCGTTTTCGATCTATGACGGCGACATCAAAGATGGCTCGTCGGAATGCACCGACGCGGTTTATACCGACGCCAGCGCGATGTTTAACAGCCTGAAAGCCCCGGTGATCTATGTCTTGGGCGACAACGAATGGACCGATTGCCATCGCACCAACAACGGCGGCTACGACAATCTGGAACGTCTGGCCCACATTCGCAAAACCATGTTCGCGACCACCGGCAGCTTTGGCATGGCCAAGATGGATCTGGAACACCAAGGCGCTGCGGGCGAGCCCTTTGTTGAAAACACCCGCACCCAAAAAGACGGCGCGATGTTTGTCGGCCTGAACGTGCCCGGCTCGAACAACAACAAGGTCAATGACGAGAAATCCTGCAGCAAGAAATCCGCCCGCACCCCCGAGCAATGCGCCGCCGATAATGCAGAATATATCGAACGTGACGCCGCCAACATCGCGTGGATGCAAGCCAGCTTTGCCAAGGCCAAGGCCGATGGCGACAAAGGCATCATGATCGTGGTGCAGGGCGACGTTGGCTTTGATATCCCAGAAACCGAAGACGATTCCGAAGCCCGAATGGCCGATAAAGACGGCTACGCGGCCTTCTTGGATGCGCTGATCGCCGAAACCAAGGCCTTTGACGGCCAAGTCGCGCTTGTCCACGGTGACACGCATTATTTCAAGATCGACAAGCCGCTGCCAGACGCGACGCATATGCTGTCAAACTTTACCCGTGTGCAAACCTTTGGCAGCCCGAATGTGCATTGGATCAAGGTCGAGGTTGATGCGACCTCGCGCAATGTCTTTACCTTCTCGCCAATGATCGTGGCTGCAAACGCCACCAAGACCTTGGACGAATAACACCGATCAGCAGCGGCGCGCCTTGCAAAGGGCGCGCCGATGTCGCTAATCACCCAGCTTGGCGTGAACCTCGTCCAGATCGACCTCGGCCAAGGGCATCTTATTGGCAGGATTGTCGAAATCGTATTTGAACAGCTGAAAATCGCGCTTGTAGATTTCCCACATCAGATGCTTTGACAGATCGTCAAAGTAATCCTCGACCGGATGCAGCCGTTTGGGCCCGTGGCCTTCGCTTTCGTTAAAGCGCGGAATGGTCTTCAGATCAACCTTATGAGTGCAGTCGATCTTATCCAGAACGCTTTGCATGCCCAGATCGAATTTTTCATTGAAAAAGATGTTATCATAGCGGCCACCGTTGACGATATAGGTCGAGATATGCCCCGACATCGCCGACCAGTGGATATCGGGCTCCATCGGTTTTTTGAACCGAATGGTGTCGCGCGTGAAAAGCAAAAACCGCCGGAAACTGGCAATCTGGTCAAACTCGGCTTTGCCATCCTCACCGCCAACTTCAATACCGTATTTTTGCACCAACAGCGGCACCAGGTTGCCGCGATAGCGTTTGCCATTGCGCTGAATGCCACAAATTTTATCGAAGAAGGATGACAGGATCCGCGTGTAGGGGTTGCGCACGCAGGTAAAGGCATAAGAGCCGTGTGACTTTACGTTACGTTCAATCTTGGGCTGGCTGGCTTCGATCGACCATTTGTGCAGCCCCTGCGTTGCATCATGGATATCGCCGTCGAAAAACGTGCCGTGGTCCGAATAAAACATGATCTGACCAATTGTCGAGCAGGCGCATTTCGGCACCACTCGATAGACCACAGACTCGCTCTGCGTCATCCACGTCCCCGGAAACCCCATCACAACTCCCCTTACACACACGAACTCGAACCGAGGCCTCAACTTTTATGACAGAAAGCAAACAAACTCTGTCTTTTCAATCTCTGTTCGTCGTAAATTAAGAAAGAATGAACAGTTTCAGGTTTTAGTATCCGCACTATGGCAAAAATTGCATATATCCTTTTGTGTCACAAGGACCCCGAAGGGGTCATCGCCCAAGCGCAACGATTGACAGATGCAGGGGATTATATCTCGATCCACTTCGATGGCAGAGCTGATACTGCCGATTTCGAACTGATCCGCAGCAGACTATCGATGAACCCCGGCGTCACTTTTGTCCGCCGGCGTATAAAATGCGGCTGGGGCGGATGGAGCCTTGTCGAAGCTACCTTGCTTGCGATCAAGGCCGCCGTCGCGGACTTTCCGCGCGCGACGCATTTCTATATGCTTTCGGGCGATTGCATGCCGATCAAATCCGCCGAATTTACCCATCATTTTCTAGATCGCGCCGATATCGATTACATCGAAAGTGTCGATTTCTTTAATTCAGATTGGATCAAAACCGGCATCAAGGAAGATCGGCTGATCTATCGGCATTTTTTCAACGAACGCACGCATAAATCGTTGTTTTATGCCTCGTTGCGCCTGCAAAGGCGCCTGAACCTGCGCCGCCGCGTGCCGGCCGATATTGCCATGCAGATTGGCAGCCAGTGGTGGTGCTTACGCCGCCGCACCATAGAATCGCTGCTGGCATTTTGCGAAAAACGTGGCGATGTGATACGATTTTTTCGCACAACCTGGATTCCAGATGAGACGTTTTTTCAAACACTTTTGCGGCATTTGGTGCCTGAAACCGAAATCCAGTCGCGGACGCTGACCTTTTTGATGTTCACCGACTATGGCATGCCGGTGAACTTTCACGATGACCACTATGATCTGCTGCATTCGCAAGATTTTCTGTTTGCCCGCAAAATCAGCCCTGACGCCAAGACATTAAAAGACAGATTGGGCAGGCTTTACGGTGCAAAGGGCGAGCAGTTTGCGATTTCGAACGAAGGCCGCCCCCTGTTTCAATTTTTGACCGGCCGCGGTCGTGTTGGCCGCCGCTTTGCCACAAGGTTTTGGGAATCCGAAAGCAGTTTGGGGCGTGAGCGCACGCTTTTGATGGTGACCTGCAAGAAATGGCATGTCGCAAAGCGTCTGGTAAAAAGAATGCGTCAGGTCGCCAATATGCCCGCATTGGAGTATTTGTTCAACGAAGCCTCGACGCCGCTGCCCGATCTGGGCGGTATTCAATCGACCTTGGAAAAACGCACTCGCCACCGCAGGGCTTTGATGCGGATGTTGTTCGATTATTGGCAGACCAACCTGTTGATTGTCTGTATCGACCCCGAAAATGTTGATTTGATGCAAGATTTCTACAACGACAAAGCCAAGGTGCGGCTGCTTGAGGTCGAATGCGACTTTAGTGACGACTATTTGATCGGCCATGCCAAACGCGTTGGGCTTGCCTCTGATAGCACCCCGCGTGAGACCATCGACAGGCTTTTGCCGACAATCCGCTATGACGTGCGCTTTGAAGGCGACAAGCTTCGGGATGCAGGCTTTCCCAATCTGCTTCGCATTCGCGAAAGTGCCAGCGTCGACGAAAACACCGTGCCTTTGGCCGAATTCCTTGGTATTCCGGCAGCAACGGCGCGAGAGATCGCGGCGACTGAATTTCTTTTTGTGGACTGACCCATGCACAGCTACGACCCCCAAAACATCTTTGCCCGCATCTTGCGCGGCGAAATCCCCAATAAAACCGTGTTGGAAACCGAACACAGCCTTGCCTTTCATGACATAAACCCAGCCGCCCCCGTGCATGTGCTGGTGATCCCAAAGGGCGCTTATGTGACCTTTGACCATTTCGCGGCCGAAGCCTCGGCAGAAGAGATTGTCGATTTTCACCGCACCTGTGCGCAGGTCTGTCAGATGACGGGCGTGATGCCGGGCAAGGGCTACCGCGCCATCACCAATGCCGCCGAACACGGCATGCAAGAGGTGCCGCATTACCATCTGCATATCCTTGGCGGCCGCCCGATGGGCCGTCTGGTTGATCCAGCCTGATTGCGCAGCTTTCGGGTCGCTTTGATGCCTGATCCCGGTCAGGCTCCAAAGCTCAGACGGAGGCTTTGATGATCACATTCACCGCAATTCCAACCGAAATCGCGCGCGCCTATCAGGCGGGCGGGCTAGATGCGAATGGCCAGCCGCCCGAGCGGCATATCTCGGACGGCGGCGGCAATCCCTGTCGTCATTGCCTTGGCCTGATCCCAAAGGGGGCCGAGATGCTGGTTTTGGCGCATCGTCCTTTTCCCAGCCCGCAGCCCTATGCGGAAATTGGACCGATCTTTCTTTGCGCAGATCTCTGCGCGACGGGTGGTGGTGCGGAGCTGCCACAGATGCTGACGTCGCCCGATTACATCATGCGGGGGTATGGCGCAGATCACCGGATTGTTTACGGCTCGGGGGCCGTGGTGGCGACCGCACAGATTGCGGCACAAGCCGCCCAGCGCTTTGCCGACCCCGCGATTGCCTATCTTCACATCAGATCCGCGCGCAACAATTGCTTTCAATGCCGGATCGACAGAAAGCCCTAGCGGAGTTGCGTCAAGCTTACCTCGGCAGCTTCCAGCGCGCCCTCGATGAACCCGCCGAATGCGCTGCCTACTTCGGTGCCTGACAGCAAAAGGCGGTTGTCCCAAAGCCCGTGGCACGCGGGCGGCAGGCCATAGTCTGGATGCGCCGACAGCGACGCAAGATCGGCGGGGGTGGCGGTGTAGGGCTCAAAGGCCCAGTCTTGCAGATAGACCGCCAAAGGCGTTGCAGCCTTGGGCCCAAACAGCCGCGTCAGCTGTGCAGTGACTTGCTGGCGTAGCGTTTCCAGATCGCGCCGGCCTTGCGGTGGCACGCCGATAAAACCGAAAAGCCCAAACGGACCGCCATCAGCAGGCGAGGCATCGTGAATTTCCACCATCGGGCCAAAGCGGCTGCTGGCATCGCCCGAAAGCCCCGCCTCGCGCCAAAAGGCGCTGTCATAGACCGCCAGCGCCTTGGCCTGCCCCGCCATCCAGGTTGGCACCGCCTGCATCGCGGCCAGCGCCGGGATCGGCAGCGCAGGTTCAAAACGGATCTGCGCCGCAAGCCGGGGCGGCAGCGCTAGCACCACCCGATCGGCCGCAATCTCTGTGCCATCGGCCAAGGTCGCAAGGATCGCATGATCAGTTTTGCGCAAGGCCACCAGCCGCGCGTTTTTCCGCAAGCGATCTTGCGGCAAGCGATCTGCAAGGCTTTGGATCAGGCGGCCCAGCCCGCCCTGCAGCCGCAAAGACCCCTGCATCGAGGCAAAGCCGCGGCCATATTGCACTTGGGCGCGCGCGTCTTCAAAGGCCAAGGCCCCCTCGGCGTATTGCTCGAACTTCTGCAAGCCCAGCCGTGCGATCAGCGCCGCAATGCGCGGCTGTCCCGGCCAGAACCACGCGGGCCCCATGTCGAAAGCGCCCTGCCCGTGCTGATGCGTCAGAATGCGCCCGCCAAAACGGTCGCGCGCCTCAACCAGCTGATACTCTATGCCTGCCCTCTGCAAGGCTTCGGCCAAGGCAAGCCCCGACAGACCGCCGCCCACAATCAAAAACCCCATCTTTGCCCTACCGCGCTTGCATCAAAGGCCAACCGCTGGTGCTTTGGCATGGGGCAGATGCCCGGTCTTGATCCAAACTTTGCCGCCAAGCGCCCCCGCTGTTACCTCTAGCCGCTGGCCTTCGGGCAGGCGCAGCCAATCGCCCGCGCCGAGGCTTTCGCGACCCCAAAGCACACTGCCCGCGATCACCAACATCTCGGTGCCCCCCGCATCGGCCTTGCTCAAGGTCGCATCCGGGGCAAGCTCGCTATAGCTGACCACCTCAAATGCATCTCGGTGCAGCAGCGCGGTCGCCACCCCATCCACAGGCGCAGAAAGCGCCTCGGTCATCAAGCTGTGAAACTGGCTGCGGTCGTCTGGGTCAAATTGCCAAAGCTTGACGAAAATCACGCAGCCCGCATCCGAGCGCGGGCTATGCGCGGTGGTGGGCGGATTGCGCACATAGCTGCCCTGCGGATAATCGCCGTGTTCGTCCTGAAACACCCCGTCGAGCACGATAAACTCTTCGCCGCCCGTGTGGGTATGGGCCGAAAACTGGCTGCCCGGCGCATAGCGCACAATCGAGGTGGCGCGCGCCACCTCGCCGCCGATGCGGTCCAGCATCCGCCGATCCACCCCCGGCATCGGCGAGGCCTGCCAAGCGATCTGATCAAACCGCACCAGCACAGCGGCGCTAAAATCGGCGTTCAATTCCATAGCATCCCCCAAAGGCCACCTGCGCCCCCTTTGCAATATGGCGCACAGACAGCCGATTGCCAGATCAATGCGCCGCAGCCCAGTTCAGCCCCTGCCCCGCCTCGACGATCAGCGGCACCTTCAGCGAGACCGCCGGATGCGCAGCCCCCTCCATCACCCGCTTGGCCGTCGCGATCAGCGCCTCTGCCGCCTCGGTCTCGACCTCGAACAGCAATTCGTCATGCACCTGCAACAGCATGGTCGCGGGCAGACCCGCAATCGCCTTTGGCATCTGGATCATCGCGCGGCGGATGACATCGGCCGCAGTGCCCTGAATAGGCGCATTGATCGCAGCGCGTTTGGCGAAACCGGCCGCTGGCCCCTTGGCGTTGATTTCAGGCGTGTGGATCTTGCGCCCAAACAGGGTCTGCACAAAGCCGCGCTCTTGGGCAAAGCGCACGGTTTCGGCCATATATTCCTTGATCCCGGGATAGCGTTCGAAATAGCGGTCGATAAAGCCCTGTGCCTCGGCGCGCGGAATCCGCAGGTTGCGCGCCAGACCAAAGCCGGAAATGCCATAGATCACGCCAAAGTTGATCGCCTTGGCACGCCTGCGCACCTCCGAGGTCATCTCGGACAAGGGCACGCCAAACATCTCGCTTGCGGTGGCGGCGTGAATGTCGATGCCGTCTTTAAACGCCTGCTGCAAGCTGGGAATATCGGCCATATGCGCCAATATCCGCAGCTCGATCTGGCTATAGTCAAGCGAGACCAGAACCTTGCCCTTGGGGGCGACAAAAGCCTCGCGGATGCGGCGGCCTTCTTCGGTGCGGATCGGGATGTTTTGCAAGTTAGGATCGGTTGACGACAGCCGACCTGTGACAGCACCAGTGATCGAATAGCTGGTGTGCACCCGGCCGGTGTCGCGGTTGATATGGTCTTGCAGCGCGTCGGTATAGGTGGATTTCAGCTTGGCCAATTGCCGCCAATCCAGCACCAGACCCGGCAGCTTATGTTCGGTGGCCAGATCTTCCAGAATATCTGCACCCGTTGCATAAGCCCCGGTTTTGCCCTTTTCGCCCCCCGGCAGGCCCAGTTTGTCAAACAAGATCTCGCCCAGCTGTTTGGGAGAGCCTACGTTAAACGGCTGGCCTGCGGCCTCTTGAATCTCGGCTTCAAGCCCTGCCATTTTCTGCGCAAAGGCGTTTGACATCCGGCTAAGGGTGTCGCGGTCAACCTGCACGCCTGCCATCTCCATCTCGGCCAGAACCGTGACAAGCGGACGCTCCAGCGTTTCGTAAACCGTGGTGACCTGCGCGCGGTGCAGCTGCGGCTTGAACAGCTGCCACAGCCGCAGCGTGACATCGGCGTCTTCAGCGGCATAGCGCACCGCCGTGTCGATATCGACCTTGTCAAAGGTCACCGCCGATTTGCCCGACCCGATCAAGTCTTTGATCGGAATAGGCGAATGGCCCAGATATTTTTCTGACAAAGCATCCATGCCGTGGCCGTTCAGCCCCGCCTGCATCGCCGAAGACATCAACATGGTGTCGTCAAAGGGTCCAACCCGCAGGCCGTATCTGGCGAAAATCTTCCAGTCGTATTTCATGTTCTGGCCGATTTTCAGCACCGCAGGGTCTTCCAACACGCCCTTGAGAGCGGCCAGCACCTCGGCCAGATCCAGCTGACCTTCAACCAGAACCGAGGCGCCAAACAGATCGCCGCCGCCCGAGGTATGGCCCAACGGAATGTAGCAGGCCTTGCCCGCCTCGACCGAAAGCGAGATGCCAACCAGATCGGCCTTCATCTCGTCCAGCGACGTGGTTTCGGTATCCACCGCCACAAAGCCCAGCGTGTTGATCCGCGCCACCCAGTCCTGCAACTGCGCCATGGTCGAGATGCGCTCGTATCCGGCCACATCAAAGGCCACCTGTGCGGTCTGGGGCGCATCATGCGCGCCCGCTACATGCATGCCAGCGCCTTCGGCCAGCGCAGGCGGCTCGACCTTCAGCTTTTCGGCCACGCGGCGGGTCAGGGTGCGAAACTCCATCGCGTTTAGAAAGCCTAGCACCACCTCGGGGTCAGGTTCGCGCAGCGCCATTGCCGCCAAATCGGCCTCGAGCGGCATATCGGCGTCCAGCGCCACCAAGCGGCGCGAGATACGGATCAGATCGGCGTTGTTTTGCAAAGCCTCGCGGCGTTTGGGTTGTTTGATTTCACCCGCCCGCGTCAGCAGCGTTTCCAGATCGCCATATTCCTGAATCAGCAGGGCGGCGGTCTTGATGCCGATGCCCGGCGCGCCCGGCACATTGTCCACCGAATCGCCCGCCAAGGCCTGCACATCGACAACCCGATTGGGTGCCACGCCAAATTTCTCGAACACCTCATCCGGCCCGATGCGCTTGTTCTTCATCGGGTCCAGCATATCAACCCCCGGCCCCACCAGCTGCATCAGATCCTTGTCGGATGAAATGATCGTCGCCGTGCCGCCAGCCTCGACCGCGCGACGGGCAAGGGCTGCGATGATGTCATCGGCCTCATAGCCTTCGACCTCGATGCAGGTGACGTTAAAGGCGCGGGTGGCCTCGCGGGTAAAGATAAACTGTGGCCGCAGATCTTCAGGCAGTTCGGGGCGGTTGGCCTTATACAAAGGGTAGATATCGTTGCGAAAGGTTTTTGATCCCGCATCGAAAATCACCGCAATATGGGTGGCGGCGACCTCTTTGCGGCTGGCGGTCAGCTCGCCCCACAGCAGGTTGCAAAACCCCGCCACAGCCCCCACAGGCATGCCATCCGATTTGCGCGTCAGCGGCGGCAGCGCGTGATAGGCCCTAAAAATAAAGGCCGAGCCGTCAATCAAATGCAGATGATTGCCTTTGCCAAACGTCTCGCTCATGCTTGCCTCCATGTTTACTTAAGAGGTGTTTGCCATGTTCCGAGCCGCTGGGCCAGCCTTCGCGCCGCCTATTACTGACAAGGCAACGCAAATGACGACAAGCCAAACCTGCGTTACGCTGCTGTCAAGCCGACAAGATTTCGGCTGATTTCAGTGATCGTCATGCGCATGGGCGCGGTCGATCTCGTAGCGGCGATCACAATAGCCGCATTCGACAAAGCCGGTGTCAGCCGGAATGGTCAGCCAGACCCGAGGATGCCCCAAAGCCGCGTCGCCACCGTCGCAGGCGACTTTCCATTTGGTGACAGAGATGGTTTCAGGCGCGTTGCGGGTCATCGGTGGTTTCCTTGAATTGGCTTATGCGCAGTCTAACCGCTGCACAGGTGGGGCGACAAGGCCCGAGGTGGGGCTGCGGCAAAGTTTCAGCAACGAAGCCTTAGGCGCCGATCAGCTTTGCGCGGCTTTTAAGGGCAGCGAGCCAGCCCAAGCCGTGCACGGTGGCGCGCGCGGGGCGGTATTCCGCGGCGATCCAGCCTTGGTAGTCGCGGCTTTCCAGATCGGCGCAAAGCCCGGTCAGATCAAAGCCGCCACCGCCGGGTTCATTGCGACTTGGAAAGCCTGCGATTTGAATGTGGCGCACGCGGTCGCGGTGGCGCGCCCAGACTTGAGCCGCATCGCCATGAATACGCGCGGCATGCCACAGATCAAACTGCATACCCAGATTTGGCCGCGCCAGATCATCGACTATCCGTCCCGCCTGATCGAAATCATTCAGGAAATATCCCGGCATGTCGTCGGAGTTGATCGGCTCGATGGTCAAGCCCAATTCGGGGGCCTGATCGGCGGCCCAGGCCAGATTTTCGACATAGGTTTGCTCGTCTTGCGGGCCTTTGGCAACACCGGCCATCACATGAACCCGCTGCGCCCCAAGCCGGGTCGCCAGCGCTGCAGCCCGCAGAAATCCATCGCGAAAGCGGGTCTCTTGCCCTGTGACCGCCGCAAAGCCACGATCCCCCGCCGCCCAATTGCCGGGCGGAGTGTTGATCAGCGCCAGCGGCAGCCCGTTTAACGCAGCCTCCCATTCGGCGGCTGTATGTTCATAGGGAAACAAAACCTCTGCGCCATCAAAGCCAGCTTGCGCGGCAAGGCCTGCGCGATCCAGCGTTGCGACCTCGGTAAAAAGCATGGTCAAATTGGCACAATATTTCAACATCAGGCGAGTTCTAGCGAAGGAATGATCGGAAAGAAACTCCCCCCCGACCATAAACCAAACCAATCTTGCCCCGCCACCGCATGATGCACTCCCAGATCAACCAAGCGGTAAAAGGATTTGCGGTCAATCAGCGCCTCGAGCCCAGCGCGCACGTGCACATAGGGCGCAGGCTCGCCAGTGGCTGCGTTGCGCGTCACCCGGATCGGGTTTTCGGCATTGGCCACCACCTCGTCGTCGGTCTTGGTGAAAAACCGCAAGACCTGCGCAGCACCTGCGCCTTCAACCTCGAAGTCAATCGCCAGCAAGGGGGCGTCATCCACCACGATGCCAACCTTTTCCACCGGGGTGACAAGGAAATACTTGCCCTCCTCCAACCGCAGAATCGAAGAGAACAGCTTAACCAAAGGCATCCGCCCAATCGGCGAGCCTTCGTGATACCATGTGCCATCGCGCGCAATGCGCATATCAATGTCGCCGCAAAACGGCGGATGCCACAAATGCACTGGCGGCAAGCCCTTTTTGGCGGCGGCGCGCACCGCTTCAAGCCCTTCGGCCAAGGGTTTCACAATCATTTGTGCCGTTTTGCTGTTTGTCATTTGTGCCCAAGGCCTAGATTGGCTCATATAGAAGCATATACCCACTTCCGGAGGAATGTCATGGCTGATCCTACCCAACTTGTCGCCGAGATTGAAGCGCTTGGCGCGCGTTTGGGCGCGGCAAAGGCCTCTATCAACCAAAAGTTTATCGGCCAAGACCGCGTGGTCGATCAGGTCTTGGCGGCAATGCTTTGTGGCGGGCATGCTTTGTTGGTGGGCCTGCCCGGTTTGGGCAAGACGCTGCTGGTCGAGACGCTGTCCACGGTGATGGGGCTGCAGGGCAATCGCATTCAGTTCACCCCCGATCTGATGCCTGCCGATATTCTGGGGTCCGAAGTGCTGGAAACCGCCGCAGATGGCAGCCGCGCCTTTCGGTTTTTGCAAGGTCCGGTGTTTTGCCAATTGCTGATGGCAGATGAGATCAACCGCGCCTCGCCGCGCACGCAATCGGCACTGTTGCAGGCAATGCAAGAACGCGAGGTGACGATTGCAGGCCAACAGCGCCCACTTGGCCGCCCGTTCCACGTTTTGGCAACGCAAAACCCGATTGAACAAGAAGGCACCTATCCGCTGCCCGAAGCCCAGCTTGACCGCTTTTTGCTGCAAGTGAATGTGGCCTACCCCACCCGCGCGCATGAGCGCGACATCTTGCTTGCCACCACGGGCGCCAATCAGGCCGCAGCCCATCAGGTGTTTAGCGCCGAGGATCTGATCGCCGCCCAAGCCCTGCTGCGCCGCATGCCCGTAGGCGAGGCCGTGGTCGAGGCGATCTTGGATCTGGTGCGCGCCTGCCGCCCTGCCGAGCCCGAAGCTGCCGATCTGGCCGGCACTCTGGCTTGGGGGCCGGGACCGCGTGCGGCGCAAGCGCTGATGCTGACGGTGCGGGCGCGGGCCTTGCTGGACGGGCGGCTGGTGCCGTCGATTGCCGATGTCGCGGCGATGGCGCATCCGGTGCTGGAACACCGCATGGCGCTGTCTTTTGCCGCCCGCGCAAGGGGCGAAACGCTTGCAGGCGTGATTGATCGCACGGTGGCGCGCACACTGCGACTTGAGGCTGCCGCGTGAACCAGGCCGCCAGCCTTCGCGCGCAGGCCGAAACGCTTGGCCAATCTCTGCCTGCCCTGCTGGCAGAGGCCGAGCATTTGGCCGCCACCTTGATGCTGGGCGAGCATGGCAGACGGCGCGCGGGTCAGGGCGATGAGTTTTGGCAATACCGCCCCGCCCATGCCGGTGATCCGGCGCGCGCGATTGATTGGCGACGTTCAGCCCGGTCTGACGCGCATTTTGTGCGCGAACGCGAATGGCAGGTGGCGCAATCGGTCAGCCTGTGGATCGACAGCGCCAATGCGATGCGCTTTAGCGGTGACCCGGCGCGCGGCACCAAAGCGGACCGCGCGCGCGTGATTGGGCTTGCGCTTGCGGTGCTGCTGCTGCGCGGCGGCGAAAGGGTGGGGCTGTCTGGCATGATGCCAAAGCCCGGACGCGCACAGATGATGGCCTTGCTGGATGGCTTGCAGACCGAAGACAGCCAAGACTATGGTGCGGCCGATGTCACAGGCATGGCGGCCCATAGTCGCGCGGTGTTCTTGTCGGATTTTCTGGGCAATCTGGATGTGACGGAACAGGCGATGATCACTGCCGCAGATCGCGGCATTCGAGGCGTGCTGCTGCAAGTGCTTGATCCCGCCGAAGAAGACTTCCCCTTTCAGGGCCGCACGATTTTCGAATCGATGCAGGGCGCGCTGCGGCATGAAACCCAAAGCGCGGGCGATCTGCGCGCGCGCTATCTGGTGCGGCTGGCCGAACGCAAGGATGCGCTGACCCGTTTGGCGGCGGCGACAGGCTGGCATTATCACTGCCACTATACCGGCGCGCCAGCGCAAGCGGCGTTGCTTTGGACCTATCGCGCCCTGGAGGCTCGGGCATGATCCCCGCCATTGGTTTTGCCTTTCCAGCACTTTTGTGGGGCCTGCTGGCACTGCCGATCCTGTGGCTTTTGCTGCGTGCAATTCCGCCCGCGCCGATCCGCCGCCGCTTTCCTGCCGTCGCCCTGATGTTGGGTCTGGCCGATCAGGACGTGCAGGCCGATAAAACCCCGTGGTGGCTTTTGCTGCTGCGCGCCTTGGCGGTGGCTGCGGCGATCATCGGTTTTGCGGGGCCTGTGCTGAACCCCGCCAGCCGCGCGCAGGGCTCGGGGCCTGTGCTGATTGTGGTTGATGGCGGCTGGGCCGATGCCCGCGACTGGCCGCGACAGATGGAAAAGGCCCAAGGTTTGCTGGCCGAGGCAGGCCGTCTGGGCCGCCCCACCGCCCTTGTGCAACTGACCGATGCGCCGCAGCAAATCGACTTTCAACCCGCCGACAGCTGGACAGGCCGCTTGGCCGCGATGACCCCGCGGGCCTATGCGCCTGATCAGATGCAGGCTTGGGCCGCGCTGTTGCCCGCGCAGGGCTTTGACAGCTATTGGCTTAGCGACGGTCTGGCGCATCCAGACCGCGCGGCACTGGCGGCGGCGCTATCGGCCAAGGGCGCGCTGACGGTCTTTGTCTCGCCCCGCCCGATCTTTGCGCTGCGCCCCGCGGGATTTGACAGCGGCGCGATCGCACTCAGCGCCATGCGCAGTCCTGCCGTTGCGGAAACCACGCTTGATATCACCGCGCGCGGCCCTGACCCTGCGGGCATCGACCGCGAGCTGGCGCGGGCCAGCCTTAGCTTTGCCGCAGGCGCGAGTGAGGCGCAAACCACGCTGACCCTGCCACCCGAGCTGCGCAACCGCATCACGCGATTCTCGCTTTTGGGCCAGCGCACGGCGGGGGCGGTTTCGCTGACCGATGACAGTTTAAAGCGGCGCAAGATCGCGCTGATTGCGGCATCGGCCGACCGCGAGGGGCTGCAACTGCTGCAACCCACCTTTTATCTGCGCCAAGCGCTGACACCTGTGGCCGATCTGATCGAAGGCGGTCTGGGCGATGTGATTGCCGCCAACCCCGATGTGATCGTGCTGGCCGATGTCGCCCAGATCAGCCCTGCCGAGACCGAGGCGCTGCTGGCTTGGGCCGATAAGGGCGGGCTGTTGCTGCGCTTTGCCGGACCAAGGCTTGCGGCGTCGGATCTGTCGCGCGCCAGCGAAGACCCGCTGATGCCGGTGCGCCTGCGCCAAGGCGGCCAACAGGTTGGCGGCGCAATGAGTTGGGGCGAGCCGAAAACGCTGGCCGCCTTTGCCGAAGACAGCCCCTTTCACGGCCTGCCCCTGCCCGCTGATGTGACGGTCAGCCAGCAGGTCTTGGCCCAGCCCGACCCTGATCTGAGTGCGCGCACCATTGCGGCACTGGCCGATGGCACCCCGCTTGTCACCCGCAAGGCAATCGGCGCGGGCAGCGTGGTCTTGGTGCATGTGACCGCCAATGCCGAATGGTCGAACCTGCCACTGTCGGGGTTGTTTGTGCAGATGTTGGAACGGCTTGCGGTGTCGATCCGCGCGGCGGCGCCGGTGGCGCAAGATCTGGCAGGACAAACATGGGTGCCCGACCGCGTGCTGGATGGTTTTGGCCAAGACGGCCCTGCCGCAGCCGTGGCGGGGGTCGCAGGGGCCGATCTGGCCCGCGCGCTGCAAAACGGCCCCAGTGCCGCGCTGCCGCCCGGACTATATGCCGGCGGCGCGCGCAAAGTGGCGCTGAATGTGATTGGCGCGCAGACCCAGATCACCGCCGCCACCTGGCCTGCAGGCACCGTGGTCGAAGGCATCGAGCAGGCGACACCCCAGGCCTTGAAAGGCGCGCTTTTGACTGCAGCGATGCTGTTTCTGGCGCTGGATGTGCTGGCGGCACTTTGGGTTTCGGGGAGGCTGGGGTTGGCAGGGCGCGCGACAGTGATTGCGTTGGCAATGCTGGCCAGCCCGCCGCAGGCCCGCGCCGATGCGGCCGCCGACGCCCGAGCGATCGAGGCGACGCGGGGCGTGGTGCTGGCCTATGTGCAAACTGGCGATGTGGGCCAAGACGCCATCTCGGCGGCGGGGCTGATGGGCTTGGGCGACCAGCTTTGGGGCCGCACCAGCATCGAGCCCGAAGCCCCGATGGCGGTTGACCTAGAGCGCGACGACCTAGAGGTCTTTCCCTTTCTGTATTGGCCAATGACTACGGGACAGGCTCTGCCCTCGCTGACCGCCTATTCAAAGCTTAATAAATTTCTGCGCAGCGGCGGCATGATCCTGTTTGACACCCGCGATGGTGATCTTTCGGGCCTTGGCGGCAGCACGCCCGAAGGCCAGATGCTGCAACTGATCGCCTCGGGCTTGGATATTCCGCCGCTGGAACCGATCCCGCAAGACCATGTGTTGACCCGCAGCTTTTATCTGCTGCAAGACTTTCCCGGCCGCTATGCCGGCAGCCCGCTTTGGGTCGAGGCAGCCCCCCCAGGGGCCGAACAGACCGATGGCATGCCGTTTCGCAATTTGAACGATGGCGTCACACCCGTCATCATTGGCGGCGGCGATTGGGCGGCGGCTTGGGCGGTGGATGAAAACGGTGTGCCGCAGTTTCCGGTTGGGCGCGGTTATGCGGGCGAACGGCAACGCGAAATCGCCTTTCGCTTTGGCATCAATTTGATCATGCATGTGCTGACCGGCAATTATAAATCCGATCAGGTGCATGTGCCTGCGCTGTTGGAAAGGCTTGGCCAATGACCGAAAGCCTGGTGTTCGCGCCGCTTGTTGATCTGCGGCTGATCTGGGGCCTGCTGGCGCTTGCCATTGCCCTGCTGGGATTTGCGCTGTGGAAGGGCCTGCGCGGCTGGCCGTTTCGCGCGCTGGGGTTTGCGGTGCTGGCGCTGGGGCTGGCCAATCCCTCGCTCCAGATCGAAGATCGCAAGCCTTTGAACGACATCGTGCTTTTGCTGGTGGATGAAAGCTCAAGCCAAGGTCTTGCCGCAAGGCCCGCGCAAAGCGCCGAGGCCGTAGCGCGGATTTCGGCGCAGGTTGCAGCCCTGGGCAATACCGACTTGCGGGTGATCCGTTTTGGCGATGGGGCGGATAATGCGGGCACTTTGGCGATGACCGCCTTGGCGCAAGCGATTGCCGAAGAGCCCCGCGCCCGCATCTCTGGCGCGATCCTTGTCACCGACGGCCAAGTCCACGACCTTGGCCTGACCCCCGCGCTGCCTGCGCCGCTGCATGTGCTGCTGACAGGGACGACTGCCGATTGGGACCGCCGTCTGATCATCTCCGAAGCCCCCGCCTTTGCCATCATGGGCGAGGATGTCACGCTTAAGCTGCGGGTGCAGGACGAAGGCGCTGTGCCTGCCGCCTTGGGCCGTCAGGTCGTGCTGAAAATCAGCCTCGACGATCAAGCGCCGCTGGAATTCACCATCGCAACCAATACCGATCTGGAGCTGCCGTTGCGGCTGCCACATGCGGGAATGAACGTGTTGCAGTTTTCGGTGGCCGCCCAAGCAGGCGAGCTGACTGACCGCAACAATGCGGCTGTGGTGCAGATCAACGGCGTGCGCGACCGCCTGCGGGTGCTGCTGGTTTCGGGCGAGCCGCATACCGGCGAGCGGGTCTGGCGCAACCTGCTGAAATCGGATCCGTCGGTCGATCTGGTGCATTTCACCATCCTGCGCCCACCCGAAAAACAAGACGGCGTGCCGACCGACGAGCTGTCGCTGATCGCCTTTCCCACCCGCGAGCTGTTTGTGGAAAAGATCAAGGATTTTGATCTGATCATCTTTGACCGCTATTCGATGCGCGGCATTCTTCCGATGCAATATCTGCAAAATGTTGTCGATTATGTTAAAACCGGCGGCACTGTGCTGGTGGCGGCGGGGCCGGAATATGGCGCGGTCGATAGCCTTTGGCGCTCGCCTTTGGCCGAGATTTTGCCTGCAGAACCCACCGCCAAGGTGATCGAACAGGGCTTTCGCCCAAAACTGACCGAGCTTGGCAAGCGTCATCCTGTCACCCAGGGCCTAGAGGCGCTGGCCCCCAAAGACGGCTGGGGCCGCTGGTTTCGCCAGACCGAGGTGATCCCGCTGCGCGGACAAGTGGTGATGTCGGGGGCAGAAGATAAGCCGCTGTTGATCCTTGACCGCGTCGGCCAGGGCCGCATTGCGGTGCTGGCCTCGGATCAAGCCTGGCTGTGGGGGCGGGGCTTTGAAGGCGGCGGGCCACAGCTGGAACTGCTGCGCAGGCTGGCGCATTGGATGCTGAAAGAACCCGAACTGGAAGAAGAATCGCTGACCGCCACGGCCAAGGGCGATGTGCTGACCATCACGCGCCACTCGATTTCCGACAAGCCTATGGACGATCTGGCGATCACCGCCCCCAGTGGCGCAAAGATCAGCCTGCCGATGGCGCAAACCAGCGCAGGCAGCTTTGTGCTGACTTGGCAGGCCCCCGAGCTGGGGCTTTACCGGCTGCAACAAGGCGATCTGGTGCGGGTGGTTGCGGTCGGGCCTGCAGCCCCCAAGGAATTCGAGCAAACCTTGGCCACTGCGGATCTGTTGGCCCCAGCTGTGGCTCCCCTGCAAGGTGGTCTGTTGCGGCTGCAAGACGGTCTGCCCAGCCTGCGCATGGTGCGCGAAGGCCGCCCCGCCGCAGGGCGCGGCTGGATCGGGCTGACCCCGCGCGCCGCCTATGTGACCCAAGATCTTAAGGTCAGCCCGCTGCTGCCAAGCTGGCTGATGCTGTTATTGGTGGCGCTGTTGTCGCTGCTGGCCTGGCTGCGCGAGGGGCGCGGCTTTAGGCGGACTGCAGCATGATCTGCCGCGATGTCGAGGCAAATTCGCGGCGAAACAACACCGCCGCCGTCAACAAGGACGCTGCGATCAAGGCATAGCCGCCCAAAAGCCAAGCCAAGGATCCCAAAGCAAAATAGATCGAGCGCAGGCCGCGGTTAAAGCTTTTGGCGGCGGTGATGTTCAGCTCGGCCGCTTGCGCGGCACGCGGAGCAGCCATCGGATCTGCGGGATCATTTGGCACCGCCGCCATCATGATCGAGCAATAGCCAAACAGTCGATGCGACCAGATGAACTTTAACAGCGCATTGGCCAAAAACCCCACCACCAACAGCACCCGCAATTCGACCGCAAGGCTTTCGGTAGACAGCGTCAAATCTGCCGCCACCCCCCGCACGGCTGCCGGATTGCCGATCATCGCAATCGCGCCCCCAATCGCGATCATCGAAGCCGAAGCGAAAAATGCCGTGCTTTGTCGCAGACTGTCGATCATCGAAGCGTCAAAAATCCGAGGCTGCCGGGTTAGAAACTGCTGCATCCATTCGCGCCGATAGGCCTGCATCAACAAGCTGACCGAAGGCCTGCTGGCGGGCGGATGCTCGATAAACCAACCGATCACCAACCATGTCACCACAACAACCGCCAAAGCGATCTGATCCAAGGCTCCAAAACCCAAAAGCATCGACATATGTTCCATACCCTTAGTCTAAAGCTTAGGCGCGATCAGGGTAAGAGGAAGAATGTCTTGCTTGATTGCTGAAATTGGTTATATTTTCTTACCAAAGAGGAGGCCGCCATGCAGATGCCCATTCCAAACGCCGCAATTCTGGCGCGTAAGGCTGCGATTTATACGCGGCTGGCAGCAGTTTTGCCCGCCGATGCGCTGATCACCGATCCGGCCGAGACGCGCGCCTATGAATGCGACGCGCTGAGCGCCTATCGCTGCGCGCCGCTGGCGGCGGTCTTGCCGCGATCGACCGAAGAGGTGGCAGCGGTCTTGCGGATTTGCCACGAAGAAGGCGTGCCAGTGGTGCCGCGCGGCTCGGGCACCAGTTTGGCAGGCGGCGCGTTGCCGACGGCGGATTGCGTGATCCTGGGCGTGGGTCGGATGAACGGCGTGCTGGAAACCGACTATGACAACCGCTTTATCCGCGTGCAATCGGGGCGCACCAATCTGTCGGTGACAGGGGCGGTTGAAAGCGATGGGTTCTTTTATGCACCCGATCCTTCCAGCCAATTGGCCTGCGCCATCGCCGGCAATATCGCGATGAATTCGGGCGGGGCGCATTGTTTGAAATATGGGGTGACCACCAACAATCTGTTGGGGGTGAAGATGGTTCTGATGACCGGCGAGGTGGTCGAGCTGGGCGGGCCCTGGATGGATGCGGGCGGACTGGATCTGTTGGGCGTGGTATGTGGCTCTGAGGGGCAACTGGGCGTGGTGACAGAGGCGACGCTGCGGATCTTGCCGAAACCCGAAGGCGCGCGGCCGGTCTTGGTGGGCTTTGACAGCAACGAAGTGGCGGGGGCTTGTGTGTCTGACATCATCAAAGCCGGCATTCTGCCGGTGGCGATTGAATTCATGGACCGCCCCTGCATCCGCGCCACCGAAGCCTTTGCCAAGGCCGGATACCCTGATTGCGAGGCGCTGTTGATCATCGAGGTCGAGGGATCGCAGGCCGAGATTGCCGAGCAATTGGCACGGATCAAGACCATCGCTCTGACCCATAACCCAGTGGAATTCCGCGAGGCCGAAGACGAAGATCAGGCCAAGCGGATCTGGCTGGGCCGAAAATCTGCCTTTGGCGCGATGGGGCAGATCAATGACTATATGTGTCTGGATGGCACAATTCCGGTGACCTCGCTACCCTATGTGCTGCGCCGGATTGGCGAGATGAGTGTGCAATTTGGTCTGGATGTGGGCAATGTGTTTCATGCTGGCGACGGCAATATGCACCCGCTGATATTGTATAATGCGAATAAGCCCGGTGATCTGGAGCTTTGCGAGGCTTTTGGCGCCGAGGTCTTGAAGCTTTGTGTCGAGGTGGGCGGTTGTTTGACCGGCGAGCACGGCGTGGGCATCGAGAAGCGCGATCTGATGAAGGTGCAATTTGCGCCGCAAGATCTGGAAGCGCAGCTGCGGGTCAAGGATGTGTTTGACCCCAAGTGGCTGTTGAATCCGGCCAAGGTGTTTCCGTTGGATGTCACTGCAAGCCGGCGCGCTGGATGAGACCCCGGGGCTGTCTGCCCCGGACCCCGAGGATATTTTTAGACAGATGAAAGGGGTTGCCGATGCGCCCTGCGACGGAAGCGGAGTTGAGCGAAGCGATCCTTGGGTCGAAGGCCTTGGTTGTGCAGGGCGGCGGCACCCGGACGATTGGCGCGGCGGTTGGCGAGGTTTTGCAGACCTCGGGACTGAGCGGGGTTGAGCTTTATGAACCCGGGGCTTTGACGCTTGTGGCGCGGGCGGGGACGCCTTTGGCCGAGATCGAGGCAGTGCTGGCGGGCGAACGGCAGCGCTTGGCCTTTGAAGTGCCTGATATGCGGGGGTTGTTGCGGCGCGAGGGGGCATCGACCCTTGGCGGCGTGGTGGCGGTGAATGCCTCGGGGCCGCGGCGGTTGCAGGTGGGTGCTTGTCGCGATGCGCTTTTGGGGGTGCGTTTTGTCGATGGCGCGGGGCAGATCATCAAGAATGGCGGGCGGGTGATGAAAAACGTCACCGGCTATGATCTAGTCAAGCTGATGGCGGGCAGCCATGGCAGCCTGGGCGTGATCAGCGAGTTAGCGTTCAAGGTGCAAGCGGTGCCTGAGGCGCAGCTGACGCTGGTGGCGGAATGCGAAGTTGCCGAGGGTTTGGCCGATTTGCGCAAGGCGCTGGGTTCGCCCTATGACATCTCGGGGGCGGCCTGGATGGCGGGGCGCGCGATGATCCGGATTGAGGGGATGGCGGGGTCTGTGGCCTATCGTGCCGCCCAGTTGCGCGGGCTGTTGGGCGATTGGCAGGAAGCGGCGGGCGATTGGGCAGCGGTGCGCGATGTCACACCTTTTGCCGCCCGCGATGGTGCGGTTTGGCGGCTGGCGGTAAAGCCCACCGAGGCCGCGGGGATCATTGCCACTTTGGGCTTGGAGGCGATTTGCGATTGGGGCGGCGGTTTGATCTGGCTGTTGGATCCGGCGGGCTGCGCGCCGGTGCGTGCGGCTGTAGCGGGGTTGGGCAGTGCCACTTTGGTGCGCAGCCTGGCGGGCCAGAGCACGCCAAGCTTTCAGCCCGAGGCCGCAGGGATCGCCGCCCTAAGCCGCGCCTTGCGGGCGCAATTTGACCCACGCGGGGTTTTCAACCAAGGGATCATGGGCTGATGCAAACCAATTTCACTGCCGAGCAATTGCAAGACCCCGCCTTGGCCGAGGCCAATAGCATTTTGCGCTCTTGCGTGCATTGCGGCTTTTGCACCGCGACCTGCCCCACTTATCAGGTCTTGGGCGACGAGTTGGACAGCCCGCGCGGCCGGATCTATCTGATCAAGGAAATGCTGGAAACCGGGCGGCCGGCTGACGAAAAGACCGTCAAGCATATTGACCGCTGCCTGTCCTGCCTTGCCTGCACCACCACCTGCCCCAGTGGCGTCGATTACATGCATCTGATTGATCAGGCGCGTGCCTATGTCGAAAAGACCTACAAGCGGCCCTTATCGGACCGGGTCCTGCGTTGGGTTTTGGCCAAGGTGATCCCGCATCCGACGCGATTTCGGCTGGCCTTGTTTGCAGCCAAACTGGGGCGACCCTTTGCCGGGCTGATCCCGGATGCGCGGCTGCGGGCGATGCTGGCGATGGCCCCCAAGACCATTCCGCCGGTCAGCCGCAATGATGATCCGCAAAGCTTTGCCCCGACCGCGCCGCAGCGGATGCGGGTGGCCTTGATGACGGGCTGTGCACAAAAGGCGCTGAATACCGATATCAATGATGCCACCATCCGGCTGCTGCGGCGGCTTGGCTGCGAGGTGGTGGTGCCGCAGGGCATGGGCTGCTGCGGGGCGCTGACCCATCACATGGGGCGCGAGGCGGAAAGCCATGCCTCGGCCCAAGGCAATATCGCGGCCTTTATGGCCGAAAAGCGTGGTGCGGGTCTGGATGCGATTGTGATCAACACCTCGGGCTGCGGCACAACGGTGAAGGATTACGGCCATATGATCGGCTCGGACGACGCGGCGGCGGTTTCGGCGCTGACGATGGATATCTCGGAGCTGTTGGTGAAACTGGGGCTGCCCGAGGGCGCGCCAAAGGGCTTGCGGGTGGCCTATCATGCCGCTTGCAGCCTGCAGCATGGCCAGCAGATCAAAACCGCGCCGAAGGATTTGCTGAAACGGGTGGGATTCACCGTGGTGGAACCTGCCGACAGCCATCTGTGTTGCGGATCGGCGGGCACCTATAACCTGCTGCAGCCCGAGATTTCGGCGCAATTGAAGGCGCGCAAGGTGCAAACGCTGGAAGCCAAGAAGCCCGATATCATCTCGGCGGGCAATATCGGCTGTATGATGCAGATCGGATCGGCCACCGGCGTGCCGGTGGTGCATACGGTCGAGCTGTTGGATTGGGCCACCGGCGGACCACGCCCGCGCAGCTTGGATGCCTTAAAACAGCCTTAGTCACCGCATAGTTTTCGGCCAGCGCAGGGAGGTAGGATGCGACTTGGCCCAATGGTTTGCCTGCTGGTGCAGGGCTTTGCTACAATGGCAGGCGCGCGTGAAGCGCCTTTGGTCAGTCTGCAAACGGCGGATGCGTCAAAAGGTTGGAATGCGGTCGGCAGGCTTGATCTTGGCGGGCATGGCTTTTGCTCGGGCGCGCTGATTGCGCCTGATCTGGTGCTGACGGCGGCGCATTGCCTTTATGACAAAACCAGCGGCGAAAAGATCGCGGCGCGCGAGATTCAGTTCTTGGCAGGGCTGCGCAATGGCCGCGCCGAGGCCTATCGCCATGCAGCCATCGCTGTCGCCCATCCCGAGTATCGCCACGCCAGCACAACAGACGTGGACCGCGTTGGCGTCGATATTGCGCTGATTCAATTGGATCAGCCGATTCGCCAACCCTCGATAACGCCGTTTGATACCGCCGAGACGACAGGCATTGGCGCCGAAGTCGGCGTGGTCTCTTATGCCGAAGACCGCGCCGAAGCGCTTTCGCTGCAACAGCGCTGCCATGTGATTGATGCCTCGCTGACGGTTTTGGTGATGTCTTGCGATATCGACTTTGGCTCTTCGGGTGCTCCGGTTTTCGCGATGCAAAACGGGGTGCCGGTGATCGTGTCGGTGATTTCAGCCAAGGCCGAGGCGAAGGGCGAAAAAGTGGCACTAGGGGCAGTTTTGCAGACCCCGCTTCAGGTTGTGCGCGCCGCATTGGCAGAGGCCGAGGCCCCGGTAATCGCGGCAGGCAAACACATAACCATCCTCTCGGGCGGCAAAGCGAATGGCGCAAAGTTCTTAAAACCCTAGCGCCCGCGGGGGCTTGAAACCTGCGCTTTGGCTTCCCAGATCAGGAAAGTCTTGGGATGCCAATCATGGGCCCAGGGCGTTTTCCGCCTTGCCCCTTCGGGAAGGCCTCACCGCCGCGCAGGCAGCCCCTGCGCGACATCGCTTGTAAGAGGATGATATGCGTACTTTGGATTTTGCCCCACTTTACCGCGCCACCGTTGGCTTTGACCGCATTGCCGATCTGATGGATCGCGCGCTGACCGCCGATGTGGCGCAGCCCAGCTACCCGCCCTATAACATCGAAAAAACCGCCGAGGATGCCTACCGGATTTCGATCGCCGTCGCAGGCTTTTCGGCCGATGAGCTGTCGGTCGAGGTCAAGGACAGCGCCGTTCACATCACCGCCCGCAAAGATGCGGAAGACAGCGCCAAGACCTATCTGCACCGTGGCATTGCCACCCGCGCCTTTGACCGTCGCTTTGCGCTGGCAGATCATGTGCGGGTCACCGGGGCCGTGCACGAACACGGCATGCTGCACATTGATTTGCTGCGCGAAACCCCCGAGGCGCTGAAACCGCGCCGGATCGAGATTGGCCGCGGCGTCAGTTCAACCATGGCAGCCATCGAAGCCTAAGCGCCCGACCGATCGCAGAACCAACAGGCCTGAGGCAATCTCAGGCCTGTTGCATGTCGGCGCTTAGTAAATCAGCCCATCATAAACCGCATAGGCGGTATTGGTGGCGCGCAGCGCGCGGCCCTGACCTTGTGCATTGGCATAGGCGGTGATCGCCGAATAGGTGCCCGGCCCGAACGAACCATCAACCCCGCCGTCGTAGTAACCAAAGACGGCAAGGCGGCGCTGGATCATCCGCCGCTCTGCCCAAGAATAGCTTTTAAACGCATCAGCAGCAGGTGTGGCATAGATCGAAGGCGCAACCACAACGCGTTGCTCATAGTGACGACGGCGCGGTTGATATTGCGGTTCGACATAGCGCGGCTGCGGCTGTGGCACATACTGCGGCTGCACGGCTTGGGCTTGGGCTTGGGTATGACGGCTGTTGCGGATCACGTTTTCGATCAACAGCGCGCCTGCGACCCCCGTCAGCGTATCGCGTTCACGCTGGCCCCAAGCCAAGGCAGGGGCAGCCGGAACGGCGATGGCAAGTGCAGTGACAGCGGCCACAACGGCCTGCTTGAGGGAAACAGATTTGGGGGTGAAACCTAGCAACATGACGCATCCTTTCGGGGTTGGGCCAAAGGCGAGCACTGCCCTTGGCGAATGACCCGATAAAGCGCCAAAGCCCCACGCTAGGCAAAATCGCGCGGCTGCTATGCGATAACAAAGACCTAAGCACCTGAGTTATTTTGATAATAAAAAACGGCAGGGTTTCCCCCGCCGTTTTCATGCCTTGCCGCTTTGCCGATCTTAGATCGACAGGCAGACGTATTTCAGTTCCATATAGTCGTCGATGCCGTGGTGGCTGCCCTCGCGGCCCAGACCCGATTGCTTGACGCCGCCAAAAGGCGCCATCTCGTTCGAGATCAGGCCGGTGTTCACCCCGACCATGCCGTATTCCAGCTGCTCTTGCACACGGGTGATTCGACCGATGTCGCGGGCGTAGAAATAAGACGCCAAGCCAAAGATCGTGTCATTGGCGCGCGCGATCACCTCTGCTTCGGTATCGAACTTGAACAAGGGCGCAAGCGGGCCAAAGGTTTCTTCATTGGCCACCATCATGTCAGGGGTCACACCCGTCACCACGGTTGGCTCGAAGAAGGTGCCGCCCAAAGCGTGACGCTTGCCGCCAGTGACGATCTTGCCGCCCCCCGCCAAAACATCGGCGATATGCTCTTCCACCTTTTCAACCGCGTCTTGGTTGATCAGCGGCCCCGTCGTGGTGCCCGCAACCAAGCCATCGCCAATCGACAGCTTTTTCACCGCCAAGGCCAGCTTTTCCGCAAAGGCATCATAGACGCCGGCCTGCACATAGATGCGGTTGGCACAAACGCAGGTCTGACCATTGTTGCGGAATTTCGACACCATCGCGCCTTCGACGGCTGCATCCAGATCGGCGTCATCAAAGACGATAAAGGGTGCATTGCCGCCCAGCTCCATGCTGCATTTCAGCACCTGATCAGCGGCTTGGCGCAGCAAAATCCGCCCCACCTCGGTGGATCCGGTGAAGGTCAGCTTGCGAATGGCCTTGTTCTCGCAGAACTCTTTGCCAATCTCTGATGCGCGGCTTGAGGTGATGACCGAAAACACACCCGCAGGTACGCCCGCGCGCTCGGCCAGAACCGCCAGCGCAATCGCCGACAGCGGCGTTTCGGCCGCAGGGCGGGCCACAAAGCCGCAGCCTGCTGCCAAGGCGGGGGCGACCTTGCGGGCGATCATCGCATTTGGAAAGTTCCAAGGTGTGATCGAGGCGCAAACCCCGATCGGCTGCTTAAGCACCGAAATCCGCTTGTCGCGCAAGTGGCCGGGAATGATCTCGCCATAGGTGCGCTTGGCCTCTTCGCCAAACCATTCCAGATACGCCGACCCATAGGCGATCTCGCCCTTGGCCTCTGCCAAAGGCTTGCCCATCTCGGCGGTCAGAATGGCGGCAAGATCGTCTTGGGCGGCCATGCACAGATCAAACCACTTGCGCATCACCTGCGCGCGTTCTTTGCCGGTGCGCGCAGCCCAGTCGCGGCGCGCCACATCTGCGGCGGCAATGGCGCGGGCGGCATCGGCACGGGTCAGATCGGGCACATGCGCGATCACATCACCCCGCGCGGGGTTTGTGACGGCAAAGGTCGCGCCATCGGCGGCCTCGACCCATTCGCCCGCGATATATGCCTTGTTCGGCAACAGCGCAGGATCTTTCAACATGGAACGCAGATCGGTGACGGAATCGAGCATTTGGATCTCCCATTTCGCGGTTGACTCTGCAATGCATCCTGAGAGGCTGAAAGTCCAGTTCCCCAAGGGCGACTGGACTTAAACTATGATAAAATCTGGAGAGATGGCGATGGATATGGACCGCGAATACGCCAATGGCGCCTTTATTCCGGGCTCTGACGCGCTGCCGGATCTTTGGGCGCGCAAGGCCGCCAATTTTCGCCAAAGCCTGGGAAAATCCGCGCGGCTGGGCCTGCCTTACGGCCCAGAACCACGCCAAGCCTTGGATCTGTTCTTACCGCAAACGCCCCCGCGCGGCCTTTTGGTCTTTGTGCACGGCGGCTATTGGCTGGCAATGGGGCGGGAAAGCTGGTCGCATCTGGCGGCAGGGGCGCTGGCGCGCGGCTGGGCCTGCGCCATGCCGTCTTACACGTTGGCACCGCAGGCGCGCATTCGCGACATCAGCGCCGAAATCGCCAATGCCATCGCCGTGGCTGCCGGCGAAGTCGCAGGGCCCTTGGTGATCACCGGCCATTCGGCGGGCGGCCATCTGGCGGCGCGCATGGGCTGCGCTGATCACCACCACCCCCGCACCGCCCGTGTGGTCCCGATCTCGCCCCTCGCCGATCTGGAACCTTTGCTGCAAACCGAGATGAACCAAACCCTCTGGCTTGACCCAGAAGAAGCCCTTGCGGAAAGCCCAGCGCATCACCCGCGCGTCTGCGATGCGCATGTCTGGGTTGGCGGCAGTGAACGCCCGGCCTTTCTGTGGCAGGCCCGCAGCCTTTCGGAAAACTGGGAATGCGCTTGGACCGTCGACCCAGGCCTGCACCACTTTAATGTCATTGACGGGCTTGAGCAGGAAAATTCTGCACTGATCGCCACATGCCTGGACGGGCTTTGACTGCTTGATCCGACAAAAGCGGTGGTTGCACCCGACGTTAGCGCGGGTCGCCACCTTTGGCAAAGGCCACAGCAACCAGGGCGTTGCTGAGAAAGACAGCTGCGGCCAAGGCGAGATAGATCATATCCATAGCGGGCGTCCTTTCTTGATTAGGAAAAGCGTCCCATCCTTTGTCTTTTCGGTCAAATAACAAAGCCTGTCAGGGATGAAACATCTGCGTGATCGCGGCGCAGGTGGAGCGATTGGGGGTTCACACCCCCCGCGCCTTTGGCGCTTCCCCCCTGGGATATTTGTGCCAAGATGAAAGTGCGGCTTTTTGTTTTGGCAAGGCAAGATGCATCACGGTAGCTGTTTTTGTGGCGCGGTACGGTTTTCAGTGGCGGCGGGCGTGGCGGCGCCGAATGCCTGTCATTGTGGCATGTGCCGAAAAACCTCGGGGCATTATTTTGCCTCGACCGAGGTCAAGAAGGCAGATTTGCAGCTGCATAGCGCGGAGGCGCTGCGCTGGTATGGATCTTCAGCCCAGGTGCGGCGGGGGGCATTGTGGGCACTGCGGATCGTCATTGTTCTGGGACCCAGCGGCGCGGGATCTGCATATCTTTGTTGGCGACAAGGGCGATTATTATCAGATTTGCGACGGGCTGCCGCAAAACCTGACTTGAAGCCCCGGATTGCGGCGGGGCTGGGGGATTTGCATGCGGAGTTCTGCGCGAAGGCGGGGCTCGCGCTTTGCGGTTTTAGTCGCCCCAGTCCCAGCCTTGGGCGAATTGGCCCAAGACAGCGTTGATCTGCGCGTCAGTGACTGCGCCCGAGCGGGTAAGCTTGGCCAAGAGGCCGCGCTTTTTGTCTTCGGTCACGGCGGTGACTTGCGCGGGAAGGCCTGCCTCGGCCAGGGCGGCGTTATAGATACGGGTGATGGCCATGCGACGCAGATCGGGTTTGAACACCTTGCCGACAGCGGTTTTGGGCAGTTCGGGCAGAATCTCGATATGTTTCGGCAGGGCTGCGCGTTCAAGGATGTGATCGCGGGCATAGGCATGCAGGTCGGCTTCGGTCAGGGTCGCGCCTTTGGCGAGTTCGACATAGGCACAGGGCAATTCGCCGGCATGGGCATCGGGCTGGCCGATGGCGCCAACAAAGCCTATGCCTTCGCAGCCCATCAGCGCCTCTTCGATCACGGCGGGGTCGATGTTATGACCGCCACGGATGATCAGATCTTTGGCGCGGCCGGTGATAAAAAGATAGCCCTCCGCATCCAGCCGCCCCAGATCACCCGAGCGCAAGAAGCTGCCTTCGGCAAAGAGATCGTAGTTTTTGTCAACCTCGGTATAGGTGCCGCCAGTGATCACACCAGGGTTGGCGATGCAGATCTCGCCGACCTCGTCCACCGCGCAATCGCGAAATCCCTCGGGGGTCTTTTGCAAGATCCGCACATGGCAATGCGGGAAGGGCAGACCGACCGAGCCGATTTTCTTGGTGCCATCGGGCGGGTTGATCGAGACAAGGCAGGTGCATTCGGTCAGCCCATAGCCTTCGACGATCTGCACGCCGGTGATTTTCTCGAACCGGTTGAACAGTTCGATCGGCAGCGGCGCCGAGCCGGAAAATGCGCCGCGCAGGGTCGAGATATCGGCATTGACCGGCCGTTGCAGCAGCGCCGAAAGCGCGGTGGGCACCGTGGCCATATAGGTGATTTTCCAGCGTTCAATCAGCTGCCAGAAGTTATCAAACACCCCCTCGCCGCGATAGCCTGCGGGGGTGGGGAACACGATATGACAGCCCGAGGCGATGGCCGACATCAGCATTGGATAAGCGGCAAACACATGAAACAGCGGCAGCGGGCAGAACATCACGTCTGATTCGTTGAACAACAGCCGCTTGCCCAGCCAGCCTTGGTAGATCATGCCGCGCGCGCGGTGTTGGGCGACCTTGGGCATGCCGGTGGTGCCGCCAGTGTGGAAATAGGCGGCGATATGGTCTTGTGTGCGGTCAGCAAAGCTGAGCCGGTCGCTGGGATGTTTGTGGCATTCGGCATTGAAATCCAGCACGCGGGCGGTGTGGCGCACGGGGTTTTTCGGACGCAGTAGCGGCACGATCCAGCTTTTGGGCGGGGTCAGATAGCCGTTCAGATCGACCTCTAGCACATGTTTGACATTGGGCGCGTTGTTCAGCGCTTGGGCAACCTTTTGCGGCAGGTCGGTCTTGGGAAAAGCCTTGAGCGTGACCACCACTTTCGCCCGCGTCTCGCGCAGGATGGCGGCGATTTGTTCGGGTTCCAGCAACGGATTGATCGGGTTGACGATGCCCACCGTAGCCCCTGCCAACAAGGTGATTGCGGTTTCCAGCGCATTGGGCAGGATATAGGCCACCACATCGCTCTCGCCGACGCCCAGACTGCGAAACAGATTGGCCGCTTGGGTGACACGGGCCTGCAGGGCCTGCCATGTCAGGGTCTGCGATGGCGCTTTGGGGTCTGACAGCAATTGAAAGCTGATCGCAGGGCGGCTGCCATGCGTCGCAGCAGTCTGGGATAAAAACCCGTAGATCGAGGCGGGCAGCGCGCGGGCATCCCAAGCGGACTCGGCCTCAATGGCTTGCAGATCTGCAAGCGTCGCAAAACTTCCCATGGTATCCTCCCCATCGGCCGTTTTCGGCCTGTTATCGCTTCAAGATGGGGAATGTCGGGGGGTTTGCCAAGGGTAAGCTTGCACGATGACGCAATGTCACCCTTTGAGCATAAAAATCCCCGCCTCGGATGGCCGAGGCGGGGCATGGATGTCTGATTAGATCAGGACTGTGCAGGAATGCGCAGCATCTGGCCGGGATAGATCTTGTCGGGATGGCTGAGCATCGGTTTATTGGCCTCAAAAATGCTGGGGTAAAGGCTGGCTTTACCAAGGGTGTGCTGGGCTATGGCCGACAAGGTGTCGCCCTTTTTGACAGTATAGAACACCGGTTCTGCGGCGTCAGACTCGGCTTCGACCGTGGCCACGCCCTGAATGTTGCCAGCGGCCAGAATGATTTTCTCTTTCATCTCGGGCGAGACCGCACGGCCTTCGACCGTGACCTTGTCGCCATCGACCTTGATCTCGACACCCTTGGTATCAAGACCCATCTTTTCCATATCGGCTTTGACGGCCTCGGCTTGCGGCAAGGTTGCCGCCTCGGCTTTGCTGCCAAACAGCGAGGAACCCGCGTCTTTTACGAAACTCCACAAACCCATAATCGTCTCCTTAGGCTACATTCCCCACATCCGAGGTATAGGCAGCCTAGTCGAAACTTGCGGCGCAAAGCAACGACAGCGTCGCGCAGCCGAGGGGAAAAAACGCGGGAAATTCCCCCTAAGCGGCGCCATCGGTGAATTGCAGCCGTGCAAGCCGCGCATAAAGACCGCCCTGCGCGACCAGATCATCATGGGTGCCGATGGCAGCGATCTTGCCTGCCTCAAACACCACAATGCGGTTGGCGCGTTTGACGGTGGCCAAGCGGTGGGCCACCACAATCGTAGTGCGGCCTTCGGCCAGACGATCCACCGCCGATTGCACTGCACGTTCGGATTCTGCATCCAGCGCCGAGGTGGCCTCATCCAGCAACAGCACCGCCGCGTCGCGCAAAATCGCGCGCGCGATTGCAATGCGCTGCTTTTGTCCGCCCGACAGCATTACACCGCGCTCGCCCAGATAGGTGGCATAGCCCTGCGGCAAAGCGGTGATAAAGTCATCGGCAGCAGCGGCGCGCGCGGCTTCGATCACCTCGGCCTCGGTTGCATCTGGGCGACCAAAGCGGATGTTTTCCAGCGCCGAGGTCGCAAAGATCACCGGATCTTGTGGCACAAGCGCCATCGCCGCGCGGAAATCCTGCCGCGTCATGTCACGCAGATCGATGCCGTCAAAGCGGATTGCGCCGCCCTGCGGGTCATAAAACCGCATTAACAGCTGCAGCACGGTGGATTTGCCCGCGCCCGAAGGCCCAACCAGCGCCACGGTCTCGCCGGGGGCCACGGTCAGGCTGACGCCATCCAGCGCCGAGCGTTCGGGGCGCGCAGGGTATTGAAACTGCACATTATCAAGCGTGACTTCGCCGCGCACAGGCCGCGGTAGCGCCTGCGGATTCGCGGCATTTGGCACTGGGTCCACCGCGTTGATCATCTCGACCAATCGCTCGGTCGCCCCCGAGGCACGCTGCAACTCGCCCCAGATTTCCGACAAAGACCCAACGGCCCCCGCCACCAGCACCGCATAAATCACAAATTGCACCAGCTGGCCGCCCGACATGGTGCCATCGCGCACATCGCGCGCGCCGATCCACAGCACGCCGACCACGCCGGCAAAAACCAGAAAGATCACGATCATCGTCATCTGCGCCCGCGTCATGATCCGCGCTTTGGCCGAGGCGAAGGATTGCTCGTTCACCGCGCCAAATTCGGCACGGGTGCGGTCTTCATGGGTAAAGGCCTGCACGGTTTGCACCGCCGACAGCGCCTCGGAGGCCTTGCCAGAAGATTGCGCGATCCAGTCTTGGTTGTCGCGGCTTAGGCTGCGCAAACGCCGCCCCAGCGTGACAATCGGCACCACAATCGCGGGCACGATCAACAGCACCAGACCCGTCAACTTGGCCGAGGTCAGCGCCATCAAAATGATGCCGCCAAAGGTGGTCAGCATATTGCGCAGCGCCACCGAGATCGACGACCCAATCACCGACAAGATCAACGTGGTGTCTGTGGTGATGCGGCTAAGCACCTCTCCAGTCATGATCTTTTCAAAAAAGGCTGGGGAAAGCCCCAGCACGCGGCTGAACAGGGCGGCACGAATATCGGCCACCACACGCTCGCCCAGACGGGTGACAAAGTAATAGCGGATGCCGGTGCCAAAGGCCAAAAGCAGCGCCAAAATCAGCGCCGCACCAAAGTATTTGTCCAACAGCGAAAAGTCGCCAGCGCCAAAGCTGTCGATCACCCGGCGCACCGCCATCGGCAGCACAAGACTGACCATCGAGGTGGTCACAAGTGCAAGGCCTGCGGCAATCGCCATGGGGCGATAGGGGCGAATGAACGGCCAAAGGCCTGCAAGATTGCCGACCTTTTTCGAGGTGGGACGCTGAGGAATTGGATCTTTGGCCATGGCTCTGCCTTCAACAAGTTGCAGGCGGCATAGCGGGCCAAGGCCTTTGGTGCAAGCGTCGCAAATGCCGCGCCCCCCTTTCGCCGCGCGCGCGCTCGTGCCAGTCTGCGGCAAAACGGAGGCTCGGATGACCAGCTTTACCACCAGTGACGGCACCAAAATCGCCTATTCGGATCAGGGCACGGGGATGCCCTTGCTGTGTCTGGCAGGCCTGACCCGCACCATGGGCGATTTTGACTATATGCGCGCCGGTCTGCCGCCCTGTCGGCTGATCCGGATGGATTACCGCGGTCGTGGTGGCAGCGATTGGACTGGGGCCGCAAGCTATACCGTGCCACAAGAGGGGCGCGACGCCTTGGAATTGCTGGATCATCTGGGCGTGGCCAAGGCAGCCGTTCTGGGCACCTCGCGCGGTGGGTTGATTGGCATGATGCTGGCGGCGGTGGCCAAAGAGCGGCTGCTTGGCCTTTGCCTGAACGACATCGGCCCGCAGATTGATGCGCACGGCATGGCGCGGATTGCTGATTATGTTGGCCGCGCGCCCAGCGCCAAAACCCATACCGAGATGGCTGCGCGCCTGCCCGAACTGATGCTTGGCTTTGCCAATGTGCCGCCCAGCCGCTGGCTGCAAGAGGCCCGCCTGCATTACCGCGAGGTTGCCGGCGGCGGTTTGCAGATCACCTATGACCCTGCCCTGCGCGCGGCTTTGCTGACGGCTTTGGCACAGCCCGAGGTCGATCTTTGGCCGCTGTTTGACGCCTGCGCGGGCCTGCCCTTGGCCGTGATCCGTGGCGCGAATTCGGATTTGCTGCACCCGGACACTTTGGCCGAGATGCGGCGGCGCAGGCCCGATATGCTGGTGGCCGAGGTGCCAGACCGCGCCCATATTCCGTTTCTGGATGAACCCGAGGCGCAGGCCCTGCTGCGCGCCTTTATCGGAGCCTGCCAATGAATTTGCAGATGATCCACGCAGCCCGCGCCCGCCTGCAAGGCCATGCTCGGCGCACCCCCTTGCTGAATGCGCCCTTGCTGGATGCCATCGCCGGGCGGCGGGTGTTTGTGAAAGCAGAATGCCTGCAATGGACCGGCAGCTTTAAATTTCGCGGCGCGTGGGCGGCGGTTTCGGCGCTGCGTGGCGCGCGGGGGGTGATCGCCTTTTCCTCGGGCAACCATGCGCAGGGGGTGGCCCTGGCCGCCGCGCGCCACGGCCTGCCTGCGGTTATCTTGATGCCCGAAGGCTCGCCAGCGGTGAAAATCGCCAATACCCGCGCCTATGGCGGCGAGGTGATTTTATACGATCGCCACAGCGTTGACCGCGAGGTTCTGGGGGCCGAGCTTGCGGCAGAACGCGGCTTGGTGCTGATCAAACCCTATGACGATGCCGAGGTGATCGCAGGCCAAGGCACAATCGGGCTGGAGATTGCCGAGCAGTTTGACGGCGCAGCACAGGTGCTGACCTGCTGCGGTGGCGGCGGCATGACCGCGGGCATCGCGCTGGCACTTGAAGGCCGGATGCAAGTGCGCACGGCAGAACCCGCAGGCTTTGACGATATGGCCCGCTCGCTTGCCGCAGGGGCTCGGCTGCGCAATGCGCAGATGTCGGGCTCGATCTGCGATGCGATTTTGACACCGATGCCCGGCGAGATCACCTTTCCGATCTTGCAGCGCTTATGTGGCGCGGGGCTGGTGGTCAGCGATGACGAGGCCTTGCAAGCGATGGCTTTGGCGTTTCAACACCTGCGCGTTGTGCTGGAACCGGGCGGCGCGGTGGCGCTTGCGGCGGCGCTGTTTCGCGATGATCTGCCCGATACGGTGATTGCCATAGGCTCGGGCGGCAATGTCGACACTGCAGTCTTTGCAGACAGCCTGGCACGGTTCGGGGGCTAAGATGGCATTGGTCTATCTGGACGATATTCGGCTGAACGCCGAGATCAGCGGCCCGATTGGCGGGCCTGCGGTGGTGCTGATTCATGCTTTGGGCACCAATTTGCACATCTGGGATGCGGTTGTGCCGCGGCTGCCTGCGGGCTGCCGCGTGCTGCGGTTTGATCTGCGCGGGCATGGCGCGTCAGATGTGCCGCCGCCGCCCTATGCGATGGGGGCGTTGATCCGCGACGCCGAACGCTTGATTGCGCATTTTGGTCTGCGCGATGCCGTGGTGGTGGGGATCAGCCTTGGCGG
This sequence comes from Cypionkella sp., assembly GCA_023255415.1. Lineage (GTDB taxonomy): Bacteria > Pseudomonadota > Alphaproteobacteria > Rhodobacterales > Rhodobacteraceae > Cypionkella. The sequence goes on along the minus strand of JALRIN010000006.1, from coordinate 39,033 downwards.
GTTGGTGGCACAGGGGCTTGCGGTCAAGCGGCTGGATCTTGTGCGCGCGATGGTGCTGTCGAACACCGCAGCCAAGATCGGGTCGCCAGCGCTTTGGGCCGAGCGGATCGAGGTGATGCGTGGCGGTGCCGAGGCCTATGCGCCCACCGCCCTGGAGCGGATGTTCGGGCGGCGCTGGCGCGAGATCGAGGGCGTCGAGCCGGTGCGCCAGATGCTGCTTGCAACCAAGTTTGACGGCTGGGCGGGTTGTGCTGCGGCGATTGCCGGCACCGATTTCTATACCCCGACTGCGGCGCTGACCCTGCCAACGCTGGTGATCGCAGGGGCCAATGACGGCACCACTCCGCCCGATCTGGTGCGCGAAACCGCCGAGCTGATCTTGGGCCACCGCTGGCATCTGATGCGGGGCGCGGGGCATTTGCCGATGATGGAAAAGCCCGACGACTATACGGCAGTGATCGCGGATTTCTTGCGCAGCCTTGGCCATGAGTGAGGTTTTGCTGGTCCATGGCGCCTGCTTTGGGGCGTGGTGCTGGGATCAGCTTATGCCCGAGCTGGCGGCAGTCGGCATCGCCGCGCGGGCGATAGACCTGCCGGGGCGCAACACCGCCGCCAGCCTGCACGATCAGGCGCGCGCAATTGCAACCGCCCTGCGCGGGCCGACGGTTCTGCTTGGCCATTCGGCGGGAGGATTTGCGATCACTGCGGCGGCGGGGCTTTCGGCAGATGTTACGGGTCTGATCTATCTTGCCGCCTATGTGCCGGTGGCGGGGATGACACTGGCGCAGATGCGGCGGGCGGGGCCGAGCCAGCCGATGGCGGGGGCCTTTGCGGTTGACCGCGCTGCGGGGCTGTTTGGCTTTCACCCCGAGCGGGCGCGTGATTTGTTTTTCCACGATTGCGCTGACGCGAGCGCCCAGCTTTGCCGCCAAGCGCTGGCGCCGATGGAGACAGCCTTGGCGGCGGTGCGGACCGATCTGCCGCGCGGCGCGATTGTCTGCGCCCAAGATCGCGCCATCCCGCCCGCCTATCAGCGCAGCATGGCCGCAGGCATGGCGCAGGCTGAGATCGCCTGTGGTCATGCGCCGTTTTTGGCCGAGCCGCGGGCATTGGCGGCCAGCATTTCGGCGCTGCTGGGGAAAATCGGTTAGCGGAGGGATGGGGGTTTCACACCCCCAGCGCCTGCGGCGCTTCCCCCGTGGGATATTTGTGCCAAGATGAAAGCGACGAAAGCTGTCGGGCTTGGGATAGTTTGACGGGTTTGGCCGGTTAGGCTTGAGCGACAGCAGGAGGGTTTGCGATGAAGTTGAAGGATCTGGAGATTTTCGTGGTGGCACCGCCGGCGCCGGGGTGGGGCGGGCGCTATTGGATTTTTCCAAAGCTGACGACGGAATGCGGCATTGTGGGCTATGGCGAATGCTATGCCTCGACCGTGGGGCCCCGCGCGATGCAGGCGGTGATCGAGGATGTGTTTGAGCGCCATATGCTGGGCGAGAGCCCTGAGAATATCGAGTTGATGTATCGTCGCGCCTATTCTTCGGGCTTTACGCAGCGGCCGGATCCGACGGTGATGGGGGCATTTTCGGGCCTGGAGATTGCTTGTTGGGATATTCTGGGCAAGGCGCGCAATCGGCCGGTTTGGGCGCTTTTGGGCGGTAAGATGAACGAGAAGGTGCGGTCTTACACCTACCTTTATCCCGAGCCTGACGAGGATGCGGCAGAGTTCTGGGTTAACCCCGATATGACGGCGCAGGCTGCGGCGCGGGCGGTCAAGCAGGGCTTTACTGCGGTGAAATTTGATCCCGCCGGCCCCTATACCATTCGTGGCGGCCATGAGCCTGCGATGAGCGATATTTCCCGCTCGGTCGCGTTTTGTGCCAAGATCCGTGAGGCCGTGGGCGATCGGGCTGATTTGTTGTTTGGCACCCATGGCCAGTTTTCTACCCCTGGCGCGATCCGTATGGGGCAGGCAATCGCGCCCTATAATCCGCTTTGGTATGAAGAGCCGATCCCGCCGGACAATCTGGCGGAATTTGCCGAAGTGGCCCGCGCGGTGCCGGTGCCGCTGTCAACCGGCGAGCGGTTGACCACCAAGGCCGAGTTTGGTGCGCTTTTGCGCTTGGGCGGGGTGAAGATCTTGCAGCCGGCCTTGGGGCGTGTTGGCGGTATTTGGGAGGCCAAGAAAATCGCCGCCATGGCCGAGGTCTACAATGCCGAGATGGCGCCGCATCTTTATGCAGGGCCCGTCGAATGGGCGGCCAATATCCATTTTGCGGCCTCGATCCCCAATATTCTGATGGCCGAGACCATTCAGACTGGCGGGGTCTTTCATCTGGCGCTGATCAAGAACAGCATCACCTGGCAAGACGGCTATATCATCCCAAGCGAGGCCCCCGGCCTTGGAATAGACTTTGACGAAGACCTTGCCCGCGCGCATCCCTATAGCGGCAATGGGCTGCATTTGCAGATGCAGGAAGCACCCTGCGATTACCGCAATGGCAACCGCTTTGAAGGTGGGGCGCCGGCGCCGAAAACCTGAGCGCACGCCCCCCCCCTAACAGCCGCAATCCTCCCCCGCGCCCTGCCCAAACCGCAGGGCGCAGTCGTTTTTTGGTTGCGTTACAGAACTGCAATCTTGCTGTCATCCTGCTGTAGGTAAAGCCCGCCTAACTTACAAAGACGTAAGCTTGCAGACAGGCGGCTGCCGGCTGCCTTGGTCATATTAGACCATATCGGGGCGCGAATGGCCCAGCAATCTGGCCCCAGCAATAACGCGACGGACGTCCGACGGCGCCGCGTTAGAAGAACAGAAAGGGTGGCAACACCATGCAAAGTCAAAGCAGCAGCCCCTGCGGCACAGCGAACAGCGCTGCGGCCTTTTCCAGCTTGTTCCTGTCAGACATGCACCTTGGCGCGCGCGCCTGTCGCGACGAAGCCTTGCTGGGGTTTTTGCAGGCGCATCAGGCCGATAAAATCTATTTGGTCGGCGATATCTTTGACACCTGGCATGGGCTTGGCGCGCATTGGACGCCAAACCAGCATGCGATCATCCAACTGCTTTTGGCGCGGGCGCAGGCGGGCACGCAAATTCTTTATACCCCCGGCAACCATGATGCGTTTTTTCGCCAATATATTGGTGCAGCCTTTGGCAATATCAGCGTGGCCGATCATGTGATGCATCAAGGCGCGGATGGGCGGCAGTATCTGGTTATTCATGGCGACAGTGTTGATCTGCTGGCAGGGCGGTTTCCGCTGGTGTCACGCTTGGCGGCAAAGGCCGAAAACAGCCTGCGCGGTTTGGGCGATTTTGCCCAGCATTGGCTGCGCCGGTTTGATTTGCCGATTGCCGCGCGGGTGGATTGGTTGGTGGCGCGGGTCAATGAGATCATCCGCAAGCAAGACGATTTTCAGGGCCGCCTGATCGCTCTTGCGCGCCATCACGGTGCAGATGGCATCATCTGCGGCCATTTTCATCAACCAGCCTTGGTTGAAAAAGACGGGGTGATCTATGCCAACTGCGGCGATTGGGTGGAAAACTCGACCGCGCTGGCCGAGCGGCGCTCGGGCGAGATCGTGCGGCTGAACTGGCTTTCGGTGCCTCAGACGAGCCTCCAAGCACGCTTGGCCGAAGCAGAGCTGATCGGAGAGGTTTAAGATGGCCCCCCTTACAATGATTTTGGCCGCAGCTGTCGGATTTTGCCTGCTGCTGCAGCTTGGCAGTGTTGCCTTGGCGCAGATCAAGCAAAGCCTTGCCGCAAAGGGCGGCATGGCTGGGCTGCCAAAGATCACCGTTCTGCGGCCGGTTTGTGGCTTGGAAAACAACCTGCAAGAGACGCTGGCCAGCAGCTTTGCCGCCGATTATCCCAACTTCGAAATCATTTTTTGCGTCGCCGATGCCCGCGATCCGGTGGTGCCTTTGGTGCGGCAGCTGCTTGTGGCACATCCCGCGGTGCAGGCGCAGCTGCTGATTGGTGAAGACCGTATTTCGGGCAACCCCAAGCTGAACAATCTGGCCAAGGGCTGGGCTTTGGCCAAGGGCGAGTTTGTGGTGATGATTGACAGCAATGTGCTTTTGCCGCGCGATTATCTGCAGCGACTATTGGCAGAATGGCGTCCGGGCACAGGGCTGGTGACCTCGCCCCCCGCAGGCATTCGGCCGATTGGCTTTGCAGCACGGCTGGAATGCGGGTTTTTGAACAGCTTTCAGGGCCGCTGGCAATTGGCCTCGGCGGCCTTGGGCAATGGCTTTGCGCAGGGCAAGATCCTGTTTTGGCAGCGCGATTTTCTGAATGCAGCGGGAGGCTTGGCGGCCTTGGGCCATGAGATGGCCGAGGATGTCGCCTCGACCAAGCTGGTGCGGGCGGCGGGGTTACAGGTGCGACTGACGCGCGCCTTATTCGACCAACCGATTGGCGCGCGCAGCTTTGACGCGGTCTGGCGGCGACAGCTGCGCTGGTCCAAGGTGCGGCGCTTGGGCTTTCCACGGCTGTATCTGGCGGAAATTCTGGCGGGCTCTGCCCTGCCTCTGCTGGCGACGCTGATCTTGGCGGGTTTGGGCGTGATTGGCCCCAGTCTGGTGCTGGCGCTGATGCTGCTGTGGTATGGCGCAGAGCTGGCCTTGGCGCGGGCCTCGGGCTGGCCCGCCGGGCCGCTGGATCTGCTGGCCTGGCTTTGCCGCGACGCGATTTTGCCGGGGCTTTGGCTGGCGGCTTGGGCCAGCGATAGCTTTGACTGGCGCGGCAATGCGATGCGGCGCGAAGATGTGCCCACCCCCGCAACCAAAGGGGCCGCCCATGCCAAGCCATGAAACCGTGATTGCCCTGATCCAAGCCTACGGGCTGTGGGTTTTGGCGCCCTTTGCCATTCTGGAAGGCCCGATTGTTACCGTGGTGGCGGCCTATTTGGCGCATCAGGGCGCTTTGAACCTGATCGGGGTGTTTTGGGTCTGCGTGGCGGGGGATCTGATTGGCGATGGGCTGATCTATGCGCTTGGCCGCTTTGGGGCCACGGCTTTGCCGGCAAGGGTGGCGCGCTGGCTGGGGCTTAGCCAAGCACGCAAACTGGCTTTGGGCACGCATTTCGCCACCAAGGGCGGGCGCACCTTGCTGTTTGGCAAATGGACGCATTCGGCGGGCCTGCCGATCATGCTGGCCTCGGGGCTCGCTCATATGAAGTTTGCCAGCTATCTGTGGTATAACCTGCTGGGAAGCCTGCCAAAAACCCTGCTGTTTTGTGCGATTGGCTATTATCTGGGCGCGGCTTACAGCGCGATTGACGGCTATATCTATCGCGGCTCGGCAGCGCTTTTGGCGCTGGGGCTGCTGGCGATCACCGGCTATCTTTTGCACCAGCGGTGGCAAGCATGAGCGTCAGCTGCATCATTCCCGCCTATAACGAGGCCGCACGCATTGCCGCCGTGCTGGATCAGGTGCGCGCGCATCCGCTGATCGACGAGGTGATCGTCGTCGATGACGGATCAAGCGATGGCACCTCGGCGGTGGTGGCGCGGGTGGCGGGGGTGGCGGGGGTGCGGCTGATCTCGCTGTCGCAGAATGTCGGCAAGACCGCTGCCTTGGCACAAGGCATCGCCCAAGCCATGGGCAGCTTTCTGCTGTTGGTCGATGCCGATCTGATCGGGCTGTCGGCGGCGGATCTGACGGCGCTGATCACGCCGGTGGTGCAGGGCAAGGCGGATCTGTCGATCAGTCTGCGGCGCAATGCGCCTTTGCTTTGGCGGCTGATCGGGCTGGATTATATCTCGGGCGAGCGGGTGATGGCCAAGACCCTGATCACGCCGCAACTGGCAGCTTTGACCAGCCTGCCAAAGTTTGGCTTCGAGGTGTTCTTGAACCACCTGAGCATTGCCGCCGCACAGCGCATCGCGGTGGTGGCTTGGCCCAAGGTGATCAGCCCAATGAAAAGCGCGAAATATGGTGCTTGGGCCGGGCTGCGCGGCGATATCGGCATGATCCGCGATATGATGCGGGCGGTGCCGCCTTTGGCGCTGCTGGCGCAAATTCTGGCGATGCGGCGGCTGCGCGTGGTGGCTTGACCAAGGCGGCGCAGCCTCTAAGCTGGCGGCATGAACGCCCCATCCCCCTGCCCCGCCGAAGCCCTGCTGCGCCAGCTGTTTGACCGTGCCGTCGAGGTGGCCGACCCGATGCGCTCTTTGGCTGCGGCCCTGCCGCCGAAACCTGCGGGGCGGGTGGTGGTGGTGGGCGCCGGCAAAGCCAGCGCGCGGATGGCCGAGGCGGTCGAGGCAGTTTGGGGCCCCTGCGAGGGGCTGGTGATCACCCGCTACGGCTATGCCCGCCGCTGTCAGGGTATCGAGATTGTCGAGGCAGCGCATCCAGTGCCCGACCGCGCAGGCCAAGAGGCCACGGCGCGGATGCTGGCGCTGTTGCAGGGCTGTGGCGCAGATGATTTCGTGCTAGCGTTGATTTCGGGCGGGGCTTCGGCGCTGCTGGTTTCCCCTGCCGAAGGGGTCAGCTTGGCGGAAAAGGCGGCGGTCAATGCCGCACTTTTGGCGTCGGGCGCGCCGATTGACCGGATGAACACCCTGCGCAAACACCTTAGCCGCGTCAAAGGCGGGCAGTTGGCGGCAGCGGCCTATCCGGCGCAGATGCTGTGCCTGATGATTTCAGATGTGCCGCGCGATGATCCGGCGATGATCGGCTCGGGGCCAACGGTGGGCGATGCCTCCACTGCGGCAGAGGCGCTTGCAGTGCTGACTGAATGGCAGATCGCGGTGCCAGACAATGTGCGCGCGGCCTTGGCACGGCCAACCGGGGTGATCGCGCCTGCGGATCTGCGGCTGTCGCGGGTGACAAACCAGATCTACGCGGCCCCGGCGCAATCGCTGCAGGCCGCAGCCGATCTGGCGCGCGCGCAGGGCCTGTCGGTGCAGATCCTTGGCGACGCGCTGGAGGGCGAGGCCCGCGAGGTCGCAAGCGCCCAAGCCGCCCTTGCGCGGCAGGTGCAGGCGGGTTTGCGACCGGGCGATGCGCCAGTGCTGCTGCTGTCGGGCGGCGAGCTGACGGTGACGCGGCGCGGCGATGGCATTGGCGGGCCAAATGCTGAATTCTGTCTGGCGCTGGCGCTGGCGCTGCAGGGGGCGGACGGCATCCATGCGCTGGCATGCGACACCGACGGTGTCGATGGCGCGGCCGAAGTGGCTGGCGCGGTGATCGGCCCGCAGACTTTGGCCAAAGCGCAGGCCTTGGGGCTTGATCTGGCAGCAGCCCTTGTCCGCAATGATGCCCATAGCGCCTTTGGCAGCTTAGGCGCGCAGGTGGTAACGGGGCCAACCCTGACCAATGTCAACGATTTTCGCGCCATATTATGCCTGCCACCCCAGCCGCCCGCTTAAGCATTGCCATGCTGGCGATCTCTTGCTAGACCAAGGCTGTTCTCAGGGCGGGGTGTAATTCCCCACCGGCGGTATAGCCCGCGAGCGCCTTTGGCCTTACCGCCGAAGGGTCAGCAGATTCGGTGTAACTCCGAAGCCGACGGTATAGTCCGGATGAAAGAGGACAAAGGCTGACGACCCTGCTTTGGGTCGGCTGGCGTTTGGCTTTACGCTCTGGGACCTGTCGCAAACATGCAAAGGTTCCAAAATGACGACCACAGACAAAACACTTCGTATCGCTTTTATTCAAGCAAGCTGGCACGCCGACATCGTGTCGCGCGCGCATGAAGGCTTTGTGGCAGAGGCCGCCAAGCTGATGCCCACCGCCCGCGTCGATGCCTTCGCGGTGCCCGGTGCCTTCGAGATGCCCCTGCTGGCACAAAAGCTGGCGCAAAGCGGCAAGTTCGACGCCGTTGTTGCCGCAGCCTTGGTGGTGGATGGCGGCATCTATCGCCACGATTTCGTGGCAAGCGCCGTGGTGGACGGCTTGATGCAAGTGCAACTGACCACCGGCGTGCCGGTGTTCTCGGTCTCGCTGACACCGCATAACTATCAGCCGGTCGACGTGCTGAACGGCTTTTATCAGACGCATTTCGTCAAGAAAGGCGCCGAAGCCGCCCATGCCGTGGCACAGGTGCTGGAGCTGAACCAAAGCCTTGCGGCTCTGGTCTAAGGCAGGTTCTGCACCGGCAGCACATGGCCGAACTTCTGCGCCTTGGTGTGAAGATAGGCGCGATTGAAAGGGTTGGCGGGGATCACCAAAGGTTCGATCCCCGTCACCGCAATGCCGTGATGGCGCAGCGCAATCGCCTTGTCGGGATTGTTGCTTAAAAGCCTGACCGCGCTATGGCCCAATGCGCGCAGCATTTGGGCGGCTTGGGCATAATCGCGGGCATCTTCGGGCAGGCCAAGCGCTGTATTGGCCTCGACCGTATCCATCCCCTGATCTTGCAGCGCATAGGCGCGCATTTTATTGGCCAGACCAATGCCGCGCCCCTCATGCCCGCGCAGATAGATCAAGATCCCACACGGCGAGGCCGCCAACAGCCCAAGCGCCGCCTGCAACTGCGGACCACAATCGCAGCGCAACGAACCAAAGGCATCCCCTGTCAGGCATTCAGAATGCACCCGCACCAAGGGCGCGCCCGCAGCGGTGCCTGGGGCGACAAGGGCGATCTGTTCGCTGCCATCATCGCGACTGATGAAGGCATGCGCACGAAACGGCGTCGGGCTATAGGCGGTCGGCAGATCGGCCACCGCCACCAGATCAACCCCGTGCGTGCTGCGCAGATGATAGGCGGCAAGCTCGGCCAGCGTCAGCACCGGCAGCGCCTGCTGCGCCGCCCAATCGGCCAACCGAGCCGCGGGGGCTGGCAGCAACCGCGCCTGGGCCAGCGGCAGATCGGCCAGATCCAACAGCGCCGCAACCGCCTCGGGCAGATCAATCGGCGCGGCATCGGTCAGCCTTGCGGCGGCTTGCGCTGCGGGCCGCGTGCCCGCAAGCAATCCGCAGTCAGGAATGACCAGCAAATCGCCACGGCGCAGCTGCTCGATCGCTAGGGCTATGGCTTGCATAGACGCTCCACATATTTGGCAAAGACATCGGATTCGACGTTGATCAGATCGCCGACCGCGCGGGTTTGCAGATTGGTATGGGCCCAGGTGTGCGGAATGATCGTCAGGCCAATCAGCGCCTCGCCCGAGGCCAGATCGGTAACGACATTCAGCGTCAAGCTGATGCCATCCAGCGCAATCGAGCCCTTTTCGACGCAATATTTCGCCAGATGCGGCGGCAACAAAAGCTCGATCTTATAAGCGCCGGCTTCGGGGGTGATGCTGTGCAGCTTGGCCAGCCCGTCAACATGGCCCTGCACCAAATGCCCCGACAGCCGCGTTGACAGCGACACCGCGCGTTCCAGATTGACCAACCCGCCTTGGCGCAGCGCGCCCATATTGGTGCGCGCCAATGTCTCGGCGCTGGCATAAAACGCAGCCAACCCCTGCGCGTCAAATTCCACCACCGTCAAACAGGTGCCATTGATCGCCACGCTTTCGCCAAGCGTCAGATCGGGAAAGCCAGTGGCCACCTGAAGCATCAACTTGCCCGCGTCAAAATTGGCGGCCTCTACGCGGCCAAGGCTTTCGATTATGCCGGAAAACATCTGGTCGGTCCTTTCAAAGATTGCGGGTCGTGGTGACTGTGTCACCTGCGGCGGTTTGCTGGATCAAAACCCATTCATCCCATAGCCCCAGGTCGCGCAGGGCTTGGGTCAGGGCGGGGCCTGCCTCGATCAGCACCTCGTTGCAGCCAAGGGCTGCCAAGGCGTGCAAAGCTTGGGTCAGGTCGGTTTCGATATGGGGGATAAAGCCATTGGCGCGGGCTTGGTCCAGATAAGCAGGCGGGATGCGGCCGCGCCGATCCAGCAGGCTAAGATGGCGGATCTTGCCCGCAATATCGGGCAGATGCCGCACGGTAAAGCTGGGACTATCGGCCAAAACCGTGCCCGATCCGGTCAAAATCGCATCGGCCCGCCGGCGCAATTGATGCGCCAGCAGCAAGGAGGCCGCACTGGTAAAGGTCTTTTGCCCGGCAGGCGGGATCATGCTGCCCTGCGCGTTCAACGCCTGTTTAACGGTCACAAAAGGCCTGCCGCGCTGCACTCGGCTGGCAAAGGGCGCAAGCAGGCGGCGCGCCCTAGCCAGAAGCTCATCGCGCGCAGGATGCAGCAATTCGGCCAGCTCATGCACCGCAAGCCCCGCAGCACGCAGCCGATCTGCCCCCCCCGCTGCAGGCAGATTGGGGTCGGGCAAGGCATACCAGACCACACGCACAGGCGTGGCCAACAGTGCCTCGGAACAAGGGCCGGTGCGGCCAGTGTGGTTGCAAGGTTCAAGCGTGACAACGGCAGTGTGGATAGCCGCCTCGACGCCCGCCGCGCGCGCCATGGCAATCGCGCGGGCTTCGGCATGCGGCTGACCCGCTCCCAGATGCGCCGCCGCCACCAGCACCGCACCCTGCGCATCCAGCAGCACACAGCCCACGGCAGGATTGGGCGCCGTCGCCCCCTCTTGCGCCGCCCCAAGCGCAATCGCCTGCGCAAAAGCCGCCGCAATGCGACCCGCCTCTGCCTCTGTCTGATCTGTTACCGCCACGCGCAAACCCCGATCCAATCCGTCACAGGGGCGAACGCAAATCCAAAGCCGCCCGGCAAAGCGCAGGCGTCTTTCGATCTGTTCTCTCTCATCCGGACTATACCGTCGGCTTTGGAATCACACCAAATCTGCTGACCCAAGGTTTTCTGCCAGGAAAACCAAGGCGCTCGCGGGCTTTGGGCAAAGCGCCCTTACCGCCGGTGGGGAATTGCACCCCGCCCCGAGAACTGATGTGAACATAAAGCCTTAGCAGCCAAGTTCAAGCGGCCTTGTGACCAGCGCGCAGCAGAGCGCTTTACACGGCAGGGAAATTGCGGATAGCTGGCAGCGAATTTGGACAAACGAGGCGGAAATGAGCTTTACCATCAGCAAAGAAAGCCCGCTTGGCGCGGATCTGGCCCTGTTGATGGCGCGCCACACCGCCGATATGCATGCAGACACTCCGCCCGAAAGCATCCATATGATGGACGCAGGCCAATTGGCCGTGCCGCAGGTGGCGTTTTTCGTGCTGCGCGAGGCAGGCGTGGCGCAGGCGATGGGGGCGTTTAAACGCCTTAGCGGCAGCCATGCTGAGATCAAATCCATGCATGTGCTGGCCGAGGCGCGTGGGCGCGGGCTGTCAAAAGCCATGCTTGATCATCTGATCGTCGAGGCCCGCGCGGCAGGGGTGACGCAGCTTTCGCTGGAAACCGGGGTGCAGCCAACCTTTGTTGCCGCCCGCGCGCTTTACACCAAAGCCGGTTTCGCCGAATGCCCACCGTTTGAAGGCTATAGTGAAGACCCAAATTCGGTTTTCATGACGCGCAGCCTTGCGTGACGCCGCGCGATACAGCAAATAGACACAATGCGGCCCCGTAGCTCAACTGGATAGAGCACGGACCTTCTAAGTCTGGGGTTGGGGGTTCGATTCCTCCCGGGGTCGCCACTTGTGTTGATTTCCATCCAGATGTCGTTCGGCGCCTAAACGCCGACTTTTTGGCAAAAGTCGGGAATTCGGTCTCTTGGCCGGACCTGAGGCCGTTCCGGGCGAAATGGCGCCACCGGTTGGAATGATGTTTTCCACCGCTCGAAATGGCTGGCCATTCGTTTCTTCGAGACGGCGTAGACCGAAGATAAATGATGAACCTTGACCGTGCCCCTCATCCAGCATGCCTTCTCGAGACATAGGGTGCTGAACTCGAGTTAGACGCCGGACACGCTCTGTAACTGTTTGGACCTGCACCAGTTTCGTTCCGGTCTTTTGAGAGCGCTACTCGCGAACAAGGAGATCGGATATGGCAGCAATACACAGCGACGCGTTTAAGCGGGATGCGGTTCGCATAGCGCTCACCAGTGGCCTGACACAGCGTCAGGTTGCGTCTGATTTGGGGATCGGGCTTTCGACGCTCGGTAAGTGGGTTCGGGCGATTTCTGAGGAAGCAAAGGAGCCTGCACAGGACGCCGAGCTTCTGCGCGAGAACGAGCGACTGCGCAAAGAGAACCGTATTCTCCGGGAGGAGAGGGAGGTGCTAAAAAAAGCGGCGATGTTCTTCGCGGCTCAAAATCCGCGAAGTTTCAGTATATTGCCGAATATCGTGGTGTGCTGACCCGCAGCCATCTGTGCCGCCTGATGCGGGTGTCAGAACGCGGCCTGCACGCCTGGAAGCATCGCCCTCCGTCGCATCGCCAGCGGCGCGACTGGTGCTCTTGGCCCATATCCGCGAACAGCACCGCCTGAGCCTGGGCAGCTACGGTCGACCACGGATGACCGAGGAGCTGAATGAGCTGGGCATTCATGTCGGACAGCGTCGAGTTGGTCGCCTGATGCGCCAGAACGGCATCCAGGTCATCCGAAGCCGAAAGTTCAAGCGCACCACGGACAGCGATCATGCGTTCAACATCGCGCCGAATCTCCTGCAACAGGACTTTACCGCGAGCGGGCCGAACCAGAAGTGGGCTGGTGACATCACCTATGTCTGGACGTGCGAGGGGTGGGACTATCTGTCTGTAATCATTGATCTATTTTCGCGCCTTGTCGTCGGTTGGGCGATCAGCAATCGCATGAAGCAGGATCTCGCCTTGCGAGCCCTGACTATGGCGATCGCGATCCGAAGACCGCCATCAGGCTGCATTCATCACACGGACCGCGGCTCGCAATACTGTGCCCACGATTATCAGAAGCTGCTGCGCAAGCACGGGTTCAAGGTGTCGATGAGCGGCAAGGGCAATTGCTTTGACAATTCCGCCGTCGAAAGCTTCTTCAAATCGCTGAAGGCCGAACTGGTCTGGCGTCGCAACTGGCAAACCCGTCGCGAAGTCGAGATCGCCCTCTTCGAATACATCAACGGCTTCTATAACCCACGCCGGAAGCACTCAGCCCTCGGCTGGAAATCACCCGTGGCCTTCGAACAAAAGGCCGCATAACATGAGCACGGGACAGGAACAGAACCGACGCAGGTCCATTTTTGTTACATGACGTAACAAGCGGGCGTTCGAGGATCATTTCGACAGCCATTAAGAACTGGAAGCAGCACTGCGGGCCAAAGGATCTGAGGCTGTATCATCTTTGCGCGTTTTTCCTCTTGACGCTCCACGCCGCCTAAACTACCCAGCGGGCCAGTGGCGAGGTAGCTCAGTTGGTTAGAGCATACGACTCATAATCGTAGGGTCGAGAGTTCAAGTCTCTCTCTCGCCACCACTTTCTAAAGCGTTGAATGCAAAAGCCGCGGTGGGTTTCCACCGCGGGCTTTCGCGTGTTTTGAAGCTATGCAGCCCGGGCCTGCGAGGCGGGCTATGGCGGCAAAGTTAAACCGCGACCTGATGCCCGAGGCCCTTTGCCTGCGCGCGCGCGACCACCTTTGCGGCGACTGCCAGATCTTGCAGTGCCACGCCTGTGCCGTCAAACAGCGTGACCTCGCTGTCAGAGTGCCGACCGGGATGGCGGCCGATCAGCACATCGCCCAGCGTTGTGATGGCCTGAGGCTGCAGCAGGCCTGCGGCAACCGCGTGCTGCGCCTCGCCGATTGTCACCGATTGCGCCACCTCGTCGGTAAAGACCGAAGCGCGTGCAAGCAAGCTTGCCTCGACCTCTTGTTTGCCCTTGGTATCGGTGCCCATGCAGGCCAGATGCGTGCCCGCGCGCACATGGGCGTTGAGCACCGAGGCTGCAGGGGCCGAGGTGATGGTGATGATGACATCGGCCTCGGCCCCCAATTGCTCTAGTGTCACCGCCTGAAACGGCAGTCCCAGATCGGCGGCAATCGCTGCAAGGTTTGTCAACATCTCGGGGTGCAGGTTCCACGCCACTAGCTTTTCAAACCGGCGCACCCTTGCGGCGGCGCGCAGTTGAAACCCCGCCTGATGGCCCGCGCCAACCATGCCCAGCACCCGCGCGTCGCGCCGCGCCAGCTGGTCGATCGACAGCGCCGAGGCAGCTGCCGTGCGCAGCGCTGTCAGCAGATTGCCGCCAACCATGGCTTGCGGCCGGCCCGTTTCGGGGTCGAACAGAAAGATCGAGGATTGGTGGTTGATCATCCCGCGCGCCGCGTTGCCTGGGAAATAGCCGCCCGCCTTGACGCCCAGCTGCCCGCCCAGCCAATCCAGCCCAGATTTAAAGCCATATTGGCGGCCTTCCCCCAAAGCCTCGCGCACCACCGGAAAGTTATAGGCCTGCGCCGTTGCCATGGCTTTGAAGCAGGCCTCTACCGCGTCAAAGGCATCTTGCGGCGACAGCAGGTCGGCGATCAGTGCTTCAGGGATGATCAACATAGCATCGTTCCTTTCAACAGCTTTAATAGGCCTTGCCGCGCGCCGAAACCGGCCAGACCACCTCGACCTGGCCATTGCGCAGACCGACATACCAGTCATGGACATTGCAGGTCGGGTCGCAATGCCCCGGCACCAGCCGCAGCTTGTCGTTCACCTTCAGCACGCCGCCCAAATCTTCGACCACGCCGTGTTCATCGCTGCATTTGATGTATTTCACATCGGTGCGGCCAAAGACCACCGGCAGGCCCGAGTCCACCGATTGCACCTTAAGCCCTGCATCGACGATGGCCTTATCAGCCTTGGCATGGCTCATCACCGAAGTCAGCAGGAACAGCGCATTCTCCCATTCGCCCTGATCAATGCGCTGGCCGTCCTTGTCCAGAATGCGGCCATAGTCGGCATCCATAAAGGCGTAGGATCCCGCCTGCAGTTCGTTGTAAACGCCCGAGTTTCCCTCAAAATAATAGCTGCCGGTGCCCGCACCGCCGACGATGTCACAGTCAAGCCCCGCCGCCTGCAGCCCCTGAACCGCTGCACGCACCTGTTCAATTGCGATCGTGGTTTTGGCCATGCGGTCGGCGTAAAGATCCAAGTGCTGCATGGCGCCCTGATAGGCCTGAATGCCTGCAAACACCAGCCCAGCGGCGGCGTCGATCGCGGTTGCAATCGTCACCACAGCTTCGGTCGTGGTCACGCCGCAGCGACCCGCGCCGCAGTCGATCTCGACCAAGCATTCAATCGTGGTGCCATGGCGGGTTGCGGCCTCGGACAGGTCTTTGACATTGTCCAGATCGTCAACGCAGACGATGGTGCGCGCGCCCAGTTTCGGCAGACGGGCCAGCCGGTCGATCTTGGCCAAATCGCGCACCTGGTTCGATACCAGCACGTCTTTGATACCGCCACGGGCAAAGACCTCGGCCTCGCTGACCTTTTGGCAGCACACCCCACAAGAGCCGCCCATCCGTTCTTGCAGCAGCGCCACATCGACGGATTTGTGCATCTTGCCATGCACGCGGTGGCGCACGCCCATCTGTTTGGCGGCCTTGCCCATCTTGATGATGTTGCGCTCTAGCGCGTCCAGATCCAGGACAAGGCAAGGCGTCTGGATATCGGCTTCGGCCATGCCCGGCAGCGCGGGAATGTCATAGCCAACCTCAAGCCCGTCAAAGGTGAAAGCTTTGTTCATAATATCCTCCTAGCCCTGCATCCAAGGCAATTTATCCAGATCGACGTTGCCGCCGGTGACGATCAGGCCAATCTTTTGGCCCTGAAACAGCTGTGGGTTCTTCAAGATCGCGGCCAAAGGCACGGCGCTTGAGGCCTCGACAATGATCTTCATCCGCTTCCAGATCAGCTTCATCGCCTCGACAATCTCGTCTTCGGAAACCGTCAGAATATCGCTGACGTGGCTTTGCACGAAATGCCATGTCAGGTCTTTCAGCGGCACCTTCAGCCCGTCAGCCACGGTTTCGGGCGCATCATCGGCGATGATATGCCCGGCCTTAAAGCTGCGATAGGCGTCGTCGGCCTGCTCGGGTTCGGCGGCATAGATCTTGATCTGCGGTGCGATGGTCGAAAGCGTCAGGCAGGTGCCTGAAACCATGCCGCCGCCGCCAATTGGCGCGATCACCGAGGTAAGCCCTGCGACCTGCGCATTCAGCTCGCGCGAGGTGGTGGCTTGGCCTGCAATCACCCTTGGGTCGTTATAGGGATGCACAAACTCGGCTCCGGTTTCCGCCAGCACCTCGGCAAAAACCGCCTCGCGGCTAGAGGTTGAAGGTTCGCATTCAATCACCCGCCCGCCATAGCCGCGCACGGCGTCTTTCTTGGCTTGCGGCGCGGTGCGCGGCATCACCACGGTGCAGGGAATACCGCGCCGACCAGCTGCATAAGACAAGCAAAGTCCGTGGTTGCCCGACGAATGGGTGGCAACCCCCTTGGCCGCCTGCGCATCGCTCAGCCCAAAGACCGCATTCGAGGCACCACGCGCCTTGAAGGCCGCCGCTTTTTGAAAGTTCTCGCATTTAAAATAGATCTCGGCCCCCGCCATGGCGTCGATAAAGCTTGAGGTCAGCACTGGGGTTTCGTGGATATAAGGTTTGATGCGCAGATGCGCGTCCTGAACGTCTTGGTAGGTTGGAATATACATCGCTGCCTCCTTAAATCGCTGTCGCGCGGTAATAGGTTTGCGCCGCGGCCACACCGGACCCCAGCGGAATGTCCCAGCCCAGATCGGCCATGCACATCTCGGCCGTGGCAAGCCCCGCCAGCATCATCACATCGGTCAGCATTCCCAGATGGCCGATGCGGAACACTTTGCCCGCAACCTCGCCCAAGCCCACGCCAAAGGCGACGCCGTATTTCTGGGCCGCCAGCTGCACCAGATCGGTGCCGTTCTTACCCTCGGGCACCACAACCGCCGTGACGGTATCGGAATACAAATCCGGCGAGACCGCGCAGGGCTGCAAGCCCCAAGCCGCAATCGCGCGGCGCACGCCTTCGGCAATGCGGTGGTGGCGGGCGAAGACGGCCTCTAGGCCCTCTTGCTCCAGCATCTCGACCGCACGGGCCAGCCCTGCGATCAGGCCCACGGGTGGGGTATAGGGAAAGCCACCGCTGGCATTGGTGCGGATTTGGTCGGCAAAATCAAAGAAGGTGCGCGGCAGGCGCGCGGTCTGCATCGCCGCCAAGGCCTTGGGGGAAACCCCAAGGATCGCCAGACCTGCGGGCAGCATAAAGCCCTTTTGGCTGCCGGTGACCGCAACATCGACCCCCCAACCCGCCATATCAAAAGGCATCGAGGCGATAGAAGACACCCCATCCACCAAAAACAGCGCCGGATGCTGGCTTGCCTGCATCGCGCGGCGAATGCCTGCGATATCAGACCGCACGCCAGTTGCGGTCTCGTTATGCGTGGCCAGAACTGCCTTAATCTTATGGCCAGTGTCCGCGCGCAGGGCGGCTTCGATTGCGGCCAGCGGCGCGCCCTGACCCCAAGGCGTTTCGATCACCTGCACCGTCAGACCGTGGCGCTGGCACAGATCAATCCAGCGATGTGAAAACATGCCAAAGCGCGGCGCAAGCACGGTATCGCCGGGGCTCAAGGTGTTGCTGATCGCAGCCTCCCAGCCGCCGGTGCCGGTCGAGGGCAGGATAAAAACCTCGCCCTCGGTCATCCGCAAAATCCGCTTCACGCCCGCGACAGCGGGGTGAAACATCTTGCCAAAAGCCGGCGAGCGATGGTCCAGCGTTGGCACAAAGCAGGCTTTGCGCAGCTCTTCAGGCATATTGGTTGGGCCGGGAATAAAAACAGGATTCTGCGATGACATGGGATGCCCCTTTGGTTGCTGCAGCCACCCTAGCGCCCGTCTTTCTATATCACAATTTTTTTGAAATATTTTTTCAGAAATGGTATAAAGACGAAAGTTAAGCGATAACAGTGCTTTGCGTTTTTCGTCTTTTAGGAGCAGCAGATGACAGAACGTCGCCAAAGGGGCCGCCCACGCGGGTTTAACGACACCTCGGAACAAAACACCATCCAATCGCTGGATCGCGCGGTGACGGTGCTACAGTCGCTGGCGCAGGGCGATGGGCCGACGCTGACGCAATTGGCTGAACGGCTGGACCAATCGCCCGCCACGCTTTACCGCGTGCTGTCTACCCTTGCGGCGCGCGGCATGGTCGAGGCCGATCCGGTCGAGCAAACCTGGTATATCGGCCCGCATGCCTTTCAGATCGGCTCGTCATTCTTGCGCCGCACCAGTTTGGTCGAACGCGCCCGCCCCTATCTGCGCAGCCTGATGGAAACCACCGGCGAGACCGCAAATCTGGGCGTGGATCGACAGGATCAGACGCTGTTTCTGGCGCAGGTTGAAACCCATGCAACGATCCGGGCGTTCTTTCCGCCGGGCACGCAGTCGCCGCTTTATGCTTCCGGGATCGGCAAGGCGATGATGGCGCAGTTCAGCCCAGCGCGGCTCGAGGCGCTACTGGCGCGCAGCACGCTGACCCGTTTTACCGCCACCACGCTGACCGACCCCGCCGCGATCTACCAAGATTTGGCCGAGATCCGCCGGCGCGGCTATGCGATTGACGACGAAGAACGCACCGAAGGCATGCGCTGCGTCGCCGCCGCGATCTTTAATGCGCCAGGAGATCCGATTGGCGGCATCTCGGTTTCAGGCCCCTCGGGGCGGATGAGCGCGCAGGTGATCGCCAAAGCCGGCGCCCTGGTCCACGCGGCAGCAGCCCAGATCACCCACAGCTTGGGCGGTGGGTCGGGTGCCAGCCGCTAAGCCAAGGGGCGGCCACGTTCCGCCCTTTGGGTCGATCTGCATATTTTGATGTGAATGGCCCAGAGTTGCCTGTTGGCCCCACGTTCTTTATCCTTCAGTGCGGCCCGTCGAAGTGGCCATTGGTGCATGGTGCAGCATTTTTATTGGCTGAAACTTCGGTGTGCGGACTTTTCCGACCTTCGCTGTTGCAGTGCAAATGACCGCGCTTGTGAATCGTTCAACAAACGGTGGTTTTGGGACGCCCCATGCTGGCCTAGTAATGGCAACCGCAATTGGTAGTTGCGATCATTTCGCAATGCCTAGATCGGTGCGCAATGCGGCTTTCAATTTGTCATGTGCTTTTACTCGCGCCTCTCGGTCGTCGTTGGTTTGAACAATTTGTTCAATAGCACTTCTGACTGCTTTGGGCGCTACCAGATCACAACGCATTTGCCAAAGACCGAAGTACTTGGCGGCTGTGTCGTTATCGTCTATTGCGGCCCGATGATAGGCTTCTAGCAAGCCGATATACGCTGCCTGCCGCTCTCGGAAACTTCTCTCACTATTTTCCGACTTTCGTGCCAGATAAGACTGGACGAACACGGATATGATAGAGCCAAGCCCAAAAGCGGTAAAAAGTGAAAGTATGTCCACGATAAAAACTCCTAAGAAATGTCCCTAAAACCCTCAATTTTGGCATAGCTGAAAAATCGCCTGTTTTCGTCCGCCAAATACTCGGATCAAAACTCAAGTCGTTGTTGAAGGTTTTTGGTGCACAGGCCCTCGCAAACTTTCGTTGACCTTGCAGCATTTGTCAACGAGGGCTCCCTGCAGACCTTCGTTGCGTTTGGGCATCGCAAAAAACGGGCTGATGCCCTGAGCATCCTCCTTCTTCACACTACTCTTGCAATCTCGCACTTACACCGAACGTCCACTTTCCGACACCCGATGTCGCGGGCGGCAATGCTTGGGGGCGCGTCGGCCGCATGCTGGCGGGAAAGGGAGTGCGCCATGACCGATCATTATGCCGACCGCCGCAAAATCGACCCCAGCCGTGGTGCGACGCTGGGCGATGGTTCGCCCAATGACAACGACCGTGTCGAGATTGGCCCGACGCAACTCGCCTTTACCGAATGGGCAAGCGCGGGGCTGGCTTTGCCGAATTTGCAGGCGATGCGGCAGTATCGCTGGGCGCGGCTGACGCAGGCATTGGTGGATCGTGACATCGGCGGATTGCTGATGTTTGACCCGATGAATATCCGCTATGCCACCGACACCACCAACATGCAGCTTTGGAACAGCCATAACCCGTTTCGCGCCTGCCTGCTGTGCGCCGACGGCCATATGGTGATGTGGGAATATAAGAACGCGCCTTTCCTTGTGGGGTTTAACCCTTTGGTGGCCGAGTTGCGCGCGGGGGCATCGTTCTTTTATTCGATCACTGGCGATAAGGGCGATGCCGCGGCGGGCAGCTTTGCCGTCCAGGTCGACGAGGTGATGCGCGCCCATGCCGGCCAAAACCGCAGGCTTGCGGTGGATAAGATCATGGTTGCCGGTCTGCGCGCGCTGGAACGCCAAGGCTTTCAGGTCGAGGAAGGTGAAGAGATTACCGAACACACCCGCGCGATCAAGGGCGCCGACGAGATTTTGGCGATGCGCTGCGCCCATCACGCCTGCGAAAGCGCGATTGCCGAGATGGAGGCCTTTACCCGCGCCAAGGTGCCGCTGGGCGGGGTGTCAGAGGATGCAATCTGGGCCGAGCTACACGCAGGCAATATCCGGCGCGGCGGCGAATGGATCGAGACGCGGCTTTTGGCCTCGGGCCCGCGCACCAATCCGTGGTTTCAGGAATGCGGCCCGCGTTTGGTGCAAAACAACGAGATTGTCGCCTTTGATACCGATCTGATCGGCGCTTATGGCATCTGCATCGACATCAGCCGCAGCTGGTGGGTGGGTGACCGCGCACCGACGTCTGCGATGATCTCTGCCTTTCGCCATGCCCGCGATCATATCAACGACCACCAAATGCGGCTGAAACCAGGGGTGTCGATCCGCGAGCTGGTGATGGGCGGGCATCAGCTGGCGCCGCAGTATTGGAAACAGAAATACTCCTGTAAAATGCACGGCGTCGGGCTTTGCGATGAATGGCCCTATGTCGCCTACCCGGACGGCTACGTTGAAGGGGCTTTTGATTATGTGTTGCAACCGGGTATGACGCTTTGTGTCGAGGCGCTGGTCTCGCCCGAGGGAGGCGATTTCTCGATCAAGCTCGAGGATCAGGTTCTGATCACTGAAACTGGCTGCGAAAACCTGACCCGCTATCCTTTTGACCCGCGCTTGCAGGGCTAAGCCGGCGGCTTTGGCCCCTAGGGTCTGATCTGCCCCAGACCATCCACCAGATAATCAAAGCTGGTCAGCTGCTCGGCACCCGTGCCTCGCGCTGCGCCAGGCCTACAAGCCCTCGCCTAGCGTGTGGGATCGCCAGATCGACCGTCTCAACCGCCCGTAGCAATTGCAGGAACGCATGGCGATCAGGGGTCTGCACCATTTGGACACAATCGCTGGGCAGGCCGCTTGCGTGCAGGCCTTGCCGCAGGCAAGCAACGATCACCCGGGTCGAGTTCAGGCTTTCTGACCCGCCACGCAAAATCACTGCATTGCCTGACTTCAGGCATAACGCCCCGCATCTGTGCCAACATTGGGCCGCGATCGCATCGGCCATGGCGGCAATGCGATCAGGGGTTAAGGTCAGCCGGTCCAGAAAAACCTCGGTTTTGCCCGCCCCTTGCTCGGTTGCAAGATCTTGCGCATTGACGGCCAGAAGCGTCGCCGCGTTCTGGCGAAATGCCTTGGCTGCGGCGCGTAAAGCCGCGTCTTTTTCTGCGCTGCTGGCCAAGCCAAGCTGGCGCGCAGCGGCTTTGGCACGGGTGCCAAGTGTGGCTCTATAGCCCTTAACGTCGTCAATCTGTGTCATAGGCATCTGTGTTTTGGTTCAATCACGAAAGGCAGGGGCAGGGGACGAAATCGCGCGGCTCTAATGCAGGGCGCAGGCGCGGTCATAGGCGGCCAAGCCTGCTGCGGTCGTGCCTGCCTTGCTTGTCACCGAATTGCGCAAATCCTCAGGCGACTCATCCGGTTGCGGATGAACGCCTATAAGCAGGTCGCCTCGGAACATGGCACCAGCGTGGCGCAGATGTTGGTGACCGTCGACGATATGGAAAACCAGCGCCGGTTTTTTTAACATCAAGAACACTGTGCTGCTGCTGTTTGAAAACAACATGCTGCCAATCATCGCCGAAGCCATTATCGAACGCCCAGTGTCTTCGGTGCTGCAACGCGAGCGGCGTCATACCCGCTGTCTTGTTACCAGCGTCACCGCTTCGCCGCTGATGGTTTGGCTGAGCAATCGGCTGCATATGGCGGGCACAATTGTTGTCAGCGACGCAGTGGCCTCCCCGATTGTTGCAGGCCGGCACGGGCTAAACCGTGGCGATGTGATCTCGTTGCAGGGCGATTTCACCCAGGGCGATGTGCTGCATATTTACGGCGAAAACGGCGATGAATGCGCGCGTGGGCTGATCAGTTTTTCGTCCGAGGAAACCATGATGCTGGCGCGCAACGCCGATCAGCCTGTCGAAGATGTGCTGGTCTATAAAACCAAAAGCGCAATTATCAGCGCCGAAAACATGCTGGTGCTGGAAGAACGCCACCAGCTGCGGGACGCCCCGCTTGATGACCGCAAATTGGTGGCAGCCCTTTAGACGGGCTGTGTGGGCGGGGCTGGGCTGGGCAATCCCGCCCAGTCGCCGCGGGCCTTCAGCGCAGTTTGATGCAGAAATGCTTTTTGACCGGGGCTTCAATCGCCCAAGTGCCGCTGAAACCCGGCTCGACCACAAAGGCGTCGCCTGCGCGCAGGGTCACGGCCTCTTTGCCTTCGGGCGTGATGGTGATTTGACCTTCGATCAAATGCACGAATTCGTAAAACTTGTAGGTCGCGTGCCATGTGCCAAGGGTGGCTTCCCATGTGCCGCTGATCACGCTGCCGTCGATCGAGCTATGCTGCACCCAGGTTTTCATCGTCGGATTGCCCTCGATCTTGGTCCAGCCTTCCAGATCGGTCAGCAGCGGCTCGGGGCCGGGGGCGGGAAAGCGGAAAACCAGATCGCTCATGTCAGTCCTTCCAAAGCGTGATGTCAGCGCTTTTGTCCTAGGCCGCCGCCCCAAGGCTGGCAAGAGCCATCGAAGGCGGATGCAGCTTTGGGCTGGCAAAATCGCTCTGAATGGGCAAAACAGGCAGGCAAAGCAATCGAGAGAGCCAAGATGTTGATCCGTGCCGCCAAAGCCCTAGACGCAGCCGATCTGGTGCGGTTCATCAATCTGGCGGCCGATGATTTGCCGCTGCATTTTTGGCGCCAATCGGTTGGCCCTGATGGTGACCCATGGGCCTATGGCATGACGCGGGCGACGCGCGAGACGGGCAGCTTTTCCTATCGCAACGCTTGGCTGGCCGAGGTCGAGGGCGCGGTTGCCGCCTGCCTTTTGGGCTATGCCGCCGATCCTGCCCCCAGCACGATTGACCCTGACACGCCTGAAATCTTTGTGCCGCTGTTGCAGCTGGAAGCCTTGGCCGCCGGGTCTTGGTATCTGAACGTGCTTGCGACTTATGAAGGCTTTCGTGGCAGGGGCTTGGGCGGCGCGCTTTTAGCCAAAGCCGAGGCCATCGCCCGGCTGGGCGGCCACCGCGCCATCAGCCTGATTGCTGCAAACACCCATCAGGACGCCCTGCGGCTTTACCGCGCCAAGGGCTACCAAGAGGTCGCCCGCCGCGCTGTCGTCAAAGCCGACTGGCAGGTCGAGGCAAATGACTGGATATTGTTCATAAAACCGCTGCAAGCGGGTGCAGGCGATCTGGCACAAAAGTCCTGATGCGCCACTGTTTTGCCTCAGGCAACGCGAGCCCATAAAACCTAAAGTTATCGCGTTCTTGGGGGTAAATGGCGGAAGCGGTGGGATTCGAACCCACGGTAGGGTTCCCCCTACGCTCAGTTAGCAACCGAGTGCTTTCGGCCTCTCAGCCACGCTTCCGTTGAACTTCATTTAGCGATCTGGGCGAGGCTGGGCAAGAGGGAAAGCTTGGAAATTTTTGGATGTTTTTCCAAATCTGCCCGCTGGCTTGCAAAGCAACAGTTGGCAGAGGCGGCGGCGAGCGGGGCAGTTCCGGCTTGCCCGATCAGCCGCTGAACAGGAAATGCAGCACGTCGCCGTCTTTGACCTCATAGGTCTTGCCCTCGACGCGGAACTTGCCGGCTTCTTTCGCGCCGGCTTCGCCTTTGCCGGCGATATAGTCGTCATAGCCGATGGTTTCGGACCGGATGAAGCCCTTTTCAAAGTCGCCGTGGATCACACCTGCGGCGCGCGGGGCAAGCCAGCCTGCCTCGATCGTCCAAGCACGGGCCTCTTTGGGGCCGACGGTGAAATAGGTGCGCAGGCCCAAAAGTTGGTAACCCGCCTTGATCAGCCGGTCGAGCCCGGCTTCGGTCAGGCCCATTTCTTCCAGAAACATCGCCGCTTCGTCTTCGGCCAATTGGCTGATTTCTTCTTCGATCTTGGCCGAGATCACCACAGACCCCGCGCCCTGTTCGGCGGCCATTTTGGCAACGCGGTCCGATTGGCTGTTGCCTTTGGCGGCGCAGGATTCTTCGACGTTGCAGACGTAAAGCACGGGTTTTGCGGTCAGCAGTTGCAGCATGTCCCACTGGCGGCGATCATCTGGCGCAATCGTCAAGCTGCGCGCGGGTTTGCCTGCGTTCAACGCGGCCAAAGCGGCAGTCAGCAGGCGGTGCTGATCTTGGGTGTCTTGATCGCCGCCGCGCAGTTTTTTCGCCAAATTGGTGATACGGCGTTCGATGCTGTCCATATCTGCCAGCATCAGTTCGGTTTCAATGGTTTCGGCATCGGCAACCGGGTCGATGCGGCCTTCGACATGGGTGATGTCGCCGTCTTCAAAACAGCGCAGCACATGGGCCACGGCGTCACATTCGCGGATATTGGCCAGGAATTGGTTGCCCAGACCCTCGCCCTTGGATGCGCCACGCACAAGGCCTGCGATATCGACAAAGGTCATCCGGGTTGGGATGATGGTCTTCGATCCTGCGATCTCGGCCAGCTTTTCAAGCCGCGCATCGGGGACCGCGACTTCGCCAACATTGGGTTCAATGGTGCAAAAAGGGAAATTCGCGGCCTGAGCGGCAGCGGTGCGGGTGAGCGCGTTGAAGAGCGTGGATTTACCGACGTTCGGCAAACCGACGATGCCCATTTTGAAACCCATAACGAAACCCCTTTTGCGTGACCGTTTGCGGCATAGGCATGCGCGCGGTCGGGGTCAAGAGATTATGGGCCTTGTAGGGCCTTGCCGCGACTGGAAACGGCGGTAAGGCTGTGGCAGATTTGGATTTCATTTAGGGAGAATCCCATGCCAACGATGCCTTATATACATTTCCAAGGCCAATGCGCCGAAGCGTTGGAATTTTACAAGACGGTGTTTAACGGATCAAACCTGCAAATAATGCGCTATGGGGATGGGCCGGATGTGCCGGCGGCTTGGCGTGACAGTGCGCGTGTTATGCATGGGCAGGTTTCGCTGTTTGACGGCACGCTGATGGCCTCGGACTATCCTCCGGGCGACGAGGGGCATGCGCAGGCGGGCGTTTCGGTGATGCAGAGCGTGCCTGACCTTGTGCAAGCAGAGCAGGTGTTCAACGATCTTTTGGAACAAGGTGCGCTGATCCATGCCTTTGGGCCGACCTTTTTTTCGCCCGGCTTTGGTATGGTGAAAGACAAGTTCGGTACGCATTGGATTATCTCGGCAATGCCAGCGGCGGTCTGAGACGATTTCTCACAAGCGGGGCATTGATTTTCCGGCCCCGCCCGTGCAAACCGCTGAAAGGTTTTCAGGGATGGGCCAAATCATGACCAGAATCGATGACACTTTCGCGCGGCTCAAGTCGCAAGGCAAAAAGGCTTTCGTGTCTTATATCATGGCGGGTGATCCCGATGTGGCGCAGTCTTTGGCGGTGATGCGCGGCCTGCCCGGCGCTGGGGTGGATATCATCGAGCTGGGCTTGCCCTTTACCGACCCGATGGCGGATGGTGCGACGATCCAGCTTGCAGGGCAGCGCGCGTTGGAAGGCGGCATGACGCTGGATAAGACCTTGCAAATGGTACGCGATTTCCGCGCCGAAGATAACACCACGCCGATCGTGATGATGGGGTATTACAACCCGATCTATGCGCGTGGGGTGGATCTGTTTTTGACCCAAGCGGTTTCGGCCGGCATTGATGGGCTGATCATAGTTGATCTGCCGCCCGAAGAAGACGACGAGCTGTGTATTCCGGCGCAAAAGGCGGGGATGAATTTCATTCGCCTTGCCACGCCAACTACCGATGCCAAGCGTTTGCCAAAGGTGCTGCAAAACACCTCGGGCTTTGTGTATTACGTCTCGGTCACGGGCATCACCGGCGCTGCGGCGGCGCAGGCGGCGGATGTGGGGCCAGAGGTGGCGCGGATCAAGCAATCGACCGATCTGCCGGTGATCGTGGGCTTTGGCATCAATACCCCCGAGGCCGCGTGCACCATTGCAGGCGTTGCAGATGGCTGCGTGGTAGGCTCGGCCATCGTCAAGGAAATCGCCTCGGGCAAGTCTCTGGCCGAGGTTTTGGCCTTTGTCGCGGCCCTTGCCGCCGGCGCGCATTCGGCCTGAGGGCGGCGCTTGATCTGCTGCGGCGATCCTGCACAGGGTCGCCTGCAACAGAAGCCTTGCAAAATTGCGGATGATTGGTCACGATAGCTTACCAATTTAATCAGTTTACAGCGATAGGGCCCGCCATGGCAGTCATCACCTGCATCGACGATTTGAAAACGCTTTACAAAAAGCGCACCCCGAAGATGTTTTACGATTATGCAGAGTCGGGCAGCTATACCGAGCAGACCTTTCGCGAGAATACTTCGGACTTCGCCAAGATCCGCCTGCGTCAACGTGTGGCGCGCGATCTGACTGGGCGCTCGACCGCCACCACGATGATCGGCGAGGCGGTCTCGATGCCAGTGGCGCTTGCGCCTGTCGGGTCCACAGGCATGCAGCGCCCCGATGGTGAGATCAAGGCCGCGCGCGCGGCCGCAGCCTTTGGCGTGCCCTTTACGCTGTCGACCATGTCGGTCTGCTCGATCGAGGATGTCGCCGCCCATAGCTCGACGCCGTTCTGGTTTCAGCTTTATGTGATGAAGGACGAAGATTTCGTCGATGCGATCATCGAGCGCGCCCGCAAAGCCAAATGCTCGGCCTTGGTGGTGACGCTGGATCTGCAAATTTTGGGGCAGCGGCATAAGGATCTGAAAAACGGTCTGACCACGCCGCCCAAGCTTACTCTGCCCAATATCTTGAACATCATGACCAAACCGCAATGGGCGATGGAAATGCTGGCGACCCCGCGTCGCACCTTCCGCAATATCGTCGGCCATGCCAAGGGCGTGACCGATTTGGCCAATCTGTCGGCCTGGACCAACGAACAATTCGACCCCTTGCTGACCTGGGATAAGGTCAAACGCATTCGCGACCAATGGGGCGGCAAGCTGATCCTGAAGGGCATTTTAGACGCTGATGACGCGCGCATGGCGATGGATGTCGGTGCGGATGCGATCATTGTGTCGAACCACGGCGGGCGGCAATTGGACGGTGCGCTGTCCTCGATCCGCGTGCTGCCCTCGATTGTGGCGGCGGTGGGCGATCAGACCGAGGTTTATCTCGACAGCGGTATCCGTTCGGGCCAAGACGTGCTGAAAGCGCTGGCTTTGGGGGCGAAGGGCACCTTCATTGGCCGCAGCTATATCTACGGCTTGGGCGCGATGGGGCAGGCGGGGGTGACCAAAGCGCTTGAGATCATTCACAAAGAGCTGGATATCTCGATGGCGCTTTGCGGCGTGCAAAAGGCGGTCGAATTGAACCGCGAGCATGTGCTGGTGCCGCGCGATTTTGAGGGTGACTGGGTCTAACCTCGCCGGGTGATCGCGCGTCCCAGCAGCGGCACCAGCGCCAGCAGGCAAGCGGCAAAGACAAAGGCAAAGCGCAGGCCGAACTGGCCCGCGATCATGCCGACCAGTGGCGGGCCAAAGAAATAGCCAAAATAGCCAAACAGGGTGGCGCGCGCCACCGCCCGCGCCCTTGCAGCCGGATTGGCCTTTTGGCCGACCAGCGAAAACGCGGTCGGCGCAATCACCGATGATCCGATGCCCATGATCACAAACCCCGCATAGGCCATCGCGGGGCTGACCGCAGCGGCCGCCGTCAGCGCACCCGTGGCCGAGATCACCGCACCGCCCGTCAGCAGCCAAAGCGCGGGCAGGCGCGTGGCAAGGCCCTGACCAAACAGCCGCGCGACGCCCATGGTGATCGCCATCAGCGCAGGCCCCAAAGCGCCCGCAGTGGCACTGCCGCCCAAGGTTTTCTCAATATGCAGCGCTGACCAATTCTCGGCGGCGTTTTCGGTCATAAAGGCCACCAAGACCATCGCCCCACCCAGAACCGGCAGCCAGCCCAGATGCGCCGCCCCTTGCCCCTTGGGGCGGGCCAGCCCGTCGATCCGGCCATCGGCTTCGATGCTGGCCAGCGACAGCAGCAGCGCCAGCCCCGCCATCAGCGCAAAAACCTCTGGCGGCCCAAAGCCCGCCTGCCGCAGCGCGCCGGTGGCCAAGGCGCCCCCCGCATAGCCAAAGCTATAGGCGGCGTGGCTTAGGTTCATCAGCGGCGCACCGCGCGCGTTTTCCAAGGCCGCCACCCGCGCGTTCATCATCACATCGGTCAAGCCCGTGCCCGCACCCGCCGCCATCATCGCCAGCGGAAACAGCGCAAGACTGGCCTGCCCGGGCAGCACAAAGCCCAGACACATCAGCGTGCAAGACAAAGGCAAGGCCGCGCGGCCAAAAGCCACCCCTGCCAAGGGCGCCAGCAACATGGCAAGCACCGCCGCAATCGGCGTCAGAAACAGCATCAGACCCAGCTGCGCCTCATCCACCGCCAGCATGGTCTTGATATCAGGCAGATCAGCGGCAAAGGTGCCCCAAACCACCCCCATGGCCGCAAAGGCCGCAACAGCAGGACGGGCAAGGCGCAGAGTGGCAAGGGCGGTCATAGGCTCTCCGGTTTCCCCCAAGCCATAACGCCCAGCAAGCCCCCAGACTATCCCCGCCGCGACACGGGGGGCGGGATTTTTGGGGGTGGGTGCCTAGGGGCGGTTAGCGGGCATTTGCTTCACATGTTCGGTGCAGGGCTGGATAAGGCTGTAGCCTTCATTCAAAGCCAAATACGTTCTGTTGGCCTTGCTTTTGTCTGCAAAAAGGCCCCCAATCCAGAATATCAGAGCCCGTGCCGTTGATGCAATCATCGGCGCACTGGTAACAACGCAGTGTGTCGCCAGTTTTTGCCTGAGTCTTCGCGATCGTATCCGGATGGTAAAGATTGGAATTGATCAAGGGGCGGCCGCAGCCGAAGTAGCTCTCATATCCAATGTTGATAAAAGAGTGATGCACTTTCTCGTACAGGGCGTTTCTATTCTTGGTATGTTCCAATATGGTGAGCCGGTAACGAGTAGATTTTGAGGCCCAATTGAACAACAAATACATTTTTTACATGGACGACTTTGGGACGCGAACGACTTGCAAGGGCGCGACCAATGCAACTTCTCCAGCTCATGAATTGAGCTTTGCACTAGGGGGAGTCCTTGTTGCGTCTGAAGACGTTGATGCCATCTCCAGAAATGTGGACTCGTTTTGCAAGAAGTGGGAAGTCCCCGCGCTTCATGGTAACAAGATCCGGTCCGGAAAAGGGAAATTCGGTTTCCTCAAAAAGGATGATGACCGAAAAGAAGCTTTCTTTGCCGAGCTAAATCGGCTTGTCCTAGATGATCGGCTCATCGCCCATGCCTGCGTGATCTGCCGTCCCGGCTATCGGGATCGTTATCTTGATAGGTATCCTGACGGAATTCGCTGGGCCATGAGCAAAACGGCTTTCGACATCTCTGTCGAACGGGCGGCGAAACTCGCTATGAAGGGCGGGCGCAAGCTAGACGTGGTGTATGAGCGCACCGGCAAAAAAGAGGATAGATTGCTTGAGGGCTACTTTGCAGAGCTCAAGGCCGCAGGTATGGGGTTTTGTGGCGAGAATTCGAAGCAGTATGGGCCTTTGACCGGCGCGCAGTTCACGGATCACCTAAACGTCATCTGGCCCGATGGTAAAGGAAATCCCTTACTTCAACTGGCAGATCTTTTTGTTCATCCTGTTAGCCAAGTTGCTTGTGGCAAGCAGAACCGTGCATACAAGCAACTAGTTGATCGCAAAATGCTGTTGGATTTCAAACACGACGATGCTGCTGTGGGGGTGAAGTATTTCTGCTACGATGGTGAATACGGAGAGTGGAAAAAGCCCCAAAAACACTCAGGGGATCCCGAAGGATCCCCTGAGGCGGTCGGCGTATAGCCTGACCCCGTGGCAATGCCATATAAAACGAGTTACATGGATTAGGAGCAAAGGCAAGAAATTTATTTTCAAGAGCCAAGGCAAGCAACGCCCTCTCCGGAAAGGAATTGTTAACAATTGCAGTGGCTTGATGGGCGTGACGTAGAGTTTGAAGTCGAATCGCTGTATTTTCACTCCGACTGAATCTGGGTAAGCTCCAATGGCTTACTTCCTTAGGCTGCGGCGCGTCATTAGATGATCGGGATGATGACCGCTAAGGGCCGGCAACTGTCGTTCGCACTACCTGGCCCAAATCGCAGACCAAGGCCTCACTCCAGTCCCAAGCGCTTCGCTTATCCCCCTCCGCCAAAGCCTCGCGGCTGCCCAAATCCCCAACACAGCCCGCATTCCCGCCCAAAAACCGCAATACACCCCCGAAACCTGCCAATTCCTGCTTTCCTTCAAGGTGATTCCCCGCTATGGACCCCGAGGTCGCGCCATGCACCCTTGAACGTTGGCGGACATATATTGGAGAACTACCCTATGGCACGCGAGATCATGGATCTTCACGCCGAGGTACGCGCGGGGACAGGCAAGGGGGCCGCCCGCCAAGCCCGTCGTAACGGCTACGTACCTGGCATCGTTTATGGTGACAATGTTGCACCGCAGGCGATTCAAATCCCTTACAACGCTCTGCTCAAGCGTCTGCGCGCAGGCCGTTTTCTGTCGTCGCTCTTCAATCTGAAGGTCGAAGGCATGGAAGACGTGCATGTGATCTGCCGCGGTGTGCAGCGCGACGTGGTGAAAGACCTGCCGACGCACATCGACTTGATGCGTTTGCACGACGAAAACCGCATCAACCTGTTTATTCACGTTGATTTCATCAACCACGAAGCAAGCCCAGGCTTGAAGCGTGGCGGCACGCTGACCGTGGTGCGTTCGGAAGTCGAGCTGGAAGTTCTGGCAGGCGATATCCCCGATCACGTCACTGTTGACCTGACCGGCCGCAAAATCGGCGATGTGATCCACATCAACGACATCACTTTGCCAGCCGGCGCAAAGCCCACCATCGCGCGCAACTTTGTTGTGGCGAATGTGACGGCGCCTGCGGGCTATGTGGAAACCGGCGAAGAGTAATCTTTCGCAAGGCACACCAAAAAGGGCGCAGCAGGGAAACTTGCTGCGCCCTTTGCGTTTTGGGCTTGGTTGCTGCGGGCGCGCGAATGCTGTCTACTGCAGGCAAGAACCCCAATTTGTGCGAGGCACCATGGCTGTGACATTTGACGAAGATCTGTTTTTGCTGGGGCTTGACCAGCGCAAGGCCACGCTTGGGGCAGAATATGTTGAAAAGAACCTTGCCGCAGCCGATGATTTCACCCGCCCGTTTCAAGAGGCGATGACCGCCTGGTGCTGGGGCTTTGGCTGGGGCGATGGGGTGATCGACGCCAAGACCCGCTCGATGATGAACCTGTCGATGATCGGTGCGCTGGGCAAGATGCACGAATGGGAAATCCACTGCAAAGGCGCTCTGAACAACGGCGTCGCGGTCGAGGAAATTCGCGCCATCATTCATGTGATCGCCATCTATTGCGGCGTGCCGCAGGGGTTAGAGTGTTTCCGCGTCGCACGCAAAGTGCTGGAAGAGCGCGGCTTGCTGTAAGGGCAAACCGAAATGGCCCTGTCGTCTAAAACCGCGCAATCGACGATCATGACGCTGTTCCTTGTCGTGGTGCTGGGGTTTTCCAGCATGGTTGCGTGGTTTTCGCTGCGCGATGGCTTGGACAGGCTGGGCGAACGCGCCTCCGCCGATCTGTCGCTTGCGTCGGGGCGTTTGACGGGGGAATTGCAACGCTATCGCGAATTGGCGGTGTTCTTTTCGGATCACCCGACTTTGCTACCTTTAGTGGGGCAAAAGACGCCCTCGTCAGAGGGCGCGCTGCAGGCCAATGCGCTGCTTTTGGCGGCTGCGGATCGCACTGGATCGGACCGGATCGAGCTCGTCAGCCGCGAGGGGCGGGTGCTGGCCTCTTCCAGTCGCCGCGCTGGGGTTGCGGCGGATAATGGCATTCCTGATTATCTGCGTCGCGCGCTGAATGGCACTATCGGCATGGCGCATATGGTGGATGCAAGCGGTCAGCGGCGGATCTTTATCTATGCGGCACCGGTGTTTTCGCCGCAGGGGCCTGTGGTCGCGGCTGTCACCATCCGGTTGGATGTCGAAACCGTCGAAGTCGCCAGCCGAGGCGAGGCGGAATCGGCTTTTTTCACCGATGCCGAGGGGGTGATCTTTGTTTCGAACCGCGACGAATTGGTGCTGCGCGCGCAACGTTTGATCGCCGATGTGCTGCCTTCTGTGCCGCCCGAGATGATCCAGCCCTTCCCGCCTTTGCGCGAATATACCATCGCGGGGCATTCGGTTTGGGCGATCAAGGCGGGGCCCTATCTGCCCACGCTGGCGCTGCATTTGACGCAGCCTTTGCCGGTGATCGCCATGCGCGGCGAGATTTTGCTGGACGCCGCCCCTGCCTTGCAAACCGCGTTGATGCAGGCGGCGACGGCTGCGGCGCTGTGCTTGATTTTTGGCGCGGCGCTTTTCACGGTGTCAGAGCGCCGCCGCAGCTTGGCGCAGCGCCTAGAAGTCGAGGCCCGCGCCAACAGCGCCTTGGAAGAGCGGGTTGCCGTGCGCACCAAAGAGCTGACATTGGCGCAGGCCGATCTGATCCGGGCGGGTAAATTGTCGGCGCTGGGACAGATGTCGGCGGGGCTTAGTCACGAGTTGAACCAGCCACTTATGGCGATCCGGTCGTTTGCCGAAAACGGCGCAGCCTTTATCCAGCGTGGCAAACCAGAGGTGGCGGCGGAAAATCTGCTGCAAATCTCGGATCTTGCGCGGCGGATGGGGCGGATCATCCGCAATTTGCGTGCTTTTGCGCGTCAAGAGGTTGAAGGCTTTTCCGATGTCGATCTGGTGGCCGCCGTCGCGGCTGTGTTGGAAATCACCCAGCCACGGATGCGCCAAGATGGGGTGGTGTTGGATTACGACCCGCCCGCCCAACCCGTGATGGTGCGCGGCGGCGAGGTGCGCTTGCAGCAGGTGGTTCTGAATCTGATCGCCAATGCGCTGGATGCGATGGCGGGGCAAGAGGGCGGGCGTTTGCGCTTGCAAATCAGCCAAGCCGAGGCGCGCGTGCGCCTGATCCTGCGCGACACTGGGCCCGGCATTGCCGAACCCGAACGGATGTTTGACCCGTTTTATTCCACCAAAGCGATTGGCCAGGCCGAAGGCATGGGGCTGGGCTTGTCGATTTCCTATGGCATCATCGAAAGCTTTGGCGGCAGTATCACCGGCTGCAACCCTTTGGGTGGCGGAGCCGAGTTTTGCGTTGAACTTGCCGCTTCGACGGGCGAGAAGACCGCATGATCCGCACCGTTCTTCTTGTTGATGACGACCGCGCCGTGCGACAGGCCCTGGGCCAGACGCTGGAGCTGGCCGATTTGCAGCCCATTCTGGCGGGCAGCTACATCGAGGCCAAGGATCATATCAGCGATAAATTCCAAGGCGTTATCGTCAGCGATGTCAGCATGCCCGGCAAAGACGGCTTTGCGCTGCTGGAGTATGCGCAAAAGATTGATGCCGAATTGCCGGTGATTTTGCTCTCGGGGCAGGGCGATATACCGATGGCGGTGCGCTCGGTTGGCAAGGGAGCGTTTGATTTTCTGGAAAAGCCCTGCGCGCCCTCTGATCTGATTGCGGTGGTGGAAAAAGCGCTGCGCAGCCGCGCGCTGGTGCTGGAAAACCGCCTGCTGCGCAAGCAGTTGCAATCTTCCGATGCGGCGGCGCGGATGATTTATGGCACCTCGGCGGTTTCGGAAGATCTGCGCAACCGCGTGCGGGTTGTCGCCCGCACCAGCGCCGAAGTTCTGATCACAGGCGAGCCTGGCAGCAGTATCCCCAAGATTGCCGAAATCATACATATGCTATCAGCAACTGCTGCACGCCCGTTTCAGCGGCTTGCGGCAGGGTCGATGACGCCAGCCAGTCTTGCGAAGGCCTTCGAGACTGCCGAGGGCGGCTCGATTTTTCTGAATGAAGTCGGAGGGCTTAGCCCTTCAAGCCAATTTGCCTTGCTGGATTTGATGGAAAGCGACCACCCCGCGCGGGTCTTGGCAGGCACCTGTCAGGATTTGGCGGCCGAGGCCCAGGCGGGGCGGTTTTTGCATGACCTGTTCTATAAGCTTGACGCCATGCGCCTGCGGATCCCGCCACTGCGCGAGCGGCCCGAAGATATTGGCGTGTTGTTTCGCACCTATGTTGCTCAGGCCTGCGAGCAAGCCGCCCTGCCAGAACCCGTGATTTCCGAGGCCACCATCGCCCGGCTGATGGCGCGCGATTGGCCTGGCAATGCGCGTTCTGTGATGAATGAGGCGATGCGCTTTGCCATGGGGCTGACCGAGGATGAGACCGAGCCCAGCACCGGTTTGGCCGAGCAATTGGCACGGGTGGAGCGGTCTTTGCTGGAAGAGGCACTGCGGCGTGCCGGCGGCAATGCCACGCTGGCCGCCCAAGCCTTGCAGATGCCGCGCAAGACCTTTTATGACAAGCTGACACGGCACGGGCTGCGGCCAGAGTTGTTTCGCAGCTAACCTCAGGAGACGATGATGCAAGATTTCATGCCCCTAAGCGATGACGCTTGGCCAAGCCAGATTGCCGATATGCGCAGTGGCTTTGCAGGGCGGCTGAACGTCTATCGGGTGATGGCGCATCATCCGGCCTTGTTGCGGGCCTGGGCGGATTTCCGCGATCATGTTGTGGTGAAAACCAGCCTTGGCGCCGAGCGCAGCGAAGTGGTGATCTTGCGCACTGGCGTACGGTTGCAGGCCGAATATGAATGGGCGCATCATGTGGTGCGGGGGCGGGCCTCGGGCCTAAGCGATGCGCGGATCTTGGCGCTGCGCGGTGATGTGGCGGGGCTTTCGCGGGATGATGCGGTTTTGGTGCGCGCGGTCGATGCGCTGATTGACGCGGCCTGTTTACCCAGCGATCTGCAAGCCGAGCTGTTGGATTTGGTCGGCGTTGACGGGCTGTTTGATGTGATTGCGACGGTTGGTCTTTACCGCATTCTTGGCTGTCTGGTGAAAAGTTTCGACACTCCAATTGATGCAGATATCGCGGCGGCACTGGCCGCGCAGCCGATCGGCTAGCAGGTAAACCTGTGCGGATTTACGCCTGTTGTGCGCTAACAGATGTGCGGATTTCCGCACATCTGTTGTGGGGCCAACAGGGCGATATTTTCGTAAAGCACCGATACTAAAAGCGAAATTGACAGGCGCCACTTGACGAAAACTTTCTGTTGATCCCAACAGCCCGGCACTTGAAACTGCTGCCATCGTCCGAATTTCGGGCGCCAGTCAATTGCCGGACCCTGTCTGGCGTGGATACTCTGGGAGGAGTTCACATGAAATTTTTGACCGCTGCCATTTCGGCGGCCTTTCTTTTGTCGACCACTGCGATTGCTTCGGCTGCTGAATGCGATCCGGGCGAGACCGTGGTGAAATTTTCCTTCACCACCAACCTTGATAAGCACCCAAAGGGTCTGGCTGCGCAGGCTTTGGCCAACCGCGTCAACACCGAGATGAACGGCAAGCTTTGCATGGAGCTTTACCCGAACTCGACGCTTTATGATGACGACAAGGTTCTGGAGGCCATGCTTCAGGGCGACGTGCAACTGGCTGCGCCGTCGCTGTCGAAGTTTGAAGCTTTCACCAAAGTCTTCCGCCTGTTCGATCTGCCCTTCATGTTCAAGAACATCGATTCTGTTGACGAATTCCAGCTGGGTGAAGCCGGTCAGGCGATGAAATCCTCGATGGAACGTCGCGGTTTGGCGGGTCTTGAATTCTGGCACTCG
Source organism: Cypionkella sp. (assembly GCA_023255415.1). Classification (GTDB taxonomy): domain Bacteria; phylum Pseudomonadota; class Alphaproteobacteria; order Rhodobacterales; family Rhodobacteraceae; genus Cypionkella. The sequence continues at coordinate 3,038 of JALRIN010000006.1, read as the reverse complement.
GGCATGAAGCAGTTTTCGGCCAACAAGCCGATGCTGTTGCCAACCGATGCCTCGGGTCTGAAAATGCGGGTGCAGCCGTCTGACGTGCTGGTCGCTCAGATGCAGGCGCTGGGGGCATCTGCGCAGCCGATGGCTTTCTCGGAAGTTTACGGCGCGCTGCAAACCGGCGTTGTCGATGGGCAAGAGAACACCTGGTCCAACATCTATGGCCAGAAGTTCTTTGAAGTTCAGGACGGCACCACTGAAACCAACCACGGCGTGCTGGATTATCTGGTCGTAAGCTCGGTCGATTTCCTTGACAGCCTTGCCCCAGAGGTGCGCGATCAGTTCATGCAGATCCTGCGCGAAGTCACAGTCGAGGGCAACGCCAACGTCAACGGTCTGGAAGCCAAATCGCGTCAGGCGATCTTGGATGCAGGCGCTGTGATCCGCGAGCTGACGCCAGAGGAGCGTCAGGCTTGGGTCGATGCGATGAAGCCGGTTTGGGCACAGTTCCTGGCGGATGTCGGCCAAGACAACATCGACGCCGTGCAAGCGATCAACGCCAAGCACTAAGTCCAAAGTCAGCATGGCCCAAGCCGTTTGGGCCATGCTGCATCCCACTCCTGAACGAGGCGCATGATGAGCGACACCCCCAAAGGCGCCCCGCGGCGCCGCATTGATGTCTGGGAGCAGACGGCGATTGCCACGCTTTTAGGCCTGATGACCCTGATCACCTTTATCAACGTTGTGCTGCGCTATGGCTTCAACTCGGGCTTCATCTGGGGGCTTGAGGCGACGCTGATCCTGTTTGCTTGGCTGGTGATTTTTGGCGTCAGCCATGCCTTTCGCGTCACCGCGCATTTGGGCGTGGATGCGGCGACGAGCTTTTTGCCCGCTGGCCCCAAGCGCGCTGTAGCCTTGCTGTCGGCGGCGGTATGTATCTTTTATGCGCTGCTGATGCTGAAGGGCGCATGGGATTACTGGGCGCCCTTTGCCGGGTTTCAGACCACCACGGGGCGCTGGTTCCCGACGGGTTTTGACGCCTCGACGCGCGACCGCGCTTTCTACATCACCGAACAAATCCCAATGCCTTGGTTTTTGGAATTTCTGGCGGGCTGGATCAATCAGGGCGAAGTCTGGGAAAAGCTGCCGCGCTTTATCCCCTATTTCATTCTGCCGCTTGGCATCAGCCTGCTGCTGGTGCGGCTGCTGCAGGCCACCCGCGAGATCTATGCGGGCAGTCGCGAAAGCCTGATCGTCAGCCACGAAGCCGAAGATGCCGTCGAAAGCGTCGCAGCCCTTAACCGAGAGTCCTGATCCATGCATGTTTTGATCCTATTTCTAGGCATTATCCTGCTGCTGATGATCGGCGTTCCAATTGCGGTGGCGCTGGGCCTGTCTTCGGTGCTGTTCTTGCTGTTTTTCAGCGATACATCGCTCGCCTCGATTGCGCAGACTTTTTACAGCAGTATGGCCGGGCATTACACGCTGCTGGCGATTCCGTTTTTCATTCTTGCCTCCAGCTTTATGTCCACAGGCGGCGTTGCGGCGCGGATCATTCGGTTTTCGATTGCCGTGGTTGGGCATTTGCCTGGCGGTTTGGCGATTGCGGGGGTCTTGGCCTGCATGATGTTTGCCGCGCTGTCTGGGTCGTCGCCGGCCACCGTGGTTGCTATCGGGTCAATCGTGATCGCGGCAATGCGCAAAATGGGCTATACAAAGGATTTCGCCGCCGGCGTGATCTGTAACGCCGGCACCTTGGGCATTTTGATCCCGCCCTCGATCGTAATGGTCGTCTATGCCAGCGCCACCGATGTTTCGGTCGGCCGGATGTTTTTGGCTGGCGTTATCCCCGGCCTGATCGCGGGCATTATGCTGATGGCGGCCATTTATATCATCGCCGTGGTGAAAAAGCTGCCCAAGGGCGAGTGGATGGGCTGGGGCGAGGTTTGGGCCTCGTTCCGCGATGCCTTCTGGGGCCTTTTGCTGGTGGTGATCATCATGGTCGGCATCTACGGCATTCCGGGCATCACAGGTGCGATCTTTACCCCGACCGAAGCCGCGGCTGTGGCCTCGATCTACGCCTTTGTCGTGGCAAGCTTTATCTACCGCGATATCGGGCCACTGGCAGGGCAAGACGGGGGGGCGCGCAAAAGCCTGCTGCGCCATCCCCAAGCCCTGCTGACCAGCCTCTACCACCCTGACACGGTGCGCATGCTGTATGATGCGGGCAAGCTGACGATCACGCTGATGTTCATCATCGCCAATGCACTGATTCTCAAGCAGGTCCTGACCGATCAACAAGTGCCGCAGGCGGTGGCCAATGCCATGCTTTCGGCTGGTTTGGACAAAATCACCTTCCTGATCGTGGTGAATGTGATTCTGCTGATCGGCGGCCAGTTCATGGAGCCTTCGGGCCTGATCGTGATCGTTGCGCCGATTGTGTTCCCGATTGCGGTCAGCCTTGGCGTCGATCCGATCCATCTGGGCATCATCATGGTGGTAAATATGGAGATCGGCATGATCACGCCGCCGGTGGGTCTGAATCTTTTTGTCACATCGGGCGTGGCGGGGATGTCGATCATGCGGGTGGTGAAGGCCGCCTTGCCCTTCCTTGGCATCCTTTTCGTGTTCTTGATCATGGTGACCTATATCCCTATCCTGTCGACTTGGCTGCCCACGCTGATGATGGGCCCCGAGACCATCATCAAATAACCCGGCCCAAGGCCCCCCCGTGCAGCAGGCGCTGCGCGGGGATAAGCCAGCAGCAGGGCATAAAATGCTGGAAAGACAAAAGAAAAGGGCCGCTAAAAGCGGCCTATTTTTCTGTTTGATTTAGAAGGTTTGGTGGAGCCAGGGAACGTCACTTTGCTCATCACCACGTGCAACCAATCGTAACACTCTGATCTTTAACATACATTTTTCCGACCATTACCGCAACCAGCGTCATGATGGTCGTTGGTCTGGTGTGTATTCAGGCGGCTTCAACGCCTTGCGACTTCAATGCGCGATACACGCTTACCCGACTGATGTTCAGTTCACGGGCTATACGAGAT
>JALRIN010000069.1 GCA_023255415.1 Cypionkella sp. | reverse complement strand
TGGCGATCAGGCCGGGCATCGGGCAGAGCAGGAATTTCGAAGTGTCTGGCGGCAGTTTTTCCAGCATCAGCTTGGCCAATTCGGCCTGACGCGGGGTGCGGACATGCACGCGCAGATCGGCACCGCGCAGGCGCAGCCGGAAGCCGCCCGAGATTTTGCCGACCTTCATCACCAAGGCCGTTTCGTCCAAGCTCAGCCGCGCAAGGCTTTGGCCCGGCGTCCAATCCGAGGCGACGCGGTGGCTGCTGCCATCGGCAAAGCGCACGGTCGAGCCCTGATGATCGGCCTCGATCTTGACCGCATAATCGTGGTTTTGCAGCGTGACCACCCATTCATCGCCAACCCGGCGTTCGTGGTTGTCCATGGTGCCCGAGATGCGGGTGCGGCGGATTTCAGCGACGCGGTTCATCGCCGCCGCCGCCGCCGCCACACGGGTCAGCGTGGCATCGTCCAGCACAGCGCCTTGGAAGCCTTCGGGATATTCCTCGGCGATAAAGGCGGTGGTGATATTGCCCGAGACAAAGCGCGGATGCTCCATCACAGCGCCGACAAACGGCAGGTTGTGGCCGATGCCTTCGACTTCGAAGGTATCAAGCGCTGTCCGCATTTCTTCAATCGCGGCTTGGCGGGTGGGGGCCCAGGTGCAAAGCTTGGCGATCATCGGGTCGTAGAACATCGAAATCTCGCCGCCCTCGAACACGCCGGTGTCATTGCGCACGATGCCGCCGGTGGGCGTTGGGCCTTCGACCGGCGGGCGATAGCGGGTCAGGCGGCCAATCGAGGGCAGAAAGTTGCGGTAGGGGTCTTCGGCATAAAGTCGGCTTTCCATCGCCCAACCGTTGATTTTCAGATCTTGCTGGCGGAAGGGCAAAGCCTCGCCGTAAGCCACGCGGATCATCTGTTCGACCAGATCGACGCCGGTGATCAGTTCGGTGACGGGATGTTCCACCTGCAGGCGGGTGTTCATTTCAAGGAAATAGAAGTTGCGGCTGCCATCGACGATGAATTCCACCGTGCCAGCCGAGGTATAGCCCACCGCGCGGGCCAGCGCGCAGGCCTGTTCGCCCATGGCGCGGCGGGTGGCCTCGTCGAGGAACGGCGAGGGTGCCTCTTCGATCACCTTTTGATTGCGGCGCTGGATCGAGCATTCGCGCTCGTGCAGATAGACGATATTGCCGTGTTTATCGCCCAGCACCTGAATTTCGATGTGGCGCGGCTGGGTGACGAATTTCTCGATAAAGATGCGGTCGTCGCCAAAACTTGCCGCGGCCTCGTTCTTGGACGATTGAAAGCCTTCGCGGGCCTCGGCGTCGTTCCAGGCGATCCGCATGCCCTTGCCGCCACCGCCGGCGCTGGCCTTGATCATCACCGGATAGCCGATTTGCGCCGCGATTTTGACCGCGTGTTCGGCGTCATCAATCAAACCCATATGGCCCGGCACGGTGGAAACGCCGGCCTCTTGCGCCAGTTTCTTCGAAGTGATCTTATCGCCCATCGCTTCAATCGCGGGCGAAGGCGGGCCGATAAAGACCACGCCTGCGGCTTCAAGCGCTGCGGCAAAGTTCATGTTTTCGGATAAGAACCCATAGCCCGGATGCACGGCCTCGGCGCCAGAGGCCTTGATCGCGGCCATGATCTTATCGATCACGATATAGGATTGTGCGGCAGGCGATGCGCCAATGTAGATGGCCTCATCCGCCATTTTGACATGCAGGGCGTTGCGGTCGGCGTCGGAATAGACGGCCACTGTTTTGATGCCCATCTTTTGCGCCGATTTGATCACACGGCAGGCGATTTCGCCGCGATTTGCGATCAGGATCTTCTTAAACATAGCTCTCTCCCCTGAATGCCGGCGACGGACCAGAGGCGCAGGCATGAAATTGCAAAAGGCCAGCCGCGGAAACCCCGCAGCTGGCCTTATTCGATGTTGGTTCGGTTTGGGCGGCTAGATCAGCCGCAAACGCCCGCATTGCCCGCGAACAGGCCCGCAGCCCCGCCAACCAAAGCCGATTGGGCCAGGTTGTTGTCTGTAAGCGCGCCAAGGGCCACGCCCGAAACTGCCCCGACGCCTGCACAAGAGGCTGTGGGATTGGGGCGAACACAGCCAGACAAAGCAAGCGTGCAAAGGGCAAGAAGGACAAATGTTTTATGCATATCGAAGTGCCTCGTTGGTTTGTTGTTATTAGCGCTGATTCTACAGCATTTTCCGCAGATTTAAACTGAAATTTCTGTGTGCCGCGACCAAGAGAGGCCACTTGCTGCGCGGGGGACAAAAAAAGCGGTCTGACCCAAACAGGGCCAGACCAATTGGAAGGGATAGGGTAACAATCAAACATGCCGAAGGCGGGGTTAGAACCTTCAAAGCGCATGACAACAGCTTTGCGCAGCGCGCCTGACTTCGCAAAGGCAAAGATCGCAGGCCCGCAGGCGCGCGCGAAATTCTGCCAAAATGCCAAGGTGTTGCGCGGATTCATGCCTAGTCTTGCTCTGCTTCGTCAAAGCCATCATCCCAATCGTCGAAATCTTCCATCTCGGCGCCAGCGGCAAAGATATTGGGGAAGGTAACTTGGGCGACTTTGACATTAATCTGCAAAAGCGCGTCATAAGAGGCCGGATCAAAGGGGTCTTCAGCCGCGATCACTTCGCGGCCAAACAGCCAGGACAGACGGCCTGCATCCAGATTGCCACGCTCGAAAGGCTCATCGCCGAAATGCGCCCAAAGTGCTGCCAAAAACGCGGTATCGGCGGCGCGATCGACGTTCTTGCGGTCTTTGAACCGCTCACGCGCGATGATCTTTGTCGCCCCCCCCTTTTTCAGGTTGGCGCGGCGGATGACGAATTGAAAATCGGTGCCGGTAAGACGGCCGGGAAATCCGCGATGCTTCAGCATGCTGATCCCTCCTTTGCAAATGGGATCAGGGCTGCGGATAGAAAAAGGGCGGGCCTGGCCAGAGTGGCCAAAAGCACCCGCCCGATCAGATTATTTGTATTTGCCGGTATAGACGGGTTCGGTGGTAACCGAAGGCTCGTCCACATAGACGACTTCTTCTGCCTTTTTGGCGCAGGCGGCAACAAAGCCAACCATGCACAGGGCAAGAATTGCGATTTTCGTGCTCGACATCCTCTACTCCATTTATTTTTGGGAAGCGTGCTTTGTGCCGCCCCCTTCTGCGAGGTAAAGGCCGCTTGGGTTCGGCCTAAGTCAAGCTTAGCCGATAAATACCCAAACCGATAGGATTTTTCTCCGAAGGTATAGTCCTGTGGCAAAGCTACATCAGCCTTGGCATCGCCAGCAGGGATTTGCGCTAGATCTAGCGACCGCATCAAAACGCCTCCCAGATGCAGCGTCCGTCTTCGAAACGGTAAGCTTCGAAAAACTGGGTGGCCTCGGGGGCAGCCTCGCCAAAGGGCAGCGGACGATCCGACAGCGAGATCACGATCTGACCGGGGCGCTGGCCCGCAGCGGCTAAATGCGGCAGAGCGACGGTTTCGCACAGATGCAGCATATCAGCGGCGGCGGTGTCAAAATCAACCGTGCCCCCCTCGCGCGCGATCGCTGGCGCCACAAAGCGAAACCGCGCCACCGGGCCATCGGGTCCAGGGGCATCGGTGACGACATCCAGAAACTGGACCGCCTGCCCCGAAGGCACCACAATGGGGGGAGTGTCAGAAGATGTCATGCTGCCGCCTTGCGTAATAACACGCGACGCACTTTATCCTGACTTGCAGGAATATCCGTCACGGCACCCAATCTTTGCAAAGCCGCCACCTGCATTTCATCCGAGCCTTTGCGTAAATCAAAGATAGCAGACCCGCCTGGGACCAAAGCTTTTTCTAAGAATGGCAGGTACAAATCTACAGGATAGTGAAACCCACAAGACAGAAAAGACAAAACCATATCAACCGGCTCAATGGTTTCGGGCCGCGTTTCGGTTGGGTTTAGCGTTGTGATCTGGCTGGCATCAACCCCATTATCGCACAAAAGTGTTTTGGCACAGGCGAGGCTGGAATACGCGGCCCCTTCGGCTTGAAAACCGAAATGGCGCTGTGTGTTCGTTTCCAAATCGATCAAGACGACGTGAGATTTCAATTCTTTGGCCAAGAACAGATCAAAAAACGCATAGCCGCAACCGATATCTGCGACCCGCTGAGGCGCTAATTCGCGCAACAAAGGCGCAAGATCATTGTATTCTTGCAAGATCACACCAGCTGCGCGGCGGGCCAAAGTTTCACCCAAGCGCTCGACAACCTCCTGCATCGGGCCAAGCTCGCCCTTCCCCCAAGTTCTGATCACCCGCCCCGATTTGGCAGCATCAAACATCACTTCAGAGCGTTGTAGGACCAAATTTACCAAATCGTCAGGCTTAAGGCATTCTAACTTCAGGGCCTGCACAACAGGATCTTGTTCTAGGCGCGCAATATCAATTTTAATCGTCATGGGTTTCTCCGCAAAGCAATGGACTATAGCGGAATGTTATCGTGTTTTTTCCACGGGTTCGCCAGCTTCTTTCCGCGCAGCGCGGCAAAAGCCCGGGCGACGCGGCGGCGGGTGGAATGGGGGCGGATGACTTCGTCGATAAAGCCCTTTTCGGCGGCCACAAAGGGATTGGCGAAACGCGATTCATATTCTTTGGTCAGCCGCGCGATCTCTTCTGCCGATTTGCCGCGATGGATGATTTCAGTCGCGCCCTTGGCGCCCATCACCGCGATTTCGGCGGTGGGCCAGGCATAGTTGAAATCGCCGCGCAGGTGTTTGGAGGACATCACGTCATAAGCGCCGCCATAAGCCTTGCGGGTGATCACGGTCACCTTGGGCACCGTCGCCTCGCCGTAAGCAAACAGCAGCTTTGCGCCATGCTTGATCACACCGCCCAATTCCTGCGCCACGCCGGGCAAAAAGCCCGGCACATCAACCAAAGTCAGGATCGGAATTTCAAAGGCATCGCAAAACCGCACAAACCGCGCCGCCTTGCGCGAGCTGTCGATGTCAAGGCAGCCAGCCAGAACCATCGGCTGATTGGCAACCACGCCGACCGATTGGCCTTCGATGCGGATAAAGCCTGTGATGATATTGGCGGCGAAATCGCGTTGAATTTCAAAGAAATCTGCCTCATCTGCGATCTTGTGGATCAGCTCTTTCATATCATAGGGCTGGTTTGGATTGTCGGGGATCAGCGTATCAAGGCTGGCCTCGAGCCGCTGCGGATCGTCAAAGAACGGGCGCACCGGGGCTTTTTCGCGGTTGTTCAGCGGCAAAAAGTCGATCAGGCGGCGGGCTTCGGCCAAGGCCTCGACATCGTTTTCAAAGGCGCCATCGGCGACCGAGGATTTGCGGGTATGGGTCGAGGCACCGCCCAGCTCTTCGGCGGAGACCACCTCGTTTGTGACGGTTTTCACCACATCGGGGCCGGTGACGAACATG
>JALRIN010000068.1 GCA_023255415.1 Cypionkella sp. | reverse complement strand
AACAACAGCTTACCCGAAGAGTGGGTCTTGCCCTTGTCGTGGTCAAAGAACACGCCGGGCGAACGGTGCATCTGCGACACGATCACGCGTTCGGTGCCGTTGACCACAAAGGTGCCGTTATTCGTCATCAAAGGCATGTCGCCCATGTAGACGTCTTGTTCTTTGATGTCTTTAACCGACCGTGCCCCGGTGGTCTCGTCGACATCGAACACGATCAGACGCAGGGTGACTTTCAGCGGTGCAGCATAAGTCATGTCGCGCTGCTGGCACTCTTCCACGTCGTATTTGGGCTTTTCAAGCTCGTATTTCACGAACTCTAAAACCGCCGTTTCGTTGAAATCCTTGATCGGGAAAACCGACTGGAACGTGCCCTGGATGCCTTCGCCTTCCAGCGGCTTGTCGCTGTCGCCGGACCGCAAAAACAGGTCGTAGGAGGATTTCTGAACCTCGATCAGGTTCGGCATTTCCAGAACTTCGCGAATTTTGCCGAAATAACGGCGGATCCGCTTCTGGCCAACGTAAGCTTGCGCCATGCTCGTCGTAACCTTTCATCTTAATCGCCGGCTTGCATTCCGTCGGGCCACGGAAGGCGTGCCGATTGGCGAGAGGGGGATAGGTTCTATTCATGCCACCCGTCCCTTAGGGTGGCTCCCGAACCTGTGTCCGCACCTTGGAACCGGCTTTCGCAAAAGCAGCTACCAAGAAGCGGGTCTTCAAGACGCGCACGGCTGGGCCCGAATTGCTTCGGACCCAGCCAGCACATCCACATAACGGGTTGCCCCGCTGGGTGGATTACTTCAGTTCAACCTTGGCGCCAGCGGCTTCAAGGGTTTTCTTCAGAGCTTCAGCGTCAGCTTTCGAGACTTGCTCTTTCACTTTGCCGCCAGCTTCGACGAGGTCTTTAGCTTCTTTCAGACCAAGACCGGTGATCGTGCGAACTTCTTTGATCACGTTGATCTTGTTTGCACCAGCGTCGGTCAGAACGACGTCGAATTCGGTCTGCTCTTCAGCAGCAGGAGCCGCAGCAGCAGCTGGGCCAGCCATCATGACAGCGCCACCAGCAGCTGGCTCGATGCCATAGGTGTCTTTCAGGATGGTCTTCAGTTCTTGCGCCTGCAGCAGGGTCAAGCCTACGATTTGCTCGGCGAGTTTGTTCAGATCAGACATTTCATGTTCCGTTCAGTTAAGATGGTTCTAACGAGGTAAGGTTCAAGACCCTACGCGAGTACAAAGATTAGGCCGCAGCCTTTTCTTCGATGGTCGACAGGATGCTTGCGATGTTCGAAGCAGGCGCGCCAATGGCACCAGCGATGGACGAAGCAGGAGCGCCGATCATCGACACGATTTGAGCAAGAAGCTCTTCGCGCGATGGCATAGCAGCCACAGCTTTGACCCCAGCTGGGTCCAATATCGTACCGCCCATGGAACCGCCAAGGATAACGAACTTGTCGTTAGCCTTTGCGTATTCCTCGGAAACCTTCGCACCAGCGACGGGATCCTCGGTATAGGCAAGTACAGTCATGCCCGTCAAAAGGTCACCCATCTTTGCAGAGGGGTTGCCTTCAAGGGCGATCTTGGCGAGCTTGTTCTTGGCAACGCGAACGGACCCACCAACGGCACGCATTTTTGCGCGTAGGTCCTGCATCTGTTTAACCGTCATACCCGCGTAGTGAGCAACCACTACAACGCCAGAGCTTGCGAAGATCTGGCCGAGTTCCTCGACCAATTTCTCTTTCTGGGCTCTATCCACAGTTTCACTCCAAGTTTGGGGGTTTCCCCCCGGCTCAATTAAGCCCGTCTTGCGACAGGCGTTCGGGTCCATTTTACGGGTCCCGAGCCAAAATCCCCCGAAGGCGACATCATCTCGTTCCCCATCTCGGGCAGGATATTAAGACGTTTGCGCGTCACCGGCCTTCTCGGACAGGATGGGGCTGAAGACTTACAGCTTTTCGCCCCACCATCCTTTCCCCGAAGGGTCAGGAATTTCATGCGCTGGGGGTGACCCCCAACGGCTTATTTCGCAGCAGACGCCAGATCCAGTGCCACGCCCGGACCCATGGTCGAAGACAGAGACACTTTCTTCAGGTATGCACCCTTGGCACCAGCAGGCTTGGCTTTGGAAACGGCTTCCACGAAGGCGCGCACGTTTTCAGCCAGCTTTTCGTCCGAGAACGAAATTTTGCCAATACCAGCGTGGATAACGCCAGCTTTTTCAACTTTGAACTGCACTTCGCCGCCCTTGGCTGCTTCAACGGCCGTTTTCACGTCCATCGTCACAGTGCCAACCTTAGGGTTTGGCATCAGATTGCGAGGGCCCAGGATCTTACCCAGACGACCAACCAAAGGCATCATGTCCGGCGTTGCAATGCAACGGTCGAAGTCGATTTTGCCGCCCTGGATCGCTTCCAGCAGGTCTTCTGCGCCAACGATGTCTGCGCCAGCTGCTTTGGCTTCATCAGCCTTTGCAGCGCGTGCGAACACGGCCACGCGCACGGTCTTGCCAGTGCCGTTTGGCAGCTGAACAACGCCGCGAACCATTTGGTCAGCGTGACGTGGGTCAACACCAAGGTTCATCGCGATTTCAAGGGTCTCATCGAATTTCGCGCTTGCAACGCTTTTGATCAGCGCAACTGCTTCTTCAACCGAAACGATCGTCTTGCCTTCAAAGGCCTTCCGCGCGGTGGCGGTCCGTTTACCAATCTTGGCCATGACTTACCCTTTCACATCGATGCCGCAGGACTTCGCCGAGCCCATGATGATCTGCATCGCGGCCTCTATGGAGTTCGCGTTCAGGTCTTTCATCTTGGCTTCAGCAATGCCGCGGATTTGGGCAAGCGTCACGGTGCCGGCAACCGTACGACCGGGCTTTTCAGAGCCCTTAGCGCGGTTACGCTTGCCAACAGGTGGCAGGCCAGCAGCTTTTTTCAACAGGAACGAAGCAGGTGCAGTCTTGAACTCAAGACTGAAAGACTTGTCCTGATAATAGGTGATGATGACAGGCGTCGGGGTTCCTGGCTCTGCGTCAGCGGTCTTCGCGTTGAATTCCTTGACGAAAGCCATGATGTTCAAGCCGCGCTGACCCAGTGCCGGACCAACCGGTGGGGAGGGGTTGGCTTGACCCGCTTTAACTTGCAGCTTCAAGCTGCCGATAATCTTCTTGGCCATGTGGCCTCTCCTTTACTCACAGCGCCAGAGTGGCGCGGTTTAGTGGTGCGGCTTGTCACGGCTTGCGCCGCGCGTGCCTCCCACGCGATACACTCAGAGCTCTTTCGAGACCTGGGTGAATTCCAATTCCACAGGCGTAGCGCGACCAAAGATCGAAACCGAGACCTTCAGGCGGCTGTTGGCCTCATCGACGTCTTCGACCATGCCGTCAAAGCCCTCGAACGGACCGTCTGTGACTTTAACCTTTTCGCCGGTTTCAAAGCGGATCAGGTTGCGCGGCGCAACTTCGCCCTCTTCAACCCGGTTCAGAATCTGATTTACTTCGGCGTCGCGCATGGGCATCGGCTTGCCCTGCGGCCCCAAAAATCCGGTCACACGATTGATCGACGAAATCAAGTGATAGCCCCGGCTGGACATCTCCATCCGCACCAAGACATAGCCCGGCATAAAGCGACGCTCAGAGGTCACCTTCTTGCCACGACGCACCTCGATCACCTCTTCGGTGGGCACCAGCACTTCGTCAATTTCATCGCCAAGATTTGCCTCGGCAACGGCGGTCTTGATCTGCTCGGCAACTTTCTTCTCAAAGTTTGAGAGAACGCTCACCGAATACCAACGCTTGGCCATGCCACTTCCACCTTGTCTGCCCGGTCGCCTTTGCGTCCGAATGTTTTATCTTTACAAGCGGTTAACCCGCCGTGCCCAGAACAAAAAACAGCGCGCAACACGAATCGCTGCGCGCCTGTTTCCCTTTGGATTGGGGGCCAATACCGCTCTATGCCCCCGATTTCAAGGAAATTCCACATTTCAGCCAAAAGCTTGGCCGAAATGCCGCAGGCTTAGAAACCGCCGACGATCGCCGTCAGACCAAAGCGAATGCCGATATCGACAAGGCTAAAGAAGGTCGCCGTCAGCGCCGCCATGATAAAGACCATCACCGTGGTCAGCATGACTTCGCGACGCGAAGGCCAAGACACCTTGGACACTTCGGCGCGCACCTGCTGCATGAACTGGACGGGATTGGTCTTGGACATTATCGGATTCCACGCAAATAACTCTGGTTGCAGCGCAGATACGCGCATCCCCATCAGATTTCAAGGCAGAAGCAACAGGCAGCCTGGCGCTGCCCGCAGCCAAACGCCTATTCCGCCGCGCGCCGCGGCAAACGCCAATTTGGCCGTACGAAATGGCAGGTATAGCCATCGGGCTTGCGCTCCAGATAATCCTGATGCTCGGGCTCTGCCTCCCAAAACGGACCAAGCGGCGCCACTTCGGTCACCACAGGCGCAGGCCAAAGGCCCGAGGCATCCACATCGGCAATCGTCTCCAAGGCCACAGCCTGCTGCGCGGCCGAGGTATAATAGATCGCCGAGCGATAGGATGGCCCCAGATCATTGCCCTGACGGTTGCGGGTGCTGGGATCGTGGATCTGAAAGAAAAACTCCAACAGGTCGCGATAGCTGATCTTAGCAGGGTCAAACACCACCTCAATCGCCTCGGCATGGCTGCCATGATTGCGATAGGTGGCATTGGCAACATCACCGCCAGAATAGCCAACACGGGTGCTGATCACCCCCTGCATCTTGCGGATCAGATCCTGCATGCCCCAAAAGCAGCCACCCGCCAGCACTGCGGTTTCAGTTGTCATTTCACGTCCTCCACTTGATTCATATAGGCGCCATAACCCTCTGCCTCCATATCGTCGCGATGCACGAACCGCAAAGAAGCCGAATTGATGCAATAGCGCAAACCGCCGCGATCGCGTGGGCCATCGGGAAACACATGGCCAAGATGGCTGTCACCATGCTTTGATCGCACCTCAACCCGGATCATCCCATGCGTGGTATCGCGCAGCTCGGCGATATGAGCAGGTTCAATCGGCTTGGTGAAACTTGGCCAACCGCAGCCGCTCTCGAACTTGTCAGCCGAAGCAAACAAAGGCTCGCCCGACACGATATCAACATAGATACCGGCCTCGTGATTGTGCAAATAGGCGCCGGTGCCGGCGCGTTCAGTGCCATTTTGTTGCGTGACCCGAAATTGCTCGGGCGACAGCGCGGCAATGCGGTCAGCAGATTTTTGATACACTGTCATGAAGATCTCCCGTTCCACTCCCCCCCAACATGGGTCCAAAGCGAACAAATTTCCATCCCAGTCGCGACAAAGTGTGCGCCTGAAACAACACGGGTACCACGCGTCATGAAATTGCCTGAAAAAGGCTGGCAGGAGTTGGGGGACTCGAACCCACGACCCTCGGTTTTGGAGACCGATGCTCTACCAACTGAGCTAAACTCCTGTGCCTGACGCGGGGATTACGGCAGCAAGCTCGGGAAATCAAGAGGGGAACCACCCAAGGCCTACAAAATCCCAAACCCAGCGCAACAGGCTAGCCGAGCAAGCCTCCGGCGGGGATATTTAGGCCAAGATGAAAGCCTGCGCCCGCCCTTTCATCTTGGTGTAAATATCCCCCGCGGAGCGTCCTTGCGTTCAGATAGCGCAACAGCAAAAAAACGCGCGAGGCTGCCCCCGCGCGTTCTTCAATACTTCACAGCTTTCGCAGCAGTGCTTTTACTTCAGGATTTTCGAAACCACGCCTGCGCCGACGGTGCGGCCGCCTTCGCGGATTGCGAAGCGCAGTTTTTCTTCCATCGCGATTGGGGCGATCAGCGTGACGTTGAACTTCAGGTTGTC
>JALRIN010000067.1 GCA_023255415.1 Cypionkella sp. | reverse complement strand
CCAGCCCGCCGTAGGCCTCGGGGATGGTGGTGCCCAAAAGCCCCATCTCGCCCATCTCGCGGAAAATCGCGGGGTCGGTAGATTCCTCGCGATAGGCCGCGATCACCCGAGGCTGCAGCTTTTCTTGGGCGTAGGCGCGTGCGCCATCGCGCAGCATGCGTTCTTCTTCGGTCAGCTGATCATTCAGCCGGAACGGGTCTTGCCAATCAAAGCGGCCCAGATCGGGGGCATCTTTGGCCTTGAGTGTGGGGCGATCGGTCATGCGGAACCTCCATAAGATTTGCGCCCTTATTGCATATCCAGGCCAAATCCCCTAACGAGAGCTTCACATGAAAGCATGAGGAAAACTCATATGATTTCGCGCCGCTATCTGCCCTCGATGCCTTCGCTTTTGGCGCTGGAGGCGGTGGATCGCACCGGCTCGGCCTCGGCGGCTGCGGCCGAGTTGAATCTGACCCAAGGCGCCATTTCGCGGCAGTTGCAGGCCTTTGAGGCGCAGATTGGTGTGACGCTGATCCAACGTGAAAACCATCGGTTGCGGCTAACCCCTGCGGCGCAAGACTATTGCCGCGAGATTCGCCGCGCCCTGCAAGCGCTGTCTCAGGCCTCGCTGACGCTGCGGGCCAATCCTGAAGGCGGGGCGTTGAACCTGGCAATCCTGCCTGCCTTTGGCATGCATTGGCTGGCACCACGGCTGGCCGATTTCGCCGCCCGCCACCCCGAGGTGACGGTGAACCTGTCAACCCGCCTGCGCCCATTTGAGTTTGCCAGTTCGCATTTCGACGCGGCAATCCATTATGGGCGTCAAGATTGGCCGGGAGCGGCCTATTTGCCGCTGCTGCAAGAGGATCTGATCGCGGTGGCTTCGCCTGCGCTGCTTAAGGCCCCCTTGCAGCGCGCTGATGATATAATCTCATATCCCTTGCTGCAATTGGAAAGCCGCACGGGCGATTGGGGCCGCTGGCTGGCCCATCATGGCCACCCACATCAGCGCCCTGCTGCGATGTTGTTTGATCAATTCGCCACCATGACCCAAGCCGCCATCCACGGGCTGGGGGCCGCCCTGATCCCGCGGTTCTTGATTGAACCCGACCTTGCCTCGGGCCGGCTGGTGCCTGCCTTTGGCCCTGCGATTCAATCCTTGGGCAGCTATTACCTTGTCTGGCCAAAAGACCGCCCCGAGCGCAGCCCGCTGACTTCGTTTCGCAGCTGGCTGGGCGGGCAAATCGCTGCCTAATCCTGCTTGCAAAGTGCTGCCCTGCGCGCCAGCATGCTGCCAGAACGGAGGCCCCCATGCAGCCCACCACCCTTGGCGATGTGTCGTTTTGGTATGCCGATATCGGTCTGCCGCAAAGCCGGCGTCCGGCGCTGCGGGCCGATGAACAGGTCGATGTGGCGATCATTGGCGCGGGCTACACCGGGCTTTGGACTGCCTATTATCTGAAAAAGACGCAGCCCGATCTGCGGGTGGCGATTGTCGAGAAAGACTTTGCGGGCTTTGGCGCTTCGGGGCGCAATGGCGGCTGGTGCATGGGCACCTTTGCCTGGAACCACGAGGCCTATGCGCGCGCAACCTCGCGCGCTGCGGTATTGCAGATGGTGCAAGAATTAGAGGCAACGGTAGCCGAGATTGCGCGTGTCTGTCAGGCCGAGGGCATCGACGCCGATATGCTGCCCACCGAAGAGATGATGGTTGCCACCAATCCGGCGCAACTGGCGCGGATGAAGGCCGAGATCGCGCATCGCAGCCATTGGGGCGACGGCCACCGCATCCGCGAGCTGACGCAGGCCGAGGTCGCCCAACGCATCAGCCTGCCCAATGCGCTGGGGGCGATGGTGGTGTCTGGCATGGCGCGGCTCCAGCCTGCAAAGCTGGTGCGCGGCTTGGCGCTGGCGGTCGAGCGTTTGGGCGTGACAATCTATGAGGACAGTGCGGCGCTGTCTTATGATACGGGCCAAGTCGTCACGGCGCAGGGCCGCCTGTTGGCACCGATCATCCTGCGCTGCACCGAAGGCTTTACCGCCGGACTTGCCGCGCATAAGCGCGATTGGCTGCCGCTGAACTCGGCCC
Organism: Cypionkella sp.; assembly: GCA_023255415.1. GTDB lineage: Bacteria > Pseudomonadota > Alphaproteobacteria > Rhodobacterales > Rhodobacteraceae > Cypionkella. The sequence continues at coordinate 3,994 of JALRIN010000067.1, read as the reverse complement.
AGATTGCCACTGTGCCGCTGCCGCCCGAGGTTTGGGCACAGATCGGCTGGCAGGGGCACGAGCTGATCGGCGATATGAACAACGCTTATTGCTATTGCCAGCGCACGCGCGAGGGGCGCATCACAGTGGGCGCGCGCGGGGTGCCCTATAAATTTGGCTCCAAGATAGACAGCAACGGCAGGCCGGATCCCGAGACCGTTCGGCGGCTGACGGCGGTGCTGCGCCAGCATTTCCCCGCCGCTGCCGATTACGGCATTGATCACGCTTGGTGCGGGGTGATTGGGGTGCCGCGCGATTGGTGCGCGACGGTGGGGCTTGACCCTGCCACCGGGCTGGGCTGGGCGGGGGGCTATGTCGGGGTGGGGGTGTCGACCTCTAATCTTGCGGGGCAAACCTTGGCCGATCTGGCGCTGGGCAAGACCACGCGGCGCACGGGCCTGCCTTGGGTGAACCGTCGCGTGCGGCAATGGGAGCCCGAACCCCTGCGCTGGTTGGGGGTGCATCTGATGTATCGGCTGCTGCATATCGCAGATAGCCGCGAAGCCCGGCTTGGCATTGGACCTTCGCGCTTTGCGGCCTTTGGCAATTGGCTGACGGGGCGGCATTAACCGCCCCTGCCGATGGTGCTAGGCCAGATTGGCCTTGAAGAACGCAATCGTGCGGCCCCAGGCCAAGTCCGCCGCCGCCGCGTCATAGCGCGGGGTGGAATCGTTGTGAAAGCCGTGATTGACGCCTTCGTAGATATAGGCCTCATACTGCGTGCCTGCGGCCTTGAGCGCGGCCTCATAGTCAGGCCAGCCCGCGTTCACCCGTTCGTCCAAAGCGGCGTAATGGATCAGCAGCGGCGCTTTGATCTTGGCGACATCGGCGGCGTCAGGTTGGCGGCCATAAAACGGCACCGCCCCGCCCAGATCGGGAAAGGCCACGGCCGCCGCATTGGCCACACCGCCGCCATAGCAAAATCCAGTGATACCGACGCGGCCGGTGCTGGCCTCATGGGTCTTCATCCAGTCGATCGCGGCAAAGAAATCGTTCATCAGCTTGACCGGATCGACCTTGGATTGCAGCTCGCGGCCGGCGTCGTCATTGCCGGGATAGCCGCCAAGCGAGGTCAGCCCATCGGGGGCAAGCGCCACAAAACCCGCCTTGGCCACCCGCCGTGCCACATCCTCGATATAGGGGTTCAGCCCGCGGTTTTCATGCACCACCACCACGGCGGGCACTTTGCCTTCCACCTTGGCAGGGCGCACAAGATAGCCGCGCACCTCGCCATGACCATCGGGTGAGGGATAGCTGACATAGTCGGCAACAATATCAGGGTCCGTAAACGAGACCTGTTCTGCCAGCGCATAATTGGGCTTCATCATCCCCAAAACCGCTGCTGCTGTCAGGCCGCCTACGGTAAAGCGACCGGCTTGCTCAAGAAACTCGCGTTTCGAAATTTTGCCGTGAGCATAAAAATCGTAAAGTTCCAGCAGTTCTGGGCTGAAGTCTTTCGCTGTCATGCGTGTCATCAAAGTCCTCCGTGCTAAATGAAAGCTTAATGTAGGGGCTTTGACGCAGATTGCTGCTAACAGTTTTGTGAAGATTTCTAAGGCTTTTGCATTGCTTGATATTTTGTTCCAAACCGGCGCGCTGGTGATTTTGCAGCTTGGGCCAAACCGCTGCAAAACCGTGGCATAGCCCCTGCGACCTGAGTCCTCGCCGCAACACCTGCGCCGCTATATGCGGTATCTGCATTTCTGCTCTAGGCGAGCGCTAGGGAAAAGCGCTAGTCTCTGTGGATAACTCGGGGAAACACTCGGGATCTATGAGGCAGTAACAATAACAAGCAAGGAGGGAGCCGATGCGCTGCCCATTCTGCGGTAACGTTGACACACAAGTCAAAGACAGCCGTCCAGCGGAAGACCATGTGTCGATCCGCCGCCGTCGCTTTTGCCCCGCTTGCGGTGGCCGTTTTACCACCTATGAACGCGTGCAGCTGCGCGATCTTGTGGTGGTGAAATCCTCGGGCAAGCGCGAAGATTTCGACCGCACCAAACTGGAACGCTCGATCCGCATCGCGCTGCAAAAACGCCCGATCGATCCGGACCGCATCGATCAGATGATCTCTGGCATCGTGCGGCGGCTGGAAAGCCTTGGCGATACCGATATCTCGTCGAAAATCATCGGCGAGATCGTGATGGAATCCCTCGCGCGGATCGACACGGTGGCCTATGTGCGCTTTGCCAGCGTCTATAAAAACTTCCAAGCCGCCGATGATTTCGACCGCTTTGTTTCGGAATTGCGCCCCCCCTCGGCTGCGGATGAATAAATAAAAAAGCCCCGCAAAAGCGGGGCTTTTTTCATGCCGGCAGGGCTTACCAGCTGCCGGTATTGCCCATGCTGACCCAAGGCTCGGCAGGCTCCAGCGCCTCGCCCTTTTGCAACAGCTCGATCGAGATATTGTCGGGCGACCGCACAAAGGCCATATGCCCGTCGCGCGGTGGGCGGTTGATCACCACGCCATGGGCTGCCAGATGCGCACAAAGCGCATAGATATCTTCGACCTCATAGGCCAGATGGCCAAAGTGGCGTGCATCCGACGGCAGGCCCGCGTCGCCATCCCAGTTATAGGTCAGCTCGACCGGGCAGTCAGGCTGGCCGGGGGGCGCCATGAAAATCAGCGTAAAGCGGCCCTTTTCATTTTCATACCGCCGGGTTTCCTCCAGCCCCAACAGGCTGTAAAACGCCATGGATTTCTCCAGATCCAGAACTCGGACCATGGTGTGCAAATAGCGAAGGCTCATCTCTCTCTCTCCTTTTTGCCCAAGCTTAACAGCAAAACCTGCGATGACCAGTGCCGCAAAGGCCCAGATCTGCCCGCCTGCAGCTTGTGGTTTCGCAAACCCTCTCCCCCAGATATAGTCACCGGCGACTCATACCCGCGAAAGGCCGCTCCCATGTCCCTGACCCCTGACCAGATTGCCGAAATCGAAGCCGCCCGCGCCAATCCGCGCCCGACCCTGCGCGCAGTCTCCGAAGGCATGGAGGCGCATCTTTACCGCGCGCATCAGGTGCTCGATCACGGTCTTGTCCGCGTCATCGACTATATGGGCGACGACAGCGCCATCGTGCAAGCCGCCCGCGTCTCTTACGGCGCTGGCACCAAACATGTGCAAAACGACGAAGGCCTGATCCGCTATCTGATGCGGCACTGGCACTCGACCCCGTTCGAGATGTGCGAGATCAAGCTGCACATCAAACTGCCGGTCTTTGTCGCGCGCCAGTGGATCCGCCACCGCACCGCCAACGTCAACGAATACTCCGCCCGCTATTCGATCCTTGACCGCGAGTTCTATATCCCCGAGCCCAGCCAATTGGCCGCGCAATCGGTCATCAACAACCAGGGCCGCGGCGAGGTGCTGCAAGGCGAAGAAGCCGCCCGCGTGCTGGAAATCCTGAAATCCGACGCCGCGCGCTCTTATGACAACTACGAGGCGATGCTCAGCCAAGACGGCCAAGCCGGCCTTGCCCGCGAACTTGCCCGCATGAACCTGCCGATGAACATCTATACCCAGTGGTATTGGAAGACCGACCTGCACAATCTCTTCCACTTCCTGCGCCTGCGCGCCGATGCGCATGCCCAATATGAAATCCGCGTCTACGCCGAGCAAATGGCAAGAATTACCGCCGATTGGGTGCCCTTGGCCTATGCCGCGTTTGAAGATTACCGCATGGGTGGAGTGACGTTGTCGGCGAAGGCGATTGCGGTGTTGAAGCGGAGGTTGAAAGGTGAGACGGTTGAGCAGGAGACCAGTGGTATGAGTAAGGGCGAGTGGCGGGAGTTTATTGATATTTGGGGGTGATTGGATGGCGATTGCGGAAAAAGAAATTAAAATACTATGGGGCAAGGCTGCCGGGATTTGTGCCAGACCGACTTGTCAGATGGATTTAGTTAAGTTGGTCGAGAATGGAGACGCTTATCAATTAGGCGAAATGGCTCACGTGATTG
>JALRIN010000066.1 GCA_023255415.1 Cypionkella sp. | reverse complement strand
CCAGCCATTGTATCGCTATATTGGCGGCACTTCGGCGCGGATGCTGCCGGTGCCGATGATGAACATCATCAACGGCGGCGAACATGCCGATAACCCGATCGACATTCAAGAATTCATGATCATGCCGGTGGGGGCTTCGAACATCAAAGAGGCCATCCGCATGGGCTCTGAAGTGTTCCACACCCTGAAAAAAGAGCTGCAAGCCGCCGGCCATAACACCGGCATCGGCGACGAGGGCGGCTTTGCCCCGAACCTCAGCTCTGCCCGCGATGCGCTTGATTTCATTCTGAAATCCATCGAAAAAGCAGGCTATAAGCCCGGTCAGGACATCTATCTTGCGCTGGATTGTGCGGCCACCGAATACTTTAAGGGCGGCAAATACGAGATGAAGGGCGAGGGCAAATCGCTGAGCATCGAAGAGAACGTCGATTTCCTTGCAGGCCTTGCTGCCGACTATCCGATCATCTCGATCGAGGATGGCTGTTCAGAAGATGATTGGGCGGGCTGGAAGCTGTTGACCGACCGTTTGGGCGCAAAGGTGCAGCTGGTCGGCGACGATCTGTTTGTCACCAACCCGCGCCGTTTGGCCGAAGGCATTGCCGCAGGCTGCGCCAATTCGATGCTGGTCAAGGTCAACCAGATCGGCACCTTGACCGAGACCCTGCAGGCTGTCGATATGGCGCACCGTGCGCGCTACACCAATGTGATGTCGCACCGCTCGGGCGAGACCGAAGATTACACCATCGCCGATTTGTCGGTAGCCACCAACTGCGGCCAAATCAAGACCGGCTCGCTGTCGCGCTCGGACCGGCTGGCCAAGTATAACCAGCTGATCCGTATCGAGGAAATGCTGGGCGAGACCGCAGAATACGCGGGCCGCTCGATCCTGCGCGGCTGATTTTTCAACCCCGTTTCAGAAAGGCGCGTGCAGCTTTGCGCGCGCCTTTTGCGTTACAGCGCCCGCAACAGCCGCGCAGGCGCATAGGGCTGCCACAACGCATTCGCCGCCTGCCCCAAGATCTGATCGGCCAAGGCCTCGGCGGCAAAGGCGGCAAGGGTGACACCCGAATGCATCACCGCAAGGCTAAGCCCATCGCAGGCCTGCCCCAGCACGGGCAGCGTGTCACCGGGCACCGGGCGATAGCCGATCTGGGTCTGGGCCAGGCTGATCTTGCTGCCAAAAAGCTCCGATAGATTGGCAAGCGTGGTCTGCGCAGCACCTTCGGCAATGCTTTCGCTGGGGTCAGATTGATGATGCGCCGCGCAGGGCGCGATCAGGCTGCCATCGGCGGTTTGGCGAATTTCCTGTTCGGGGGTGACAAGAATATGATGGATGCGAAACGCCACGGGGTCGCTGCGCAAAATTAGGCCGGGCCGCTGCAACATTGGCAGATCAAGCCCGATGCTGTGCAAAAGCTGCGGCGTGGCGACACCTGCGGCCAGAATGGTGTGATCGGCGCTGAGTGGCCCGATCGCGCTTGCAACTCCGCTGACCCGCCCGCTGGTCTGGATCAGGCCTTTGGCCGCAAGCCCCGACAGCACCCGCGCGCCAGAGGCTGCAAGCAGCGCATGGGTCAAGGCTGCGGCATCGGTGGCGCCTTCGGTGACAAAGTGCAGTGCGCGGGCGGGCGGATGCGCAATTGCTGGTTCCAAAGCCGCGATCTTCTTGGCTGTCACCGGATCGGCCGGATAGCCCAAGGCCGCCAGATCAGCCTGCATTTGATCAAAGCCCGGCCCCTGATCCTCCCACCACAACGCACCTTGCCAGCGCGGCGCGGGCAGCGCCATCTCGTGTTGCAGGCGGTGATGCGCGCGCATCGCCTCGGCGCGCAGGCGGTGGTGGGCGGCATCGGCGTAAAAGCTGGCGTTGATCCAGCCAAAGCTGCGACCAGAGGCAGCGCTTGCCGGACGCGCGGCCTCGATCACCGTGACCTCGCCCCCCGCCCGCGCCAAACGATACGCAAGGCTTGCCCCCAACAGACCCGCACCTATGATAAGGATTTTCATGGCTTCTCCCTTTACAGCGATGCTGACATCTTGGCACAAGATGCGAAAGGGGGGCCGCGATGGAAGCTGACCAGATTATTGCAAAGCTCGGGCTTGCGCCGCACCCCGAGGGCGGCTGGTATCGCCAAACCTGGGTCGGGCCCAAGGTTGCAGGCCGCGCGGTGGGCACGGCGATTCATTTTCTGCTAAAGGCGGGCGAGGCCAGCCATTGGCACCGCGTTGATGCCGATGAGATTTGGCTTTGGCATGCGGGCGCCAAGCTTGAGCTGTCCTTGGGCACCGATCGCGCCAGATCTGTGATTTTGGGGCCGGATGTGCTGGGCGGCGATCAGGTGCAGGCGGTAGTGCCACAGGGCTGGTGGCAGGCCGCACGCAGTCTGGGGACGTGGAGCCTGGTGTCCTGCACCGTCTCGCCCGGGTTTCGGTTCGAGGGGTTCGAGCTTGCGCCCCCCAGCTTTGATTTGCCGCGGTGAGACGCGATCAGGCCTTTATCGCTGCGCTGCCAATGGCGGTGAAAGCGCCGCTTATGCTGCGATCCGACCACGAGGGGCTGCGGCATTTGCTGGGCCATGCAGGATTGATTGCGGTTTGCGGCGCGTGGATCGGGCTTGGCCTGCCGCTCTGGTGGGCTTTGCTGCCGGTGCAGGGCGTTCTGATTGTGTTTTTGTTCACGCTGGAACACGAGGCAACGCATAAGACGCCCTTTGCTTCAGAACCGCTGAACGAGGCAGTCGGGCGGGTCTGTGGCTTTTTGCTGCTGCTGCCCTTTGAAAACTTTCGCTATTTTCATCTGGCCCATCACCGCTGGACCAATATCGAAGGCCGCGACCCCGAACTGGCGGGGCCAAAGCCGGAAAACTGGCGCGATTGGGCGCTTCATGTCAGCGGCCTGCCCTATTGGCGCGGTCAGATCCGCCAAATCGCCGACCATGCGGCAGGGCGGACCAAGGCCAGCTATCTGCCGCGCGGCGCCAGGGCGCGGGTGCAGTACGAGGCGCAAATCCTGCTGCTGGGCTACGGGCTGGTGGCGCTCAGCCTGTTGCTGACGCCGCTATTGTTCTGGATCTGGCTGCTGCCGATGGTTTTGGGCCAACCCGCGCTGCGGCTTTATCTTTTGGCCGAACATGGCGATTGCCCCAAGGTGGCCGAGATCTTTTTGAACACCCGCACCACCACGACCACGGCGTTTCTGCGGTTTTTGGCTTGGAACATGCCCTATCACACCGAACATCACGTCTTTCCCGCCGTGCCATTTTACCAATTGCCGCGCCTGCACCGGCTGATGCGGGCCGAGTTGCGGGTGACAGCCGCAGGCTACCGCGCCTTTACCGCCGCCTATCTGCGCCGCCGTCGCCCCTGATCCCGCCCGCATTGATTGTATTGCATACAAAATTGCGGTGGCGAAGCAGATCACCGCAGGTTAGCAGTTTGGCATGAACACCACGGTAAAAAATGAAGACTCGCTGCTCGGCTTGGGCTTTGCGCTGACCGCCTATGTGCTTTGGGGCTTTTTGCCGATTTTCATGAAAGCGCTGGCGCATATCTCGCCTGCCGAGGTGATCGCGCATCGGGTGATCTGGTCGCTGCCAATTGCGGGCGTGGTGCTTTGGGCGACGGGGCGCACTGGCGATCTGATGGTGGCGCTGCGCACCCCGAAAATGCTGCTGATGGGGGCGGCGACGGCGGCGCTGATCACCGTCAACTGGGGGATTTATGTCTGGGCGATTGGTGCGGGCCATGCGCTGGACGCGGCCTTGGGCTATTATATCAACCCGCTGTTTTCAGTGTTTCTGGGCGCGATCTTGCTGGGCGAAAAGCTAAGCCTGTCGCAGAAATGGGCGATTGCGCTGGCGGCTTTGGCGGTGATCGTGCTGACAATCGAGGCGGGCAAACTGCCGCTGGTCGCCCTTGGTCTGACGATCAGCTGGGGCGCCTATGCCTATCTGAAAAAGTCGCTGCCGATTGGGCCAAATCAAGGCTTTTTCCTTGAAATTCTGATCCTTACGCCCTTTGCCTTGGGCTATATCCTTTGGGCCGAAGTCGCGGGAACCTCGCATTTCATCGCCGGATCAACCTTTGACACGGTGCTGCTGCTGTGCTGCGGTCTGGTCACGGCGGTGCCTTTGATGATCTATGCCAATGGCGCGAAACTGCTGCGGCTTTCGACCATCGGCATCTTGCAATATATTGCCCCGACGATGATCTTTCTGACGGCGGTTTTCGTCTTTGGCGAACCGTTTGGCACCGCGCGGATGATTGCTTTTCCGATGATCTGGGCGGCGCTGGTGATTTATACCGCCTCGATGCTGCGCCAAGCGCGCGGGCGCTAAGGCCGGCTGATCTTGCCGCCACCAATTGCAGCCGCCACTCCGGTGGTGCTGGCGCAAGAGGTCGGCAGACCTGCAACCACCCGCGCGGCCAAAAAGGCAAAGGCCTGTGCCTCTAACATATCGCCGTCAAAGCCAGCCGCCTCGATCGGGCGCACCGCACAGGGCAGTCGCGCGGCAAGCTCTGCCATCAGCGCGCCATTGTGCCGCCCGCCGCCCGCGACCAAAAGCTGCGCCACCGGGGCGGGAAAAAACTGCGCCGCTTGCGCCACACAAGCCGCCGCAATCGCCGTCAGCGTCGCCGCCGCATCGGCATCAGACAGCGCTGCGGACTTGGCATAAAAGCCCGCAAAATCATCGCGATCCAAGGATTTTGGCGGGATTTTGTGAAAATAGCCCTGCGCTAGAAACGCCTCTACCAGCGCCTCATCGACGCGGCCCGCCGCCGCCAGCGCCCCGCCCAAATCCTGCGCCAACCCGCGCCGCCTCTGCATCAGATCGTTGATCGGCGCATTGGCAGGCCCAGTGTCAAAGGCCAGCAAAGCGCCCGACGCTTCAGGCGCAGGCAGGCGCGGGTCGATCCAGGTGACATTGCCCACCCCGCCCAGATTCAAAATCGCAAGCGGTTGATCCGCCTGCATATATTGCGCACAAGCAAAGTGGAAAAACGGCGCAAGCGGCGCGCCCTGCCCGCCCATCGCCACGTCATTGCTGCGAAAATCCCAGACCACCGGCTTGCCCAAAGCCTGCGCCAAAACCGCGCCATCGCCTGCTTGATGCGTTCGCCCAGCCGCCGGATCATGCGCCAAGGTCTGGCCATGAAAGCCGATCAGATCATAGCCGGAAAACCGCGACAACAGCTCTGCATGCGCGGTCTCAACCACCTCGGCCGCAGCCGCCACCCCCGGCTGCCCCGGCCATTTGCCAAAACCCGCGCGCAATGTGGCCCGCTCTGCCTCGGAATAGGCGCGATAGGCCTTGGGACCAAATTCGGCAATGCGCTGGCCATCGCAGCGCAGCATCGCCGCATCGACCCCATCCAGCGAGGTGCCCGACATTGTGCCCAGAACCCACAGATCAGCCTGCTTGCCCATATTCCCTTTAGCCCCCAGCCCCGCTATACCCATGCTACCTTAAAGCATGAGTGAGCAATGACCTACCATCCGAAATCCGAATTCATGAGCGTAATGATGACCCGTGGCTTTCTGGCCGATTGCACGGATTATCAAGCGCTTGACGAGGCTTTGGTCAAAGGGGTCGTGCCTGCTTACATCGGCTTTGACGCCACGGCAAAATCGCTGCATGTGGGCTCGCTGATCCAGATCATGATGCTGCGCTGGCTACAAAAATGCGGCGGCAAGCCCATCGTGCTGATGGGCGGCGGCACCACCAAAGTTGGCGATCCCTCGTTTCGTGCCGAAGAGCGCCCGCTGCTGACCTCGGCCCAGATCGACGCCAATATCGCCGGCATCAAGCAAGCCTTCGCGCCCTATGTCCAGTTTGGCGAAGGTCCCAATGACGCGATCATGGTCAATAACGCCGAGTGGTTGGATGGGCTGAACTACCTTGATTTCCTGCGCTACATCGGGCGGCATTTCTCGGTCAACCGGATGCTGTCGTTTGAATCTGTGAAATCCCGGCTCGACCGCGAACAATCGCTGTCCTTTCTTGAATTCAACTACATGATCCTGCAAGCCTATGATTTTCTTGAAATCAACCGCCGCTATGGCTGTATCTTGCAAATGGGCGGCTCGGATCAATGGGGCAATATCATCAACGGTATTGATCTGACGCGCCGCGTGCTGGACCATGATATCTATGGGCTGACCTCGCCGCTGCTTACCACCTCTGACGGTAAGAAAATGGGCAAATCCGCCAGCGGCGCGGTTTGGCTGAACGGCGACATGCTCTCGCCCTATGAATTCTGGCAGTTCTGGCGCAACACCACCGACGCCGATGTTGGCCGCTTCCTCAAGCTTTACACCGAACTGCCGCTGGAAGACTGCGAGCGCTTGGGCGCGCTGCAAGGCTCCGAAATCAACGCCGCTAAAATCATCCTCGCCAATCAGGTCACCGCCCTGCTGCACGGGCCCGAGGCCGCCGCAACCGCCGAAGCCACCGCCCGCGAGGTCTTCGAGCGCGGCGGTGTCGGCGACGATCTGCCCACCGTCACCGTCTCGACCGAAGAGCTGGGCGAGGGCATCAGCATTGTGCAATTGATCCTGCGTGCCGGGCTCGCAGGCTCGGGCAAAGACGCCAAACGCCTGATCCTTGAAGGCGGCGCTAAAATGAACGACGAAATCGTCACCGACGCAGGCCTGCGCATTGGTGCGGGCCATCTGGCCGAACCACTCAAACTCACCGTCGGCAAAAAGCGCCATGCGCTGGTAGTCTTGGCC
>JALRIN010000065.1 GCA_023255415.1 Cypionkella sp. | reverse complement strand
CGCCGCGCAGCACCCGCAGATCGAAATCCTGCACGATGGTCTTGTCGCCAAAGATCTTGGCGATCCCTGTCGCCTCGATCACCCGCTTGCCCGATTGCGTGCCCGATTCAAGCTCGAGCGCGGCAGTGCCCTGACGGCGGATCTGACTGCCCCTTTCGGCGCGCAATTCCGCCAAGGCGCGCACGCGGCCTTGATTGCGCTTGCGCCGTGCCGAGATGCCTTCAACCGCCCATTTCGCCTCGGCCTTGATCTTGCGGTCCAGCTTGTGGCGGGCGTCGTCTTCTTCGGCCCAAACGGTTTCGCGCCATTCCTCAAAGCCATCAAAGCCGGATTCGCGCCGGCGCACTTGGCCGCGGTCGATCCAAAGCGTGGCACGTGTCAGGGCGCGCAAGAACGCGCGGTCGTGGCTGATCAGCACAAAGGCAGTGCGGGTGTCCTTTAATTCTTCTTCCAGCCATTCGATGGCTTGGATGTCCAGATGGTTGGTCGGCTCGTCCAAGAGCATCAGCTCGGGGGCTTCGGCCATCAGCTTGGCAAGCGCCGCGCGCCGCCGCTCGCCGCCCGATGCGGTCGCGACCGGGGTTTCGGGGTTGAACTTCAACCCTTCGGCCACCATTGGCACCTTGTATTCCTCGCCCTCTGGCAAGCAGCTGGCCGCGTAATCGCCCAAGGTTTCAAAACCCGCCAGATCGGGGTCTTGCTCCATATAGCCGACGCTGACGCCGGGGGGAACAACCCGCACGCCGCGATCTGGTTCAACCAGCCCCGCCATGACCTTCATCAGCGTGGATTTGCCAGAGCCATTTCGCCCCACCAAAGCCACCCGATCACCGGGATGAACAACGAGATCAAGCTCGTCAAAAACCGGATCGCCGCCAAAGGTCAGCGAGATTCCGGACAACTGAAGGAGGGGTGCGCGTGCCATGGCGGTCAGCTAGTCGGAACCAAAGGCGGCGTCAATCACCAGATCGGGCAATTTCGCGCAAAGCCCGCGCGCGGGCGGGCGGAATCGACGCAATTTCAACGGCGGTAAAGACATGCAGCGTGTTCAGATCAAGATCTATCACCGCGTGATCACTGACCCAGCCTGCCATCGCCAGATAGGTTCGCAGCAAAACCGGCAGCTGGCCCAGTCCCGCACGCAGATCCGGCGCGGGGTCTTGCGCTGCGGGGGTAAGCGGCACCACCTGCGGTGCAATCGGGTCGGGTCGCCACTGCGGCGGCCCCAGATGCCGCGCGCCCAACAGCGCCAATGCGGCGCGGTGGGGCTGCTCGGCTGCGCCGTCAAAGGACGAGCAGCCAAACAACAGCCCGATACCGCAGGCATCCACCAGCCGCGTGATCGCAGCCCAAGCCAAGCGCAAAATGTCAGGATCGTGCCAATCAGGGTGCAGCGCAAACCGCCCCAATTCCATCAGCGGCGCGCCAAAGCCTGCCAAGCGCTGCAAGCCATAGCTTTGCGCCGAATAGCTTTGGCCGACCTGATCGGCCTGCAAGATCATGGCGCGAAAGCTGCATACAGTCTGCCCACTTGCCAAATCGCGCAGCGAGACATGCAGGCAACGCGCGTCAAAACTGTCCTGATCATCGCCCTGCCCTGCGCGAAAGCACTGCACCCGCAGCGGCATGCTGCGCGCCAGCGCTTGGGCGTCATAGCCTGCCTCAACACGATATTTGCCCTTTGACAGGGGAAAAAGACCATCACAGTCAAGGCAAGCGGCATCGCTCAATTCTTGAACAACTGCCCTGCGCCAATGCCACCGATATTGCCAAACATCTGCGCAAGGAAGCCCTTGGACTGCAGGCTATCGCCCGTCACCCGACGCGACAGCTGCACGATGCGGCCCTGTTCCAGGCCAAAGCGTTCGATGTTGCTGACCACACCATCCTTGTCAAAGCTGATCGCCACAACCTCGCGTTGTTCTTCCTTCGGCGCATAGGGACCAAGATTTTTCCAGGTGCTTTGCACGTAATACCAACCGTCATCGTTCAACAGCCCCGAAGCCGAGGGCCTGCCAATCGCTGTGGCAACGCTTTCGCGGGTGTCTTTGCCAACGGTGACCAAAGCCAGCTCCTGATCAGCAGGCACATAACCATGCTGCCGAATGATCGGCGAACAGGCCGCACATAGGACCATCAAGGCAAGTGCCGCCAGCATCGGCCCGCGTGCGCCAGCGCCTTGTTTGGTCGTCGTCCCGAAAATTTGCACCATTCCGCCCTCGCCTGCCTGCCTTGTACCAATTTACCCCGCAGTCGCCCTTGCACCAAGTCAATTCGACACGTATTCCATAATACCTGCAGCGTTTTGGTCAAAGCTTCGGCTTTTGGCTTACAGAAGGACGCGGCCCTCTTCAAGAATGGAACGCCGCGATCGGCAAAGAACGTCTAAGCTTTGTCGCCCTCAAGGCCCCAAACCCCGAAAGAACCCGATGAGCGCTTCTCCGACCCTTCCAAGCCAAAGCTACCGCTCGGCGCTGGTTTCTGGCCGCAAGACCCTGCGGTTCACCTTTGCGCCTGACGCCGCTGCGCGCGCGGTGATCGCCCAAGCCTTGGGCCTGATCGAGCTGCCCGAATTCATCTTCAAGGGCGAGTTAGCCCCTCTGGGGCGCGCTGACGTGGTGTTGCGCGCCGAGCTGACAGCGCTTGTGGTGCAGCCCTGCTCGATCTCGCTTGCGCCTGTGCGCAGCAAACTAAGCGATAAGACCGAGGTGCGCTATCAATTCGACTATGACGAACCCTCCGCCGACGAGTTGGAAATTCCCGCAGATGACTGCGAACCCCTGCCAGAAAGCATCGATGTCGCCGCAATTGGCATCGAAGCGCTGACCTTGGCACTGCCGCTTTACCCAAGGGCACGCGGCGCTGACTTTACCGAAGCCGCCTTTGCAGCCCCCGGCGTGGAACCGCTGCGATCCGAAGATCTGAAGCCTTTTGCAGGCCTTGCCGCTTTGGCCGATAAATTAAAAAAGCCAGAGGTTTAAGCCGATTGCAGCCCCCGATGAAATTAGCTCACGAAAAGGGGTTGCACCGCGCTCAAATCTGGCTATGTTCCGCGCCTCATTGAGGGCTTTGTTACGCAAGCAATTCTTGCCGCGGAAAGCGCTGAAAATAAAGTAAAATCCGGGGCTTGTCCCCCACTATCCGAGGTCGAGACATGGCTGTCCCGCAGAACCGCACCACCAAGTCCCGCCGTAACATGCGTCGTTCGCACGACGCTCTGGTTTCCGGCAACCCGCAAGATTGTTCAAACTGCGGCGAACAAAAGCGCCCACACCATGTATGCCCGTCTTGCGGTCATTATGATGCGCGCGAAGTTGTCGCCACCAAAGCAGTCGAAGTTGACGAGGACGCGGCGTAAGCCGCTCCTGTTTGCTGCTAGCACATGGCATCCGGACCTGCCCTTCAGACCGTAGCCAGCGCTAAGCGCAACGTCATTTCTGTTGATGCGATGGGCTCAGATCGCGGACCGGTGGCTGTTGTCGCCGGTCTTGCGCTTTGTGCTGCCTCATTGCCCGATGCTGACTTTATCCTTCACGGAGACGAGGCGCTGCTTGGCACCTTGATTTCCAAGCATGCCGGATTGGCCGCACGGGTCACCCTGCGCCACGCCCCGCGTGTGGTGACGATGCAGGATAAACCCAGCCAGGTCATGCGGCATGGCGAAGGCACCTCGATGTGGTCCACCATTGACAGCGTCAAAAATGGCGAAGCCACAGTGGCGGTGTCTTGTGGCAATACGGGTGCGCTGATGGCCGTGGCGATGATCCGGCTGCGCAAGCTGCCCGGGATCAACCGGCCAGCGATTGCTTGCTTGTGGCCCTCGCGCAATCCGGGCGGCTTTAACGTCATGCTGGATGTCGGCGCCGATATCAAAGCCGAAGCCGCCGATCTGCTGCAATATGCGGCGATGGGGGCCTCTTATGCCCGCAACGGCTTGAAGGTGGCGCGCCCGCGCGTTGGCCTTTTGAACGTCGGCACCGAAGAGCACAAAGGCCGCGCCGAGCTGAAAGAGGCGCATGAGCAGATGATCCTGCAGGCCGCTGACAGCGATTATGACTATGTCGGTTTTATCGAGGGCGGCGATCTGCCCTCTGACCGTGTCGATGTGATCGTCACCGACGGCTTTACCGGCAATATCGCGCTGAAAACTGGCGAAGGCACCGCAAAGCTGATTTCAGACTTCATGCGCGAAGCGCTTGGGTCCAGCCTGTTGTCCAAGCTTGGCGCGCTTTTGGCACTTAAGGCGCTGCGGCAATTACAGCAGCGCATTGACCCACGCCGCGTGAACGGTGGGGTGTTTTTGGGGCTGAACGGCACTGTGATCAAATCGCATGGCGCAGCCGATGCCACCGGCGTGGCCGCCGCGATCACGCTTGCGCATCAACTCTCGGGTGCAGGATTTATCGACCGGCTTGCGGCACGGGTTGCATCTGCAAGCGCCAAGCGGCAGGATGCCGACCTATCAAGGTCGGAGGCAGAAGCCAGCGAATGACAATACGCGCTGTTGTAAAAGGTGTCGGGCATTATTTGCCTGACCGTGTGGTTGCCAATTCCGATCTAGAAGCTCTGGTGGATACCACCGACGCCTGGATCAAGACCCGTTCGGGGATCGAGCGGCGTCATTATGTGGCCGAGGGTCAGACCACATCCGATTTGGGCACGCGCGCGGCTTTGGCGGCCCTGCAAGACGCGGGGCTGATGCCAGACGATCTGGACGCGATCATTGTCGCCACTTCGACCGCCGATCTGACCTTTCCCTCTGCCGCCACGATGATTCAAGGCGCCTTGGGCATGACGCGTGGCTTTGCCTTTGATGTGCAAGCGGTCTGCGCGGGTTTTGTTTATGCGCTGACCAATGCCAATGCGTTGATCGTCTCGGGCCAAGCAAAAACCGTGATGGTGATTGGCGCGGAAACCTTTTCCAGGCTGATGGATTGGACCGACCGCGGCACCTGCGTGCTGTTTGGGGATGGTGCAGGCGCTTTGGTGCTAAGCGCCGAAACGGGCCAAGGCAATACTGCCGACCGTGGTATTCTGTCGACCGATCTGCATTCGGACGGCCGTTTTCGCGATTTGCTTTATGTTGACGGTGGGCCTTCGACGGGCACCACCGGACATCTGCGGATGGAAGGCAAAGAAGTCTTTCGCCATGCAGTTGAAAAGCTTGCCGAAACCGCGCATGCGGCTTTGGAAAAGGCCGGACTTTCCAGCGAAGACGTCGATTGGATCGTGCCGCATCAGGCCAATATCCGCATCATCGAGGCCACCGCCAAGCGCATGCAAGTCGGCATGGACCGGGTTGTGGTGACGGTGCAAGATCACGGCAATACCTCGGCTGCATCGATTCCCCTTGCGCTGTCGGTTGGCAAGGCGCGCGGGCAGATAAAACAAGGCGATTTGCTTGTTACCGAGGCAATTGGCGGTGGTTTGGCTTGGGGTTCGGTGGTTTTGCGTTGGTAAAAACGAAAAACCAGCTTGGAACAACGCCTTGCGGGCCGTTTTGGTTGACAGAGTTTTTTATCGCGCGCATGATTTCGGTAAAACAACCCGGGGGGGTATGATGAGCGAAAAGACACTGACGCGCATGGATCTTAGCGAAGCGGTATTCCGTGAAGTAGGGCTTAGTCGCAACGAATCGTCTGATCTTGTAGAATCGGTGCTGCAGCATGTTTCGGATGCTTTGGCCGGTGGTGACACGGTCAAGATTTCGTCCTTTGGCACGTTTTCGGTGCGCGACAAGACTGCACGCGTGGGGCGTAACCCAAAAACTGGCGATGAGGTGCCAATCTCGCCGCGCCGCGTGCTGACCTTCCGTCCGTCACATCTGATGAAAGACCGCGTTGCTGCCGGCAAAAAACGCTGAAGGGCGCGCGGGTGGACAAATCGCCAGACGCCTTCCGCACAATCTCTGAGGTTGCAGAAACGCTTGAAACCCCGGCGCATGTGCTGCGCTTTTGGGAAAGCCGTTTTCCGCAGATCCGCCCGGTAAAACGCGCGGGCGGTCGGCGTTATTATCGACCTGCTGATGTGGCCCTGCTGACGGGCATCAAACATTTGTTGCACGAAGAAGGCCTGACCATTCGCGGCGTGCAGAAAATCTTGCGTGAACAGGGCGTGCGTCATGTTGCTGGTCTGTCGGGTGAAGATTACGTTGAACCCGTAAACCTAGATGAGGAAGCCGCGTTAGAGGCGGCCCTGACACTGAACTTTGGCCCGCTGGAAACCGCCGAGCTTGCCCCCGAAAAAGCGACATCGGCAACGGTTGTGGTGCTGGAAACCGCTCTGCGGCGTCAAGAGCCCGCAAAGCCTGCGCAAAAGCCTGTTCAGCCCGTCATGCCAGACCTTTTTGCCAATCTTCCCGCTGCTGATGCAACACCCGATTCGGCGCAGGGAAAACCAAAGCCGCAGCTGTCATTGCTTGACCGTCTGCGCGCCCTGCCCGCTCATGCGCTAGCGCAATCTGACCTTGCCGCGCAGTTGCACCTGCGGCTACAGGCGCTGCACCAGCAGATGCAAGCGGGCAAAGATCACGCTGCAACACCGCGCTGATCCTTTGCGCTTTCTGGCTTGCCCCCGCGTGGAATATTGGTATGAAGACGCCGTGTCGGGCCATAGCGCAGTCTGGTTAGCGCGTCCGTCTGGGGGGCGGGAGGTCGAGAGTTCGAATCTCTCTGGCCCGACCAAAATCGAAACCGCCCGCCTGCCCTGTGGCAGTGCGGGCGTTTCTGTATCAAGGAGGCCGCTATGCGCAATCTCGGTGTGATCCCTGACCAAGGCCTGCGGGCGCTGATCGCCAATGGCGCTATTTCGGCCAAGCCTGAGTTTATCGACG
>JALRIN010000064.1 GCA_023255415.1 Cypionkella sp. | reverse complement strand
AAAAGCATACGCTGCAGAAGAGCGCGTCGAAGGCGCAATCTTTGGCCGCGTCAAAGGTGGCTTTACTGTCGATCTGGGCGGCGCCGTTGCGTTCCTTCCGGGTTCGCAGGTCGACGTACGTCCCGTACGCGACGCTGGCCCGCTGATGGGTCTGAAGCAGCCGTTCCAAATCCTGAAAATGGACCGCCGTCGTGGCAACATCGTTGTATCGCGTCGTGCGATCCTCGAAGAGTCGCGCGCTGAACAGCGTGCTGAAGTCATCGGCAACCTCACCGAAGGTCAGGCTGTTGAAGGCGTGGTCAAGAACATCACCGAATACGGTGCGTTCGTTGATCTGGGCGGCGTTGACGGCCTGCTGCACGTCACCGACATGGCATGGCGCCGTGTTAACCACCCGTCGGAAATCCTGGCGATCGGCGAAACCGTCAAGGTTCAGGTCATCAAGATCAACAAAGACACCCACCGCATCAGCCTTGGCATGAAGCAGTTGCAGTCCGACCCATGGGATGCCGTTGAAAAACTGTATGCTCTGGGCACCGTGCACAAGGGCCGTGTCACCAACATCACCGATTACGGCGCCTTTGTAGAGCTGGAAGCCGGCGTTGAAGGTCTGGTTCACGTTTCGGAAATGTCCTGGACCAAAAAGAACGTCCACCCCGGCAAAATCGTTTCGACCAGCCAGGAAGTGGAAGTTATGGTTCTGGAAATCGACAGCACCAAGCGTCGCGTTTCCCTGGGCCTTAAGCAGACCCAGCGCAACCCATGGGAAGTCTTTGCCGAGACCCATCCAGTGGGCACCAATATCGAAGGCGAAGTTAAGAACATCACCGAATTCGGTCTGTTCGTTGGCCTTGATAACGACATCGACGGCATGGTTCACCTGTCCGACCTGTCGTGGGACCAGCGCGGCGAAGAAGCCATTGCGAACTATCGCAAGGGCGACACCGTCACGGCGTCGGTTACCGAAGTTGACGTCGAGAAAGAGCGTATCTCGCTTTCGATCAAAGCTTTGGGCGAAGACACCTTCACCGATGCAGTTGATGGCGTGAAGCGTGGCGGTATCATCACCGTCGTCGTCACCGCGATCGAAGAAGGCGGCGTAGAAGTGGAATACAACGGCGCCAAGTCGTTCATCCGCCGTTCGGACCTGTCGCGCGACCGCGCCGACCAGCGTCCCGAGCGTTTCAACGTCGGCGACAAGATCGACGTGCGCGTCACCAATATTGATCCAAAGACCCGCCGCATGGGTCTGTCGATCAAGGCACGCGAGATCGCTGAAGAGAAAGAAGCCGTGGAACAATATGGCTCGTCCGATTCGGGCGCAAGCCTGGGCGACATCCTTGGCGCCGCTCTGAAGGGCGACAAGTAAGCTTTGCACTGTTCGCGGTAACAAAAAGGGGCCCCGTTTCGCGACGGGGCCCTTTGCTTTGGCGGGCTTAGCCCGTAATTTTGTTTGTGCGAGGGGAAATTATCCCTATAGTCCAAAGGCAACAGCGTGGAACGGCCTAGAATCCCGGGAATTGGGACGGGCCCCACAAGGGGGAATTTACGGATGATCCGATCTGAATTGATCCAAAAAATTGCGGATGAAAATCCACATCTGACGCAGCGTCATGTCGAACGCATCGTCAACACCGTGTTTGAAGAAATCATTGATGCGCTAGCCAAAGGCGACCGCGTTGAATTGCGCGGCTTCGGCGCGTTTTCGGTCAAGGCGCGCGATGCACGGATCGGGCGCAACCCGCGCACGGGCGAAGCGGTGCAGGTAGAAGACAAGAAAGTGCCGTTCTTTAAAACCGGCAAACTGCTGCGCGATCGTCTGAACGGCAAGTAACGGGGCTTGCCATGGCAGGCCCCTGCCCCGATATTGGTGGGGCAGCATAAAAAGGGCGCGCCCATGGTTCGGTATTTTCGCTACTTTGTTTTGGCTTTGATTGCGGTGCTTTTGGCAACGATGGCTTTGGCCAATCGCGTCCCTGTGCTGATCAAAGTGATGCCGGATGATCTGGCGGCCATGCTGGGGCGCAATTTTCAGATCGAGCTGCCGCTGTTTCTGGTGATGTTTGGCGGTATTGTTGGCGGCATTCTGATTGGCTTTGTCTGGGAATGGGCGCGCGAACACAAGCACCGCGCTGCAGCCAAGGGGGCCACCAAACAGGTCAGCCGGCTTGAACGCGAATTGGCCGCGATGCGCGATGCCACCTCGCTGCCGCAAGACGATGTCTTGGCGCTGCTTGATAAGCCGAAAGCCTGACCCTTGGCCGATATTCGTGTGAAAATCTGCGGGCTGCGCACAGTGGCCGATGTAGAGGCCGTGGCCAAGGCGGGAGCTGCATATATGGGGCTGGTGTTTTATCCCAAAAGCCCGCGCAACCTGAGCCTGCCCGAGGCGCGGGCGCTGGCGCTGGCGGCCCCGCTTGGGCTTGCAAAGGTGGCGCTGGTGGTCAATGCCGATAACCTGGCTTTGGATGCGATCACCGAGGCGATGCCGCTGGATATGCTGCAACTGCATGGCCACGAGAGCCCCGAGCGGGTGGCAGAGGTGCGCGCGCGCTATGGCCTGCCGGTGATGAAGGCAATCGGCGTCGCCGACGAGGGCGATCTGGCGGATCTGATGGAGTATTCTTTGGTTGCCGATCAGTTGTTGATTGACGCCAAACCGCCGAAAGACCACGCCCTGCCCGGCGGCAATGGTCTAAGCTTTGACTGGCGGCTGGTGGCGCAGCGGCGCTGGTTACGGCCTTGGATGCTGGCGGGGGGATTGACGGCGACCAATGTCGCCGAGGCGATCCGGCTTACCAATGCGCGGCAGGTCGATCTGTCCTCGGGGGTGGAAACCGCGCCGGGGGTGAAGGATGCAGGCCTGATCCGCGAGTTTATGGCGGCCGTGACCCAAGACGGCCCGCCTATCTTGCGCTGAAGCGCTGGGGTCGGGCGGGATTATGCCTCCGGCGGGGATATTTTTGCCAAGATGAAAGCGGATTAGAAGGCTTTGAAGGTCATCGTGGTCAGGGTGCGGACGATGCCGTCGATGTCGAAGAGTTTTTCTGACAGGTAATGGCCGACGTCAGAGCCATCGGGGATGTAGATTTTCGCGATCAGGTCGTATTCGCCGCTGGTGGAATAGAGTTCCGAGACCACTTCGCGGTCGTAGATCGCGGTGGCGACCTGATAGGTTTTGCCGGGGGTGCAGCGGAATTGGACGAATACACAGATCATTTTGGCCTCATTCGGAGTTTTTGTCAGCCTAGCGCTTTGTCGGCGGCTGTCTAGGGATCAGGGTCAGCTTGGCTCTTGGCTTTGCAAGGTAAGCGGCACTGAGAGCGGTTTGAGATCGGCGACGCTGAGGCCTTCGACGGGGCGGGCAAGCCGGTTGCGCACCACCCACATCAGCCGATTCTCGGCCCGGGTGATGGCGACATAGGCCAAACGTTTCCACAGCGGCACGCCGGCTTCCGAGCGGCCCGCCATGGCGGCGGCGTAAAGGTCGGGCGCGAAGACCTGCACGGTTTCCCATTGGCTGCCTTGGGCTTTGTGGATGGTGACGGCGGCGCCATGCAGAAAAGCGGCGCCCATGGTGGCGGCCGAAGGGATGAAGGGTTCGTCTTCATCCGGGCGTTCGATCTTGATGATCGAGGCGGCAGAGACCTGCGGGTCTTCGGCACCGACGACATGGATTTTGGCAAAGCCTGGCCTGCTGCCGTGGCCAAGGTAGATGACTTGAGCGCCTTTGATCAGGCCGCGGGCCTCGAGATCGATGCGTTTTTTGCGGTGTTTGAGCGGCAGCTCGATGCCGTCGCAGACCAGCGGTTCGCCTGCCAGCAATTCATCATCCGGCGCGCCATGGGCGGCACGAAAGGCGGTGATCAGGCGGATGCGGGTGGCATTGCGCCAGACCAGCACCGGCGAGCGCGCCATCAGATCGGCATCGACGCGTTCGGCCCAGACGACGCGGTCGTCTTTGCGCGCAGCAGATTGCACCATGCGCTCGAAGTCGTCAAAGCCAAGGTCGGGATCGGCCAGCGCATGGGCAAGATCGAGGATCGGGTTGTCTTGTTCCTGGCGGTGAATGCGGCTGAGGGTGAGCTTGCGCCCCTCGCCCAGCCGGTCAAACACCATTTCACCCGAGAGCCCGACGGGGGCAAGCTGTGCGGGGTCACCAAAGAGCACAAGTGTCGGGAAAATCTCGCGCAGATCGGTCAGGGCGCGTTCATCCAGCATCGAGGATTCGTCGACAAAGCCGATATCAAGCGGTTCTTCGCGCCGCTTCCAGCCCTTGATGAAATCAGAGCCGCGCAGACCAGCGGCGGCCAGCGCCCCTGGCACCGAGGCGACGGTTTGATAAAATGCATGGGCGCGGTCAAGCGCGAGTTCGGTCAGGCCTTCGATCACCGGGCGATTGCCCTGCCCTGTCAGCCATTCGGCGATCTTTTCATACTGCGGATCATAGACCGGTGTGTAGAGAATGCGGTGAATGGTGGTGGCAGGTACGCCGCGCATCCGCAGCACCGAGGCTGCCTTATTGGTGGGGGCCAAAATCGCCAAGGTGCGGCGGTCTTTGCGCTTTTTCGGCTCGTAATCGCCCGAGACCAGATCAACTCCCGCGGCTGCCAGCGCCTTATAGAGGCTGGCGAGCAGCATGGTTTTGCCCGAACCGGCTTTGCCGACCACCGCCAGAACCGAAGCCTTGGCTTCGGACATCGGCGAAAGGCTGGCATTGGCCAGATCAATGCCAGCGGCAAAAAGCTCGGCTGCGACACGATCATAGGCCTCTGCCTGGTCTTCAGAGAAGACCAGCGCGGGGGCTTGCGTGGCGGCGGGGGCGAGGCTTTGGGTCATGGCGCGACCATAGGCGATGTGCAGCGCAAGGACCAGAGCCCGCAAGCGGGGAGCAGATCGCCCCCCCGCTTGCGCTTAGCGGTTCAGACTTGCGTCCAGCGTGTCTTCGAAGGTGCGCAGGCCTGTGCGCGGGGCCTGCACCAGCACTGCCATATTGCCGGGCTTATGCTTGTTCTGGCGCATCAGCATATGGGCGGCGGGGATTTCGGCCCAAGGAAAGACCTCGGACATATAGGGATCGATCCGGCGCTCGATCATAAGCTTGTTGGCGGCAGAGGCCTGTTTCAGATGCGCGAAATGGCTGCCCTGCAGGCGCTTTTGGTGCATCCACATATAGCGGACGTCAAAGGTGCAGTTAAAGCCAGAGGTGCCAGCACAGATCACCACCATGCCGCCCTTTTTGCACACCAGAGACGAGACCGGAAAGGTCGCCTCGCCGGGATGTTCAAACACCATATCAACGTTGATCCCTTTGCCGGTGATATCCCAGATCGCCTTGCCAAAGCGACGAGCCTCTTTCAGCCAGGCGTTATATTCGGGGGTGTTGACGGTGGGCATCTGGCCCCAGCAGTTGAAATCTTTGCGGTTGATCACGCCTTTTGCGCCCAAGGCCATCACGAAATCGCGTTTGTCCTCTTCTGAAATCACCCCGATAGCATTGCCGCCTGCGGTGTTGATCAGCTGGATCGCATAAGAGCCAAGCCCGCCCGAGGCACCCCAGACCAGCACGTTTTGCCCCGGTTTCAGATCATGCGGTTCATGGCCGAACAGCATGCGGTAGGCAGTGGCAAGCGTCAGGGTATAGCAGGCACTTTCCTCCCAGGTCAGATGGCGCGGGCGTGGCATCAGCTGTTGCGCCTGCACGCGGGTGAATTGCGAGAAAGACCCGTCTGGGGTTTCGTAGCCCCAGATGCGCTGGCTGGGCGAGAACATCGGATCGCCGCCATTGCATTCCTCGTCGTCGCCGTCGTCTTGGTTGCAATGCACCACGACCTCGTCGCCGACCTTCCAGCGTTTAACCTTATCACCCACCGCCCAGACGATGCCCGCGGCATCCGAGCCTGCGACGTGATAGGGCTGTTTGTGGCCATCAAAGGGGCTGATCGGCACGCCAAGTGCCGCCCAGACGCCGTTGTAATTGACCCCGGCGGCCATCACCAAGACCAAGACCTCGTTGCTGTCGATCGCCCAAGTGTCCACCACTTCGACCTGCATCGCGGTATCGGGTTCGCCGTGACGGTCTTGGCGGATCGCCCAAGCATACATTTTGGCCGGCACATGGCCCAAGGGCGGCATCTCGCCGACCTCGTAAAGGTCTTTCACCACAGCCTCATAGGGGGTGATTGCCGAAGCCGTATCCAAAGCCATTGCTGCCTCCATCTTCATGCCGCGCCGCAGAATCGGCCGGGTTAGAGGATAGATAGAAGGTCTTCGCGCAACAATGCAATAGTTTAATTGCCATATTTTGTAATTTTATGTCCGCCGCATCGCAGCGAATTGACACTTGCCAATTGTTGCGCTTAGTGGTGCAGTGACGAAACAATGTTACCTTTCAGCGCCCGAGGCCCAAATGACCGTCAGCAAAGACAAACCTTGGCTTTTCCGCACCTATGCGGGCCATTCCACTGCGGCGGCCTCGAATGCGCTTTATCGCAGCAATCTGGCCAAGGGGCAGACCGGGCTATCAGTGGCCTTTGATCTGCCCACGCAAACGGGCTATGATTCTGATGATATCCTTGCGCAGGGCGAGGTTGGCAAAGTCGGCGTGCCGGTCAGTCACCTGGGCGATATGCGGGCGCTGTTTGACGGCATTCCGCTGGACCAGATGAACACCTCGATGACGATCAATGCCACAGCGCCTTGGCTGCTGGCGCTTTATATCGCGGTGGCCGAGGAACAAGGCGCGGATGTGTCAGCCCTGCAAGGCACGGTGCAAAACGATATCATCAAGGAATATCTGTCGCGCGGCACCTATATTTGCCCGCCCGCGCCCAGCCTGCGGATGATCACCGATGTCGCCGCCTATACCCAGAGCCATTTGCCAAAATGGAACCCGATGAATGTCTGTTCCTATCATCTGCAAGAGGCGGGGGCGACACCAGAACAAGAACTTGCCTTTGCGCTGGCAACGGCCTGCGCGGTGCTGGACGATCTGCGCGGAAAAGTCTCGGCGGCGGATTTTCCCAATATGGTTGGACGGATTTCGTTTTTCGTCAATGCAG
>JALRIN010000063.1 GCA_023255415.1 Cypionkella sp. | reverse complement strand
AGTCTCCGAAGGGCGGATGGACCTGCCAACGCCCTTTGAAACAAAAAGAAAAAAGGCCCCGTCAGGGACCTCGTCTCGGGTTTGCAATGTGCAAGTGGCGGATCGATAGGGATTCGAACCCTAGAGACGGTTCCCCGCCTACACACTTTCCAGGCGTGCGCCTTCGACCACTCGGCCACCGATCCGTTGCGGGGTGTTTAGCCTGCTCACATGGGTGGGCGCAAGGGGGCAAATGGGCGGTTTTTGGGGTATTTCTGCGGCTGATATGGTCAAGATCCCGAAAATCCGCGCCCTTGCCTTCGGGCGCAGAGCAGGTGGTCTGCGCGATCTGCGTCCAAAGGCGAAAGGGGTAGTCTTAGGCCAGCAGCGTCAGGTTCACGCGGCGATTTTGTTTGCCTTTGTTTTCGATCTTGCCGATCTCGACGCGGCCAATTTCGGCAGTGCGGGCAACATGGGTGCCGCCGCAGGGCTGCAGATCAATATCGCCGATCTGGACCAGCCGCACTTGCCCCTGCCCCATCGGCGGGCGCACTGACATGGTTTTGACCAGCTCGGGCTTGGCCTCCAACTCGGCATCGGTGATAAAGCTGGTGCTGACCACCAGATCGCGCGCAATCAGCGCGTTCAGGGCGGTGTTGAGGGCCGCTACATCCACCGGCGGCTCTGGCATCATGAAATCGAGCCGCCCCCTCTCGGGGCCAATCTGGCCGCCGGTGACCGGCAGCGGGATCACCACCGACAAAAGATGCAGCGCGGTATGCATCCGCATCATCTTGTAGCGCCGCGTCCAGTCGATTTGCTGCAACACCTCGACGCCTTCGCGCGGCAGGGCTGCGGCCTCGGCGGGCACCAAGGCGATCAGCCCGCCTTCGATCCGCACCGCCGTGGCAATTTCAAGCTTGCGACCTTCCCAATAAATAAAGCCACTGTCGCCAGGCTGCCCGCCGCCGGTGGCATAAAAGATCGAAGCCTGCACCACGATGCCACCTTCGGGGGTATGACCCAGCACCTGGGTCGTGGCCTCGCGAAGATAGGCATCGTCGCGAAACAGCAGCTGTGTCGTCATAGCTCTGACTTTCCTTTTGCCGGGGTGGCTTTAGGCTGCGGAATGCTGCGCAGGGCTGTGGCCAGTTCGTCGATATTGCGCAGGTGAATATCCTGCTGGGTGAAGGGAATTTCAATGCCATGTTCGGTGAAGGCACGTGCGATCTCGTGGTTGATCTCCGAGCGCACAGTGACGCCAAAATTCACATCGCGCAGGATCACTCGCATCTCGAAATTAATAGAATCCGCGCCAAAACCTGCCAGCACAATCTGCGGCGGCGGGGTCAGCACCACCATCGGCTGGGCTTCGGCGATCTCGCGCAGCACGGCCTCGACCTTGCGGGTGTCAGAGCCGTAAGCCACCCCAATCGGCACGATCAGCCGGCCCGACAGGCTAAAGCGGGTGTAATTGGTCACCCGCCCCGAGATCAGATCCGAATTTGGCACGATGACATCGGAGCGATCAAAGGTCTGGATCCGCGTCGAGCGCACCGAGATGGATTTAACGATGCCTTGGGTGGTGCCAACCTCGATCCAATCGCCTTCGGAAACCGGGCGTTCGATCAGCAAGATGATGCCCGAAACAAAGTTCGACACCACCGTTTGCAAGCCAAAACCGATGCCCACCGACAAGGCCCCTGCCACAATCGCAAGGCCAGATAAATCAATCCCCGCCGCATTGATGCCCACCAAGGCGGCAAGGAAAATCCCCAAATAGCCCACGCCCGAGACAACGGCATTCTGCCCGCCCTGATCCAGCGCCGTGCGCGGCAAAACGCTGGTCCTCAGCGCGCTTTGAAACAGCCGCGTCAACCCGTAGCCGATGCCGAAAATCGCTGCGAAAATCAGGAATATCGTTGGCGAGATCCGGGTGTCGCCCAGCTGCACGCCTTCACGGAACTTCGTCCAAAGCTCGATCAAATCATCTAATCGCGCGCCCCAAATCAGCGCAAACAACGGCAGCGTCGCCAGCATCAGCGCAAAGCCGATCAGCACCGGGGCAAGGGCGGTGCGGCTGGCGTCTTCGTCTTGCCGCGTGATCAAAGCATAGCCGTCTTCTGTCAGTTGCTGCGCAAGCAGCAGCAGCGCCACCAAGCCCATCGACATCACCGCCGGATACACCATCGCCGAGGCCGCCGAGATATAGCCGACCGCAGCCAGCACCGGACCAAGCAGCCCCAGAAGCATCGCCCCCCGCGACAGCAAAAGCGCAAATTGAGTCACATAGCCCGCCGTCTCCTCCGAGCTTTTCACCACCGCCAGATGTTGGTGCAGAAAATGCCCCATCCGAAACAGCAACAGCCCACCGATCACGATCAAGGGAAAGGCAATCACCGAGGTTGCAGCCGCGTTGGTCTGCTGTTGATCCAGCACCACCCGCCGCAGGGTTTCAACCGCCAGCAAAATCCCGAAAGAGGCCGAAAGCACCCGCCCCTCGCCGCGCCGCTCTGTCACCAAGCCCAGCGGCGATTGCGCATGGGCTGCGGTTGGAAATATCTGCCCCCCCAGCCAGCGCACGCCAAAAAACTGCAAACCCATCATCGGCAAAGTGGCGACAATTGCCGCACTTAACCCGCCCAGCATCGCGGTCATCTGCAACGCCACCGTGATCAGCCCCACCCCCGCCAGCGGTATGGCAATCTGTCCCAGCGAGGCCGCGAAAGCCACCATCCGTTGCCCGCGCGCCGAGGTGCGGTCTTGCAGCCAGTCGATCTGGCGATCTACCCATAGCCGGCCGCGCCACAAAATCGCCACCGCCAGCAGCAGCAACGCCAGCACCACCGGCAGCATATTGGCCAAATCGGACAGGGCGGCAGGACTGGCCGCCTTCAACCGCAGCTCGTTGTAAAGCGATAGCGCGATCGAGGTGGCCGCTCCAAAAGCCGCAGGCCAATTGGCCGGATTGATCGGCATCGGCCAAAGCTGCAGCAGCTGATCGGTTTGGCGTTCACGCAGCAGGGTGTCAATCTCGCGGATCAGGCCATCGGCGCGTTGATAGGCCTCATCAGCGGCAATCCCCGGCGCTTGCAGCCGCACCAGCTGATCGGCCAATTCCGAGCGCCGCTTGGCAATCTCGTCGCTTTCGCTGGCACCCTCGACAGGGGCTGGCCCTAAGGCCGCGATCTGGGTGCGCAGGGTTGCGATGCGGGTTGAATTGGCATTCTGCGCCCCCAAAAATGCCGAACGCCAATCCACCAGCAGGCTGCGCAGATTTTCAAGCGCCGCCGTGGTCGAGGCAGCTGCTGCAATCACCGCCTCGGCGCGATCCGCCATTGCCCTCCAAGCGGTGTAATCCAATGCAGCCGTCGTATCAGGCTGCGGCACCTCGGCGGCCGTTGGCGCCAAAACCATCGCGCCGCTGGCATCAACAGACGGCAGATCGGCGGTGTTTTGCGCCTGCCCCACCGCCGCAAAAGCCAGCGACAGTGCCAAAATCGCGACGATGGATTTCAGGTTTAAACTCATGCCTCTTCAAACACGCTGGGCAAAGACAGCGGCGCGCGGTCCAACCATGCGGGCACCGGCAGGCCCTTTTCCTTCAGGAAAGCAGGGTTATAAAGCTTGGACTGATAGCGATTGCCATAATCGCACAGGATGGTGACAATGGTATGCCCCGGCCCCATCTCGCGCGCCATGCGGATGGCGCCTGCGATATTGATCCCCGAAGAGCCGCCAAGGCAGATGCCTTCCTCAGCCAACATCTCAAACACCAAAGGCAGCGCCTCGGCGTCCGAAATCCGGTAGCTCATATCCGGGCGAAATCCTTCCAGATTGGCGGTGATCCGCCCCTGCCCGATGCCTTCGGTGATCGAGGAACCGGGGGCCTCAAAGGTCCCAGTGGTGTAATAGGCATGCAGCGCAGCGCCCTCGGGATCGGCCAAACCGATCTTGACGCCATGTGGCTGCAGCGCCATCCCGACCCCAGCCAAAGTGCCGCCAGACCCCACCGCGCAGATAAAGCCGTCAACCTTGCCGTCGGTTTGCTGCCAAATCTCTGGCCCCGTGGTCTCGATATGGGCTTGGCGGTTGGCGATATTGTCAAACTGATTGGCCCAGATCGCGCCCTTGGGTTCGGTCATCGCCAGGGCCTGCGCCAAGCGGCCTGAATAGCGCACATAATTGTTAGGGTTTTTATAGGGCGCTGCTGGCACCTGCACCAATTCGGCCCCTGCCAGCCGCAGCATGTCTTTCTTTTCCTGCGATTGGGTTTCAGGAATAACGATCACAGTGCGAAAGCCCATGCTGGCCCCGACCAAAGCCAAACCAATGCCGGTATTGCCGGCGGTGCCCTCGACGATCGTGCCACCGGGCTGCAACTGCCCTTTGGCCACCGCATCGCGGATCATAAACAGCGCTGCGCGGTCCTTTACCGATTGGCCAGGGTTCAAAAACTCGCATTTGCCCAAGATCGTGCAACCGGTAATCTCGGAGGCCCGCTGCAACTTCAAAAGCGGTGTGTTGCCGATGGTCTCTGCCAGATCGCGGTGAATACGCATGATGCATCCTTTTCTTTTCGCTTAAACTCTAGGCTGCAGGGCGCGCAAACTCAAGCGACGCCGCACGAAAAGAAGCCCAATGCCGAAAACCAAAGCCCGCTGGAACAAGTGCTGCGGCTGTTTCAAAGCCAAAGAACGAAATTCCAAGGCAGAGCGCGCAAAAAAACGGGCGGCAGGTTGCCCCACCGCCCGTTTAACCGCGCAAGCCGCCTCTGCTCAGCCGCGCGAAACCATCAGCCCATCGGCCTTCAGTCCCATGTAGCATTCATCCAAAGATACCTTGGCCCGATCTACCAAAATATCAATCTCGTCCGGCGTGATCACCAAAGGCGGCGAAATGATCATCCGGTCGCCAACATGGCGCATGATCAGATCATTGGCAAAACAGCGCTCGCGGCAGCGATAACCGACCGTGCCGGTCTCGGCTGCAAACTTGGCGCGATGTGCCTTATCAGGCGTCAGCGCAATCGAGCCCATCATGCCAACCAGCTTGGCCTCGCCCACCAAAGGATGATCCACCAGTTCCGCCCAGCGCTTGGCCAGATGCGGATTGGCGACGTTTTGCACATGTTCAATGATCTTTTCTTCCTGCAAAATCCGCAGGTTTTCCAAAGCTACAGCCGCCGCAACCGGATGGCCCGAATAGGTGTAGCCATGGTTGAAATCGCCCGCCGAGCCCATCACCTCTGCCACCTCGTCACAAACGATCGAACCGCCAATCGGCTGATAGCCCGAGGACAGACCCTTGGCGATGGTCATGATATGCGGCTTGATGCCAAAGGTCTGGCTGCCAAACCAATTGCCGGTGCGGCCAAAGCCGGTGATGACCTCGTCGGCGATCAGCAAAATGCCGTATTTATCAACGATGCGCTGAATCTCGGGCCAATAGGTCGAAGGCGGAATGATCACGCCGCCTGCACCCTGCACCGGCTCGCCAATGAAAGCACCGACATTTTCAACGCCCAGCTGCAAGATCATCGTCTCCAGCTCTTGCGCCCGCATCAGCCCGAAAGCCTCGGGCGTCAAATCACCGCCCTGCTCCCACCAATTCGGCTCGCCAATATGCACGATGCCGGCGATCTTGCCGCCATGGGCGTGAATGCCCGACATGCCGCCCAAAGATCCGCCGCCCATGGTCGAGCCATGATAGCCATTGACCCTTGCGATGATGATGCGCTTTTCTGGCTGGCCCTTGATATCCCAATAGCGCCGCACCATGCGGATATTGGTGTCATTTGCTTCGGACCCTGATCCGGCAAAGAAGGTATGGTTCATCCCCTTTGGGGCGACTTCGGCGATCTTGGCGGCAAGTGCGATGGCAGGCACATGGCTGGTCTGGAAGAAGGTGTTGTAATAGGCAAGCTGATCCATCTGCGCCTTGGCCACATCCCCCATCGAGGTGCGACCATAGCCAATGTTAACACACCAAAGCCCCGCCATACCGTCAATAATACGGTGGCCCTCGCTGTCGGTCAGCCAAACCCCTTTACCCGCTGTCATAATCCGCGCGCCCTTTTTGGCCAGCGCCGAATTATCGGTGAAAGGATGCATGTGATGTGCTGCATCCAGCGCCTGAAGCTCTGCCGTGGGCATGTGGTTGGTGATCTTATTCATCTGCGGACCTTTCGCCTGACCAATTGGCAACCGCGATTCCGGCAGCCTTTGGGCCAGCCTAAGAGCAATCTGCGCAGGCTTCAAGGAATTTGATCAAATTCCACCACGCAACAATCCCGCCCGCACATGATCGACACCTTGCGTGATATCGCGCGCCATGGCGGCGGCCACCGCCGGCGCATCCCCCGCCCTGAGCGCTGCCAGCGCCTCTTTATGCGCATCCGGCAGGCTCGACGCACCCGCCTCACGCGTCACCACTCGCAGGCTTGGCCCAAAGCGCAACCAAAGCGAGCGCGCCATATCTAGCAAAACCCCCGCCCCCGCGGCCTCGTAAAGCGCAAAGTGAAAGGCGTGATTGCTTTGCAAATAGGCCTGCACATCGCCCGCGGCAATTGCGGCATCGACCTGCGCATCCAGATCCTGCAAATCTGCAATCAGCGCAGGCGTCACCGCCGCCGTCGCCATCTCCGCAAGCCGTGGCTCAAGGGTCAGCCGGGCAAAAGCCACCTGCTCCAGATCACTGCCCAAAAGCCGTGGCACCGTCACCCGCCGATTGCCCTGCGGCAACAAAGCCCCCTCTGCTGTCAGGCGTCTGATTGCCTCGCGCACCGGCGTCATGCCCGCGCCAAGATCAGCAATCAACCCCTGAATGGTCACCGGCTGGCCAGGTGCCAAGACACCAAACAAAATCATATCGCGCAACCGCGCATAGGTCAGCTCATGTGTGGGTATCTTGCGGCTGTCGTCACTCATGCAGACCAGACTCCCTGAAGATGCTGGCCAGTTATGCCACCCACCGCAGGTCATGCAACCCTCTCTTGCAGCCCAAGCCCCTGCACAAGCCGCAAAATCCGCAAATCTGGCGCAACTCTGGCTCTTTCATCTGTCTCTAAATATCCCACGGGGGTGCGGGGGTGTGAAACCCCCGCTCTTGGCCTGATCAAAATAATACCAATTCTCTCGAAAATCGGCTCGCCGCGCAGCGGGGGGTTCACACCCCCGCA
>JALRIN010000062.1 GCA_023255415.1 Cypionkella sp. | reverse complement strand
TTGGCCGAAATCGTGGCCGCCGAAGGCGCCACGGTGGGTGTCGATGCACTGTTGGCCAGCATCACCGAAGGCGCGGCAGCCCCTGCCCCCAAGGCAGATGCCCCAGCCAAAGCCGCCCCCGCCGCCGCCGCGGCAGAGGTGGCTGTGATGGTGCCCAGCTTGGGCGAATCTGTGTCAGAGGCCACGGTTTCCACATGGTTCAAGAAAGAGGGCGACGCCGTCGCCCAAGACGAGATGCTGTGTGAACTGGAAACCGACAAAGTCTCGGTCGAGGTGCCAAGCCCCGCCGCCGGCGTGCTGGCCAAAATCACCGCACCCGAAGGCACAACCGTGGGTGCCAGCGCCCAGCTGGCCGTGATCGCAGGCGGCGCCAGCGCCGCGGCAACCCCCGCGGCCACCGCCCCCGCAGCCGCACCAGCCGCCAGCGCCACCCGCGATGTTGAAGATGCGCCAGCCGCGAAAAAAGCAATGGCCGAGGCCGGGCTGTCGCCCAGCCAAGTTACCGGCACCGGCCGCGATGGCCGCATCATGAAAGACGATGTTGCCCGCGCCGTGGCTGCCACCGCCACCGCCCCCGCCCCGGTCAGCATCCCGCGCGCGCCGGTTTCGGCCGATGACGCCTCGCGCGAAGAACGCGTCAAGATGACCCGCCTGCGCGCCACCATCGCGCGCCGCCTGAAAGAAGCCCAAAACACCGCCGCCATGCTGACCACCTATAACGAGGTGGACATGTCCGGCATCATGGCTTTGCGCAATGAATACAAAGACATGTTCGAGAAAAAGCATGGCGTCAAACTTGGCTTCATGTCGTTTTTCGTCAAGGCCTGCACCCATGCGCTGAAAGAAGTCCCCGAGGTTAACGCCGAAATCGACGGTCAGGATGTGGTCTATAAAAACTACGTCCATATGGGCGTCGCTGTCGGCACCCCTAACGGCCTTGTCGTGCCAGTGGTGCGCGATGCCGACCAGATGGGCTTTGCCGCGATCGAGAAAAAGATCTCGGAACTGGGCCTGCGCGCCCGTGACGGCAAACTGTCGATGGCCGAAATGGCGGGCGGGTCGTTCACCATCTCGAACGGCGGCGTCTATGGCTCGCTCATGTCCTCGCCCATCCTCAACCCGCCGCAATCGGGCATCCTTGGCATGCACAAAATCCAAGACCGCCCCGTGGTCGTCGGCGGCCAAATCGTCATCCGCCCGATGATGTATCTGGCGCTCAGCTACGACCACCGCATCGTCGATGGCAAAGGTGCTGTGACCTTCCTCGTCCGCGTCAAAGAAGCCCTCGAGGATCCACGCCGGTTGTTGATGGATCTGTAAAAGACAAAGTGACCGCCGACCTCGGGCCAAGCCCAGGTTGGCGGTCACTATGCTATTTCGGGGACCAGGCGATGGATATTCAAACCAGACAAGCAAAGGCTCCTCAGGTGGCAATGATTGACGGTAGACAACCGGAATGGTGAAAGACAAGGTTTCGATCCAATGGGTATCGTGAAAAAATGACCCCCGAACTCACCGCCCTCACCCTCGCGGCCCTGCTGCAAGCCGTGCAGTTCACCCTCTTCGCGATCCCCGCGAACCTTGAACTGACCGCCAAATACACCTCCTCGCCACGCGATCTGCCCCCCAGCCGCCCGCTCACAAAAACCACCGCCCGCCTGCAACGCGCGCTGAACAATCACTTCGAATCGCTGATCCTCTTTACCATCGCCGTCTTGGTCGTCAGCCTTTCTAACCAATCCACCGCCACTACCCAAACCGCCGCCTATAGCTACCTCGCCGCCCGCGTCCTTTATGTGCCCGCCTACTATTTCGGCTGGGCGCCGTGGCGTTCAGCGATCTGGGCGGTGGGCTTTTTCGCCACTTTGACTATGCTGGTGGCGGCTCTGATCTGAATTCGCGCGTAGCTACGGAAAAACTACGCGAACCCTCCGCAAAGATACCAAAGGAAAACCCATGGCAAGTTTTGACGCAATCATCATCGGCGCGGGCCCCGGCGGCTATGTTTGTGCCATCCGCGCCGCCCAACTGGGCCTCAAGGTCGCCGTGGTCGAGGGCCGCGAAACCCTTGGCGGCACCTGCCTGAATGTGGGCTGCATCCCCTCCAAGGCGATGCTGCACGCCACCCATTCGCTGCACGAGGCAGAGCATAATTTTGCCAAGATGGGCCTGAAGGGCAACGCGCCCTCGGTCGATTGGAACCAGATGCAGGCCTATAAGCAAGAGGTTGTCGACGGCAACACCAAGGGTATCGAATTTCTGTTTAAAAAGAACAAGGTAACTTGGATCAAGGGCTGGGCCAGCATCACCGCCCCCGGTCAGGTAAAGGTCGGTGATGACCTACATGAGGCGAAAAACATCGTCATTGCAACCGGGTCAGAGCCTGCAACCTTGCCCGGAATTGCGGTGGACGAGGAAACCGTCGTCACCTCGACCGGCGCGCTGACCTTGAAGAAAATCCCGAAATCCATGGTGGTGATCGGTGCCGGCGTGATCGGGCTGGAAATGGGGTCGGTCTATGCGCGTCTGGGCAGCGAAGTGACGGTCATCGAATATCTTGACACCATCACCCCCGGGATGGACGGCGAAGTTGCGAAAAACTTCCAAAGAATTCTGACAAAACAAGGCTTTAAGTTTATCCTTGGCGCCGCTGTCCAAGGCGTCGAGGTTAAAAATGGCAAGGCCAAGGTCAGCTACAAGCTGCGCAAAGACGACAGCGACGCAAGCCTGGACGCCGATTGCGTTCTGGTCGCCACCGGGCGCAAAGCCTTTACCGCAGGCCTTGGGCTTGAAGCGCTTGGGGTCGAGATCTTGCCGCGCGGCCAAGTGAAAACTGATGCGCATTTTGCAACCAATATCAAAGGCTTGTATGCGATTGGCGACGCTGTTGTTGGCCCGATGCTGGCACATAAGGCCGAAGACGAAGGCATGGCGCTGGCCGAGATTATGGCGGGCAAAGCCGGTCATGTGAATTATAACGTCATCCCCGGCGTGGTCTACACCAGCCCCGAAGTGGCCTCGGTTGGCGCGACAGAAGAACAGCTGAAAGAAGCAGGCCGCGCCTATAAGGTTGGCAAATTCCCCTTCATGGGCAACGCCCGCGCCAAGGCGGTGTTTCAGGCTGAGGGCTTTGTCAAACTGCTGGCAGATGCCGCGACCGATCGGATTCTGGGCTGCCACATCATCGGCCCCGCCGCAGGCGATCTGATTCACGAGGTCTGTGTGGCGATGGAATTTGGCGCCTCGGCCCAAGACTTGGCGCTGACCTGCCATGCGCACCCCACCTATAGCGAGGCCGTGCGCGAAGCAGCGCTTGCTTGTGGTGACGGCGCCATCCACGCCTAGGCCCGGCTTAGGCCCGCGCAGGCGGGCCTTATGACGCCAGATGCCGCAGGCCTTGGGTCACATCGGTGCGCACCGCCAGCCGCAAACCCGGGTCATCGCCAGCGCGCAGCGCCGCCAGAATCATCCGGTGGTGCTGCGGCACCTCGCGGCGGCGCAGCTTTTGGTAAAGCGCGCGCATGGTGGGACCCAGCTGCAACCAAACCGTTTCGCACATCGCAAGCATCGCGGGCGTTTGTGCGCGCAGATAAAGCGTGCGGTGAAATTCCAGATTGGTGCGGACGTAGCCCACAGCATCTTGATTCATCACGGCTTCTTGGTTCAACGCATTGATCGCCGCCAGCCGGTCGATCAGGGCGAAATGCGCGCGTGGCAGCGCGCGACTGGCCATCTCGGGTTCCAGCAGTGACCTGATCACCGCCAGCTCTTCGATGCGCTCGGGCGTCAGCTCTGGGGTTGAAACCCGCCCCGAGGACGACATGGTAAAGGCGCCCTCGGCCACCAAACGCCGCACCGCATCGCGCGCAGGCGTCATCGAGACGCCAAATTGTTCGGCAATGCCGCGAATCGTCATCGCCTGCCCCGGCGCCAATTCGCCATGCATCACCTGCATCCGCAGGCTGCGATAAAGCCGCTCGTGGGCGGCGGCGTTGGGATCTGCAAGGCGCGGAATGATCGGCATGCGCACAGCCAAGCACCGACTTGGCCCCGCGGTCAATCCCCCTCGAAGGCCTCGGTCTCAAAGCGGATCGTTTGCAGCGCATGGCCTTCGCGTTTCAGCCAAGCCCGCTCGACCTGCCACTGCGGGAAAAGCCGCTCGACCACGGCCCAAAACCGCGGCGAGTGGTTCATTTCCAGCATATGCGCCACCTCATGCGCCGCGACATAGTCCAGCACGCGCGGCGGCGCCATAATCAGCCGCCAAGAATACATCAAAGCCCCCTGCGAGGTACAAGACCCCCAGCGCGAACGGGTGTCGCGCAGGCTGACCTGTGCCACGCGGCGGCCGATCTGGGTGGCGTAGTGATCCGAAGCCGCGACAAGCCGGTCACGCGCCCGCACCTTCAGATAGGCCGCCACACGCGCCGCCACGCGGTCAGGCGCACCCGGCACCAGCAAAAGATCGCCGTCTTGGCGCACCGACCGCCCCGGTGCCGAAGTCAGGGTCAGCAGACGCCCCTCGAAAGGGATCTGCGTGCCCAGGCCCACAGCCACCACCTGCGGCAATCGCGCCAAGGCCGCCCTGATCCAGCCCTCTTGTGCGCGGGCAAAGGCCAAGGCTTCGGCCTCGCGGGCGCGGGTTGGCAGTGTCAGCGATACCTGCCCCGTGGTCTGACTGATGCGCAGCGAAAACCGCCGCGCCTGCGCCGAGCGCCGGATCGCGATAGAAAGCGGGGGAGAACCGGGGATCAGCAGCATGGGGCCTCTGGACAGGAGCATTCAGCATAGCTATCTGCAAGACAGCCGCAACCGCTTCGAAAAGCCTTTGACACTCGGGCGGTCTTATGGCAAGCGACTGCATTCTGAATTGATGGCCCCGCCTTGGGGCCCGCCTGAATAAAGGGGATACCATGCCTTTGGCAGAATGGGGAACCAAGCGCATTTGCCCGACAACCGGCAAGCGCTTTTACGACCTGAACCGCACGCCTATCGTCAGCCCCTATACGGGCGAAGTCGTTGATATCGAATCGGCCCGCCGCAAGATGGCTGCCGCCGTGATCAGCCGGGTGCAGCCAGAAAAAGACGATGACGCCGTTCTGGTCGATGATCTGGATGCCGACGATGATCTGTTGGTCGCTGACGAATCCGACGACGCAGATCTGGATGACGAGCTTCTGGAAGATGACGCAGACGATACCGTCTCGCTTGATGATCTGGCCGATGTGGCCAGCAACGAGGAAGACGTCTAACAGCTTTGAGAAGGGCGCGAAAAGCTTGCATTTTTCCCTTGCACCGCCTCGCGCCCTCCCCTAAACAACGCTCACGGCGCGCCCAACGTCGGATAAGGATGGGGTCATAGCTCAGATGGGAGAGCGCTTGAATGGCATTCAAGAGGTCGGGAGTTCGATCCTCCCTGGCTCCACCAAATTCCTTTGAGTCCTGCTAGGGCTCATCGGTCATCCACTTGTTTTCACTCAGAAATCCCAAAACAGCATAGTGCTGTGTCGCTGAGTGCAGACCAAATTGCAGACCAAAAAACTCCACCATACTTTCATCCGCGACGGTAGATTCTACTTTTCGCGCCGTGTCCCAATTGATCTTCAAGATCACTACACTGTTCCTCGCATAGTTCGCGCACTTGGAACCTCATCGCCTGTAGAAGCTCGTAAGCTTGCAACCATCGCATCGGCCCAACTTGAGTCATATTGGGCAAACATGCGCCTGACACGCATAGAAGCGATTGGACATGATCTACGGGTCATGAGCGGTGCGATAGCGCCCAATGCGATGATTGCGCTGCAAGGCACTGCTATGCCCGCCTTGGTAGCTGCTATCACCATTTCAGAGGCTAGAGACCTTTACATTCAACAGAAGGGAAAAGGGCGGCCACCTACCTTCAAAAGGGCGGCAGATCGATCAACGGCTTATCTTGTTGCAGCGTGAAGTGAGAAACCGATCAACCATTATGCCCGTGCAGATGCTCTGAGATTTCGTGACCATCTTCTTGAACTTGGTCACGCAGGTTCGACGATTACGCGGAACTTTTCGCACGTAAACGCGATCATCAATTTTGCGATTTCCGAACATGCTATCGAGATGAAAAACCCCTTTATAGGCGTCTACTTTGATCGTGCAGCTGGTGTAGTAGAAAGACAACCTATACCGCTTGCAGCCATTCGAAAGGTCCAAGCCGCCTGTCGTGCCAAGGATGATGAAATTAGATGGCCGATTGCTTTGGTCTCAGACACAGGGCTAAGGCTTGGAGAAGCAGCGGGGCTGATCAAATCCGATTTTCACGATCTGAACGCCGAAATCCCACATGTCATGATCCAACCACATCCATGGCGATCCCTGAAAACCGATAGCAGCAAAAGGGCGGTGCCGTTGGTGGGTGCATCCCTTTGGGCTGCGAAGCAGGTAATGGATAGTTCACCTGCTTCGACGTTTGCGTTTCCTCGTTACAATAAGGGCAGGACTACGAATGCGAATTCTGCAAGTGCAGGCTTGAACAAGTGGTTGAACGACTTTGTTCCAAAGGGTTGTTCAATGCATAGCGTCCGACACTCAATACGTGACAGGCTTAGAGCCGTGGAATGCCCATCTGATATTATGGATCAAATTGGAGGATGGACAAGTGAAGGCGTTGGGCAAGGCTACGGAAATGGGTATCCTATTGAAATCATGCATAAATGGATGAGACTTCTGGCAACTTCATGATGCACGCAGGACAATGGCCCGTCAGTCCTTTGTCGAAGTAGGAATAATCCGTAAAACGCTCAGAACCTTGACGATTACCGCGACTGGACCAAGGAAAGCGATGCCTAAGACAATCATCAGAACCTTTGGAAATCGATCTCTTACCCATTTCACCTTTTCTGACAGTTCGCCAAGCGTGATGAAAACAGCCAAGAACAAGGCAATCCAGCCAAAGGCCTGATGGGTTTCAGTAAGGTATAGACGGTTTAGGGCTGCAAGAAGCAAGATAAGGATCAGCGATAAGGAGACATTCGACCTTGCTGCAAGAACCAAACCTGCACAGGCTGCAAGCGCCAGCAGAAACGAAAAAGGGTCTGGAACAACAGTGCGCGCCATTTGCACAAGGCTAATCCAACCCCAATAGAGCGAAAATACGATCAAAACCAAGATTGCAAAGACCAGCAACTGACCGAAAACACTGTAGATTTTTTCGTTCTTCAAGGCGGTATCCAGTTCTGGTCGTGAAACTTTGCGCGAGGATAAGCGTGGATAGCCTGCGAAGGAAATAGCTCTGAGAACAGAACTATGACCAATTTGGTCTGCACTCAGCGACACAGCACTATGCTGTTTTGGGATTTCTGAGTGAAAACAATTGGTTACCATACGAATCCATGCGGGA
>JALRIN010000061.1 GCA_023255415.1 Cypionkella sp. | reverse complement strand
AAAGCTCGGCAGCAAGACGCTCTTCCATGGTGTTTTCGTTGCGCTTGCGAGCAGCGATGATCAGCCAACGGATGGCCAAAGCTTCGCGGCGCTCGACGCGCACTTCAACTGGAACCTGATAGGTCGCACCACCGACGCGGCGCGAACGCACTTCGACGGAAGGTTTGACGTTGTCCAGCGCTTCGTGGAAGCACTCGATAGGTTCACGCTTCAGACGGGTCTGAACCCGCTCAAGTGCACCATAAACGATCGATTCAGCGACGGACTTTTTGCCGTCGAGCATCAGGTTGTTCATGAATTTCGTAAGAACCCGATCACCATACTTGGCGTCAGGAAGGATATCGCGTTTTTCAGCGGCGTGACGACGAGACATATCTTAATTCCTCACTTCGGACGCTTAGCGCCGTATTTCGAACGACGCTGGCGACGTTCTTTGACGCCCTGGGTATCCAGTACGCCGCGAAGGATGTGATAACGCACACCCGGAAGGTCTTTTACGCGACCGCCGCGGATCAGAACCACAGAGTGTTCCTGAAGGTTGTGCTTTTCACCCGGAATGTAGCAGATAACCTCGAAGCTGTTGGTCAGGCGCACTTTGGCGACCTTACGCATAGCAGAGTTCGGCTTTTTCGGTGTGGTGGTATAAACGCGGGTACAAACCCCACGCTTTTGCGGGCAGGATTCCAAGTGTTGCGACTTGGTCTTCCGCACGACTGGTGACCGCGGTTTGCGGATCAGCTGTTGAATAGTTGGCATTCACGTACCCCGTGTTGCTCTGTCAATACTCGCCCCGAAACCTCGGGACACTGCTTCTCGACGTCATTTCATGGCATATCCATAAAACGATAAAACCGAACCACCTCCCGAAGGGGGCAGCACGGTGGAATTCCAGAGGATCGAGGCTTGCGCCCGGATCATGACCACATCAAGTTCACGAGTGGCAAAATCCGAAGAGACTACCCCAAGTGAGCGGGCTGATAGAGGGAGTCGCGGTGCTTGTCAACAGCCGCAGGGCCTAGCGGCGTGGCGCTGCCAAAGGACGCATGAAACGCGCCAAAACTGCCGCCACCAGCGCAACAAAAAGCCACGACAGCAGCACGTCAGACAGAAAGTGCCCGCCGGCGGCGACCCGTTGCCAGCCGACAAAGCCCAAGACCAGCAAAGTGCCGCCCTGCCCCGCCCAAAACAGCACGCGCGGCAGCCGGTGGCGCAAAACCCATAGAATCATCCAAAGCGAGATCGCCAAAGCCATCACCCCCGAGCCTTCGCCCGAGACAAAAGAACAATTCGTGGCGCATTGATCGGCGATCTGATAGGCAGGGGTGAACTGTGCCTGCCCGCCAAATTCGACCACATCATAGGGACGTGCGCGGCCCCAATATTGCTTTAGGATCGCATTGACTAAAAGCCCAGGACCCAGCAGAAACAGCGCCAGCACAAAACCCCAGCCGCGCGCCTCGAGCACAAGCTTGCGCCGCCAGACGCCAGTAATCACCAGCAGCCCCAGCGCGATCAGCGGCAAAACCAGCGTCGCATCCCAAACCAGATATCGCAGTCGCAGGATCAGGGCGTTGTGATCCACAGGAAACTGGGCATCCTGATAAAAATAGCCCGCCACACGCAGATCCAGCTGCGGCCAAATCCCAAAGACCAGCAGCACAAGCGCCGACGCGCCGATCAGCCCCGCGATCAGACGGTCAAGGCGCGACACAAGCGGCCTCCACAACATAGGCCGCAAGCTGCCACTTGGCATAGGCCCCGCCCTTTGCCTGCAGCGGCAAGGCAGGCCCTGCACAGGCCGGCGGCGCATTGGTGATCAACAGCAGTTTGCCCGTCAGCCCTTGGGGCAGAGGATAGCGCTGTTCATAATGATTCTGCGCACGGCCCGTTGGGCGCGGCGCATAAAACGTCAAACCCGAGTCCGCGCCAGTATAAAACAGATCCGCCAGAATATCGCGCGGCATCGCCAGAACCGGCAAATCGCCGTTCTCATGCGCCAGCGCAATGATCTGCTGGCTCATCTGCACGCGACCCAGCTGGCGATCCAGCAGCGGTCTGCCACTGGGAAAGGTCAGAGAGGTGAAAATCGTCAACAACGGCAAGCCCAGACAGAACACCGCATTCACACCAAAAGATGCAATCAGCAGGTTCCAATGCGCGGTGAGCACCCGCACCGCCAAGACGGTTCCGGCGAAATAGGCTGCAATCGCCCAATTCGCTTGCGCGGTTCCCAACAAGGCTTGCACTGTCACCACCAGCAAGGGCGGCAAGACAAAAGCCGCCATCGCAGGGACACGGCGCACCCCGATCAACATGGCGATCAACACCACCGGTCCAACAACCGCCGCTTGCGACAGCAAAAACTCGACCATCCCCGCAGGATGCAGTGCAGCGCCACTGCGCAGCCAGCCGACATTATCCACCGTATGCGAAAAGGTCGTCAGCTTGTGGCTTAGGTTCCACCAGATATTGGGCGAAATCACCGCCGCAAAAGCGGCCAGCATCAGCGCGCCATTGCGCCAACCAATGCGGTAAGCCGGTGCAATCTGGATCAGCGCCACCCCGATCAGAAAATATACCGCCGCATATTTCGCCATAAAGGCAGCCCCAATCGCCGCTCCCGCCAGCAGCGCAAACCGCGGCGCGCGTGCTTCGGTCAGCCGTGCAAAGAAATAAAGCGCTGCAGCGTAAAACGGCGCCATCACGGTATCGGTCGAGATCAGCAGGCTTCCCAGCGCCGCCATCGGCAGGCTGGCATAGACCGCAGCCGTCAGCACGGCTTCGCGCCGCCCCATCCAGCGCGCGGCCCAAGCCGCCAAGATCAACGCAGTGGCCCCATGCAGTGCGGCCCCCGGCATGCGCACCCAAAACACCGTGTCACTGCCCGCCAAAGTGGTCACAGCACCAATCAGCCAGCCAATCAGCGGAGGTTTTGAATAATAGCCGAAAGCAAATTCTTGGCCCCACAGCCAGTATTGCGACTCGTCAACATAAAGGTCGGTGCGGTCCAACACCAGCAACGCCCAACGCGCGCAGGTCAGCGCCACGACGATAAGTGCAGCCGGCCGAAACCAGCCCAGATCAGATCTGAACACGTTTGCCCTTTCGGATCAGCCAAAGGTTGCGGCTATAGACCACCACCCCGGGCATCTGCCCCAAAATGATCACCAGATCCAGTTTGTGAATGCCATAGGCCAGAACCACCAGCCCGCCCACGATCGAAAGATACCAAAACGCCACCGGCATCACCGAGGCCTTGGCACGCTCGGAAGCCACCCATTGCACGATAAATCTTGCGGTAAAGGCCAATTGGCCCAGCAAGCCCACAAGCAACCAAACCGCATCACCAGTGCTGCCCGCACCAAATTTGCTAAGAAGTTCGTGCATCATGTCAGATCGTCCGGCAGCACCCGCGCGGTTTTGCGTCGGCGCAGCAGCCAAGCCACCCCGATCAAATCCACGGCTCCAACGGCGGCGCGTTGCAAGTTGGAATAATTCGACCGCCCTGCCCCGCGCGCGCGGTGGGTGACATCGACATGGGCAATCTGCCAGCCGTCACGCGCAAACAGCGCCGGCAAATAGCGGTGCATATGGTTGAAATAGGGCAGTGCCAAAAACGCCTCGCGCCGAAACGCCTTCAGCCCGCAGCCGGTGTCGCGGGTGCCGTCTTGCAACATCCAGCCGCGCAGTCCGTTGGCGAATTTTGATGCCAGCTTTTTAGACCAAGTGTCCTGCCGCGCAACGCGCTGGCCTGCCACCAAACCAATACGGCCGGTGGCGTCGCCAAGGATCGGTGCCAAAAGATGCGGCAATTCCTCGGCAGGGTTCTGACCGTCGCCATCCAGCGTGCAAATCACCGGGCTGCGGGCTGCCAGCACGCCCGAATGCACCGCCGCCGATTGTCCACCCGCGCGGTTATGCATCAGCACCCGCAGATGCGGCATGCTTTGGGCGCGTTGGCGTAGCACGGCAACCGAGCTGTCGGTCGAGGCATCATCGACCACGATAATCTCGAAATCCCCGAGGGCGGTCAGTGCGCGGTCGATATCCTCGACCAAGGTGATGATGTTCTCGGCCTCGTTGCGGGCCGGAATTACGACAGAGATTTGGGTCATAGGGTTTCCAGCCAGCGGCAGATCACGGTTCGCGTCTCTATAGGGCAGCCGCCCCTTGCTTGCAAATGATCAGGCGCGCAAGCGGGCTTGCTGGCGCAATTTCCGCTCGCGCAGCAAGGTATAGATGCCCGTGGCCACCACCAAAGCCGCACCGATCACCGCATGCAACGGCGGCAGATTGGCGAAAAACACCCAGCCAAGCAAGATCGCCCAAAGCAGCGAGCTATAGCGGAAGGGCGCGACAAAGCCGATATCACCGACCCGCATCGCCATCACCGAGCTGAGATAGCCCAGCGTCAGCATTACCCCAGCACCGGCAATCTGCGCGCTTTGCACAGCATTCACCGGCTGCCAGCCCTGAAACGCCGAGCCGATCAGCCCCATGGCAAAGACTGCAGCCCCCGCGCCCAGCGCCACCATGATCGAGGGCACCTCGCGCGACAGCGGCCGCACCGATAAATCGCGCACCACAATCGCCAGCA
Organism: Cypionkella sp.; assembly: GCA_023255415.1. Lineage (GTDB taxonomy): Bacteria > Pseudomonadota > Alphaproteobacteria > Rhodobacterales > Rhodobacteraceae > Cypionkella. Next base: position 2,835 of record JALRIN010000061.1, on the reverse strand, counting down.
CCGAGCCAAGCCCCAAAAGCGACCAGCCGTCAAAGCCTTCACTGCCAGGGCTGATAATGATCACCACACCGACAAAGCCGATCAAAATCGCCGTCATCCGCCGCCAACCGATGTGGTCTTTGAACCAAAGTGCCGCGCCCAGGGTTACCGCCAGCGGCATCGCCTGAATGATCGCCGACAGATTGGCCAGCTGCATATGCTGCAGCGCGGTCAAAAACAGGATTGTCGCGATCACATCGGCAAGCGAGCGCAGCGTGATCAGCTTGGCATCGCGGCGCGACATATCAAAGCGCAACTGCCCTGTCGCGCGTGCGATCAAGGCCAGCCCCAGCAGGGCAATAATGCCGCGCAGCGCGATGGTCTGGAACAAGGGCAGCGTCTGGGTGACGGCCTTCATAAAGGTATCATTCACCGTAAAGGAGAACATCGACAGGCTCATATAAAGCGCGCCGCGCAGGTTGTCAGAAATGGCCATGGCTCCCCCTTGGCGCAGAGGTATCAGGGCAAAGCCTTGGGGGGAAGAGGCTTGCTGAAACCGCGTTTGGGGGTTTCACACCCCCAGCGCCTGCGGCGCTTCCCCCGTGGGATATTTAGAGACAGATGAAAGGTTAAAGGGCTACCAGCATGTCGCCGCCGATGATGGCGAGGGCGATCAGGGCTGCGATGGCGAGTTTAAGCGTGTTGGATTTCATCGGTGGACCTTTTGGTTTGCGAGACCGAGATGGGAAGGCGCTGCTTGCTTGGCAAGGGGTCAAGAAGATTCACCGATCAGCAAAAGGCTTTCACGGCCTCTTCGATCTGATTGGCATATTTGTAGATATCGGCGACCCGTTCGATGAGGATCTTGGTCTCGGCCTTTTGCGCATCGAAAAGACCCAGCGATTTTGAATGTTTTGCGTTGAAGTAGAACCTGCAGACCGGTTTGCGATTGTTATCATCGACAAAGACAGAGCAATAGGATTTCGCGTCGCGCATCGTCACTCTGTCTATGTCAAAGACCTTGGCGGCGATGGCTCTGACGATCATGAAGGCCTGAATTTCGTCATCGGTGGTGACGACTTCGGTGTTTGCGGGGGCATCAATCAAGTCTTTTACGCCCAGATCTTGCAGCGAAGGCTCGGGGCGAAAGGCAACGTTCAGTTTGTCTTGGATGCGATCACGGATCACCAGATCTAATGCCGCCTGAATTGCGGGCTTCAGTTGCTCGACGACTGTTTTGGTCAGCATGCCTTCGTGAATCTGCCGCCCCACCAGTTTTACAAATTCATCATCAGGGCCTGCAAGTTGCTTGCGAATATAGCTTGCGGCTGCACTGGCGTATTTGAGGTGGCAGGCCGCTTCCAGGATAGTTTCCATCGAGAACTCATCTTTTTGGAAACGCGACAGATCGGCAACTTCTGCGTCTTCAAAGGATTGTAAATCAAACTTGAAGAAGGGTTTCTTATCCATTTTATTGGGTTCATCGACATCCGAAAAGAACCAAAGCTCGCGGCCGTTTGTCAAAAGCGCAAGCTTTGCCTCGGTGACCGCAAAATAGCGATAGAGCTGATTAAACTGCGCAGAGCCAAGCGACATGGAAATCGGTTTCGCCTCGACAAGGATATTGACCTTGCCATCGATCTTGATCGCAAAATCAACTTTCTCGCCCTTTTTGACACCCACATCGGCGACAAATTCTGGCACGACTTCATCAAGGCTGAAGACATCAAAACCAAGCACTTGAATAAGAGGCAGGATAACTGCGGTCTTTGTCGCTTCCTCGGTCAGCGCATGTTGTGATGCGTGTTTAGACCGACGCGCCAGATCTTTGACTTTTTGTGGAAAATCCATGGTGCGCCCAAAATAAGGTTCAAAATAAAATATCCCGCAAGCATGGCTTACCAAAGGCACAAAGCGCAAGCATAAGTTATCACCCCCCAAACGCAAAAGGCCCCGTGGTTTCCCACGGGGCCTTTGTGTTTAGATCACAAGATCACTCTTCGCGGTTTTCCATCTCGGCTGCATAGGCGGCAGCAAGATCGTTTTGCGGCGCAGGGGCTGGTGCGGCCAAGGCCACAGCGACTTCTGCTTCGGAACGACGCGCTTCGATCACCACGGTATCGCGGGTGCTGGCAATGTTTTTCACCACACGCGTTGCACCACCGGTGCCTGCGGGGATCAAACGGCCGACGATCACGTTCTCTTTCAGGCCGACCAATTTGTCACGCTTGCCCTGCACCGACGCTTCGGTGAGCACACGCGTGGTTTCCTGGAACGACGCCGCCGAGATAAAGCTGCGGGTTTGCAGCGAGGCTTTGGTGATCCCCAAAAGGATCGGCTCGGCCACCGCAAGACGCATCCCGTGCAACGCGGCCTTATCATTGGCCTCGTCCAGCTCGTGCTTGTCGACGTTTTCGCCTTTCAGCAACGTGGTTTCGCCCGAGTCGAGAACTTCGAACTTTTGCAGCATCTGGCGAACGATCACCTCGATGTGCTTGTCGTTGATCTTCACGCCCTGCAGACGATAGACGTCTTGAACTTCGTCGATCATGTAGTTCGCCAGCGCCTCGACACCCAAAATCCGCAGGATGTCGTGTGGGGCCGGGTTGCCGTCCATGATGTAATCGCCCTTTTGGACGAAATCGCCTTCTTGCACAGGAATATGCTTGCCCTTCGGGATCATATATTCCTGAGCCTGCAGCGTTTCGTCGACAGGCTCGACCGTGATGCGACGCTTGTTCTTATAGTCCTTGCCAAAACGCACATAGCCGTCGGCTTCTGCGATGATGGCGTGGTCTTTGGGACGACGGGCCTCAAACAATTCTGCAACGCGAGGAAGACCCCCGGTGATGTCCT
>JALRIN010000060.1 GCA_023255415.1 Cypionkella sp. | reverse complement strand
CCGAAGGCCGTATGGCGATTGCCATGGCGCAGGCGGGCGGCATCGGCGTTATTCATCGCAACTTGGATGTGGCGACGCAGGCCCGCGAAGTCAGCCGAGTGAAGCGTTTTGAAAGCGGTGTGGTCTATCAGCCGATCACGCTGACGCCCGAGCAAACACTGGGCGATGCCAAGCTGCTGATGGAGCGTTATCAGATCACCGGCTTTCCGGTTGTTGACCATGACGGCCGGGTGTTGGGCATTGTGACCAACCGCGACATGCGCTTTGCCAGCGATGACAAGACCCCTGTGCATGCGATGATGTCTTCGGAAAACCTAGCCCTTTTGCGCGAACCCGTTGACCGCGATGCGGCGATTTCGCTGATGAAGGCGCGGCGGATTGAAAAGCTGCTGGTGACCGATGGCGCGGGCAAGCTGACCGGACTTTTGACGCTGAAAGACACCGAAAAGGCCGTGCTGAACCCACAAGCCTGCAAGGATGATCTGGGGCGTTTGCGGGTGGCTGCGGCCTCGACCGTGGGCGATGCGGGCTTTGAACGCTCGATGGCTTTGATCGAAGCGGGCGTTGATATGGTGGTGATCGACACCGCGCATGGACACTCGGAAGGTGTGGCGATTGCGGTCGACCGGATCAAGAAATTCTCGAACGCAGTGCAAGTGGTGGCGGGCAATGTCGCCACCGCCGAGGCCACGCGCGCGTTGATTGGCGCGGGGGCTGATGCGGTCAAGGTGGGCATCGGCCCGGGGTCGATCTGCACGACGCGGATCGTGGCGGGGGTGGGTGTGCCACAGCTGACCGCGATTATGGATTCGGCACGTGCCGCGGGCAAAGTGCCCGTGATCGCCGATGGCGGCATCAAATTCTCGGGCGATTTTGCCAAGGCGATTGCGGCGGGGGCATCCTGTGCCATGGTCGGCTCTGCGATTGCGGGCACCGACGAATCTCCGGGCGAGGTGATTTTGTGGCAGGGCCGCTCGTTCAAGGCCTATCGCGGTATGGGCTCGCTGGGGGCAATGGCGCGCGGCTCGGCCGATCGCTATTTCCAAAAGGATGCGGCCAGCGACAAACTGGTGCCAGAGGGCATCGAAGGCCAAGTGCCCTACAAAGGCTCGGCGGCAGCGGTAATCCATCAGATGGTGGGCGGCTTGCGCGCGGCGATGGGCTATACCGGCTGCGCCACAGTGGCCGATATGCGCAAAGATTGCCATTTTGTGAAGATCACCGGCGCGGGGCTAAAGGAAAGCCATGTGCATGATGTGCAGATCACCCGCGAAAGCCCGAACTACCGTATCGGCTAAAGCCTTGGCCACGCGGCGTTAAGCTGCGTGGCCCATCATCCGCAGCACCGCCACGATCACCCCCCAATAAAAGATGGTGATGAACAAAACTGACGCCACCGAGGTGGCGAAGCCTGCCATGATAAACAGGCCGTCGGATTCAAGTGTGCCCAGACTGAACAGAATGATCGCCACCGCGGGCAAGAAATTGCCCAAGGGAATCGGCAATGCGATCAAGGTTGACAGCACCACGCAGACCAAACCGATCAGCTGCACCACTTTTGGACGCGATAAAATCAGATGGCGCGGCTGTAACACCCGCTCGACGCGCTGCAAATAGGGCAGCAAGCGGGTGATGATACGCAGCAAATCACTGCGCAAAAAGCTGCGTCCGGCGATGAATTTTGGCAACCACACCGGGTTTCCCATCATCATCTGCAGCGCCAGATACAGCAGTGGCAGGCCGGTGATCGCCGACATGCCCGGCACGCTTGGCACCAGATTTGGCAGTGAAAACAATATCATCAGCGTCGCCCTTGCATGGGTTTTCACCCCATCCAGCAGGTCTTGCAGCGACACACGCGCAGTGTCGCCGCCGTGCAATTGCGCCAGCAGGTTTTGCGAGAACGGAAGGGATCGGTTTGGGGTCACTCCTGTCATGCGACACAAATGGGCGATGATAGTAACGATTGCGAGGGGCAAATGCAGCCTGTTGCAGGATTTTTTGCGCCGCTATAGGCAGAGAACGCCCAACACGCCTCGCAAGGGGCAGAAAGTGATCCGATGACCCCGCAAGCCCGTCTCTCTGCCGCAATCGAGGTTTTGGACCGTATTCTGGCCGGTGCGGCGGCCGAACAAGCCCTGACCAATTGGGGTCGGGCCAGCCGCTTTGCGGGCTCGGGCGATCGGCATGCGGTGCGCGATCTGGTCTATGATGCGCTGCGCTGCAAACGCTCTTTTGCGGCGTTGGGCGGGTCCGAGACCGGGCGCGGACTGATCCTGGGTGGCCTGCGCGCAGCGGGGCAAGAGGTGGCTGCGATGTTCACGGGCGAAGGCCACGCGCCGGCAGCGGTAGCGGCTCTTGAGGCAGGAGAGCAGCCGCAAGACACCGCAGCGCTGGATTGCCCGGATTGGTTGGCCGCGCAATTGCAAGACAGTCTGGGCGCGGATTTCATCGGCGTGATGCAGGCGATGCGCAAGCGGGCTCCGGTGTTTTTGCGGGTCAATCTGGCCCGGACCAGCCACGCCAAGGCGATTGCGGCTTTGGCCGAAGATGGGGTGCGGGCGGTTGGGTCGGAACTTGCGTCGGCCTGTCTGATCGTTCTGGAAAATCCGCGCAAGATCAACACATCACGTGCCTATCTTGATGGTTTGGTCGAACTGCAAGATGCCTCGAGCCAAGCGGTGATCGACACGCTGGCGCTGGTGGATGGCCAGCGTGTGCTCGATTACTGTTGTGGCGGCGGCGGCAAGGCCTTGGCGATGGCGTCCAGGGCGCGGATTTCGCTATCGGCCCATGATCGTGATCCGCGCCGGATGCGCGATTTGCCTGCCCGCGCGGCGCGGGCTGGTGCCTTGGTGCAAATCTTGGAAAACCCTGCAACGGCAGCGCCTTATGATCTGATCCTGACGGATGTACCTTGCTCGGGCTCGGGCAGCTGGCGGCGCGATCCGCAAGGCAAATGGGCACTGACCGCGGCGCGCCTTTCCGAGGTTTTGGCGCTGCAAGCCGAAATCCTGGATCAAGCCGCATCCCTGCTGGCCCCAAACGGCGTGCTTGCCTATGCCACCTGTTCGATGCTGCGGGCGGAAAACGAGGCGCAAATCGCTGCGTTTTTGCAGCGTCACAGCGGTTGGAGCTGCCGTTTGCAGCGCCGTTTCAGCCCGCTTAGTGGCGCCGACGGGTTTTTCGTCGCCCATCTTTGCCCGCCTCAGGCTTGAATTTGAATTTTTAAAGTGAGCGCGGCTGTGCAAGTGTTAAGCTGTCATTAACATTTGGGCTGTTAAACTGCGAGAAATTCAACTCCTGATGGGGGAATACGTGGCAGGGTCGCATCTTCGCTTGGCCGAAAGATTTAGGCCGCAGGCGCTGGTGCTTCGGGGGCCGGTGGTTGTGCTGGCCCTGGCGCTGGTATTTGCTGTTTTGGCAGTGCTCAGTGCGGGGGCGTGGCGGCATGTTTTTGCGGTTGGCGCTGCGACTTTGGCCGCGATGGTGCTGATTCAGGCGGGCTGGCGCAGCCTTGCGCAGCGGCAACTTCGCCTGCAAGAGGCGCGTCTGGCGCAGATCGTGGCCATGGATGTGACGCCCTGCTTTACCACCGATGCTTTTGGGCAGGTTGGCCATCAAAACCATGCTGCTGTCGCGTTGTTTGGCGCGCGCGAGGGCGGCTCGATCCTGGCGGCGCTAAATGACCATTTTGCGGCCCCTTCGGCGGTGGTTTACCGGCTGCAAAGCCGTGCCAACAGCCAAGGCGCTGCACGCGAAGATGTGGTGACACAAAGGGGCCAAACCCGGCTGTCGGTGCACCGGATCTCAGATCACAGCTATCTCTGGCGGCTCGAGGATTTTTCAGAGCGTGGCGGTGCAGGGCGCGGGGCAGAAACCCTCAGCCTGCCGATGTTGACCGCCAATCGCGCTGGCGTGATTTTGTTTAGCAATGAGGCGATGCGACGTTTGTTGGGGGGGCGGCCAAAGCGATTGGCCGATGTCTTTGGCAGCCAGCTGTTGCACTCGGGTGAAGAGATCGAACTTGCCTCGATCACCGGGCCGATGCGCGCGGTTTTTGCCGAAGTTGCGGGCAGTGGCGAGCGGCGCGAGATCTATCTTCTGCCCACAGCCTCTGCACAGCCCTCGGCGGCGAATATGGCGGACTTTGAACATCTGCCCGTGGCTTTGCTGAAATTCGACACCAAAGGCGTGCTGCTGCAGGCCAATAAAGTTGCGCGTGAGTTCTTGCAATTGGCCGAAGACGCAGCCCCTATTCACGAGCTTTTTGACGGTCTGGGCCGACCCGTCGCCGACTGGCTCGCGGATGTGGCCTGCGAACATTTGCCCAGCGGCGTCGAGGTTTTGCGGGCCCGCAATCTTGAGGGCGAGGTGTTTTTGCAAGTGACCCTGCGCCGGATCGTCGAAGCCGGTCGCCCAAGTGTTTTGGCGGTGCTGCAGGATGCAACGGCGCTGAAGACCTTGGAAGCACAATTCGTCCAAAGTCAGAAAATGCAAGCTATTGGCCAGCTTGCGGGTGGGGTTGCGCATGATTTCAACAATCTTCTGACCGCCATTTCCGGCCATTGTGATCTTTTGCTGCTGCGTCACAAAAGCGAAGATCCCGAATATTCGGATTTGATCCAGATCCACCAGAATGCCAATCGCGCCGCCGCCTTGGTCGGGCAATTGCTGGCTTTTTCACGCAAACAAACGCTTAACCCTGAACGGTTGGATCTGGCGGATGTGCTGTCTGATCTGACGCATCTGCTGAACCGGCTGGTGGGTGAGAGGGTGCTGCTGCGGCTGTCGCATGCAGCGCATCTGGGGGCTATTCGCGCCGATAAACGTCAGTTGGAACAGGTTATTATGAACCTTGTGGTCAATGCGCGGGATGCGATGGCCGCAGGCGGCACCATCGCGATTGACACTCAGGCGCTGCATCTTGCAAGCGATCTGCACCGCGACCGTGCGGTGGTGCCTGCTGGCGATTATGCGGTGATTCGGGTTGCCGACAGCGGCTGTGGCATACCGCCCGATCGGCTCACCAAGATTTTCGAGCCGTTTTTCACCACCAAACGGGTGGGAGAGGGCACGGGGCTGGGGCTTTCGACCGCATACGGCATCGTCAAGCAGTCGGGGGGCTATATTTTTGTCGATTCTACCGAAGGCGAGGGCAGCAGCTTTCAACTTTATTTCCCGATTTATCACGGCGAGGCGATCAAAGACGCTGCAAAACTGAACAAGCCGCAACTCTTGCGGCAAGGCGAAGGTGTGGTGCTTTTGGTAGAAGACGAGGCGCCTGTGCGCGCCTTTGCCAGCCGGGCGTTGCGCATGCGCGGCTTTACCGTGCTCGAGGCCGAGAGCGCCGAAGCGGCGTTACAGATTTTGGAAGACGAGACGCTGAAGATTGACATCTTTGTCACCGATGTGGTGATGCCTGGCATGGATGGGCCGACCTGGGTGCGCATCGCTTTGCAGCAAAGGCCGCAAGTGCGGGTGATTTTTGTCTCGGGCTATGCCGAAGAATCGCTATCAGAGGGGCAGTCGCGGATCCCGAATTCAACCTTCTTGGCGAAACCTTTTTCGCTTTCGGAGCTGACGGAAACCGTTCACGCGCAGTGCAATTGATTGTTTTCGCGCAGATTTGCTTGATTAATGCTGCAGTTTCATAAGTTTTTGCGCAGCCTTCAAAATTCGTAACCTTTCATTAATCTTGATGAGGAACACTAAGAAGGCGACAAATTGATTGAAATGTTCTCTTTTTACCCTCATATATAGCAAACAAAGCAAGAACATCTTCGGCGATTGCCGCCTGGATGCAAGCATGGGATAAGGGCAAAGCAAATGGCAGCGGCAAATCTACTCGAATTGAACGGGAAGCGGGATATGGACAAGGCAAAGGCGCTTGAAAGCGCGTTGGCGCAGATTGAACGCCAGTTTGGCAAGGGCTCTATTATGAAGCTCGGCCAAGACAACGCGGTGATGGATGTCGAGGCGACCTCGACCGGGTCTTTGGGTCTGGACATCGCCTTGGGTATTGGCGGGTTGCCGCAGGGGCGGATTATCGAGATTTACGGCCCGGAATCTTCGGGCAAGACCACGCTGACGCTGCATTGCGTTGCCGAGGCGCAGAAAAAAGGTGGGGTTTGCGCCTTTGTTGATGCCGAACACGCGCTTGATCCGCAATATGCCAAAAAGCTGGGCGTCAATCTGGACGAGCTGTTGATCAGCCAGCCCGATACTGGCGAACAGGCTTTGGAGATTGTCGACACGCTGGTGCGCTCGGGGGCTGTCAGCTTGATTGTCGTCGATTCGGTCGCGGCCTTGACGCCGAAATCGGAAATCGAAGGCGATATGGGCGATATGCAGATGGGTTCGCAAGCGCGTCTGATGAGCCAAGCCATGCGCAAACTGACCGCCAGCATTGGCCGCAGCAATTGCATGGTGATCTTTATCAACCAGATTCGAATGAAAATTGGCGTGATGTTCGGCTCGCCTGAAACCACCACTGGCGGCAATGCGTTGAAGTTTTACGCCTCGGTGCGCCTTGATATTCGCCGCACCGGCGCGATCAAGGACCGCGACGAAGTGGTCGGCAACTCGACCCGCGTGAAAGTCGTGAAGAACAAAGTCGCGCCTCCTTTCCGCGAGGTGGAATTCGATATCATGTATGGCGAAGGCATCTCGAAAATGGGCGAGCTGGTCGACATAGGCGTCAAAGCGGGCGTGGTCGAGAAATCGGGCAGCTGGTATTCGTTCAGCGACGAGCGGATCGGGCAGGGCCGCGAGAATGCGAAAACCTTCCTGAAGCAAAACCCCGCGATGGCGCGCGAGATTGAAGAAAAGATCCGGGCCGCCAATGGTTTGGATTTTGCCATGGCCTCCGAGGATACCGCACTGCTTGATGACTAAGTCTTGACGGCATGACCCAAAACCCGAGGGCCGGAAACATAAGTTTCCGGCCCTTTTTTTGCGCAAAGCAATCAAGGCGTGGACAGGCCCGTCTTGCGGGGATAAACGGGGCGCAATCACCCTTTTTTCTGCCTTTTGGGGGGCCAAACCTATGCCGTCGTTGAACGATATCCGCTCGACCTTCACCGATTTCTTCGCGCGCAACGACCACCGTGTCGTTGAAAGCTCGCCCTTGGTGCCGCGCAATGATCCGACCTTGATGTTTACCAACTCGGGGATGGTGCAGTTCAAGAACGCCTTTACCGGCGTCGAGACCCGCGATTACAAGCGTGCCACCACGGCGCAAAAATGCGTGCGCGCGGGCGGCAAGCACAACGATCTGGACAATGTCGGTTATACCGCGCGGCATCATACCTTTTTCGAGATGCTGGGAAACTTTAGCTTTGGCGATTACTTCAAAGAGCAAGCTATTGCTTTTGCTTGGGAATTGCTGACCAAAGATTTCGGCCTTGATAAGAATAAGCTTTTGGTCACCGTCTATCACACCGATGACGAGGCCGCCAATTTCTGGAAGAAAATTGCAGGTCTGCCCGAACATAAAATCATCCGCATCGCTTCGGATGACAACTTTTGGCGCATGGGGCCGACGGGGCCTTGCGGGCCTTGCACCGAGATTTTCTATGACCACGGCGAGCATATCTGGGGCGGCCCTCCGGGCAGTGCCGAAGAAGATGGCGACCGTTTCATTGAAATCTGGAACAATGTTTTCATGCAAAACGAGCAGTTTGCCGATGGCAGCCTGCGCCCGCTCGAGATGCAGTCGATCGACACCGGCATGGGGCTGGAGCGGATTGGCGCGCTTTTGCAAGGCAAGCACGACAATTACGACACCGATCTGATGCGCAGTCTGATCGAGGCTTCGGCGCATGCGACCAGCGCCGATCCCGATGGTCCGGGCAAAATGCACCACCGCGTGATTGCCGACCATTTGCGCTCGACCTCTTTCCTGATTGCTGATGGGGTGATGCCGTCGAATGAAGGGCGCGGCTATGTGCTGCGCCGGATTATGCGCCGCGCCATGCGCCACAAGCAGTCTTCTTCGTGACAGATTTACCCCGTACTTTCAACGGCAAGTTGGCGGAAATCGCTGCTACCGACTTAGCTAATCAGCGACCAGTTCGTAATCTGGCCTCGTTGGCCAACCCTGAATGCTTGTCAGAGTTGTCCGAATTGCTCTTTGAATCCTCTTGACTAGAGCCTTAGTCAATACTTACCTTGTTCTCATTCAACCCACAGGGAGATGTATGACTGAGAATGTGACGACATCATCTGTTCGCGTGGG
>JALRIN010000005.1 GCA_023255415.1 Cypionkella sp. | reverse complement strand
CTTCGCGGGCCAAGGCGGCCTCGACGATCTTGCCGACGATGATCTTGGCATTTGCGGGGTTTTCTTCAAACCATTCCGCCAGCTTTTCGTTCACCAGATTTTCAACCGCCGGACGCACCTCGGAAGACACCAGCTTGTCTTTGGTCTGCGACGAGAATTTCGGGTCCGGCACTTTGACCGACAGCACGCAGGTCAGACCTTCGCGGGCATCATCGCCGGTGAAATCGACCTTTTCTTTTTTCGCAATGCCTGAAGACTGCGCATAGGCGTTGATCGTGCGGGTCAGCGCACCACGCATGCCCGCAAGGTGGGTGCCGCCGTCGCGCTGCGGAATGTTGTTGGTAAAGGGCAGCACCATTTCATTGTAGCTGTCATTCCACCACATCGCGACTTCAACGGTAATGCCGTTGCGCTCGCCAATCATATAGATCGGCTCTGCCATGATCGAGGTTTTCGAGCGGTCGATATATTTCACATATTCGCGCACGCCGCCCTCGTAGAACAGCTCGGTCCGCAGGGGTTCGGCGGGGCGTTCGTCCTCTACGATGATCCGCACACCCGAGTTCAAAAACGCCAATTCGCGCAGGCGGTTTTCCAGCGTCTTAAAGCTGAACTCTAGGTTCGAGAAGGTGCCTTCGGGATGATTGGTCTTGGCCGAGGCAAGAAAGCGCACCTGGGTGCCACGCTCGCCCGGGGCAGGGCCCACCTCATGCACATGGGTGACGCATTCGCCATGCTCAAAACGCGCATTATATTCGATGTCGTTGCGCCAAACCGTCAGTTCCAGCCATTCCGACAAGGCGTTGACAACTGAAACACCAACACCGTGCAATCCGCCCGAAACCTTATAGGCATTGCCAGAATCATCGGTGTTGTTGAACTTACCGCCCGCGTGCAGCTGGGTCATAATGACCTCTGCCGCCGAGACGCCCTCTTCCTTGTGGATGTCGACAGGGATGCCGCGACCGTTGTCACGCACCGAAACCGAACTATCAGCGTGAATTTTGACAGTTACTGCAGTTGCATGGCCCGCCAGCGCCTCGTCGATGCCATTATCGACAACTTCGTAAACCATATGGTGCAGACCCGAGCCATCATCGGTATCGCCGATATACATGCCCGGGCGCTTGCGAACAGCCTCTAAGCCCTTGAGAACTTTGATAGAATCGGCGCCATAAGATTCTGGCTTATTGGGCTCATTGGCCATGTGCTCTGCACCCCTTGTATTGCTCCGAATTTATAGCGTTTCGGGGGGGGATTGTCACGCCTTCGACACAAGATTTAGCGGTTAAGTCAAGGAAATCACGGCTCCAACCCCGATCAGCAGTGTGCCAGCAATCAAGTTCAGTCTGCGGATGCTGCGTGGCGAAGACAGTAATTGCCGCGCCCGGTCCAGAAACAGCGCAAGGCACAGGTTTCCCAGCATTGGCACAACCGCAGAGACCAGCAAAATCGCCACAATATCCCAGCCTTGCACACGGCTGAGATCAAAAAACCCGGGCAAAACCCCCATATAGAACAAGATCGCCTTCGGGTTGCCAATCACCGCAGCCACGCCCACCAGAAACCCCGCCCACATCCCCGGCTTGGTCATGCGGCTGTCAGCGCTTGGGGCAGCAGCAGGTTTGCGGATCAGCAGCACCCCCATAACCACAAAAATCACCGCCGCCAAAAGCCGCAGCAGATGCAGAAAATCGCCATAGATCGACAGGATCCAGGTCAGCCCAAAGATCGCAGTCAGCGGCCAAAGCAGATCGCCCAAAGCAACCCCAATCGCCAAGGGCCAAGCGCTTGCAAAGCCACCCGACAAGGCCCGCGCCGTCAGCGCCACCCAAACCGGCCCCGGCACCATCCACAGCAAAACCGACCCACCCGCATAAAGCAGAATTTCATGAAGCGTGATGGTCATGCGGTGATCCTCGAACGGCCTTGATTTTCGGCGACTGTAAGGGTTTGCGCGCGCTTGCCAAGATGCTCAAAAAGCGAGGCCTCAGTGCCCGTCATCAGCGCCTGCGCGCCCAAAGCACAAAGCTCGTCATAAAGTGCTGCGCGCCGTGCGGGGTCAAGATGGGCTGCCACCTCATCCAACAACAAAACCGGCGCCGCGCCCAGATCCGCGGCCAGCGCGCGGGCATTGGCCAGGATCAGGCTGATCAGCAAAGCCTTCTGCTCGCCAGTCGAACATTGGTCTGCCCGCGCCCCCTTGGCCACATAGACCGCCGTCAGATCAGCGCGGTGCGGCCCCACCAAGGTGCGCCCAGCAGCCATATCGCGGCGCCGGTTCTGCGACAACGCCTGCGCCAGGTCCTCAATAGCTCCCTCGCCCTCCGGCCCCGTCAAGGCCAGATCCGCCTGCGGAAACAGCGTCTCGGCCCCTTCTTGCGCGGCGGCCAGTCGCGCCAAAGCCCGCTGGCGGTTGGCCTCAATCTGCGTCCCCGCCTGCACCATCTGCGCCTCAAGCGCTGCGTACCAATGCGGATCGCTCACTTGATCTTTCAACAATCGGTTGCGATCGCGCATGGCTTTTTCATAGGCCAAAACCGCCTCGGCATGGTCTGGCGCAAAAGAAAGTGTCATGCGATCCAAAAACCGCCGGCGCCCCTCGGCTGCTTCAATCCACAAACGATCCATCGCGGGCACCAGCCACAACACCCGGGTGATCCGCCCCAGCGCAGATTGCGGTGCGGCCTTATCGTCAATCCGCAAGGCCCGGCTCTCGCCCGCCTCGGCCCAGGTCTCGATGCGATGCGCGGCGCCAAAGCCATGGATGTCAGCAGAAATCTTCCAGCCGATGTTTTCCGGCTGCCGCGCAATCTCATCCGTCGCCGCCCGCCGCATGCCGCGCCCCGGCGATAACAGCGACACCGCTTCGAGGATATTGGTCTTGCCGGCTCCATTTGCCCCGACAATCGCAACGGGCCGGCCGTCAAATTCTATCTGCGCCGCCTGATGGCTGCGAAAATGCGATAGGTTCAGCGAAGAGATGGCCAAGCCGCTCACGCTTTCCCCTTTCATCTTGGCGTAAATATCCTCGGGGGTCCGGGGGGCGAGCCCCCCGGCGCGGGCTTAGACGCGCATCGGCATCACAACATAGACCGCCGATGTGTCATTGCCTTCGCGCATCAAGGTCGGATCCGCGGAAGAGTTAAACAAAAACACCGCATTCTCGCGATCAACCTGGCTGGCAATTTCCAGCAAATATTTCGCGTTAAAGCCGATCTCCAGATGTTCGTCCGAATAGGCCACCGCAAGCGTTTCCTCGGCCGCCCCAGAGTCTGGCGCATTGACCGACAGCACCAGCCGGTCTTCGTCCAAGCTCAGCTTCACCGCACGCGAGCGTTCCGAAGATACCGTGGCCACGCGGTCAACTGCCTTGGCAAATTCCGTTGCATCCACTTCCAAACGGCGGGTGTTTCCGGTTGGAATAACTCGGGTGTAATCGGGGAAGGTGCCGTCAATCACCTTCGAGGTCAGAGTGATCTGCGGCGTGGCAAAGCGCACTTTCGTTTCCGAGACCGAAACCGCGATCTCGGCGCTGTCATCTTCCAGCAGCTTTTTCAGCTCGTTCACCGTCTTGCGCGGCACAATCACGCCGGGCATACCCTGCGCCCCCTCGGGCAGCGGCGCGTCAATACGGGCCAAGCGGTGGCCATCGGTGGCCACGCAGCGCAGAACCGCCCCGACATCGCCGGTCGAAACATGCATATAAACGCCGTTCAGGTAATAGCGGGTCTCTTCGGTCGAGATCGCAAATTTAGCCTTGTCAAACAGCCGGCGCAGCACCGGCGCAGGGGCTGAAAAGTTCGAGGAATATTCGGATGTTGCCATCACCGGAAAATCTTCTTTCGGCAAGGTGGCAAGGTTAAAGTTCGACCGCCCGGCCGCAATGGTCAAACGGCCCGAGGCCGGATCATCGGTCAGCGCCACAAGCGCGCCATCGGGCAGCTTGCGCACGATCTCGTGCAGCATCACGGCAGAAACGGTTGTAGCCCCCGCCCGCTCGACCATCGCAGGGGCGCGGTCGACCACTTCAATATCCAGATCGGTGGCGCGGAACGATACGGTATCGCCCTCAGCTTCGATCAGCACATTGGCCAGAATTGGAATGGTGTTGCGGCGCTCTACCACCGACTGGGCCTGTGCCAGCGCCTTAAGAAGGGTGCTGCGTTCGATGCTGATCTTCATTTTCGTTCCCCTTGCCGACCCCATAACAGGGAGGTCGAAACTATCCGATTTCCACCGGTTCACAAGTCTTTTCGGGACTTTGGGTGCGAATAGGCGGCCCGTCAAGCCCGCCTATTGCCTCTGTCTTGCCGTCTTAGGATTGCAGCAGGCGCCGCAGCAGCTGCAAATCGTCATTCAGCTGCGAATCAGAGGTCATCAGCTCTTCGATTTTGCGCACACCGTGAATGATCGTGGTGTGATCGCGGCCACCAAAGCGCCGCCCGATTTCGGGCAAAGACCGCGGCGTCAATTGCTTGGCCAAATACATCGCCACCTGACGTGGCCGCGCGATATTGCGCAGACGTTTTGGTCCGATCATATCCGACAGGCGGATATTGTAATGCTCGGCGACTTTGCGCTGAATTTCTTCGATCGTCAGCTTACGATCCGAAGCCCGCAGAATATCGGCCAGACAATCTTGCGCCAGATCCAACGTGATTTCACGCCCTACCAGCGAGGCAAAGGCGAAAAGACGCGTCAAAGCGCCTTCCAGCACCCGCACATTGGTGGTGATGCGGTGGGCCAGAAATTCCAGCACGCCGCTCGAGATTTGCAGGCCCTTATACTGGGCAATATAAAGCTCGGCTTTTTGCTGCAAAATTCCCAGGCGCAGCTCGTAATCGGTCGGATGCAGGTCAACCACCAGACCGCATTGCATCCGCGATTTGATCCGGTCTTCCAGATCCTTGATCTCGCCCGGCGCGCGGTCGGCCGAGATTACGATCTGTTTGTTTTGATCCACCAGCGCGTTAAAGGTGTGGAAGAATTCCTCTTGGGTGGAATCTTTGCCGGCGATGAATTGCACATCATCCACCATCAGCACGTCGACAGAGCGGAAGATCTCTTTGAAGTCCATGATCTGGCGTTCGCGCAGCGCCTGTACAAAGCGATACATAAATTGTTCCGCCGACAGGTAGAGCACGCGCAGATGCGGTTGACGCAGTTGAATTTCATGCGCGATGGCATGCATCAGGTGGGTCTTGCCCAGACCGACGCCACCATACAAAAACAGCGGGTTAAAGCTGACAGGCCCGCCTTCGGCGACACGGCGCGCGGCGGCATGGGCCAGCTCGTTTGGTTTGCCGACAACAAAGCTGTCAAAGGTAAAGCGGCTGTCGAGCGACGCGCCCGGCAACTCGTCGTCAGTGCGCCGTTTGGCTGAGACACGCGCGGGCTTTGCCGCAGCGGGTTTCTGCGCCATCGGAGCACTGGCCTGTGCAGGCACGGTAAATTCAGCGCGGCCAACCTGATGGCCTTCGGCATTCAGCAAAGCAAGAATATGGTCAGAGAAATTGCGCGACACCCAATCGCCGAAGAACGTCGTCGGCACGTCAAAGCGTGCAATCCCCTCATCAAGCGCTGTCAAATGCAGCGGCTCGATCCAACTGGTATAATTGTTCTTACCGATCCGCACGGCAAGCGTCTCGCGCACCCTGCACCAGGCCTCGTTTGTCATTCTTAACGTCCCCAAGCGCCATTGCAGGTTTCAACCTGTTGGCACCTCTAATTTTTCTTCGTTCAACCGTCGCGCAAACTCTGGCAAAACCCACAAACGCGCAGCGCATTTGCAGCCTTTAACGCCACCTCGCGGTCTTCATACACACTGGATGTCTGGGGTTCAGCAGCTTGACACCCAGACAGATTTAATTCCTAAGCAACGCGCAACAAACACAGTGTAACACACGCATTTTTCACATAAATTCAGCCCACTTGGCAGTTTAGGGCTGTCATTTAGACCAAACGCAGCGACTCTGTCACACGGCAAAATTGAATCGCTTGGTCAAATTAGCAAGCAGTGCCACCGGGCCGCAACCGATCTTGTCGCTTGACAGGGGTTTGTTTCAGCGAATCTGTCGGGCCGTGTAAATTGGCCACGGGCACCGAAAAAATAGGCCTAAAACTGTAATCTCTAAAGAGTATGCCTGCTTGCGAATGAAAGGGCTTTGGTGCAGCGCGAAGCCGATTCTGCGCCGCTTTGGGCGCTGAAACGAACAAGGGCGCAGCCGTTAAGCTGCGCCCTTGTGACTTATGATTCGGTTAGTGGCTTAGGCAGCAGGGGTGCCCAGCGCTTTGACGCGCGATGCCAAGCGCGAGATTTTGCGCGACACGGTGTTCTTGTGCATCACGCCTTTGGTGACGCCGCGTGCCAGTTCTGGCTGCGCGTTTTTCAAAGCCAAGACGGCAGCGTCTTGGTTGCCGGAAGCCAGCGCTTCTTCAACTTTACGCAGGAAGGTGCGGATGCGCGAACGGCGAGCTTTGTTCACATCGGTGCGCGCTTCGGTCTGGCGAACGCGCTTTTTGGACTGGGCAGTATTTGCCATGGTTGTGTATCCTTAGGGTCGGTTTAATTTTGTCGCGCAAAAGCCCCAAGGCCCCCTCAAAGATGAAGGGATGATTCTTGCCAAAGCGGGCCCACACGCATGTAATCGCAGCGCTTAAGGCAAATTTGCGCAGAAGGAAACAGAATTTCTAGCAATCCTGAAAATTTGGCGGCCGCTTTTCGATAAAAGCCGCCATGCCTTCGGCCTGATCTTGGGTCGCAAACAGCGCGTGGAACAGGCGGCGCTCAAAGATCAGGCCTTCGCGCAGTGTGGTCTCGGCGGCGCGGTTGACCGATTCCTTCGCCGCCATCACCGCGATTTGCGATTTAGCGGCGATCTTGGCTGCGGTTTTAAGCGCCTCGTCAATCAGATCGGCAGCGGGGATCACCCGGCTGACAAGCCCGGCGCGTTCGGCCTCGGCTGCATCCATCATCCGGCCTGTCAGATGCATCTCCATCGACTTTGCGGCCCCCACCAGCCGCGTCAACCGCTGCGTGCCGCCCAGACCGGCGATGATGCCAAGGTTAATCTCGGGCTGGCCAAATTTAGCGGTATCGGCGGCAAGGATGAAATCGCACATCATCGCAAGCTCGCATCCCCCGCCCAAAGCAAAGCCTGCAACCGCGGCGATCATGGGTTTGCGAATGGCTTCGATCACCGCGACTTCGGCGGCAAAGGTGTTGCGGCTAAACATATCGGCAAAGCTTTGCGTCGCCATTTCCTTAATATCGGCCCCCGCCGCAAATGCCTTTTCCGACCCCGTCAGCACAAGGCAGCGCACGCCCGGATCGGCATCAGCCGCCTGCAGCGCCGCGGCCAGATCCTGCATCATCTGCGCATTCAGCGCGTTCAGCGCCTCGGGGCGGTTCAGACGAATAAGGGCGACGTGGTCTTTGATCTCGACCAAAACAGTTGCGTACATGCGGTTTCCTTTGCAGGACAGGGTTAGGTTTGGCAGCGGGGGCAGTAAAACGATGATCGCCCCGATTGGGCGATGCGGGCAATCGGGGTGGCACAGGTGACGCAGGGCGCACCTTCGCGACCATAGACCGCAAAGGCCTTTTGAAAATAGCCCAACGCGCCGTCGGTCTGGCGATAATCGCGCAACGACGATCCGCCCGCCTCGATCGCCTCGGTCAGAACCTCGCGGATGATCGGCACAAGCGCTGCGGCATCTTTGATATCACCGGCGCGGCGGGCTGGGGATAGGCCGCCGCGAAACAGCACCTCGCAGACGTAGATATTGCCCAGACCCGCAACCAGATGCTGATCAAGCAGCGCCGATTTGATCGGGGTGTTGCGGCCCGCCAGCCGCGCGGCCAGATAGCCTTCGTTGAAAGCATTGCCCAAGGGCTCGGGCCCGATCTGCGCCAACAGCGGATGTGCCTCGGCCGTTGCGGTGGGCAAAAGATCCATCGCGCCAAAACGCCGCGCATCGTTAAAGGTCACCCGCGCGCCGCCTTCCAGATGCAGCACCACATGATCGTGCTTTTCAGGCGCTGCATGTTCAAAAACGAAATCGCCCAAGCGGATGCCCGAAACCAGCATCCGCCCCGACATGCCTAAATGAATAAGCAAGGTCTCGCCGGTTGAAAGATCGGCAAGAATGTATTTCGAACGCCGCCGCAGCGCGATCACCTTCGCGCCGGTCAGCCGTTCGGCCATCCGCTCTGGCAATGGCCAGCGCAGATCAGGCCGATTGACCTCGGCGCGTTCAATCATACGCCCTTCCATTGCTGGCAGAAGACCACGGCGGACGGTTTCAACTTCGGGTAATTCAGGCATATGGCCCCTTGGACAGATCGGCGCATTGAGGCGGAACCGATAGCAGACTATATAGAGGGGCGCAAAGACAGGACGACAAGCCCCATGACCGAAGAAAACACCACCCATTTCGGATTTCAGACCGTGCCCGAGGCCGATAAGGCCGGCATGGTGCATGGGGTCTTTACCAATGTGGCTAGCAAATACGACATTATGAACGATCTGATGTCGGGCGGTATGCACCGGCTTTGGAAAGACGCGATGATGGATTGGCTGGCACCCCGCGCCGGACAGCGTCTTCTGGATGTGGCGGGGGGCACCGGCGATGTGGCATTTCGCTTTTTGACCCGCGCGGCAGAGTCGCAAGCGGTCGTGCTGGATATGACGGAATCGATGCTGATTTCGGGGCGCCAGCGCGCCGAAGCGGGCCAGATGGCCGAGCGGTTGGACTGGGTGGTTGGCGACGCGATGGCGCTGCCCTTTGCCGACAACAGCTTTGACGTTTACACCATTTCCTTTGGCATCCGGAATGTGACGCGGGTGCAAGATGCGCTGCGCGAAGCCTACCGTGTGCTGCGCCCCGGCGGGCGGCTGATGGTTCTTGAATTTTCGCGCATTCCCAACGACTTGGCGCAATGGGTCTATGATAAATACAGCTTTAACGTCATTCCGGCGATGGGGCAGGTCGTGGCGGGTGACCGCGACTCCTATCAGTATCTGGTCGAATCGATCCGCAAGTTTCCAAACCAAGAGACCTTTGCCAGCATGATCCGTGTGGCGGGTTTTGATTTGGTGAAATATCGCAATCTGACCATGGGGATTGCTGCACTGCATTCGGGCTGGAAACTGTGAGGGGTCCCCATAACATTTGGCGGCTGATCCGCACCGGCGCCACATTCGAGCGCACGGGTGCGATGGCGCTTGCACTGGAGGCGATGGAGGTGCCGCCGCGCCTGCGCTTTGCTGCACGGCTTTTGGGCTGGCCTTTCAAGTGGTTGGGCCTGCGCGGCGACCCTGCTTTGCCGCCGGTGACGCGCGCGCTGACCGCCCTTGGCCCTGCCTATATCAAATTTGGCCAAGTGCTTTCGACACGCCCTGATATCGTTGGCGCGGAATTGGCGCAGCAGCTGAAATACTTGCAAGACCAGCTGCCGCCGTTTTCGACTGCGGTGGCAAAAGCCATGGTTGCCGAAGAATTGCGTCTGCCGGTGGACGAGGCGTTTTCCAGCTTTTCCGAACCGGTTGCCGCCGCTTCGATTGCGCAGGTGCATCGCGCGACTTTGGCCGAAAATGGCCGCGATGTTGCGGTGAAAGTGCTGCGTCCCGGCATCGAGCGGGCCTTTCGCAAGGATGTCGATGCGTTTTATTTCGCCGCCCGCGCAATTGAATTTCTTTCGCCCGCCTCGCGCCGCCTGCGGCCAATGGATGTGATCACGCATTTCGACGGCGTGGTGAAGGGCGAGCTGGATCTGCGGCTTGAAAGCTCTGCGGCTTCAGAATTTGCCGATAACACCAAATCCGACGTGGGCTTTCAGGTGCCACGGGTGATTTGGCAGCTGTCGGGACGGTCGGTGATGACGCTGGATTGGGCCGAGGGGATCAACCTTGCCGATAACGCCGCACTGGATGCGGCGGGTCTGGACCGTCAGGCCTTGGCCGCGCGGGTGCTGCAACTGTTCCTGAGCCATGCGCTGCGCGACGGGTTTTTTCACGGCGATATGCACCAAGGCAACCTCAAGGTCGCGGCTAATGGCGATTTGATTGCTTATGATTTTGGGATCATGGGGCGAATCGATGAATACACCCGCCGGGTCTATGCCGAGATTTTGATGGGTTTTATCGGCAAGGATTACCGCCGCGTTGCCGAGGTGCATTTCGAGGCGGGCTATGTGCCCCCTGATCGTGATATCGACGAATTTGCCCGCGCCTTGCGGGCGGTGGGCGAACCGATTTTCGGGCTGGATGCAACGCAGGTCTCTATGGCGCGGCTGCTGTCCTATCTTTTTGAAGTGACAGAAAGATTTGGTATGGAAACCCGCACCGAGCTGATTTTGTTGCAGCGCACGATGGTGGTTGTCGAAGGCGTGGCGCGCGGTTTGGATCCGCATATCAACATCTGGCAAGTCGCCAAGCCGGTCGTCGAATCCTATGTCAGCCGCAATGTTGGCCCCTTGGCCCTGATCCGTGATTTGGCGCAGACCGCGCGTGTTTTAGGCCGTTTTGGCCCACGACTGCCGCGGATGATGGAATCGCTGTTGATCGCGCAGGCGGCCCCACCTGTGGCCGTTGATACCCAGCCACGCCTGTTTGGCACCCGCGGTGTCGCGGCGGTTGCGCTGGTCTTTGCGCTGGGGCTTTGGCTGGGCAAGTTTTTGTAATTACGGCACCCTAAGGGCGGTGACTTCGGTCGAGGCAACTTCGACGCCACCGCGCAAAATCAAGGTGGTAGAGCCGCCCGCGCCGCCACGTGCCTCAAGGATAGGCTGGTAGGATTCAACCTTGCCCTGGGTGCTAATAGGCTGCCCTTCGCGGTAGCTTTCCAGACGCAGGATATAGCTGCCACTGGGCAAAGGATTGCCCGCAAGATTTGCACCAAGCCATTGATAAGCCGTGCTTTGCAGCGGCACATCTTCCTGCCCGACGGTATTGCCATTGGCATCTGTCGCCACCAGAACCGCGCGATCGGCAAGCGGGTCTGCGGCATAGCTGATGGTGACCGGGGTCCCGTCTTGATAGACAGGCGCCGCCGAGCGCGCCTCTTGGCCGACCCAGCCCGCAAGCTGCGCTGGGCGCGCCGATTGACGCGCCGCTGTCACTTTTGGTGCCGTCTTTCATCCTTTCCGAGATTCAGCGCGCCTTCGAGATTGGCTTTCTGATCTTTCTGCCGTTCTTGATCATCGATCTGGTGGTCGCAGCGGTCTTGATGTCGATGGGCATGATGATGGTGCCGCCCGCGGTGGTGTCGCTGCCGTTTAAACTGGCCTTTTTTGTTGCGGCCAATGGATGGAGCTTGGTCTCGGGCGCCTTGGTGCGAAGTTATTCCTAGGCGCGCTCATCTGCCAGCAAGGCCGCTAGGCCTTCGCGATAGCTGGGGTAAGCCAGATCAAGGCCAAGCTCTTGCCGAATGCGCTGATTGCTGACCTTTTTGGATTCGCCGTAGAAACTGCGGGCCATCGGGCTCATATCTGCGGCGTCATAGGCAACTTCGGGCGGCATCGGCAGGCCCAATAGCTGCGCTGCATGGCCGATTACATCTTCGGGCGGGGCGGGGTCATTGTCGCAGACGTTATAGATCCGACCCCGATGGGGGCGGGCCATCGAGGCGTCTAGGGTCAGGGCAATGTCATCAACATGAATGCGGCTAAACACTTGGCCTGGCTTGATAATGCGCCGCGCGCTGCCGTCGCGCACCTTTTTGAACGGCCCGCGTCCGGGGCCGTAAATTCCAGCCAGCCGAAACACATGCACCGGCAGATCGCAGGCCAGCCACTGCGTTTCAGCCAAAACCCGCAGCACGGCGCGTTGCGATTGTGGCGTGGTTGGCGTATCTTCATCGACCCAAGCGCCATTATGATCGCCATAAACCGCCGTGGTCGACAGATAGCCAACCCAGACCGCAGCCGAAGCCGCTATCGCGGCCCCCGCAGCTTGCAAAAACGGATCGCCTTGCTCGTTTGGGGCGGCGCTGGCCAAAATATGGCTGGCGCGCTGGCAGGCCTCATACAGATCGCAGGGCCAAAGCAGCGGTTCCACACCTTGGGCGCGGATCTCGTCCAGCTTGGTCGCATCGCGCGTCGTGCCAATCACCTGCCAACCTTGCGGCAGCAACCGTGCGGCCAAAGCGGCGGCGGAATAGCCATAGCCCAAGACCAGCAGTGTTTTCATCGCGAACTCCTTACCCATAGCCCAGATTTGACAGCTTTTGCCCTGTCATCAAGACTTCACTTGCGAAGTCGCTGATTTCGCTCTTAGATGGCCGATCAAAATCGAGAAGCAAAGTATATGAACGAAGAACAAGCGGTCATCCGCACCCCAGATCAGCCAAAAACAGAATTTTTCACAGATGCCGCCGCTGCGGTTGATCGGCTTGAAGCGATTTACGCCGAGGCGACACGGTTTTTATCCGCCCATTTCAGCGATGCGGTAACCGGCAGCCGGCCGGCAACCCGCATCCGCGCCTGCTATCCCGAGATCAGGTTGTCGGTGACCAGCCATGTCAAGACCGACAGCCGTCTTGCCTTTGGCCATGTCGCGAGCCCAGGCGTCTATGCAACCACGGTCACCCGCCCTGATTTATTTCGTAACTATCTGATTCAACAGCTTGATCTGCTGATGCAGAATCACAGGGTTCCGGTGCAGATCGGCGTCTCAGAGACGCCTATTCCGGTGCATTTCGCGGTTGCGGGCAATCCTGCGGTTTCGGTGCCGCAAGAAGGTGTTTTGGAGTTCAGTCTGCGCGACGTGTTTGATGTGCCTGATCTGGCCACCACCAACGACGATATCGTTAACGGCACCCTCACTCATAACGCCGATGGCTCGCAGCCCCTGGCGCCCTTTACGGCGCAGCGGGTCGATTACAGCCTTGCGCGACTGTCGCATTACACCGCGACCGATGCGGTGCATTTCCAGAACCATGTACTGTTCACCAACTATCAATTCTATGTCGAGGAGTTCGAGGCGATTGCCCGCGCCGCCTTGGCCGATCCGGCGCAGGGCTATACCAGCTTTGTTGCCACAGGAAATCAAGAGATTACCCACCCTGATGGGGTGATCAACCTGCATGCCAAGACGCCGCAAATGCCGACCTATCATCTAAAGCGCGCCGACGGGAACGGCATCACCTTGGTAAATATCGGCGTTGGGCCATCGAATGCCAAAACCGCGACCGATCATATTGCCGTGCTGCGGCCCCATGCTTGGCTGATGGTTGGTCATTGCGCTGGGTTGCGCAACAGCCAATCTTTGGGCGATTTCTGTTTGGCCCATGCCTATCTGCGCGAAGACCATGTTCTGGACGATGACTTGCCGATCTGGGTGCCGATCCCAGCCTTGGCCGAGATCCAGATCGCGCTGCAAGAAGCCGTGGCAGAGGTGACCAAATTGGACGGCTACGAGCTGAAGCGGATCATGCGCACCGGCACTGTTGCAACAATCGACAACCGCAACTGGGAGTTGCGCGATAAGTCTGGCCCGGTGCGGCGCTTAAGCCAATCGCGGGCGATTGCTTTGGATATGGAAAGCGCGACGATCGCCGCGAATGGCTTTCGCTTTCGCGTACCCTATGGCACTTTGCTTTGCGTTTCCGATAAGCCTTTACACGGCGAGTTGAAGCTGCCCGGCATGGCGTCTGAGTTCTACAAGACCCAAGTCTCGCGGCATCTTGAGATTGGCATTCGCGCCATGGAGAAATTGCGCGATATGCCTATTGAGAGGATTCACAGCCGCAAGTTGCGTAGTTTCGAGGAAACAGCCTTCCTTTAAAATCGCAAAAACACCTTATTCTTGGCCAAAAAGAACTTGCCTTGGAGCGCGAAAGCGTGAAAAGCCAAGTTATCCGCCAGACAGGCAAAACAGGCCCGCACAAAAACCAGCGGGTCGGAACCAAGGGATGAACAAAATGAACAAACCGATGACCAAAACCCAGCTTGTTGCCGCTCTTGCCGATGCGATGGATTCTGACAAGAAAACCGCGACTGCAGCGCTGGACGCACTTGCAGCAGTGGTTTCGCGTGAAGTGTCCGCAGGCGGCGCTGTGACCCTGCCAGGTTTGGGCAAAGTGGCTTGCAAAGCCCGTCCAGAGCGTCAAGTTCGCAACCCCGCAACCGGCGAGACCATGACCAAACCGGCCGATAAGCAGGTGAAATTTGCTATCGCCAAGGCACTGAAAGACATCGTCAACGCATAATGCTGCGTTGAATGGGTTTTCAAAGGGTCGCCGGTTTGGCGGCCCTTTTTCATATTGAGGGCTGCAATGGATCTGCGCGCAATTGCGATGGGGCTGATGTTTTCGCTGATGTGGTCGTCGGCCTTTGCCACGGCGCGGATCATTGTGGCCGCCGCCCCGCCTTTGGCAGCTTTGTCGATGCGGTTTTTGATTTCGGGACTGCTGGCGGTAGTGGTCGCGCGCGCGCTGGGCCAAAACTGGCGGCTGACGCGAGGGCAGGCGCGCTCGGTTATCGTTTTTGGTCTGTGTCAGAACGCAGTCTATCTGGGCTTTAACTTTATCGCGCTGCAAGGCACCGAAGCGTCTTTGGCGGCGATAATCGCTTCGACCATGCCGTTGATCGTGGCGCTGCTTGGCTGGGTTGTGCGCGGTGAAAAAGTCTCGAACCTTGGGCTTTTGGGGCTTTTGGCTGGGTTTTCGGGCGTGGCTTTGATCATGGGCAGCAGGCTTTCGGGCGGCGCTGATCCTATCGGCATTCTGCTTTGTATCGGCGGGGCCTTGGCGCTGGCTGTGGCGACGCTGACTATGCGGGGGGCGACGTCGGGCGGTAATCTTTTGATGGTGGTTGGCTTGCAGATGCTGGTGGGTTCTGTGGTGCTGGCTGGGGTCGCGGGGGTTAGCGAGCCTTTGACCGCCCAGATCAGCCCGCGGTTTTTGGCGGCCTTTGCCTATCAGATTCTAATCCCGGGGCTGGCGGCCACGCTGTTGTGGTTCACGCTGGTTGGGCGGGTTGGCGCGGTGAAAGCCTCGGCCTTCCACTTTATGAACCCGTTTTTTGGGGTGCTGATCGCCGCGCTTTTGTTGGGCGAAAAGATCCACCTGACCGATATGATCGGTGTGGCCATTGCGGCGGCGGGGATTTTGGCGGTGCAACTTGCCCGCCTGAAAACCCCCGCCGCCTGATTTTAGCTGGCCAGCAGCACTGCGATGATCTGCTCTGCCGCGTCTTCTGCGGTCAGGGCCACGGTGTTCACCGTGATCTCGGGGGCCTCTGGCGCCTCGTAAGGGCTGTCGATGCCGGTAAAGTTCTTCAGATTGCCAGCGCGGGCCTTTTTATACAGCCCTTTGACGTCGCGATCTTCGGCAACCTCCAGCGGGGTGTCGACGTAAACCTCCATGAACTCGCCCTCGGCCATGATGTCACGCACCATCTGCCGCTCGGCGCGGAAGGGCGAGATAAAGGCGGTCAGCACGATCAGCCCGGCATCCGACATCAGCTTGGCCACCTCGCCGACACGGCGGATGTTTTCCACGCGGTCGGCATCGGTAAAGCCAAGGTCGCGGTTCAACCCATGGCGGACGTTGTCGCCGTCAAGCAGGAAGGTATGCTTGCCCATCGCATGCAGCTTCTTCTCGACAATATTGGCGATCGTGGATTTGCCAGAACCCGAGAGGCCGGTAAACCAAACCACCTTGGCCTTTTGGTTCTTGATCGAAGCATGCGCCGCGCGGTCGATATCCAAGGCCTGCCAATGGATGTTCTGACTGCGACGCAATGCAAAATGCATCATGCCAGCGGCCACAGTTGCATTGGTCATCCGGTCGATCAGGATAAAGCCCCCCAGATCGGGGTTCTTGGCATAGGATTCAAACGGCACCGCGCGGTCGGTCGCGATATTCACGACGCCAATCGCATTCAGCGCCAAGGTCCGCGATGGCAGATGTTCCAACGTGTTGATATTCACCTCGTATTTCGGCTCGGTGACGGTGGCGGTCAGGGTCTGCGTGCCGATCTTTAACAGATAGGGGCGGCCGGGCAGCATTTCGTGCTCGTCCATCCAGACCAAGGTCGCCTCGAACTGGTCGGCCACCTCGCAAGGTGCATCGGCGCGCACGATCACATCGCCGCGCGAGCAGTCGATTTCATCGGCAAAGGTCAGGGTGATCGACTGTCCTGCGACGGCGCGATCCAGAGTGCCGCCATAAGTGACAATGGATTTCACCGTGGTAGTCTTGCCCGAAGGCAGTACCCGAATGGCGTCACCGGGTAGCACTGCACCCGACCCGATCTGCCCCGCAAAGCCGCGGAAATCCAGATTGGGCCGGTTCACCCATTGCACCGCCATGCGAAAGGCTTCATCCGCCATACGCGCCACATTGATCGGCGCCTCTTCCAGATGGCTCAGCAGGGTTGGCCCCTGATACCAACTCATATTGGCGCTTGGGGTAACGATATTATCCCCCGCCAAACCCGAGATCGGGATTGGCAAGAAAGCCGTCATGCCAAGCTGTTCGGCAAACTGCGCATATTCGCTGACGATCTGGTCAAAACGGTCTTGGCTATAGCCGACCAGATCCATTTTATTCACCGCCAGCACCACATTGCGAATACCAAGCAACTGCACCAGATAAGAATGCCGCCGGGTCTGGGTCAAAACCCCTTGGCGGGCGTCGATCAAGATCACCGCCAGATCGGCGGTCGAGGCGCCTGTAACCATATTGCGGGTATATTGCTCGTGGCCGGGGGTATCGGCGACGATGAACTTGCGCTTGTCGGTGGCGAAAAACCGATAGGCGACATCGATGGTTATGCCCTGCTCGCGCTCTGCGGCAAGCCCGTCAACCAGCAAGGCAAAGTCGATGTTCTGGCCTTGGGTGCCATGGGCTTTGCTGTCATGTTCCAGGCTGGCAAGCTGGTCTTCAAAGATCATCTTGCTGTCGTAAAGCAGACGGCCAATCAGCGTCGATTTGCCGTCATCCACTGACCCGCAGGTGATAAAGCGCAGCATGGTCTTGTGCTGATGCTTTAGCAGATAGGCGTCGATGTCTTCGGCGATCAGGGCTTCGGCGATGTAAACGGGGTCTTGGGCTGGATTGGTCATCAGAAATACCCCTCTTGTTTCTTTTTCTCCATCGAGGCGGCTTGATCGTGGTCAATCGCGCGGCCCTGACGTTCTGACGTGGTGGTCAGCAGCATTTCCTGAATGATCTCGGGCAGGGTGGCGGCGGTGCTTTCCACCGCGCCGGTCAGTGGATAGCAGCCCAGCGTGCGAAACCGGATCGACTTCATCTGTGGCACTTCGCCTGGGTGCAGCGGAAAGCGGTCGTCATCCACCATCAGCATCATGCCGTTGCGTTCCACCACAGGGCGTGAAGCCGAGAAATACAGCGGCACGATCTCGATGCCTTCAAGGTGAATGTATTGCCAGATATCCAGCTCGGTCCAGTTCGACAGCGGAAAGGCGCGGATGGATTCGGTCTTGGCCTTGCGGGTGTTGTAAAGCCGCCAAAGCTCGGGACGTTGGCTTTTTGGGTCCCAACGGTGATTGGCCGAGCGGAAGGAAAAGATCCGCTCTTTGGCGCGCGACTTTTCTTCGTCGCGGCGCGCACCACCAAAAGCCACGTCAAAGTTATACTTGGTCAGCGCCTGTTTCAGCCCCTCGGTCTTCCACATATCGGTGTGCAGGCTGCCATGATCAAAGGGGTTGATACCCTTTTCCATGGCTTCGGGGTTTTGGTGCACAATCAAATCCATGCCTGCCTCGCGCGCCGCTTTTTCGCGCAAAGCATACATCGCCTTGAATTTCCAAGTGGTATCGACATGCAGCAAGGGAAACGGCGGCGGTGCCGGATAAAAGGCCTTCTTGGCCAGATGCAACATGCAGGCAGAATCTTTGCCCACAGAATAAAGCATCACCGGATTTTCGGCATTGGCCACGACTTCGCGCATGATGTGGATGCTTTCCGCTTCCAACCGCTGCAAATGGGTGAGCGTGTTTTGCGAAAGCGGTGCTGCGGCGGGCGTGCCTGTCATCATCAAATCCTTTTTTCTTACGGGTCTTATCTGGCAAATTTTCAATCAAACGCCAAGGGGCGGCCGTTGCATCTTTGTCAAAGCGCATATTTCGGGACATAGGCGCGATGATTGCGACAAATCTTGGGCCTTTGTTCGCCAGGACCGACAAAGCTTGGAAACTTATGCAGTTTGCTGCTGGCTTTGCGTGATCCTTGTTCCGTGCGCAGGGCTGAAATCATAACCCTTTGCGAAATTCGGCGGCGCAAAAACCAGGATGCGGGCACTAGGGCGGGTTTTCTGGCTTAAATATAGGTCTGATCTGGCATTTTTTAGGAAATATTCCCCGAAAACTCTCTGCGTTTCTTCAGCGGGTGTTGCGTTTTTGTAGCGAAAGTGGCGCATTTTTGGAGAAATTGAGATGAATGATCACCTAAAGGATATGAAACTTAATCAAAGGACTAGAATTTATCTCGAGATCAAAGTATTGATGACAGTAATCAGCCCCAAAAATGGGGTGAATAACACGCCAGGCGCTAAAGCTTGGGTTTTTGAGGCGGAGTAGTACAATGGTTCAGGCGATTGATTTCGCTATCCGCGATTTTGCGGGAGCAAAACAGCATGGCAGTGTCGCAGGTGACACGCAGGGCAATTTCATCCCAGTTGGAGCAGGCGATAGTATTTCGCTGAACCTCACAAAATCGTCGATCGTGACTTATGAACAGCAGGGTGGCGATCTGATCATCAAACTGTCAGATGGCAGATTGATCGTGTTGAGTAACTATTTCAACGAAGTGCCTGGTCAGGAAAACCACCTCTATTTATCCGCTGATGGCGAGATGACCGAAGTTTTGGTGCATTCGGGCAGCGATGGCGTGCTCTTTGCTGATTATGGCCCTGTCAGTGGCTGGGACAAATGGAGCCCGCTGGACGATCTGCGCTTTACCACAGCTGATAACGTCGCAGATGCGATCATGGTTTCAAACGAACCTGCTGGCATGGCAGAATTTATTCCCGGCCGCTTGGGTGGTTTTGGTGGTGCGGGCGCTGCTGCAGCGGCTGTCGGCGGCATCGACGATACACCGATGATTGTGCAGCCAAATCCGTTTTCGCAGGGCGAAACCATCGTGGTGCCGAAATCAACGGTCGGCATCCAAAACGCCCCGGGCACTGGTTTGGCCGAGGTTCAGGGCGGCACCAATTTGCCCGAGGTGGTGGCGGGGCTGAACGCCTTGGGCGTCGCCCCGCATGACATGATCGACATTCTGAAAAGCATTAAAGCAGCAGGCGCTTTGCATGCAGAATTTGTGGTGAATTAGCGCTTAGCGATCAATCGGCAGGCCCGAGGGCACGCTGTCAGGAATGCCCATACGTCCGCCAGTTACGGCAATTGGGTCTTCTAGCGATTTTAAGAACGCCATAATCGCGCTAAGCTCGGGCTCGGCCAGCTGAACGGCCGGTGTCTTGACCGCGGCGGCAATCGCAGCAAAATTCGCGGCATCCTCGCCAGGGGCAAAGTCTGGCTTGCCGACATCCATCGCGGGCAGAACAGCTTGGGTTACATCGTAATCTGCCAAGCCCGATCCGGGTGCCGCGTGTTGGCGCAGATAGCTGGCAAGATCGCTGTAGCTGCCGGTATGACCATAGGGCGCGGTAAGGGTGACGTTGCGCAATGACGGCGTGCGAAAGGCATAGGCATCGGCCGGATTATTCGATACCCGCATGCGGCCGGTATCGCGCTGATGATGCTCGAAGCGTTCGGCTTTGCCGGGGCCAAGCTGCGGATCGCCCATCGCGTGGTATTTCATATCGCTGAGCAAGGCGCCTGTGTGACAAGTGCCACAGCCTGCGGCGCCGTAAAACAGCACCCGCCCCGCCTCTGCCTGCTCTGACAAAGCTGCTTCGCCGCGCAGAAACTGATCATAGGGCGAGCCGTCTGATCGGAAATCAAAGGTCATATAGGCCGCGACCGCATTCGAGATATCGGTGAAGTGAATAGGTCTGCCTTCGGCAATTTCGGGATAAACGGCTTTGAAATCATTGGTATAGGCCGGAATTGCCGCGATTCTTTTCGCAATCGCCTCCCACGCGCCATCGGGGCCGGTCAGCCGACCCTGACGCACCAGAGTGGAAATTTCGTTTTCTTCATAGTGCCCAGCCATCTCGTCGCTCGACAAAACCGGAAACATGGTCTGCGCCGACAAGAGCGAGGCAAAGCCTGTCACCATCTCGTCTTCCAAGGGGGTGCGAAAGCCGCTGGGACGGCTGGGGTCAGCCTCGATCCGGCCATCGGCGAAAAGCGCTGTAAAACCACGTGCACCAACATTCCACAGCGCGGGCGCATTGCGCGGCACCCGCTGTTCGGGATAGTTTTTCGGGTCGGGTTTGCGGTCTGGGCCAAGCCCAATCCCGCCTTCGCCAATGTCCAAGGATACCCCATCCGAGGTGCCAAAGCGCGGGTGATGGCAGGTTGCGCAAGCAATGCCGCGGTTACCCGAAAGTTCACGGTCCCAAAACAGCGCTTGGCCCAAGGCAATTTCAGCCGTCGAAAACTGGGGAAAATCGGCATCACTCAGCGGGGCGACCGCCGGCGCATCGGCAAATGCAGCCGTTGCCGTTACCATCAGCAAAGCGGAAATGACGCGCAGGCTCATGCTTAGGGCTCCTTGGCCAAAATAAGGGTCGTGCTGGCGTCGCGGCTGACCTTAACGATAAGATTTGTCGTGGTTTTGGTCCAGTCAGACGCGACGCCATCCGGCCAGATCACGCGCAGATCAACCTGCTCTGCCGAGCCAAGGCCAAAGTGCAACGGGCTTGCATCCCCCGAGGCATGGCCACCGCCAACCGTATGTTCTTGCGTCTGAATGCGGCCATCGGGCAGGCGCAGTTCGACAAAAGCCCCCACCGCGCGGCTGTTTGGCCCCGCGTCGCGCAGATCAATCGCCAGCCAATGCCCTGCCTCTGCCGTGGTGTTTTGCCAGATTTCCAAGGGCGCGCGGCGGTTGACGACCAGCAGATCTAGCAGCCCGTCTTTGTTCAAATCTACCAC
Source organism: Cypionkella sp. (assembly GCA_023255415.1). Lineage (GTDB taxonomy): Bacteria > Pseudomonadota > Alphaproteobacteria > Rhodobacterales > Rhodobacteraceae > Cypionkella. The sequence continues at coordinate 82,564 of JALRIN010000005.1, read as the reverse complement.
CGCCGCCCCACGCGACCGCGCAGTCGTGCCCACACCCGTCACCTCACCCTTTTCGACGAAAGTCCCGTCAGCCTGCTGGATCAGCAGATTGTTCGGGTCGTGAATGGCGTTGGAGGGCATCTGTTCGACATTGCCTTTGGCGATAAACAGATCGTCGCGTCCGTCATTGTTGATATCGCCAAACTCGGCGTGCCAACCGGTCGAGGCGCGGCCATCATCGCCGCTATAGGGAACGCTGGAATAGGTGCCGGTGGCATAGGGCGCGTTTTTCATCACGCCTTTGCCCATGTTGATTTGCAAGGTTTGATCGCCCATCGAGGTTAAAACCACCTCGGGCAGCCCATCGCCGGTGATATCGCGGCTGGCAATGCCCATGCCCCAAAGCTTCATCACCGGCCAGCCCTCGGCTTGGGTATATTCGGCCAGAGGCGTCATGTGCCACATCTGTTCGCGCCCGTTGCGCACATAATATTGCCGGTCGTTCGAGATTCGCAGATCGGGCACGCCATTGCGCTGCCAATCGGAAAACAGCATTGACAGCGCACAAAACCCTGGTTCGAGCGGGATGCGAGGGCCAAAGCTGCGGGCTGCGGGGCGCATCAAATAGTTCTTGTCGCAGGCCTCAAACGGGCCCTTGGGGTTGGTTTCATCGACATAGTTGCCAAAAGCAAGCGTCGGCCAGCTTTGCCCCGCCTCAAAGGTGGCGCTGAACGAAGTCGTCCATTCGCTGCCTGCCTGAAAACCCCAAGCCTTTGGTGCTGCAGCGAAATTACACTGACCTTGGCCGCGCAACAGGGTGTTCGGCCCGTCTTGCAGCACCACCAGATCCAAGAAGCCGTCGCCGTCGATATCCATCGGATAGGCGCCGGTCACTTCTGCCAATGCGGCAATCGGATGCTCAGCAAAACTGATCGCGCCGCCAGTTGTCGAGGTGTTGACAAACAATCGCGACGCTGCGGCCCCACCTGCGGCAAAGAAATCGGGCAGCCCATCATCGTTGCAATCCAGCACTGCAAGCCCACCGCCGACATAGTGGTTCCATTCGCCTTCATAACTTTGCGCTGGCACCAATGTGACCGAGCGATCTGTAAAAGACACCTCTGCCGCCAAAGGGGTGGCCGCCAGCAATAGGGCTGCCGCCGCGTGCCGCAGGAAGGTCATCTTTTTGTTCAACGGCAAAACTCTTCTCCGGCCAAGGCATCAAGGGCCCAAGCGGACCGCCTGTGAAGGATAGCAAGGCTTTAGCCGCCGCGTCCACCGTCCTATTGCGTTTTGGCAATCATCTGCCCCAAAAGCCCCCAGAAAAAATCTTGACCGGGATAGCCTTCGATCCGCCCCACTTCGGCGCCGTCTTGCAGCAAGACAAAGGTCGGCGTGAAAACGGGAGAGGAGCGCAGGCTGATCCCCGCAGGCAGGGGGCTATGGATGTCGATCTGCTGCAATGGGGCGGATATTCCCTCAGTTGTTTTGGGATAAATTGGGCCGATTTGCCGGGTCCACTGCGCGCAATAACTGCAGCCCGGCTGTTCAAACATCAGCAATTGCAACTGCGCCAAAGCAAGCCCCGGCCAGAGCAAAGACAAAGCCAAGGCGGCAAGAGGCAGGTGAAACAGTTTCATTGACGACTCTCAAAATATATAGAAAGATTGTAATATATACAGATTTTTCGGCAAGCGCTTTTCACGGCTGCCAACCCTGCAGGAGTTCTTATGTTCGAGATGTCTTATGGCGGCGCTGCGATTGCGGGTTTGCTGTCGTTTTTATCGCCCTGCATTCTGCCTATGGTGCCGTTTTATCTGTCTTATATGGCAGGTCTGTCGATGCAAGAGCTGCGCGCGCAGGGCGGAATCGCAGCGGGCGCACAGCGGCGGCTGATCTTTTCGGCGATTGCGTTTTCGCTGGGGGTTACCACGATTTTCATGCTGCTGGGCGTTGGGGCAACGGCGCTTGGGCAGGCGTTTTTGCAGTGGAAACAGCCGTTGTCCTATGTGGCGGCGGCGGTTTTGCTGGTCTTTGGTCTGCATTTTCTGGGCGTGATTAAAGTGGCGTTTTTGTACCGCGAAGCGCGGCTGGATGCAGGGACGCAGCCTTCGGGGATCGTGGGGTCCTATGTCATGGGGCTGGCCTTTGGCTTTGGCTGGACGCCCTGCGTTGGTCCGGCCTTGGCGGCGATTCTGATGGTGGCCAGTGGCATGGGCGATCTGTGGCGTGGCGCGAGCCTGCTGCTGGTCTATGGGCTGGCGATGACGCTGCCCTTTGTGATTGCTGCGTTTTTTGCCCAACCCTTCTTGGGCTGGGTTGGGCGCAATCGCAAATATCTTGGCTATGTGGAAAAGATCATGGGCGCGATGTTGATCGTTTTTGCCCTGCTGATCGCGACAAATTCGGTCAGCTATCTGGCTGATTTTATGATCCGTCACTTTGATTTCAGCGGCACGCTGCAATAATTTCGGGAGGTTTTGATGAAACGCTTGGTTCTTTTTCTGGCGTTGATCTTGGGGTCTGGCCTGCCTGCGGGCGCGGTCACGCTTGGCGACGATGGCTTGCATAAGACGGAATGGCAGCACGAAACCTTTAAGGATCTGCGCGAAGATCTGGCTGAGGCGACGGCGCAGGGCAAGAGGCTGTTGATCATGATTGAACAGCGCGGCTGCATCTATTGCACCAAAATGCAGGAAGAGGTTTTTCCCGATCCGAGCATTGATGCTATGCTGAAAAACGACTATTTTGTCATTCAGATCAATCTGTTCGGCGATGTTGATGTGACCGACTTTGACGGCACAGTTCTGGCGGAAAAAGACATGGCGGTGCGCTGGGGGGTGATGTTTACCCCGACGCTGATCTTTTTGCCCGAAGAGGTGCCATCCGATAAAACCGCTGCTCAGGCGGCAGTTGTCTCGATGCCGGGGGCCTTTGGCAAAGGCACCACGCGCGCGCTGCTGCAATGGGTCAAAGATCACGGCTATGACGGGCCCGAGCCGTTTCAAAAATATCTTGCAGGTCAAATCGCCACCGGAAATTAACAAAAGAATATTCAAAGATACAAATATACTTATTGCTAGAAGCGACCTCCTTGTCTTATCGTAAAGCCAGGAGAGACCAGGGAGGACAATAATGCAAAGCAAAGTCATGCTCGGCTTGGTGCTGGCCGCGTTTGCGGCGCTACCCGCCGCAGCCCAGACGGCTCCAGCCGACGTTAGCTATGCCGAAGGCGCAATCGAGGCGAGCCTGACCGGCACCGCTGGAGATGCCGCTTCCGGCGCAAAAATCATGGGCAGCCGCGCGATGGGCAACTGCGTCGCCTGTCACGTTGTGACTGCCATGCCCGAGGCTGCCTTCCAAGGCAATATCGGCCCAGCCTTGGATGGGGCGGCCGACCGTTGGTCGCAAGCCCAGCTGCGCGGCATCGTTTCCAATGCGAAAATGACCTTTGAAGGCACGGTGATGCCCGCCTTCTATAAGACCACCGGCTATGTCCGCCCCGGCGATGCCTATACCGGCAAAGCCCCGACTGCGGATTTGCCGCCGATTTTGGACGGCCAGCAGATTGAAGACGTCGTCGCCTATCTGATGACGCTGAAAGACTGAGGCAGGCGCCACAATGAACGAGGAGAAAACCATGAAACTTTCAAGACGTGATGCCCTCGCGTTGGGCTTTGGCGGGATCGCGGCAAGCTTGCTGCCGATGCCGCTTTGGGCCGAAGCGACTGATGAGGCCATCGCTGCCTTTACCGGTGGTGCCGCGATTGGCACCGCTGGCGTGACCCTGACCGCGCCCGAAATCGCTGAAAACGGCAATACCGTTCCGGTTTCGGTCAGCGCTCCGGGCGCCACTGCGATCATGCTGCTGGCCACGGGTAACCCCACTCCGGCGGTTGCGACCTTTAACTTTGGTCCTGCGGCGGGCTCGCAAAACGCTGCCACCCGTATTCGTTTGGCCAAGACGCAAAAGGTTGTCGCCATCGCCAAACTGGCTGACGGCAGCTTTGCGCAGGCCGAATCCACCGTAAAAGTGACCATCGGCGGCTGCGGCGGCTGATCGGGTCTGGCAAGGAGAGAGTTATGAAAGACGTCAAACCCCGCGTGAAAGTTCCGAAATCGGCAGCTGTCGGTGAAGTGGTCACGCTGAAAACCTTGATCAGCCATCCGATGGAATCTGGCCAGCGCAAAGACGGCGAAGGCAAGCTGATCCCGCGTGAGATCATCAACCGTTTCACCTGTGATTTTAACGGCGCAAACGTGATCGATATCGCGATTGATCCAGCAGTTTCGACCAACCCCTATTTCGAATTCGACGTCAAAGTCGATGCGGCAGGGGAATTCGTCTTCACTTGGTATGATGATGACGGATCGGTCTACGAAGATAAGAAAGCCATCGAGGTCGCCTAAGGCGGATATGCGGACTGACCCATCGCCAAGCAGGCGGCGGGTCTTCAAAAGGGAGGAATAACAATGCGTCTGCGTTTAGGCAGAACTTTAATCGCCGCCGCCGCAATGACCGTTTCGGTCGGCACTGTGGCCTATTGCGATGCCGTTGAAGGCGTCGATCTGGTTGTAAACGACGAAATCACCCTCGTGACGCGCACCGCTCCGGCGGCTTCGCTTGACGGGGCCTTGCCCGAGGTTCTGTCGGGCTGGCTGTTCCGCGAAGGCGAGACTCGCGCCATGGAGATGGACGATTTCTCGAACCCTGCCATGGTCTTTGTCGATCAGGGCATGGATATGTGGAACAAGGTCGATGGCACCGAAGGCAAATCTTGCGCCTCTTGTCACGAAGATATTGCCAGCCTGAAAACCACCCGCGCCACCATGCCAAAGATGAACCCCGCCGGGGATGATCTTTGGTCGATGGAGAACTTCATCAACAACTGCCGCACCACCCATATGGGCGCGGAAGAGTGGAAATGGAGCGGCAACGACATGAAAAACATGACTGCCGCTATTTCGATGGCCGGTCGTGGCGAGCTTGTGCATCCGGCGATCGACGGGGCGGCGGCAGACTGGTGGCAGAAGGGCAAAGACCTTTACTACACCCGTTTTGGCCAGCTTGAACTGTCTTGTGCCTCTTGCCACGAGCAGAACTACGGCAAAATGATCCGCGCTGACCACCTCAGCCAGGGGCAGTTGAGCGGCTTTCCGGTTTACCGTCTGAAAGATGCCGGTTTGGTCGGGATTCAGCAGCGTTTCAAGGGCTGTGTGCGCGATACCCGTGCGGAAACCTTCAAAGAAGGTTCTGCCGAATTCCGCGCGCTGGAGCTTTATGTCGCCTCGCGTGGCGACGGGCTTTCGGTTGAAGGTGTGGGCGTTCGCCCCTGATTGATCTTGGCGCGGGGCAAGCCTCGCGCCAAACCCTCGGCTGCGGCCGACACATCCGCGCCGACCTTGCGCGCGAGATGCCAGACGGTTTGATATGGAGAAGACCAATGATTTCGCGCCGCGAGTTTTTGCAGGCCTCTGTTGCCGCATCCGCGATCTGGGGTGCCTCTGGCATCGGCAACTGGTCGCGTCTTGCGGCGCAGCAGGCGCTGACCCAAGATCAGCTGTTGCAGTTTGATGATTTTGGCAATGTGACGCTTATCCATATCACCGATATTCACGCGCAGCTAAAGCCGATCTGGTTTCGCGAACCTGAAATCAACATCGGTGTTGGCGATGCTCACGGCAAACCGCCGCATGTGACCGGCGCTGATTTTATCAAGATGTTTAATCTGACCAAAGGCTCACCCGAAGCCTATGCGCTGACCCATGACGACTTTACCGCTTTGGGTAAAACCTATGGCAAGATGGGCGGCATGGACCGCGTGGCGACCGTGGTGAAATCCATCCGCGCCGCGCGTCCTGATAGCATTTTGCTGGATGGCGGCGACACTTGGCACGGCTCGATGACCTCGCTTTTGACCAAGGGTCAGGACATGGTCAATGTGATGAACAAACTGGGCGTCGAGGCGATGACCAGCCATTGGGAATGGACCTATGGCACCGAGCGCGTCAAAGAGATCGTCGACGCACTTCCCTTCCCGTTTTTGGGCGCGAATATCTTTGATTCTGAATGGGACGAGCCCGCGTTTGAACCCTATAAAATCTTTGAAAAAGGTGGCGTTAAGGTTGGCGTGATCGGTCAGGCCTTCCCCTATATGCCGATTGCCAACCCAAAGTGGATGTTTCCTGAATATTCATTCGGTATTCGCCAAGAGCGGATGCAAGAAATGGTGGACGAGCTGCGCGCCAAGGGTGTCGATCTGGTTGTCTGCCTGTCGCACAACGGCTTTGATGTCGACCAAAAGATGGCAGCCCAAGTGCAGGGCATTGATGTGATCCTGACCGGCCACACCCATGACGCGATTCCTGAACCTGTTTTGGTGGGGCAAACCATTCTGATCGCCTCGGGCTCGAACGGCAAATTTGTCAGCCGCGTCGATCTGGATGTGCGCGACGGCCGCATGATGGGCTTTCGCCACAAGCTGATCCCGATTTTCGCCGATGTGATCACACCAGATGCCGAGATGGCGGCGCTGATTGACGGCGAACGCGAACCCTTCAAGGCGCAGTTGGAGGAAGAGATTGGCACAACCGAAAGCCTGCTCTATCGCCGCGGCAACTTTAACGGCACCTGGGATGATCTGATCTGTGACGCGGTGCGCTCGGAACGCGATGCGCAAATCGCCATGTCGCCTGGTGTGCGCTGGGGGCCTTCGGTGATGCCAGGGGAAGCGATCACGCGTGAGGCGATTCACAACGCCACATCAATGACCTATGGTCAGGTCTACCGCACCGAAATGACCGGCGAGACCATCAATACCATTCTGGAAGATGTCGCCGACAACCTGTTCAATAGCGACCCCTATTACCAGCAGGGTGGCGATATGGTGCGGGTTGGGGGGCTTGGCTATCATATTGATGTCTCAAAACCGATTGGCAAGCGCATCAGCAATATGACTCTGCTGGCCACCGGCGAAGGCATTGATGCCAGCAAATCCTATACTGTCGCAGGCTGGGCCAGCGTCAACGAAGGCACCGAAGGTCCGCAGATCTGGGACGTTCTGGAAAGCCATATTCGCAAAATCGGCACGGTGAAAATCACGCCAAATACCTCGGTTGTGGTGACGGGCGCATAAGCCCGCACCCACAGGAAAAGTCCCGTGAAGGAGAAAGACCCCATGACGGAAAAACCAACTGACACCGCAGACTTCGGCACCACACGCCGTGGGTTTTTGCGGGCAAGCGTTGCAGGTTCGGCGCTGGCCGTGACCGGCGGCGCCGGCATGGCGCAGACGCCTGACCCGCTGATCACCACAGTGCAGCCTTGGGCGCAAAGCTTTGGCGATGGCGTCGATGCCACGCCCTATGGCCTGCCGATCCGCTTTGAAACCGACGTTGTTCGGCGCAACGTGCCTTGGCTGACTGCGGATGTGACCTCGTCGATCAACTTCACACCGATTCATGCGCTGGATGGCACTATTACGCCGCAGGGTTGCGGGTTTGAACGCCACCACTCTGGCGCGATCGAGCTGTCGAAGGATGATTATCGGCTTATGATCAATGGCTTGGTCGATACGCCGCTTGTGTTCACCTATGCCGATCTGGAACGCTTTCCGCGCGAAAGCCGGGTGCATTTTCTGGAATGCGCCGCCAATACCGGCATGGAATGGGCTGGCGCGCAGCTGAACGGCTCGCAGTTCACCCATGGCATGATCCATAACATGGAATATACCGGCATCCCGCTGCGGCTGCTGCTGGAAGAGGCGGGCGTGCAGCCCGAGGGCAAGTGGATCTTGGTCGAAGGGGCCGATGCTTCGTCGAACGGCCGCTCGATTCCGATGGAAAAGGCGCTGGACGATTGCCTTGTTGCCTTCAAAGCCAATGGCGAGGCTCTGCGCAAAGAGCATGGCTATCCGGTGCGCTTGGTGGTGCCCGGTTGGGAAGGCAATATGTGGGTCAAATGGCTGCGCCGCATTGAAGTTGGTGATCAGCCTTGGGAAACCCGCGAAGAAACCTCGAAATACACCGACACCATGGCGGATGGTTCGGCGCGCAAATGGACATGGGTGATGGATGCGAAATCCGTGGTCACCTCGCCTAGCCCGCAAATGCCGATCAAACATGGCACTGGGCCGCTTGTGATCACAGGTTTGGCCTGGTCGGGTCGCGGGTCGATCACGCGGGTCGATGTGACGGTGGACGGTGGCAAAACCTGGCACGAGGCACGGCTTGCACCACAGGCCAGCGACAAGGCGCTGCATCGGTTCTATTTCGATCACGTCTGGGATGGGTCGGAAATGCTGCTGCAATCGCGCGCCACCGACAGCACCGGCTATGTGCAGCCTACAAAGGCCGCTCTGCGTGCCATTCGCGGCCTGAATTCGGTCTATCACAACAATTGCATTCAGACTTGGTGGGTCAAGTCGAACGGGGAGGCCGAGAATGTCGAAATTTCCTGAACTTCTATTAGGTTTGACGCTGGCCACTGCTTTGACCGCCCCCGCCTTTGCGGAAAAGATCGGTCTGGGCCGCGCGGCTTTGCCCGAGGAAATCGCCGCATGGAACCATGATGTGCGCCCCGATGGCCAAGGCTTGCCCGAAGGTTCGGGCGATGTGACCACAGGCGAGGATCTGTTTTCCGAGCGTTGCGCAGTCTGCCACGGCGAATTTGCCGAGGGCGTCGACAACTGGCCAAAGCTGGCCGGGGGGCAGGGCACTTTGGCCGATACCGACCCTTTGAAAACCGTAGGCTCCTATTGGCCCTATCTGTCGACCACCTTTGACTATGTGCATCGCTCGATGCCCTACGGCAATGCGCAGACGCTAGAGCCGAACGATGTCTATGCGATTTTGGCCTATATCTTGTATTCCAACGATCTGGTGGACGAGGATTTTGTGCTATCGAAGGAAAACTTTGGCGAGGTCAAGATGCCCAACGCCGAGGGCTTTTTTGTCGACAATCGTGACAGCGTCGAGCTGGCAGAGTTTTCAAAATCGGCTTGCATGGAAAACTGCAAGGATAAGGTCGAAATCACCGCCTATGCTTCGGTGCTGGATGTGACGCCGGACGAGGGCGCGGCCAAGGCCGAAGCGGTGGCTGAACCCGTTGTCGCAGAACCTGTTGCAGCAGAACCCGCTGCCCCAGCGGCGCCTGAACCTGCCGCCGTTGATCCTGCGATGATCGAGGCGGGGGCCAAGGTGTTCAAGAAATGCGCCGCCTGCCACAAAGTCGGCGAGGGCGCTAAAAACGGCGCGGGTCCAATGCTGAACGGTGTTGTTGGCCATAAGGCGGGCAGCGTCGAGGGCTTTAAGTATTCGCCAGCGATGTTGGCCGCAGGCGAAGCCGGCTTGATCTGGGATGAGGCCAGCCTTGACGCTTATCTGACTGATCCGAAGGCGGCGGTTCCAAAGAACAAGATGTCTTTTGCAGGTCTGAAAAAACCAGAGGATCGCGCGGCGCTGATCGCCTATCTTTCCAGCTTTTCTCAATGATTTCAGCCTTGGGCGGCGCCGCGCCGCCCAAGGGTTTCGATAGGATGCGAGATTGATGCCGCTTGACCGCCGCCATGTTTTGAAGGCTGCATTGACGGGGGCCGCTTGGCTGTCTGCGCCGATGCTGCAGGCTCAGGCTGGGCTGCATGTGGTGGTGATCGGCGGCGGTGTTGGTGGGGTCACCATGGCGCGGCTTTTGGCAAAAGCGGGGCTGCGGGTCAGCTTGGTCGAGCCGCAGCCGGCCTATCACACCTGCTTTTTGTCCAACCTTTACCTTGGTGGCCTGCGCGATTTTGACAGTCTGACCTTCGGCTATCAGGCGCTGGGGGGCTTGGGCGTGCAGATTTTGCAGACGACGGCCACAGCCGTTGATCGCCGGGCCAAGACGGTAAGCCTTGGGACCGGCGAGGTGCTGGCCTATGACAGATTGGTGCTGTCAACCGGGATAGATTTTGTCGAAGATGCGCTGCCGGGGTGGTCGCCAGAGGCGGCGCAGATCATGCCGCATGCGTTCAAATCCCCCGACCAAACCCGTTTGCTGCGCGATCAGATCGATGCGATGCCACAGGGTGGGGTCTTTGCGATGATCGCGCCGCCCGCGCCCTATCGCTGCCCGCCGTCGCCTTATGAGCGGGTCTCGATGGTGGCGCATCGGTTGAAACAGACCAATCCGACCGCGAAAATCCTGATCTTTGATCCCAAGGATCATTTCACCAAACAGACCCTGTTCGAGAATGCTTGGGGCAAATATTACAACGGCATGATCAATTGGATCGGCCCTGACTTTGGCGCGGAAGATCTGGAAATCCGCCCCGAAGCGATGGAGGTCGTGATCGATGGCGAAACCGTGGCCGTCGATGTCTGCAACGCCATTCCCGCCCAACAGGCGGGCCGGATTGCGGCGCTTGCTGGTGTGACCGATGCCAGCGGCTGGGCCCCCGTTGATGCCTTTACCCTGCAAAGCCGGATAGATCCGCAAATCTATGTCTTGGGTGACAGTGCCGCCGCGGGCGATATGCCGAAATCGGCCTTTGCCGCGCATGGCCATGCCTATGCCGCCGCGGCAGCCCTGCTGGCCGAAGCGGCCGGCGTTGCGCGCGCTGACCCAAGCTATGCCAATATCTGCTGGTCGCTTTTGGCCCCTGATGACGCGGTGAAACTGACCGAAAGCTTTCACCCGACGCCGCAGAAATTTGTCTCTGACAGTTTGGTGATCAGCGCGCCTGACGAAAGCCCGCAGACCCGGCACGAGACCGCCGTCGAGGGCTTGCAGTGGTATGACGCGATCACAACTGACATCTTCGGCTAACTCCGCAAAGGACAGACCATGCAGATCACCCGCCGCCATTTCCTTGCCTCTGCAGCCGCAGCCAGTCTTGCGCCGCGCCAGCTTTGGGCCAGCACCCAAGTTTCGCTGGGCGAATTGATGCTGACCTCGCTGTCAGATGGCAATTTGATCCTGCCGGGCAGCTTTATCTTGGGCGGGATGCCCCAGGCCGAGGTCGGCGCAATCATGTCGGGCATGGGCCTGCCGACCGATAAGATCGAACCGCCTTGCAACGTCACCTTATTGCGCAGCGGCGATCGTCTGGTGCTGTTTGACGTCGGCGCTGGCCCCGATTTTCAGCCCAGCGCCGGCAAGCTTGCCCAAGCGATGGAGGCGCTTTCCCTGACGCCGGATCAGATCACGGATGTGGTGTTCACCCATGCCCACCCCGATCATCTTTGGGGGCTGTTGGACGAGTTTGACGAGCCGGTTTTTGCCAATGCCACCCATCACATCGGGCAGGTCGAATTCGAGTATTGGACCGATGCGAACACCGTCGCCACCATTGGGGCCGAGCGCACGACCTTTGCCGTGGGTGCTGCCCGCCGTCTGGCCACGATGGCCGATCGGTTTCAGTTTTTCCGCGACGGTGAAGAGATAATTGCAGGCATCGCCGCCCGCGCCACGCTGGGTCACACCCCCGGTCATATGTCGTTTGAACTGCGCAGTGGCTCGAATTCCATGCTGGTGGTGGGCGATGCGCTTGGCAATCACCATGTTGCCTTTGCGCGTCCGGCTTGGGTTGGCAATTCTGACCAAGACGGCGCTCTTGCCGCCAAAACCCGCGTTGGTTTGCTGGATCAACTGGCGCAGGATCAGATGCTGTTGATCGGTTATCACCTGCCCGAAGGCGGGATCGGGCGGGCCGAGCGCAGCGGCGACAGCTATCGTTTTGTGGCGGGGGCTTAGGCGCGCTGGTCGATCAGCGCGTCGGTCGCCATCGCGCCGATCCACATGCAAAACAGCGCAAGCCATGCGGTTGCGGCAAAGATCGAGCCGCCGGTGACGCCGGCGCCAATCGCGCAGCCGCCCGCCAGCATGGCGCCAAACCCCATCAGCGCCGCCCCCAACATCGAACGGCGCATGGCGCTTTCGTCGTTAAACCCCTGAAACTTGAACTGCCCCGCCAGCATGGCCGCGGCAAAGGCACCCAAAAACACCCCCGGCACCAAGCCCACGTCGAAATCAAGCGAAGGGGCTGGGGTCAGAAAGAACATCAAAGTCTTGGCCGATGGTCCGCTGAAGGTAGCCGATGTGATGCTGACCGGCTCGAAAGCCTGCTGCGCCAAGGTGAATGTCAGAACCCAGCCCAAGGCCACGGCAAAGCCCACGCCCGAGGCAAAGATCAGCGTGCTGGTGGCCATCTTGTTGCGCCGCGCCAAGACAATCGCCAGCAGGGCCAGCAAAAGCCCAAATTCAAAGCCAAGCCCCTTGGGCAGATGCAGCAGCGTCAACAGGTCCAGATTGCGGCCCGCAGGCGTGACCCAAAGCCGCGCCAAGCTGTCACGCAGCGGTGCCAGCCAGCCGTGCAGGCTCATCTGTGCCACCACCGCAAAGATCAGCCCCGAGACGACCGAGCGCAAATTCCCCGAGGCTGCCAGCACCAAAAGCCGCCCCGAACAGCCGCGTGCCAGAACCATGCCCGCGCCAAACATCAGCCCGCCGATCACAGCGCCCGACCAAGACCCTGCCACCGACATCATCCGCGATTGGCTGGCGTCAAACAGGCCCAGCCGCTCGGCGCCCTGCACCCAAACAACGGCGGTGGAAAAGGTTAGCAGCCAAACTGCCATGCGCGGGCCGATCTGGCCGCGCGCGAATTCGACCGTCGCCGCACGCAGGCAAAAGGCCGAGCGTTGGGCGGCAATGCCAAAGACCACGCCGGTCAGCAGCCCGAACAAGGCCGCAACCGCGGCCTCGCCCCAAAGATCAACCAAGTTCAGGATCATGCCGCAATCCTCCTTGCCGCAGCTTGCAGGACGCAGGCTGCGGCGGCCTTGATTCAGATCAGATTTTAGCTGCGCACAAGCTTTTCATAATCGTTCGAAATCTGCTGCGTCAGCGCGCCGACTTCAAAATTATAATCGCCGATCTGACCCACAGGCGTGACTTCGGCGGCAGTGCCTGTTAGCCAGCATTGCTGAAAGCTTTCAAGCTCTGCCGGCATAATGACGCGTTCATGCACGGTGATGCCTTTTTCCTTTAGCATGCCAATCACTGTCTGGCGGGTGATGCCGTTCAAGAAAGCGTCGGGCTTGGGGGTATGCACTTCGCCGTCTTTGACAAAAAAGATATTTGCGCCAGTCGCTTCGGCAACATAGCCGCGATAGTCAAACATCATCGCATCTGAACAGCCCTTGGCCTCGGCTGCATGTTTCGACATCGTGCAGATCATATAAAGCCCGGCGGCTTTGGCGGCGTGTGGAATGGTTTCGGGCGAAGGCCGTTTCCACTTGGCGATGTCAAGCTTGGCGCCTTTCATCTTGGCGTCGCCGTAATAGTTGCCCCAAGACCAAACCGCGACCGCCATGCGGATCGGGTTACGCTTGGCCGCAACGCCCATGTCTTCGCCCGCGCCGCGCCAGGCCAGCGCCCGCACATAGCCGTCGGTCAGGTTATTGGCCTTGAGCGTTGCTTCTTTTGCAGCCTCGATTTCGGCCACCGAATAGGGCAGCGGCATGTCCAAAAGCTCGCCCGATTTGCGCAGGCGTTCGGAATGCTCGACCGATTTAAAGATCTTGCCGCCATAGCAGCGCTCGCCCTCAAAGACTGAAGAGGCATAATGCATGGCATGGGTCAGGATATGCACCTGCGCCGAGCGCCATTCCACCAATTTGCCATCCATCCAGATGAACCCGTCGCGATCGTCATAGCTAGCCATATTCGACTCCAATTTGCATAAGTTGCGCACATTAGGTCCGAAACGGGCATAAAGTTGCGCGAAATCGTGATCGGGCTAAACCTTATGACTTGGAATGTCAACAAGACTGACGTAAATTCACCGCGAAGGGAGACACCGATGGTCGAGACATCTGCCGGCGGCGAAAGCCTGCTGTTTCTAACCGACGAGAATATCCGCAAGGGTGTCGAGGCGATGTTTTTCGCCTATCGCGGCTTTACCGCTGACCCTGATCGCATTCTGGAAGGCATGGCCTATGGCCGCGCCCATCACCGTGCGGTGCATTTCATCCACCGCTCGCCCGGCACCACGGTTGGCAATTTGCTGGCGATCTTGGGGGTGACCAAGCAATCGCTGAACCGCGTGCTGCGCAGCCTGTTTGACGACGGTCTGGTCGAGGCGCGGGTGGGCAAGAAAGACAAGCGCGAGCGCCATCTTTATCTGACCGAAAAAGGTGCAGAGCTGGAACGCAGCTTGTCAGATGCCCAGCGTGCCCGCATGCGCGCGGCCTACCGCGCCGCTGGTCCTGCCGCCGTGCAAGGGTTTCGCACCGTGCTCGAGGCGATGATGGATCCCGAGCAACGCCGTCAGTATCTGACCCTGAAGGAAGGCGCGCCATGAGCGATCTTGCCGCCCATCTTTTGGTCGTGGACGATGACGAACGCATTCGCGGTCTGTTGCAGAAATTCCTGATCCGCAACGGCTTTCTGGTCTCTGTGGCCCGCGATGCGCAGCAGGCGCGCAGGCTTTTGGCGGGGCTGGAATTTGATATGCTGGTCTTGGATGTGATGATGCCGGGCGAAGATGGCATCAGCCTGACCCGCGATCTGCGCCGCAGGCTTTCGGTGCCGATCTTGCTGCTGACCGCCAAGGGTGAAACCGCCAACCGCATCGAGGGGCTAGAGGCGGGGGCGGATGATTATCTTGTAAAGCCCTTCGAGCCCAAAGAACTTTTGCTGCGAATCAACGCCATTTTGCGCCGGATGCCTGCGCAAACCACCACCGGGGCGGTGCCAAAGGTGCTGCATTTGGGTCAAGTGCGCTATGACATTGATCGCGGCGAGCTGTGGCAGGGCAATGAGTTGGTGCGGCTGACCTCGACCGAAGCGGGCCTGATGCGGGTCTTTGCCGCGCAGCCCGGGGTGGCGCTGTCACGCGACCGACTGGTTGGAGATCTGCCACGCGAAGAGGGCGGCGGCCAAGAGCGCGCGGTTGACGTGCAAATCACCCGGCTGCGCCGCAAGATTGAAACCGACCCGAAACAGCCGCGCTATCTGCAAACCGTGCGCGGCGAAGGCTATATGCTACAGCCCGATTAAGACGCTGCAAGGTTTTAGCTGCTGCGATTGACTTGACGCGCAGCAGGGTTGGCTTGCAAGCTGCGCTGGACTGCCAGACGAGCAGGGCTGATCCAAACAAAGACCGATGATGACAACCCTGTGTTTCCGCCATAGTGCCTTTGCAGGGCATGTCACCCCCGCGGGCCATCCTGAACAGGTGGCCCGTCTGGCAGCGGTGGATGCCGCTTTGGCAGGGCTGGATCTGCGGTTCGAAGACGCCCCGCTTGCCGCCGATGCCGAAGTGCTGCGCTGCCATCCCCAGGCCTATCTTGACCGTCTGCGCGCGGCTGCCCCGACAAGTGGTTTTGCGCAGGTTGATGGCGATACCTATCTTTCTGTCGGATCGCTCGAAGCGGCGTTTCGGGCGGTGGGTGGCGCCTGTGCGGCGGTCGATGCGGTGGTTGCAGGCTCTGCGCGCAACGCCTTTGTTGCGGCCCGCCCGCCGGGGCATCACGCCGAAACCGAAACCGCGATGGGCTTTTGTCTGTTTGGCACCCTCGCCATTGCCGCCAAGCGTGCGCTTGATCATCACGGGCTGTCACGGCTGGCGATTGTCGATTTCGATGTGCATCACGGCAATGGCAGCCAAGATCTTTTGTGGCATGAACCCCGCGCGCTGTTTTGTTCCAGCCATCAGATGCCGCTTTATCCCGGATCCGGCAGGCCGCGCGAGTTTGGCGCGCATGGGCAAATCGTCAATCTGCCGCTGCGCGATGGCAGCGGGGGTGGTTCGATGCGCGCAGGCTATGAGGCGGTGATCTTTCCCCGTATCGCCGCCTTTCGCCCCGAGTTGATCCTTGTCAGTGCCGGTTTTGACGCCCATGCCGATGACCCGTTGGCAGGGCTGGAGTGGCAGGCGGAAGATTTCGCTTGGCTGACGCAGCGCATTTGCGATTTGGCCGATACCTTCTGTCACGGGCGGGTGGTATCCTGTTTAGAGGGCGGCTATGATCTGCCTGCGCTGACGGCTTCGGTCGCAGCCCATGTTGGTGTTTTACAGGAGCGCAGCCGATGACCGACAAGCCCGCCGTCGCGAAAGCCGTGGCAGAGATGAGTTTTGAAGAGGCGATGGCCGCTTTGGAAACTGTGGTCACCCAGTTGGAACGCGGCGAAGTGGCGCTCGAACAAAGCATCGCGCTTTACGAACGCGGGGCTGCGCTGAAAGCTCATTGCGCCGAAAAATTGAAAAATGCCGAAGAAAAAGTCGAGCTGATCCGCGCCGCCGAAGGCCGCGCCGTCAGCACCACTGCGGTGGAGGGGATGTGAGCTTTCCGGCCCGTCTTGCTGCCGATGCCGCGTTGATCCAAGCGCGGCTTGATACGGCCTTTGCCGCCAAACCCGATCAAGCCGTGATCCATGCAATGGCCTATGCTTCTGCGGGGGGCAAACGGCTGCGCGGCTTTCTGGTGCTGGAATCGGCGCGGATGTTGGGGGTCAAGGCGTCTTGCGCTCTGCATGCCGCCGCCGCTGTCGAAGCGATGCACGCCTATTCGCTTGTGCATGATGATCTGCCGGCGCTGGATAACGACGATCTGCGCCGTGGTCTGCCGACGCTGCACCGCAAATGGGATGAGGCCACGGCGATCCTTGCAGGCGATGCGCTGCAAACCCTTGCCTTCGAGCTGCTGACCGACCCTGCGCTTGGATCTGCCGAGGTGCGCATCGCCTTGGTCGCGGGTCTTGCGCGTGCTGCAGGGGCCGATGGCATGGTCTACGGCCAAGCGCTTGATATCGCCGCTGAAACCGCAGCAAATCCTTTGACCCTTGCGCAGATCACAGCCCTTCAGGCGGGTAAAACAGGCGCGTTGATCCAGTTTTCGGCCCAAGCAGGGGCCGTGATCGCAGGGGCTGATCCCGCCCCGCTGCGCGCCTATGCCGATGCGCTGGGCCTTGCCTTTCAGATCGCAGACGACATTCTTGATGTGACCGGCGATGCCACCAAAGCCGGAAAGCGGCTGCAAAAAGATGCCCAAGCCGGTAAAGCCACCTTTGTGTCTTTGCTGGGGCTTGAAGCGGCCCGCGCGCGCGCCAATTCTCTTGTGGCCGAAGCCTGCGACTGCCTTGCGCCCTATGGCGCGCCTGCCCGAAACCTGATCGACTGTGCCCGTTTCGTGATCGCGCGGGAAAGCTGAGGAAATATGCCGAACCGTCCCGTGACCCCCACGCTTGACCGTGTGAAGCTGCCCGCCGATATGAAGGGCTTTTCGGACCGCGAGCTGAGGCTTTTGGCCGATGATCTGCGGGCGGAAACCATCTCTGCGGTCTCTGTCACTGGCGGGCATCTGGGCGCTGGGCTGGGCGTGGTCGAACTGACGGTTGCGCTGCATGCCGTGTTCAACACGCCGCGCGATAAAATCATCTGGGACGTCGGGCACCAATGCTATCCGCATAAAATCCTGACCGGTCGCCGCGAGCGGATCCGCACGCTGCGCACCGAAGGCGGGCTCTCGGGCTTTACCAAACGCAGCGAATCTGTCTTTGACCCCTTTGGCGCGGCACATAGCTCGACGTCGATTTCCGCAGCGCTTGGCTTTACAATGGCCGCCAATCTGGGCGGCGATCCGGGCGATGCGGTGGCGGTGATCGGCGACGGGTCGATGTCGGCTGGCATGGCCTTCGAGGCGATGAACAACGCGGGCCATCTGAAAAAGCGGATGTTCGTTATCCTGAACGACAACGAGATGTCGATTGCCCCGCCTGTGGGGGCTTTGTCGGCCTATCTCAGCCGTATCTATGCGGGCGAGCCGTTTCAAGACCTGAAATCGGCGGCCAAGGGTGTGGTGTCTTTGCTGCCCGAACCCTTTCAAGAAGGTGCGCGCCGCGCCAAGGAAATGCTTAAAGGCATGGCGGTGGGTGGCACTTTGTTCGAAGAGCTGGGGTTTTCTTATATCGGCCCCATCGATGGCCACGACCTTGACCAACTGTTGCCGGTGCTGCGAACAGCCTATGCCCGCGCTACCGGGCCGACCTTGATCCATGTGCTGACCAAAAAGGGAAAGGGCTATGCCCCCGCCGAAGCTGCGCGCGACAAGGGCCATGCAACAGGCAAGTTTGATGTGCTGACGGGGGTGCAGGTCAAGGCCGCCTCGAACGCGCCAAGCTATACCAAAACCTTCGCCCAGGCGCTGATCGCCGAGGCAGAGGCCGACGATAAAATCGTCGCAATCACCGCCGCCATGCCCGATGGCACCGGGCTGGATCTGTTCGGGGCGCGCTTTCCAAAACGCACATTTGACGTCGGCATTGCCGAACAGCACGCGGTGACCTTTTCAGCAGGCCTGGCGGCAGGCGGGATGAAGCCGTTTTGCGCGATTTATTCGACCTTCTTGCAGCGCGGCTATGATCAAGTGGTGCATGACGTCGCCATTCAGCGTTTGCCGGTGCGCTTTGCCATCGACCGCGCGGGGCTGGTGGGGGCCGATGGTGCCACCCATGCGGGCAGCTTTGATGTGGCGTTTTTGGCCAATTTGCCCGGCATGGTGGTGATGGCTGCCGCCGATGAGGCCGAGCTGATGCATATGGTCGCCACCGCCGCCGCGCATAACGATGGGCCGATCGCCTTTCGCTATCCGCGCGGCGAAGGCACCGGCGTCGAGATGCCCGCGCGCGGCACTCCGCTTGAAATCGGCAAGGGGCGGATCATTCAACAGGGCGCAAAGGTTGCGCTGCTGTCGTTTGGCACCCGCCTGTCCGAGGTGCAAAAGGCCGCCGAATCTCTGGCGGCCCAAGGCATTACCCCCACGATTGCCGATGCCCGTTTCGCCAAACCGCTGGACCGCGAGCTGATCTTGGCGCTTGCCCGCGACCATGCGGCGCTGATCACCATCGAGGAAGGCGCTGTCGGCGGCTTTGGCAGCCATGTCGCCCAGCTTTTGGCCGATGAGGGCGTGTTTGACCGCGGCCTCAAGTTTCGCTCGATGGTGCTGCCCGACATCTTTATTGATCAGGCCAGCCCCGAGGCGATGTATCAGGTCGCAGGCATGGACGCCGCCCAGATCGAGGCGAAAGTGCGCGCGCTGATCCTAGAATAGGTCGTGCCAAAGCGTGCCATCATGGCAGCGCAGCTTATTGCTGGTGCTGTCATAGTAAATATCGCCCGCCGCAGGATTTGCAGGTGCCGCCGAGGGTTCAAGCCGCAGCACGCTTGCAATATGCACCGCGCGGGCGGGGGCATAGGTGCCAAAGCCCGCGTGCCCCGTCGCCTTGTCGATCACCAGCGCAGCCAGCCAATCGCTGCCATTGGCGCTGACCTTGATGGCAAAATCGTCGCTGCCGCTCAGCCCCATTTCGGCACGCCCCGCCCAGCCGCTTTGATAAAGCAGACTTGCGGTGTCGCTGGCGTTTGCCTTGTTGATCTTGATCTGATGGCCCGCGCCGTCATGGGTGAACAGGCTGGCATCACTGGCCACCACCAAACGGTTTGTGGTATCGGCGCTGGCATTGATGCCAAGACTGGCCGGCGTGCCAAGGCTTGCAGGCACGGCCAGCCACTGCGCGCCGTCGCAATAGACCAAAGCCGAAGTCGTCAGATCCCAAGCCCGCCAGCCTGATTGCGGTGCCACGAACTGCCAAGCGGGGTCTGCCCAAACCGCCAGTTTGCCCGCCTGTCCGGCCCAATCGCCGACAGGGGCTGCGCCCAAAGCCCAAACTTGCCCATCAGCGGGCAATGCGGGCGGGGTCTCTGCACTGGCAGTTTGCAGCACCAATTGCACCACCGCATCCAACTGTCGCAGCGCCTCGTTATGGGGGACGTGTTTTTGCGCCTGCGAGGGCGCGATATAGGGCAGGGCAAGGCGAGGGGTTTGATCCATTTTGGCGCTCCGGCATGGGCTGTTTGGATCAAAAGCATCGCGGCGGGGCGTCAAAAATCAGTTATGGCTGCCGCCGCGCCGTTCACATCCTGTTAACCTTGCGGCGAAACCACGACCTCGACCCGCCGGTTCAGCGCGCGGCCAGCTGCGGTGGCGTCGTCAGCGCGCGGTGCGGCGGGGCCCAGCCCGTCGAAATCGACCTGCTCTGGCTTTAGGTCAAATTTTGCCAGCAGCAGCGCCTGCACGCTGGCAGCACGCTTTTTTGACAGCGCAATATTGCCAGAAAGCGATCCCGTGGCATCGGTATGACCGATCAAAGTCACCCGCCGTTTGGGATCTGCCTGCAACCAAGCCGCCAAATCGCGCAGGCTGGCGTAATCGCCTGGCGCAAGACTGGCCGAGCCTGCGGGGAAATCCAGATCCTCTAGCACCACCTTTTGCGCCGCCGTCAAGGCAAGTGCCAGATTGCTTTGCGCGTCAACAGGCGGTGGGGCCGCACTGTCCGCGAGGGTCAGTTGCACAAAGCCCGCCTCTGCCCCGCGCGAGACCAAAAGACTGGCATAGTCCAGCCCCGCCTGACCCTGCCGCTGCGCCAAAAGATAGCGGAAATCGCCCAGATCAATATGCAAGGCGGGTTCCGGCAAAGTTTTGATATAAAACCGAAAATCGAAACCACCACAGGCCTGATCACTGCACTCGAAGATCGGTTGATAGCCGGCTTGCACCACCTGCAGCGTCAAATCCTGCATCAGATCCTTGGTTGCTGGGCGCGCAATCGCAAGCCGCCACGCCACTTGCCGCAGCTGCCCCACCCCCTGTACCATCGCGGCTTTTCCTGCGACAAAAGCGCCAGAGGCAAGCGCGAAGCTGCCGATCTCGTGGCTTTCGGCTGTCTGTTCGGCGGCGGCTGGAAAGGTCAAAACCAGATCGGGCTCCGCCCAAAGCGGATGCACCATTGCGCCCAAAAGCGCCAGGCCAAGGAAAACAGTTTTATCTAACCGCACAAACACCTGCTCGGCCCCTTGAAGGGTTATTTCCGACGATAATGATACTGTCCCACAAGCTCTAAACCAAGAGAAGTATAAAGCGCGCGTGCAGCTGTATTGGCTTCGGTCACCACCAAGGAAAAGCTATGCGCGCCATTATCTTGTGCCCATTTCACCGCGGCCCGCAAGATATTGTTGGCGGCACCCTGCCGACGCTGGGCGGGTGTGACCTCTAGCGCGTGCAGCATCGCGGTGCCCTCATGCAGGGCGACAAAGGCCACGCCTGCCGCGCGGTCATTGGCACGGCCCAAAATCGCCACCTTGGGTGCCTTTGCCCGCGCCATCACCGCCACGCGCGCAGGGCCAATGCCGCCCTCTTGCCACAGGGTTTCGGCAATCGCCATCGGCGGCCAATGCGGAAAGGTGGTCATATAATCGGGCGGCGGCAGCGCCAGATCTGTGATCTTGGCCGCGTAGCAGACAACCGGATCGACCAGGCGATAGCCCTGCGCCGCAAGTGCTGCATCCAGCGCCTCTTCAGCCGGATAGATCACAAAAATCAACGGCTGGCCCAGCGCCTGCATCGCGGCCTCGGCCAGCGGAATGTCTTGCACCGTCCAGCCTGGGCGCGGTGAGGTTGCCATCACCCGTTGCCCGCCGCCTTGCCCCTCGCGGATCAGCCATGGCTCCACCGCCTGCGTGCGGGCCGCAGGCCAAGTCGCCTCCATCACCCCGCGCAGATCAAAACTCATGGCGCAAACATCGCCGTCAGTCGCGCCATGGCGGTGGCAACCTGCGCGCCATCGGCGCCCCGGATCACCAGATTGGTGCCGTAAGCCCCATCTTGGGTGAAAGGATAAGAGCCCATCGACAGATCAGGATACTCTGCCGCCAAAGCGCCAAAGCCTTCGGCCACCGTGCCTTCGCCCAGCATCAGCCGCAGGTTTTGCGTCACCAAAGGCGCGCCGCCGGTCAGCAACGGCAAAACCGAGGCGACCATGGCCTCGAACACCTTGGGCACCCCCGCCATCACATGGCAATTGCCAAGGCTAAACCCCGGCGCGACCGACACCGGGTTTTCGATCAATACAGCTCCATCTGGGATCCGCGCCATCCGCTGGCGGGCAGCGTTAAACTCCATGCCTTGGCGGGCATAATGCGCACCTAAAAGTTCCATCGCATCAGCGCGGTGGCTGATGCCCACGCCAAAGGCCGCAGCCACAGCATCGGCAGTGATGTCATCATGCGTCGGGCCAATGCCTCCCGAAGTGAACAGATGATCATATTTTGCCGAAAGCGCCTGCACTGCCGCGACAATCTCGGCATGGACATCGGCGACAATGCGCACCTCGGCCAGATCAATGCCCCGCGCGGTCAGCGCATTGGCGATAAAGTGCATATTGGAATCGCGTGTGCGTCCTGACAGGATCTCGTCCCCGATCACAAGCATGGCGGCGGTTGGGTTGGGCATGGTGTTCTCCACTGGGTTAAAACTGGTATAGGGCGCGAAAGGGCGCTTTCAAACCCCCGACGCTTCGCCAACTGCCGGCAGATTGCCGCCTGGGTCTGGCGTTGCCGCGCGGCTTGTCCTATCTAGGACGAAACCGGAGGGCTAGCGCGTGGAAGATATCCGTGGTCGAGTGACAAAAGATGGCATTCGCATCTATGAGGATGCAGATTTTGCAGGCATGCGCGAAGCAGGTCGGATCGCCGCTGAAATTCTGGACATGGCGATTGATTACGTCAAAGTCGGGGTCTCGACTGCAACCATTGATGATTTCATCCGCGAAGAGATCGTCCGGCGCGGCGTTACCTCGGCCACCATCGGCTATAAGGGCTATCAGCACGCCTCCTGCATCTCGGTCAACCATGTCGTCTGTCATGGCATTCCGGGCGCTAAGATCCTGGCAGATGGTGATATTCTGAACATTGACGTGACGGTGATCGTCGAGGGTTGGTTTGGCGACACCAGCCGGATGTATGTTGCAGGCAATGCCCCGCGCAAGGCCGAACGGCTGATCGAAGTCACCCACGAGGCGCTGATGCGCGGCATTGCGGCGGTGAAGCCGGGCAATACCTTTGGCGACATCGGCTTTGCCATTCAGTCTTATGTCGAGTCCAACCGCATGTCGGTGGTGCGCGATTTCTGCGGCCATGGGCTGGGTCGGGTGTTCCACGCGCCGCCAAACGTGCTGCACTATGGCCGCGCCAATGCCCGCGAGGTCTTGGAAGAGGGGATGTTTTTCACCATCGAGCCGATGGTGAACCTTGGCCGCCCGGAAACCAAGGTTTTGGCCGATGACTGGACCGCCGTGACCCGCGATAAATCGCTGTCCGCGCAGTTTGAACATTCTGTCGGTGTGACGGCCACGGGCTGCGAGATCTTTACGCTTTCGCCCGCAGGCAAGTTCCATCCGACCTATGGCTAAAGCCGCAACAGTGCGGCCAGGTCTTTCATTTCGCTGAACAGGTCTGCGCCGACCGCCGCTAAGGCTGCATTGCCATGTGGCGCATATCCAAAGCAGCGCATCCCCGCCGCACGCGCTGCCATCGCCCCGTTTGGGCTGTCTTCGATCACAACCGCGTGGGCAGGATCGGCGCCAAGCTGGGCTGCGGCGTAAAGGTAAAGATCAGGCGCAGGTTTGGGTTTGCCAAGGCTTTGGCCCGAATAGACATGGCCACCAAAGCGCGCCAAAAGCTGCGGATGTTGGCCCAGCGTCACCGCCATCTTGGCCTCTGACCCATTCGAGCCGATAGCATAGGGCACGCCGCTTGCGTCCAGCGCGTCCAGCACCGCCTCGATTCCGTCGATCAGATTGGTGCCAAGTGCCAGATCTGCATAGATTTTTTCGTAAAAATCCGCCACCCAGCCCGCAGGCAGATTGGCCCCTAATGCGCGCGCGGCGTCAAACACACCCTGAATGGTGCCGCCCAGAAACAGCTGCTCCATCTGCGCCCGCGTCAGATGCAGACCATAGCCCGCCAATTCCGCGCCCAGCAGGGCAAAGGTCTGCCCTTCGCTGTCCACCACCACGCCGTCGCAATCAAACAGCACAGCCGAAGGGGTCATGGCTCGGCCCTCAGGATCGTCACCAAAGTATCGCCATATTTGCGCTGATCCAGCTGTATAAACCCGTCGGGCGTCGCTGGTTTTAGGTTTTCTTCCCAGATCACAAGCGCCTCGGCGGCAAGCCACGGTCGCAGCGCCTGCAAAGCCGCCTCGCCCATCGCCTTGCCATAGGGCGGGTCCAGAAACACCACGTCAAACGCCGCACCCGGATTGATCCCCGGTTTCAGGGCATCGCGCCGCAAGATCTCGCAGCGCGGCTCTGCCCGCATCAGCGCGATGTTGCGCTTTAGAATGGCAGTCGAGGTTGCGCCGTTTTCAATGAAAACCGCCTCGGCCGCGCCGCGTGACAGCGCCTCTAGCCCAAGCGCGCCGGTGCCTGCAAAGACATCCAACACCCGCGCGCCGCGCAAGGGGTTGCCGTAGCCGCCATTGATCAGCAGATTAAAGATCGACTCGCGCACGCGGTCCGAAGTGGGACGCAAATGCGCCGCTGCATCGCCTTCGCCAAGCGGGCTTAGGTGCAACCCCCGCGCCGTGCCGCCGATAATCCTCATGCGGTCAGCAGGCTTTTCAGCGCAAGGTTTGGGTCCGCGACCATGGCCTTGCTGGGAGATTTGCCGGCTTCGATCAAGCGCTTGCCCACCATATAGGCGCGCGGATCATTCATGGCATCGACGGCCAAAAGCTGATCGCCGCAATAATACCAGAACGACACCGACGCCCCTTCCGGCCCGCGCGTCACGATGCTGTCATAGCCCGTGTTCAGCCCTGCGATTTGCAGCTTGCAGTCATATTGATCCGACCAAAACCACGGTTTCGCAACATAGGGCTGGTTCGCGCCCAGGATGTTTTCGGCCACCGCTTCGGCCTGATCAATCGCATTGCCCACAGATTCCAAGCGCAGCCGCCCGGCGCCATGCGGAAAGCTGGCGCAATCGCCCGCCGCCCAGATCGACGGATCAGAGGTGCGGCCCAAAGCGCCGGTTTTGATGCCATTGTCAATCTCCAGTCCAGCCTGTTCGGCAAGCGCGGTTGCAGGCATGATTCCGACGCCGACGATGACAAAATCGGCAGGCAATTCGCGGCCATCGGTCAGACGCGCCCCCGTCACCCTGACCTCGCCCAGCAGGCGGTCAAGCCCGGTTGCCTCAAGGATTTTCACTCCATGCGCCTGATGCAGGTCGCGGAAATAGGCGCTGGTCTCGGGCGAGGCGACGCGCTGCAAAATCCGCGGCGCCATCTCTAAAACCGTAACATCCAGCCCCAGCTTGGCGGCCACTGCGGCAGCCTCCAGCCCAATATAGCCGCCGCCCACGATGATCAGCCGCCGCCCAGCCACAAATTCGGGCTGCATTACATCAACATCGGCCAGGCTGCGCACGGTAAAGACGCCGTCCAAGCCACCGCCAATCGCCGCTGGCAACCGACGCGGGATGGATCCTGTGGCCAGAACCAGCTGATCATAGGTCAGAGTCTCAAGCCCGACTGTCACGGTTTTCTTCACCGGATCAATTGCTTGCACAGGATGACCCAAGCGCAGATCAATCGCGTTGTCGGCGTAAAACTCGGGCCCCCGCAGCCACAGCCGTTCAGCCTCCATCTGCCCCAGCAAATAGGCTTTTGACAAGGGCGGGCGCTGATAGGGCGGCGCGGTTTCTTCGCCGATCAAGGTGATAGACCCGTCGTGACCCAAAGCCCGCAGTTTGGCCGCAACCGCCGCCCCCGCTTGACCCGCGCCGATCACAACTACGTCCATTTTGCCAACCCCTCTGGTCGATGTCTGTTGCAAAGCCTATATCTGCACAGCAAGAAAACGCAACGCGAAGGGGAGATATTATGACGATTTCAGTAGGTGCAACACTGCCGGACGCACAACTTCAGGTCATGGGCGCGAATGGCCCGGAATCCGTGTCGCTGGCCGCCAAGCTGGCGGGCCGCAAAGTGGTGATCTTTGGTTTGCCCGGGGCCTATACCGGCACCTGCACCAGCGCGCATGTGCCAAGCTTTATCCGCACCCAAGACAAACTGGCCGCAAAAGGCGTTGACGAGGTGATCTGCGTTTCAGTCAATGATGCCTTTGTGATGAAGGCTTGGGGCGACAGCACGGGGGCAACTTCGGCCGGCATCACCATGCTGGGCGATGTCGACAGCGCCTTTACCAAGGCCATCGGGATGAACTTTACCGTGCCGCCGATTGGCTTCTTTGACCGCTCCAAGCGCTATGCGCTTTATGCGGTTGATGGTGTGGTCAAGGTTTTGCACGCCGAAGAAAACGCCGGTCAATGCGACATCTCGGGTGGCGAGGCGATGCTGGCCGCGATCTAACCCTAGGCGAGCCCGTGCCCCTTGGCGCGGGTCTCGCACAGACAGGAAATCGGTTCGGAGTGATCACGGATCACTTCGGCCGGGCCTGCGGCTTTGTCCATCAGACTGGCCAGCTTCAGATCCAGATCCGACAGGCCGTCGCAATCATGGGTCACCAAGGTGACATCGACGATATTATATTTGTTCGACCATTCGGGGTGATGGTTCAGCTTTTCCGCCGCAAGCGCCGCGCGGGTCATAAAGCCCCAAGCCTCTGAGAAATTGCGAAACTTCCAGATCTTGCGGATCGCATCACGCCCCGCCACCGCCCCCCAGCCGGTTTCGCCCAAGCCGGGCAGATTGGCGGTGCGTGCTTCGCTGGAAAGCAAGTCAGCCATGAATTTTCCTTTCAATCTTCGGTTTCAACGCGGCGGAAGGGGCCATAGGCGGTCAACACCTCGATCTCTTCATCCACCGCGCGACGTTCTTCTGCCAAATAGCGCGCCACGGCATCGCGAAACGACGGATCGGCAATATAGTGCAGCGAATGCACCGGTGTTGGCAGATAACCGCGCGCAAGTTTGTGTTCGCCCTGCGCGCCGGCTTCGACACGGGCCAAGCCGTTGGCGATGGCCCATTCGATCGCCTGATAGTAGCACAGTTCAAAGTGCAAACAGGGATGTTCCTGCGTGCAGCCCCAATAGCGGCCAAACAGCGTCTCGCGTCCGATGAAATTCAGCGCCCCCGCGACCGGCGTTTCGCCGTCAAAGGCCAGCACCAACAGCACATCGTCGCGCATTGTGCGTTGCAGTTCGTCGAAAAAGCTACGGGTCAGATAGGGCGTGCCCCATTTGCGCGCGCCGGTGTCTTGGTAAAACTGCCAAAACGCATCCCAATGCTGCGGTTCGATTTGCGCGCCGGTTAGGTTGCGTATGGTCAGGCCAGAGGCCCGCGCGGTTTCGCGTTCCTTGCGGATCATCTTGCGCTTGCGACTGGAAAGGGCTGCCAAAAAGCCGTCAAAGTCAGCGTAGCCGTTGTTTTCCCAATGAAACTGCTGAGTGATCCGGTGCAACAGCCCGTGCTTTCCGGCCAGCGCCTCTGCCTCTTCCTCGGTGCAAAAGGTGAAATGTAGCGAAGACAGGCCGTTTTGATCCGCGATCGAAATCGCGGTTTCCAGCAGGGTTTCGCGCCATTTTGGATCGCCCAGAAACCGCCTGCCGGTGGCAGGGGTGAAGGGCACTGCAACTTGCAGTTTGGGGTAATAGCTGCCGCCCGCGCGCTCTAAGGCCTGCGCCCAGCCATGGTCAAAGATATATTCGCCCTGACTATGCGATTTGACATAAAGCGGCAGCGCCGCTACGGCCGCACCATCGCGCAGCACCAAAGGGCGAGTTTGCCAGCCACTGCCCTTGCCGGTCGAGCCCGAAGCATCCAGCGCTGCCAAAAACCGATGCGTGGTAAAAGGGTCAATCGCCCTGCCCTCGGGGCAAGCCAAAGCATCCCAGTCTTGGGCAGAAATCTCGGACATTCCGTTCAGAAGATCGGCTTGCAGTGACACCTTAGCCCCCGTCTGTGCTGTGCCACAACATGGAGCAGCCTAGGCCGGAAGCAAGGCCGCATAGCCTTCGAAGGTGATATTCTGCGCATAATTGCGCGCTATTGCCTCGGCTTTGGCAGATTTGATCGTCCAGCACAAAATCGCTGCACCCTGTGCGTGCAACTCTGCCACCCGCGGGGCGGCCAGATCGGCGGCCTCGTGGCTGATAAAGCTGCAAAGCGCGCGATCATAATCGGGAATCGCGCGCAAATCGGCGCAGGTTTGCGCCGGCAGCGGCGCCCAATCGGCCGGATCATAGGCCGAAGTGGTCAGCCCCCGCGCGATCTGTGGCGCAAGACTGGCCATGCGCGCAATCGCATGCGGGTTGAACGACATCACCGCAACCGGGCCCACATAATGCGCAAGCTCTGCCGCCGTTGCCTTCTCTAACTGGCCATCGGTTTCAGACATCAGCCCGGTTTGATCTTTGATCTCGATCAGCAGCGGCACGCGCCCTGCAACCAGTTCCAGCACCTCTGTCAAGGTTGGGATGCCTTCGTCGCTGTCGCGCAGCTTGATCTGGCCCAAGTCCGCAGCGCTATGGTTTGCGACCAGACCAGAAGCCTGGGTCAGCCGCCCCAGGTCTTCGTCGTGAAACACCATCGCGATGGTGTCCGCCGAAAGTTGCAGATCAATTTCAATGGCATAGCCGGCCTCTATCGCCGCCTTTATCGCCGCCCGAGAATTCTCGGGGCGGCGCGCGGCGCGATTATGATAGGCGCGATGTGCAATCGGCGTGGTTAAGAAGGCGGCAGGAAGAGGAGCGCGCATCAGCGTATCTCGAAAATGCCTTCGATTTCCACCGCGACGCCAAGCGGCAGCGATGCCGCCGAAACCGCCGAACGCGCATGCCGCCCCGCGTCACCCAATGCGGCCACCAGAAAGTCTGACGCGCCGTTGATCACCTTGGGCTGATCGGTGAAATCTGCGGTCGAATTGACAAAGCCCACCAGTTTAACCGCCCGCACCAAGCGCGAAAGATCGCCGTCGCAGGCCTTTTTCAGCTGTGCCAGCAGCGAAATCGCACAGGATTTCGCGGCCTCTGCTCCAGCTTCAACCGTCATATCTGCGCCAAGTTTGCCTTTGGTCAGCCCCGCCGCAGTTTGGCTGATCTGCCCCGAAATATGCACAAGATTGCCAACCACAACAAAGGGCACGTAATTTGCCGCCGGAGCAGGCGCGTCGGGCAGGCTAACACCAAGTTCTGCAAGGCGGGCTTCGATCGTCGACATGGCAGTCTCCTGTTCAATTTTGCCGCAGGCTAGCTTGCGGCGCGCGATGGGGCAAGGCCCGGCTGTCGGAGCAACAAGCCTAGCTTTCCCGCATCGCCATCGCGAAATAGTCGATGAAGGGTTTGAGCAGATAGTGCATGGGGGACTGCGCGCCGGTTTCCATGAATGCCTCGACCGGCATGCCGGGCAGCAAGGGCGTTGTCGCCAGTTTGGTCAGCTCATCGGGGTTAATGGCAATATCGGCGCGGTAATAGGCGGCTTGGCTTTGGGGATCGCGCAGCGTATCGGCGGAAAGCCCGGTCAGATGGCCGAAAATGGCCGGCGTGTTGCGCGCGGAAAACGCCGGAAAGGCCAGGCGCACCCGCTGCCCAACATAGGTTTCGTCGCGGTGCAGCGGCGGCAGTTTGACCGAAACGATCAGCGGCCGGTCCTGCGGCACGATGTAAAGAATAGGGTCGGCTGGACGTAGCACCGCGCGACGGGCTGTCACCTGCAACCCCAAAACCACGCCGGCCACGGGCGCCCTGATTTCTAATTGCGCGATCTGCGTGGTCAGCCTGCGTTGGCGTTCCCAAAGGGTCAGCAGCCTTGGGCCAAGATCCTGCAATTCGGCGCTATTGGCGCTTTGACGCGCGTCTTTCAGGCGCAGGGCTTCAAGCTCCACCTCGGTTACGCGTTCTGTGGCCTGGGCACGGGCGGCCGCCAAAGCGCCCAATTCGCCCTGAAGCCGCGCCGCCTCGCGTTGCAAATCAAGCACCTGCGCAGATTGCATCAGACCCTGGTTTTGAAGCGCAAGCTTTGTGTTAAGATCATGATTTATATAGAAAACCTGCCGTTGCGTCGCCGTGATCTGCGCTGTGATTGCCTTTGCCTGTTGAGCGATCTGAAGCTGCCGGGTCGCCAATTGCGCAGCTTGGCGCTGCAGGCTTGCTTGGCGCTGATCAAAAAGCTGGCTTTGCTGCGCTATCAGCGCGGCAACATCAGGTCGTATCACGGCAAGCTGCTGTAACATCGGGGAAAAGGCAGGCTTAGGCCTATCGGTCAGTTCGGAACGCAGGCGGTCGCTGTGGGCGATGTCCTGATATAGCTGCGCTTCGACCAGATCTAATTCTGAACGCAAAAGCGTGCCGTCCAGCCGCAGCAACAGATCGCCTGCCCGCACCTTTTGCGCCTCTTTTACCGCGATTTCGGCAACCACGCCGCCGTCTGGATGCTGTACGATCTGCTTGTTCTGATCGACCTCGACCTGCCCCATGGCGATTATTGCGCTGTCTATTCTCGCAAAATACGCCCAGCCGCCAAAGCCACCGATCAGGGCTGCAAGGCTGACAAACCCCAGCATCACCAATCCACGCGCCGACAAAGCAGGGCTGAGGCTTTCGGTCATGCCGCACCGCCCAAATCCATCGCAGCGACGATCTGGGTTTGGTTTTTCACCAGCCGTCGCAGCACCGCATCGCGCGGACCAAAGGCGCGGCACAGCCCGTCTTCCAGCATCAAAAGCGCATCACATTCTTGGATTGCGGCGGGGCGATGCGCCATGATGATCACCACGCCACCAGCCGCTTTTGTCGTCTTGATCGCAAGGTTCAGGGCAAGGGTGCCGTCGTTGTCGAGGTTGGAATTCGGCTCGTCCAGCACCAAGAGAACGGGATCGCCATAAAGCGCGCGCGCAAGCGCAATGCGTTGAATTTGCCCGCCCGACAGCCGGCAATCGGTCTGCGACAGCTTGGTGTCATAGCCTTCTGGCAGCGCAAGAATCATCTCATGAGCGGCGGCTTTTTGGGCGGCGGCGATTACCTTGGCGTCGGTGGCGCCCACCTGCAGCCTTGCGATATTTTCGGCAATTGTGCCGTCGAACAGGCTGATGCGTTGCGGCAGATACCCGATATAGCGGCCCAAAACCTCTGGGTCATAATGTTCCAATCGCGCGCCACCCAAACGGATCTGCCCCACCGCAGGCTGCCACGCGCCGATGATCGCGCGGGCAAGGCTGGATTTGCCCGCACCCGAGGCGCCAATGACCCCCAGCGCTTGGCCCGATTGCAGCTGAAAGCTGACCCCGCGCAGCGCAGGCTGCCTGCCCGCTGGGGCAGCAACCGTCAGATTTTGCACCTCAAGCTGCGCCTTTGGAACGGGAAGCGCCGTGCGCGCAGCCGCCTCGGGCAAGCGCGAGAGCAGCAGCGACAAGCGCGTCCAGCCTTCCTGCGCGCGCGAAACCGTTGCCCATTGTGCGATGGCCTGCTCAATCGGGGCCAGAGCGCGACCAAGCAAAATTGATCCTGCAATCATCGCCCCCGCTGAAAGCTGGTCTTTCAGCACCAGCCAAGCCCCTAGCCCAAGCATGGCCGATTGCAAAAACATCCTGAAACTGCGCGATAGCGTGCCAAACAGCCCAATCTGATCACCGACCGCGACCGATGTTGCAAGCGCCGCCTGTCGCAGCTTTTGCCAGCGATCAAAGCTGGCTTGTGTCATGCCAAGAGCCTGAACGGTTTCCGCATCTGCCTTGATCTGGTCGGACATCCGGTCAGCCAAAACCGCCTGCGCATTGGTCTGGGCAAGTGGCTGTTTTGAAAGTCTTTGGTTTAAATAGGTCAGCAGAATCAGCGTGGCCCCACCTACTAGTGCCAAAAGTCCAAGCAGCGGATGAAAGGCGAAAATCAGCAGAAAAAACAGCGGGATCCACGGAATATCAAACAACGCCAGCAGCACTGGCGAGGCCCAGAGCCGCTGAACCGCCGCTAGATCGCGCTGGGCCGCTTGGGCGGCGATGTCATTTGGCCAAAGCGTCAGGCTGCGCAGGGCGGTGACAAAGACCTGCCGGTCCAACCTGTCTTGCAGCCGCGCGCCGATCCGCGCCATGATCCGGGCACGGGTATGGTCCAAAACCGCCAAAACGATGAAGAAAAACCCAGCTATGCCCGAAAGCGCCACCAAGGTCGGCTCTGACCGGCTGCCCAGAACGCGATCATAGACCTGCAACATATAAAGCGCGCCAGTCAGCTGCAGCAGATTGGCGAAAACAGAAAACACCGCCACCGCCCAAAGCAGGCGGTGCTGCCCCGCCCGCGCCTTGCGCAGCAGAGTCGCACCGGGAAAACTGTCGGACTTTGGCATCACAGGTAGGCCTACAAATCGCACTCACCCCTTTCATTTGAGGCTAAAAATCCTAAGTCCCTGTTAACGGGGGTGCGGTAATTGCCTAACTCTCACTCATGGGGCGTGTTTTGTCGGCAGAATCTGCCCAAAATTGCTCATAAATCGCCCGGGACGTTGTCTTGTGGTTCGACTCTGCTGAACGCTTGGCCTAAGAGGCGGAAGGTGTTTCTAGGCCATAAAACGATTTGGGACGTGCTGCATGACTGATTTGACCCCCGACGCATTTGCAAAAACCGCCACACTTGCGCTGAAGGCCTTTGCGCTTTCGGGTCTGTTGCTTGTGGCAGGCTGTGCACGGCCAATCGCTTCAGCGCAGCCAAACGACCCGTTTGAAAAAGAGAACCGTGCGATGCACGCCTTTAACATTGGCCTGGATCGCAAGGTGCTAAAGCCGGTTTCGGCATCGATTGGCGGCACGGGGCGCGGGCCAGTGGCGACGGGGCTGAACAACTTCGTCGATAACCTTGATACGCCGCGCGATGTAGTGAACGATATTTTGCAACTGCGCATCGGCAAGGCCGTGCACAACAGTCTGCGGTTTTTTGTGAACAGCACCGTTGGGCTGGGTGGTATTTTCGATCCGGCTACGGCGGCTGGTGTTCCTGCCAAGCCAACCGATTTTGGCGAGACACTTTATGTCTGGGGCGTCGGCGAGGGCCATTATATGGAACTGCCAGTTTTTGGCCCATCAACTGCGCGCGATGCGGCGGGCAAAGTTGTTGATTTTGCCTTGAACCCGCTTTCGCCGCTGATTAAAGCGCCGGAATCCTACGCTGTTTCCACAGCCCGCGTCGGTGATGTGGTGGCCGCACGGGCGCGTCATGGCGAAACGATCGACTCTATTCTTTACGGAAGTGCAGACAGTTATGTGCAGTCGCGTCTTCTTTATCTGCAAAATCGTCGCTATGAATTGGGCCAGCAAGCTCCTGACGCGGCTGCGATTGACCCTTACGAGGATCCCTATGGAAAATAACCATTCAATGATGTCGCGTCGCCGTTTTGCGGCAGGTTTCGCGCTTGGGTCGGTTGCGATGGCTTTGCCCTTGCCCGCTTTGGCGCTGACCGTCGATGATGCGCGTGCGCTGATTGATAAAGCTGTCGGTGAAATCAATGCAACCATCGCTTCGGGCAAAAGCGAAACCGCGATGTATGTTGATTTCGAGCGGATCTTTTCACGCTATGCCGATGTAACTGCGATTGCGCAGCGGGCCTTGGGGCCAACGGCGCGCACCGCCAGTAAGGCACAGATGGCGGCCTTTACCAAGGCATTTCAGGGCTATATCAGCCGAAAATATGGCTCGCGCTTCCGCGAATTTATTGGTGGCAAGATCGAAGTCACCGATGCGCGCCCGCTGAAAAGCTTTTACGAGGTGGTTTCGGTGGCGAGGCTGAACGGCCAAGCGCCGTTTGATCTGCGCTGGCATGTCTCGGATAAATCTGGGCGCAACCTGTTCTTCAATATCATTATTGAAGGCGTCAATATGCTTGCATCCGAAGGGGCCGAGATTGGCTCTATGCTTGATAAGCGCAAGGGCGATCTGGATGCGCTGATCATTGATCTAAAGACGGCCTGACTGCTTGATTCTATGCTGACATAAGGCGCCCCTTAAGGCGCTTTATTGTTTTTTGCGGAAAATTTCGCGCAGCAAAGCCTCGACTTGGTTGTCAGACGGGTTCAGCAGCGGCTGCGAAGCTGTGCCGGTCTGATCCACTGACTGGCCATTTGCGGAGGCCGTGCCAAGGTTTTGCGGCGCAACCCGCGTGTCGGGCAAAATCATCGGCAGTTCAGTGATTGGCGCACCTTCTTCGATCCGGGTCATCACCTCGTGCCAAATTTCGGCAGGCAGCGTGCCGCCAGTGACGTTTTTCAGTGGCGAGTTGTCATCATTGCCGATCCAGACGCCGCAGACATAATCGCCGGTAAAGCCGATAAACCACGCATCCCGCGCCGAAGAGGTGGTGCCGGTCTTCCCCGCCGCCGGCCGATCCGCAAGCTTTGCGCGCGCGCCGGTGCCCTCGGCCACCACGCGCGACATCATATAGGTCAACAGCCCTGCGGCCTGCTGCGAGATCACCCGCTCGCCAATGCCGCCGCCTGCGCCCATCAGCGAGTCTGTTTCACCCTTCAACTTTAACTCTTCCAAGCCATAGGGCGTGACCGAAGAGCCGCCGTTCAGGATGCCGGCATAGGCGCCTGTCATCTCGATCAGCGTTGATTCCGAGGCGCCGAGTGCCAGCGCGGGGCCAGCGGCAAGGCTGCTTTCAATGCCAAAGCCCAGCGCCACACTGCGCACAGCATCGCGGCCCACCGCTTCGGCTACCCGCACCGCAGGCACGTTGCGGCTTTCTTGTAAAGCTTGGGTCAGCGTGATCAGCCCTTTGAATTTATGATCGTAATTGTCGGGGCTCCAGGGGCCAGAGCCTGGAATATTGATCGTCAAAGGCGTGTCTTCGACAAAATCAGATGGCGACCAGCCCAAATCCATCGCCGCCGCATAGACAAAGGGTTTGAACGAAGACCCCGTCTGCCGCAGCGCTTGGGTTGCCCGGTTGAAACTGCCCGCTGCCGCAATCTTGCGCCCGCCAACCATGGCGCGCACGGCGCCATTTGCGCTCATCACCACAATGGCGGCCTGCGCCTTGGAGCCCGCCGCGATCTTATTGTCGAACACAAAGGCCAGCCCCTCTTCGGCCTGCTTTTGCATATTCTGATCCAGCGTTGTCCGCATGATCACGTCTTCGGTGGTGGTCGAGGTCAAGAAATTCGGCGCGCTTTCCATCACCCAATCGGCGAAAAAGCCGCCCGATTTGGTCTGCGCGGCCTCTGACAACTGGGCGGGATGGGCGCGGGCCTCGTCTGCCTGCGCTTTGGTCAGATAGCCTTGATCCTGCATCAGGCCTACAATCACATTGGCCCGGTCTTGCGCACGCTGCAGGTTATTGGTGGGGGCATATTTCGACGGTGCTTTTAGCAGCCCCGCCAGCATCGCGGCCTGTGCTGGGTTAACTTGATTGGCCGAAATTCCGAAATAGCGCTGCGCTGCCGCTTCAAAGCCGCGCGCGCCTGCGCCCAGATAGGCGCGGTTGAAATAGATCGTCAGGATCTCGGCCTTGGAATATTTCGCCTCCATCGCCAAAGCATAAGGAATTTCATTCAGCTTGCGCTTGACCCCACCAGACCGGCAGTCGTCTTCATAGGCTGCCTCGGATTTCCACTGTTTGGGGTCGTAAACCTTGCCTAGACATAGCAATTTCGCCACCTGCTGGGTGATGGTCGAGCCGCCGTTGCCCTCTAGCGGCCCGCGCCCTGCCGCAAGGTTAATGCTGATCGCCGAGGCAATGCCGCGCGGGCTGACGCCAAAATGCTGATAAAACCGCTTATCCTCGGTCGCGACCACCGCGTCCTTTAGAAAGGGTGAAACCGTGTCCGAGGTGATTTGCCCGCCAAAGGTTTCCCCCCGCCAGGCAAAGACCGTGTCGTTGCGGTCCAGCAACGTCACCGAACCCTTGGCGCGCCCATCCAGCAGCGCCGAGACCGGCGGCAATTGCTGATAAAAGTAAAACACGAATCCGCCCAAGATCAGGCCTGTCACCAAAGACACCCGCCAAACCACCGCCCAGATCAGCCGCCCAATCCAAGCAAACAGCCGTGAAAAGATCCCACGTTTCGGCTTTTGCCGTGATTTTCGGCTGCGATTTGGCTTTTTAGGCGGCGCAGGCGGTGCCGCATCCGGCTTGGCTGCGCCATAGCGCCGATCCGCCACAAGTGGCGCGCCCCTGGTCCGTGATCCCGCCATGCCCGACTGCTTTCCGTTTTTGTGTTTTTACCACCTTAACCGTTTTGCAATCATTTGTGGAGCGGTGCCAGTGTCGATTCGCGAATTGCCGCCGCCCTTAAATTGGGCGTTTCCGCCCTATTTTGCCTAAAATATAATCTTATGCCTTGAATCAGGCGCTGTGCAGCTGCCGAAAACTTGTGCTGCAGCTGCGAAAGCCGCCTTCTGCTTTCGAGGGCCGATCACGGGCCTTGGTAAAAACGAAGGGGTGCATCGTGAAAATGATTATAGCCGCCATTAAGCCCTACAAGCTCGACGAGGTCCGCGAAGCGCTGACCGAAATCGGCGTGCGTGGGATGATGGTCACAGAAATCAAAGGCTTCGGCATGCAGTCGGGCCATACTGAAATCTATCGTGGCGCGGAATACGCGGTGAACTTTGTGCCGAAAATGCGGCTCGAAATCGTCGTGGCAGATAGCCTGGCCGATACCGTGGTTGAAACAATCACCAAGACCGCACGGACCGGCAAGATCGGTGATGGCAAGATTTTCGTGTTGGATGTGGCAAGCGCATTGCGCGTGCGCACCGGCGACGTCGATGACGACGCGCTGTGAGAGGGGACAGATGATGATGAAGAAGTTTGGACTTAGCATAGCGGCGATGCTGGCAGCCTTGCCAGCCCTCGCGCAAGAAGCGGCGGCCCCGGCCGCAGAGGCGGCAGCCCCCGTGATGGACAAGGGCGATGTGTCTTGGATGATGACCTCGACCGTTTTGGTTCTGTTCATGATCCTGCCGGGCCTGGCGCTGTTCTACGGCGGTCTTGTGCGCAGCAAGAACATGCTGTCGGTTTTGATGCAGACGACGATGATCGCTTGCATGGTTATGATTATGTGGGTCGTCTTCGGCTATTCGGTCAGCTTTGGCGGCGGCACTTCGCCGTTCTGGGGCGGGTTTGGTAAGCTGTTTCTGGCAGGTGTAACCACCGACAGCATGGCCGCGACCTTCACCGATGGCGTGGTGATCCCCGAGTTCGTGTTCATCGCCTTTCAGATGACTTTTGCAGCAATCACGCCTGCACTTATCATCGGCGCCTTTGCCGAGCGTGTGAAATTCTCTGCCGTGCTGATCTTCACCTTTATCTGGGTGACTTTTGCCTATTTCCCGATCGCCCATATGGTTTGGGACGCTGCAGGTTACATCTTTAACCTTGGCGCAATCGACTTTGCAGGCGGCACAGTGGTGCACATCAACGCAGGGGTTGCGGCTTTGGTTGGCTGCATCCTGATCGGCAAGCGCATTGGTCTTGGTAAAGAAAACATGGCACCGCATTCGATGGTGATGACCATGATCGGCGCTTCGATGCTTTGGGTTGGCTGGTTTGGCTTCAACGCCGGCTCGAACCTCGAGTCGAACGGCGGCGCAACCTTGGCGATGATCAACACCTTTATCGCAACGGCAGCGGCGACGCTGACCTGGTCGGCCCTGGAAGGCCTGCAGCGCGGCAAAGCCTCGATGCTTGGCGCGGCTTCGGGTATGGTAGCTGGCCTTGTCGCTATTACCCCTGCTTGCGGCACCGTCGGCCCAATGGGTGCGATTGCTCTGGGTTTGCTGGCGGTATTTGCCTGCTACTTCTTTGTCACCGTGGTGAAGAACAAGCTTGGCTATGACGACAGCCTTGACGTCTTTGGCGTGCACGGCATCGGCGGCATCGTCGGCGCAATCCTGACCGGTGTGTTCTCGGCAGGGTCCTTGGGTGGCGTGAACGGTGACGACTATTCGATCGGGTCGCAAGTCTGGATCCAAACCGAAGCTGTTGCGATCACCATTATCTGGTCTGCTGTCGTGGCCTTCATCGCCTATAAGATCGCTGACATGACCGTTGGTCTGCGGGTAGAGGCAGATATCGAACGTCAAGGCCTTGACCTGACCTCGCATGGCGAACAGGCCTATCACGGCTAAGCGCTGCGCTTTAAAAATAGACGCCCCGGCAGAGATTTCTGCCGTGGCGCTTTGATATTCAAACCCAAAAAAGGGGGGCTTTGCCCC
Organism: Cypionkella sp.; assembly: GCA_023255415.1. Taxonomy (GTDB): domain Bacteria; phylum Pseudomonadota; class Alphaproteobacteria; order Rhodobacterales; family Rhodobacteraceae; genus Cypionkella. Next base: position 44,543 of record JALRIN010000005.1, on the reverse strand, counting down.
CCGCTGCGCTCCCCCCAGGATATTTTCAGACAGATGAATTAAAGCCAGGGCTTGATCTTCATCTGTCTAAAAATATCCTCGGGGGGAGGCCGGAGGCCGTGGGGGGCAGACAGCCCCCCTGCTTTAGCTGGCCACTTTCGCAATCGCTGCCGCAAGGATTGGAACGGTTTTCGCGTTCAATCCAGCGATGTTGATCCGGCTGTCACCGACCATATAGATGCCGTGCTCGTCGCGCAGCAAGTTTACTTGGGCTTCGGTTAGACCAAGGCGGCTGAACATGCCGCGATGGCTGGCCACGAAGTCAAAGCGATCTGAATTGGTGGCCAGCCGCAGCGCATCGGCAAGGCTTTTGCGCAAGCCCAGCATGTTTTGGCGCACCTCTTCCAGCTCGGCCTTCCAATCGGCGCGCAGGGCGTCATCTTGCAAGATCATCGTAACCAGCCGCGCACCGTGATCGGGGGGGAAGCTGTAGTTCTGCCGGTTCAGGAAGTTCAGGTTGCCTTGGGTAACCGCTTTACGGCTGGCCTCGCCGAGGCCAATCAGGATGCCAGTACGTTCGCGGTAGATGCCAAAGTTCTTGCTGCAGGAGGCTGCAATCAGCACTTCTGGGAAGGTTGCGGCGATCATCCGGGTGGCAGCGGCGTCTTTTTCGAGGCCGTCGCCAAAGCCTTGATAGGCCAGATCGACAAAGGGGATCGCGCCTTTGGCAAGCAAAAGCGCTGCGACCTGTGCCCATTGATCGGCGTTCAGATTGGCGCCGGTTGGATTGTGGCAGCAGCCATGCAGCAGCACCGCGTCACCTGCTGTGACATTGGCCAGATCTTGCATCAGGCCTTCAAAGTCGATGCCGCGGGTTTCGGCGTCGAAATAGCGATACTCGGCCATCTGCATGCCAAGGTATTTGATGATCGAGGGGTGGTTTGGCCAGGTTGGGTTTGACAGCCAGACCTTTGCCTTGGGCGAGGCGAGTTTGATCAGCTCGAGCGCCTGACGGATCGCCCCGGTGCCGCCCGGTGTGGCGACAGAGGCGGCGCGTTCGGCAAAGCCCGCGCCAAGGATCATTTCAATCATCGCGGCGTTATAGGCGGGCTCGCCTGCAAGGCCGGTGTAGGTCTTGGTGGTTTCGGTTTCCCACAGCTGTTTTTCTGCGGCTTTCACCGCGCGCATCACGGGCGTCAGGCCGGTTGCGTCTTTGTAGACGCCGACGCCAAGGTCGATCTTATTGGCGCGTGGGTCTTCGCGGTACATCGCGATAAGTTGCAGGATTTTGTCCTGTGGCTGGGGGTTTAGCTGTTCTAACATCCTGTTATCCTTTTTCGACCGCGAGGTCGTCATACATGCCCCATTCGGCCCAAGAGCCATCATAAAGCGCATGGTTGCGGTGGCCGATCCGTTCCAGCGCAAGGCTGAGCACCGCGGCCGTCACGCCAGACCCACAAGAGGTGATGGCGGGCTTTGTCAGATCAACGCCTGCGGCCTCGAAGATCGCGCGCAGCTCGGCTGGCGGTTTCATCGTGGCATCTGCGTTCAGCAGGCTGGCGAAGGGCACGTTTTTCGAGCCTGGAATATGCCCCGCGCGCAGGCCGGGCCGGGGTTCAGGGGCTTCACCGCGAAAGCGTGCGGCGGCGCGGGCGTCGATGATTTCGGCCTCGCCCAGTTTGGCGGCATGGGCGACTTGGGTGACATCCTTGACCAGATGGTTTTGGCGCGCAGTGGTCATATGGCGGTCGCGCACCATCGGTGGCATGTCTTCCAGATCGCGGCCCTCGGCGCGCCACTTCGGCAGCCCGCCGTCCAGCACCGCGATATCCGTCTTGCCCATCAGCCGGAACGTCCACCAGACGCGGGCTGCAGAAAACAGGCCCAAGGCGTCATAGACCACCACCTGATGCCCGTCGCCAATGCCCATTGCCCGCATTCGCGAGATGAACTTTTCCGGCGCAGGTGCCATATGTGGCAGCGCCGAGCGGCTGTCGGTGATTTCGTCAATGTCGAAAAACCGCGCGCCAGGAATATGGCCTGCGGCATATTCAGCCTGCGCATCGCGGGCCATGTCGGGCAGAAACCAGCTTGCGTCCAGAACCCGCAGATCGGGATCCTTTAGATGTGCTGCAAGCCATGCCGTTGAGACGAGGGTTTTCGGGTCATCATTAGGGGAGGGTGTCATGCTTCGCTCCGCGCTGAGTGTGCTGTCGCAGTAAACCCAACGCTGGTTTCTGGCAAGGGCAAGCGCCCGCGCCGCCGTTACAGATTGCCCTTCAGCCCCTGTTTCAGCAGACGCGATTTCTGCCGATCCCAGTCGCGCTTGGCCGAGGTTTCCCGCTTGTCGGCCAGCTTTTTGCCCTTGGCGACGCCAATGGCGATTTTCACCATGCCTTTGTCGTTGAAATACATCCGCAGTGGCACCAGCGTCATGCCTTCGCGGCCAACCGCATTCCAGAGCCGCGACAGTTCCTTGCGCGACACCAACAGCTTGCGCCGCCGGCGTTCTTCGTGCGGGAACATTTTGGCCTGCAGATAGGGCGCGATATAGCTGTTGATCAACCACAGCTCACCACCTTCAACCGAGGCATAGCTTTCGGCGATATTCGAGCCGCCCTTGCGCAAGGATTTCACCTCGGAGCCAAGCAGCATGATGCCAGCCTCGATATCGCTTTCGATGGCGAAATCGAAACGCGCGCGCCGGTTTTCGGCGATAAGCTTAGAATTGGGGTCTGATTTCTCTACCATGGTGCAGTGGGAAATAGGCGCTTGGGGGGGCAGAGTCTAGGGGCATGCGGGCTTTGTGGCAGGATCGCCCCGGTTGCGGTGGCTTGCGCAATGCGGCAAGGTCGCCGCCAAAACACGGAGAGGTCTATGATAGCCCAAATTGCGATTGGAACGATGCTTTTGTTGGTCAATATCACCATTGCGGCGGTCGCGGCGATGGTGCTGGAAGGCCTGTTGAACCGCGCGCATGGCTGGATGCTGCGCGAGCCGCATCAGCCCAAGCTGGTGCTTTTGCTGGCGGGGGTGTCGCTTTGGATCCTGGGAGTTGTTACCGCTGGCGTTTGGGTCTGGGCCTTGGCCTATCTGCAACTGGGCGTGTTTGCCACGCTGGAAGAGGCGGTTTATTTCTCGCTGGTCAGCTTTACCACCCTGGGCTTTGGCGATGTGCTGTTGCAGCACAACTGGCGGCTTTTGGCGGGGATGGAGGCGACCAATGGCTTTTTGAACTTTGGCCTGCTGACAGCGCTTTTGATCGAAGGTCTGCGGCAGGTGCGTTTGGGGCAGATCGAGCATCGCCGCAAGCGGGTTTAGCGGCTTCTGCCTTGGCTTAGCAGAATGATTCCGCAGCCCACGATCACCGCCGAGCCGATCAGGGTCAGCGCATCGGGACGTTCGCCAAACAGCGTATAGCCGACAATCAGCGCAAACAGCAGCCGCGTATAGCGAAACGGCGTCACCACCCCAACTTCGCCGGTGCGCATGGCACTGGTCAGGGCGGCATATGCGGCGACCCCAAAGCAGGCAGCGCCGCAGGTATAGGCCAAGGCCAGCGGGCTGATCGCAGCGGGTCCACCGTTCAGAGTGACTAAAATTAGCCCCGAAAGCGCCAGCATCAAAAAGCCCGCAACCCCAAGCTGCGCATTGCTCAGGGCGGGGGGGGCTGCACGCGTGGCCAGATCGCGGCCCGCAAAGCCCAAAAGCCCGGCAACTGCCAGCAGCGACAGCGCGCTAAACCCCTCGACCCCCGGGCGGATGATGATCAAAACGCCCGCAAAGCCCGCAACAATCAGCAGCCAGCGAAACAGGCTGACTTTTTCGCCAAACAGCAGCGCCGCACCGCCAACCACCACCAAGGGCGTTGCCTGCAAGATCGCCGAGGCTTGTGAAATTGGCGTCAGCGCCAGCGCCAGTGCATAGAACACTCGGCCCACCACCTCGGAGGCCGAGCGCAGCGCCATGGTGCGCGACAGGATGCTGCGCGGCAACGGGGCCGCGCCCTTGCGCAGCGCCAGCGCTGAAAACAGCGCCATGCCGATCAGCCCCATCAGCGCCAAAACCTCGCCCAAAGGCATCAGCTTGGCGGCAAGTTTCAAAAAGCTGTCTTCAAAGGCAAAGCCAAGCATGGCCAAAACCATCATCAGGCTGCCGCGCAGATTATCGGTCATGTCGGGCGGCGCTTTCTGGCTGTGGTGCTATCGCCCCGAAATCAGGGCGATAGGCTAAGGACCTGTCGTTCAGATCAGGCCTGCAAATTGCATCGCTGCCTTGATTTTCGCCTTGGTGCCATCGGTCAGACCAACCAGCGGCAGGCGCACATCCTCCGAGCAAAGCCCCAGCAAAGACAGGCCATATTTCGCGCCAACCAGGCCAGGCTCGATAAAGATCGCCTCGTGCAGCGGCATCAGTTTGTCTTGATAGGCCAGCGCCTTGGCGTAATCGCCTGCAAGGGTGGCGGCTTGGAATTCGGCGCACAGACGCGGGGCTACGTTGGCGGTGACCGAAATGCAGCCAGTGCCGCCATGGGCGTTAAAGCCCAAAGCGGTGGCATCTTCGCCCGACAACTGGATGAAATCCGCGCCGCAGCTGCTGCGCTGTTGGCTGACCCGCTCGATCTTGCCGGTGGCGTCTTTGACCCCGATGATGCGCGGCAGTTTCGCAAGCTGGCCCATGGTCTCGGGTGTCATATCAACAACCGAGCGGCCCGGAATGTTATAGATTACGATCGGCAGCGTGCAGCAGTCATGCAGAGCGGTAAAATGCGCGATCAGGCCGGCTTGGGTCGGCTTGTTGTAATAGGGCGTCACCACCAGTGCCGCCGTCGCCCCGACCTTTTCGGCATGGCGCATCAGCGAAAGACCCTCGGCGGTGTTGTTCGACCCAGCCCCTGCAATCACCGGAATGCGGCCTGCCACGGTCTCGACCACCACTTCGATGACCTTTTGATGCTCTTCATGGCTCAGCGTCGGGCTTTCGCCGGTGGTGCCCACGGGAACCAAACCGTTCGAGCCTTCGGCGATATGCCATTCGACAAGTTTCTTCAGCGTCACCAGATCAAGCTCGCCGTTTTTAAACGGCGTAACCAGTGCGGGAAGGGACCCTTTGATCATGGCACGCGTCTCCGATAGGGGGCATTTCTGAATCGCCCGATTGTGAACGGCTTCTACCTAACTGCCTGCGCGGCTTTTGCCAAGCATGGGCGTGGTTTCGCCCAAAGATCGAGCGTGTCACAGGCTTGTGGCTTGTGAGACCGCCACATTTGCGGCAGAATTGTCGCATGAGCAGCAGCATAAACAAGATCGCAAAAGCGGTCACCCGAACCCTGAGTTTCCTTGTCCTGACCGCAAGCATGGCAACCATTGCGCGCGGTGATGCGACCTCATCGCTTGCGCAGGCGCTGAAGGCCGCCGATGCGGGCGATTGGACCACGGCCTTGCAGGCGGCACGCGGCGCAGGCCCATCGGGCGGCGATGTGATCTTGTGGCAATGGTTGCGCGATGGCCAAGGCAAGTTGGGCGATTACGAGGCATTTTTGGCGCGTCACCCCGATTGGCCAGGCCTGCCATTGCTGAAACAAAAAGGCGAGGTTGCGGTAGCCCGCTCGACCGATCCGGCGCGGGTCTTGGCCTATTTTGGTGCGGACAAACCCGGCACAGGCAAGGGCTCGGTTGCCATGGTGCAGGCGCTGATGGCGCAAGGCCGCACCCAAGACGCCGAGGCCGAGGCCTATCGCGGCTGGACCGAGTTGAAATTCGAGGCCGAGGACGAAGACGCCATGCTTGCCCTGCAAGGCGCGGTGCTGAAGCTGGCGCATGAGGTGCGGCTGGACCGCATCCTGTGGGATGGTGGCCGGCGTGGCGAGGCCGAGCGGATGCTGCCTCGGGTGTCCAAAGACTGGCAAGCGCTGGCCTTGGCCCGCATGGCCCTGCGCTCTGATAGCGCATCGGCGGTCAAGCTGACTTCGGCAGTGCCCAAGTCGATGCTGGGCGATCCGGGGCTGGCCTATGAACGCTATACGTACCGCATGCGTGCTGACCGTTATGACGATGCGGCCAAGCTGATCTTGCAGGTATCCACCTCAAAGGCGGCGCTGGGCGATCCGGCGGCTTGGGCGGGCAGACGTGCGGATCTGGTGCGCATCTTGTTCCGGCAGGGCAAGGCCAAAGACGCCTACCGCGTCGCAGCAGGCCATCAGCTGACCGAGGCCGAGGGCGCTGATTATGCCGATCTGGAATTTCTGGCAGGTTTTGTCGCGCTGCGCGAGCTGAACGATCCGGCCTTGGCGGTCAAGCATTTCAAGCATTTGAAAACCGCCGTCGGCACTCCGATCAGTCTGGCGCGCGCCGATTACTGGATGGGCCGCGCGCTGGAGGCTGCTGGCGACAATGCCGGGGCGACCACAGCTTTTGCCCGCGCCGCGCAGTATCAAACCGCCTATTATGGCCTGCTTGCAGCGGAACATCTGGGGCTGTCGCTGGACCCCGCTTTGGTCAATGTGGGCGAGCCCGATGCAGGTTGGAAAACCGCCAGCTTTGCCCAGTCAAGCGTGCTTGCCGCTGCGCGTGCGCTGCTCGATGCAGGTGATCTGACGCTGGCCAAGCGGTTTTTCCTGCAAGTAGGCGAAACCCTGTCGGATAAGGAAATGTCTGATCTGGGCGATCTGGCGCTGCGCCTTGATCAGCCGCATGTCGCTGTGCTGGTTGGCAAAGCCGCCGCTGAGCGCGGCTTGATCCTGCCACGCGCCTATTTTCCGGTGCCGGATTTTGTGCCCGACAATCTGCCCGTCAGCCGCGCGCTGGCTTTGGCAATTTCGCGGCGCGAAAGCGAATTTGACCCCAATGCCCGCAGCCATGCCGATGCGCGGGGGCTGATGCAATTGCTGCCCGCCACCGCACAAATGGTTGCCAAGCAGCAGGGCGAAAGCTTTACCGCGTCGCGGCTGACCACGGACCCTGCGTTTAACGTGCGCATGGGCTCGGCGTTTTTGGCCAAGCTGATTGCCGAACACGGGCCCTCGATTGCGCTGATTGCGGCGGGCTATAATGCGGGGCCGGGGCGGCCTCGGCAATGGATCGAGCGGTTTGGCGATCCGCGCGATCCTGCGGTTGATATTGTTGATTGGGTCGAAACCATTCCCTTTGGCGAAACCCGCACCTATGTGATGCGGGTCAGCGAAGGCGTGGTGATCTATCGCGGTCGGCTCAAAGGCGCCTCGACCCCGGTTCGGATTACCTCCGAGCTGACAGGCCGCTAAGCTTGGCCTCGTTCACCCTTTGCCGCCAAATGGTGAACAGCCCTGCCGCCACCACAATCGCCGCCCCCAAGATCACATGCGCCTTCAGGTCTTCACCAAACACCACGATGGCCAGCGCCGAGGCAAAGGCCAGCTGGAAATAAGCAAAGGGCTGCACCGCAGAGGCTTCGGCAACGGCATAGGATTTGATGAACAGATTATGTCCGATCATCGCGGTGCAGCACAAAAGCGCCATCCAGCCCCAATCGGGTGCGGTCATCGGGTGCATTGACCACAGGCCGATCGGCGTCATCGCGATGGCTCCGGTGATGCCTGTCCAGAAAAAGCTGACCGAGGCGCTGTCACCGCGCGCCACCGACCGCGTCAGCAGCGCGTAAAGCGCAAACAGCACTGCAGCCAGCAGCGGCACCAGCGCCCAAGGCGAAAACACAGCAAAGCCCGGTTGCAAGATCACTAGCACGCCCAAAAAGCCAACGCCAATCGCGGCCCAGCGCCGCCAGCCGACCTTTTCGCCCAAAATCGGCCCCGACAGCGCCGCCACCACCAAAGGCGCGCAGGTAAACACCGCATGCGACTCGATCAGCCCCAGTTTGACAAACCCCAGCACCATCACACAGACCTCAAGCGCCAACAGCGGGCCACGGATCAGCTGCATGCCAAGATGATTGGTGGCAATCGCCGCACGAAAGCCTTCGGGCGCGCGGGCCGCCATAATGGTGACGACGATGGCAAAGAACCAAAACCGCAGCATCACCACCATAAAGATCGAGTTATTGCTGCCCAGATGTCTCGAGATGCCATCTTGCATCGCAAAGACAAAGGTTGTGGCGATCATCAGCCAAATGCCTGCGCGCAGGTTTTGCGTGGTTTTCATCGGGTTCATAGCGCGGCCTTTGTGTGTCGGTTGGTGTGCCACAGCGCATAGATCCCTGCAGCAACGATCAGGGCGGTGCCTGCCACCATAGCAGGGGCAACGGTTTCGCCATAAAGGCTGACCCCGATGATCGAGACAAAGACGATCTGCAAATAGGCAAAGGGTTGCACCGAAGAGGCCTCGGCCACTTCGTAGCATTTCAGCAAAAGCCAATGCGAAAAGATCGAGATACAGGCGTAGATCAGCAAGAACCCAAGGTCGGCACCTTTGATCGGCTGCCAATTCGGCAGGCCAATCGCCGTGATGATCACAGCCCCAATCACCCCAGGCCAGAACAGCGCCGGAAAGGTCGCCTCTACCCGCGTGGTCAGGCGGGTCAGCACCGAATAGGTCGCAAAGCTAAAGGCGGCGGCCAGCGGCAGCAGCGCGGCCCAGCTGAACACCCCCACCCCCGGCTGCAGGATGATCAGCACCCCGATCAATCCCGTGGCCACCGCAGCCCAGCGTTGCCAACTTAGCCGCTCGCCCAAGATCGGGCCGGACAGGGCTACCACCAGCAGCGGGCAGACCGCAAAGATGGCATGAGAATGGATCAGACCAATCTGGGTATAGCCGTAAACGATGATGCAAATCTCGGCCACCAGCAGAATCGAACGGATCACATGCGTGCCCAAATGGCTTGAGCGCACCGCCGCGCGCAGACCCTCTGGACGCCGCATCGCCAAGATCAGCACAAAGCCCACAAAGAACCAATAGCGCACCATAATCACCATCAGGGTGTTATAGCTTTCCGCCAGATGCCGCGCAAATCCGTCTTGGGCAGCAAAGGCGGCAACAGCCGCGATCATCAGAAAGATGCCGCGACGCGGGTTCGATTTCATGTCAGCACTCCGGTGGACATATGACGTTTGCGCCCGTGTCCGGCGCGGCGTTCTACGCTAAAGCCTGCGTCTGCCAAGCTACGGCGGACATGGCCTGCGGCGGTATAGGTGGCAAAGGTGCCCTTAGGCGCCGTGTGCAGACCCACTTGCGCCAAAATCTCGGGCGACCAAAGCGCGGGGTTTTTAGCGGGCGAAAACCCATCCAGAAACCACGCATCGGCCTTACCCTGCCAACGCGCCAGCGTGTCGCGCGCATCGCCAAGGATGATCTCGGCGGTGACATTGCCCAGCGTCAGCGTGGTCTGCCCCGCCGCCCATTGCTGCAAAAACGGCTCGGCAATCGCGCGAGCTTGTGGGAAATGATCCAGCGCGCGGGCGATATCTGCTGCGGCCAGCGGAAAGGCTTCAAAACTGGTGAACCGGATGGAGTGGGCGGGATTCAGCAAACACAACGCCAGCAAGTTCAGCCCGGTGCCAAAGCCCAGTTCGGCAATATGAAAGCCATCGCGCAGACGTGCAGGCAGATCATTGCCGGCCAAAAACACATGCCGCGTTTCCGCCAGCCCGTCGTTCATGGAAAAATACGGATCATTGAATTTTGTCGAGACCGGGATCACCCCGTCTTTCCAGTCAAGCTTGCTCTGTTCGGGGGGTGTCATTTGTCTTATGCCTTGGGTCAGATGGACCATGGATAAGGCAGGCGCGAATGGCAAGAGTTGATCTGACAGTGCGGGGGGCAGGGATCTTCGGGCTGTCGATGGCTTGGGCGGCTGTAAAGCGCGGCGCAAAGGTGCGGGTGATTGAGACCGCGCATATCGGCGCGGGGTCTTCAGGCGGGATTGTCGGGGCACTTAGCCCGCATGTGCCGGAAAACTGGAATGAAAAGAAGGCGTTCCAGCTGGAAAGCCTGCTGATGGCCGCCAAGTGGTGGGCTGGGGTGACGGCGGCTTCGGGGATGGACACAGGCTATGGCGCTGTCGGGCGGTTGCAGCCATTGGCCGATCAGGCGGCGGTCGATCTGGCGCGGGCCCGTGCGTTGACGGCGGTGGAGTTGTGGCAGGGCCGTGCAGACTGGCGCGTGCTGCCTGCAACCGGGGCTGCTTGGGAACCCGTCTCGCCCTCGGGGTTTTTGGTGCAAGATACGCTGAGTGCGCGGCTGCATCCGCGCATGGCAGCGCAGGCCTTGGTGGCGGCCCTGCATGCGGCGGGGGCCGAGGTGGTGATCGGCGAGGCCGCAGATCAAGGCGCGGTGGTTTGGGCCACGGGGGCCGCAGGCTTGCAAGTGCTGTCGCAGGATCTGGGCCGCGTGGTTGGCTCTGGCGTCAAAGGTCAGGCGGCGCTGTTGCGGTTTGACGCGCAAGATCTGCCGCAGCTTTTTGTCGATGGGCTGCATCTGGTGCCACATGCCGATGGCACGGTGGCGATCGGATCGACCTCGGAAAACCGCTTTGACGATGGCGCAGCGGTTGACGCCCAGCTTGAGGCGCTGATCGCCAAGGCGCGGGCGGCCCTGCCGGTGCTGGCGCAGGCCGAGGTGATCGAGCGTTGGGCAGGGGTGCGGCCAAGGGCCAGCACCCGCGCGCCGCTGATCGGCGCATGGCCCGGGCGGGCTGGGCATTACGTGCTGAACGGTGGCTTTAAGATCGGCTTTGGCATGGCACCAAAACTGGCCGAGGTGATGGCCGATCTGGTGCTGACCGGGCAAGATACCATCCCCGAAGGCTTTCGGCTGTAGCGACTAATGCGCCAACAGATCGCGCACCATAGGGATGACCTTTTCGCCGTAAAGCTCCAGACAGGTCAGCAAATGCCCATGCGACACCGGCCCCGTGGCATATTTCAGATCAAAGCGTTGCACCTTTAAATCGCGGATGGTGGCGGCAATTTTGCGCGCCACGGTCTCGGGTGATCCGACATAAAGCGAACCGTGGCGGATCTCGTTCAGATAGTTTTCCTTGGTGGTTGGCGGCCAGCCCCGCTCGCGACCAATACGGCCAAACATGCTTTGATAGGCAGGCCATTGCAGCTCGATTGCCTCTTCATCCGTGGCCGCAACAAAGCCGGGGGAATGAATGCCGATTGGGCGGATGGGTCTTTCAAGCTGCGCCACGGCGCGATGATAAAGATCAATATAGGGTGCAAAGCGGCGCGGGTCGCCGCCAATGATCGCCAGCATCAGTTGCAGATCTTGCCGCACCACCCGCACCACCGACTCGGGGCTGCCGCCAACCCCGACCCAAGTCACCAGACCCTCTGGCCCCAGAGGTGGATAGACCACTTGATCGGTGAGTGGCCCACGAATTTGGCCCGCCCAAGTTAGGCTGGGTTGGCGCACAAGCTGGGCAAAGATATCCAGCTTTTCTTCGAACAAAACCTCGTAATCCTCCAGCCGATGGTCAAACAGGCCATAGCTTTCGGTGAAAGACCCCCGGCCTAAGATCACCTCGGCGCGGCCATGCGACAGCGCGTTCAGTGTGGAAAAGCGTTGAAACACCCGAATGGGGTCATCGGTTGACAGCACTGTCACCGCAGAGCCCAAGCGAATATGGCTGGTGCGGCCTGCGATGGTGGCCAGCACAATCTCGGGGGCAGAAATCGCGAAATCAGCGCGGTGATGTTCGCCAAGACCAATAAAATCGATGCCGACCTGATCGGCCACAACCGCCTGTTCAACGACATCGCGCAGCACCTGATCCATGGGCAGCGCCACGCCCTGTGCGTCTTGGGTCACATCGCCAAAGCTGTCTAGGCCAAGTTGGATCATCGCAAAGGCTCCTGTGCAAAGATCCTAAGCATAGAAGCTTGGCTGCGCGCTGAGAAGTCCGCAGCAGCGCACAGCCCTTGTTCAGCCGATATAGGCGCGCAAAGCCGCTTCGGTGCCGTGATCGCGGATCATTGCCACTTGGGCGGCAAAGCTGGCAGCAAAGATCGGATTTTCGGCCAGATCGCCATAGATCGCGCGTTGCTCAAGCCAGAGTTGCGGCTTTGTCTGCGCCGGTTTTGCGATGGCCTGCAGCGCGTCCCAATTTGGATCGTTGGGCGCAATCACCGTGCCGTTGTCTGAAACGCCGGCGCAATAACGGCACCAAAGCGCCGAAACCAGCGCCAAACCATCGCAAGCACTGCCCTGCGCCAGCGCATCGCGCAAAGCCGGCACGATGAACTTGGGCTGGCGGTTCGAGCCATCCAGACACAGCCGCCGCTCGGTATCGGCGACCTCGGGGTTGGAGAAACGCTCGACAATCTTGGCGTAATAGTTGGCCAGATCGGTGTTTGGCACCGGCTGCACCGTCGGAATAATCTCGGTCAACTCCAGCTTGTTCAAAAACCCCAAGATCAGCGGATGCGCCATGGCTTCATGCACATAGTCTATGTCCAGCAGCCCGCCGGGATAGGCGATTGTGGCATGGCCGCCGTTCAGGATGCGGATTTTCATCGCCTCATAGGCATGCACATGTGGGGTAAAGGTGACGCCGACCTGTTCCAGCGGCGGACGGCCTGCGGGAAAATTGTCTTCCAGCACCCATTGCCGGAACGGTTCGCAGGTCACGGGCACTGGATCGCTGACCCCAAAGGCCTGCGCCATGGCGCGCTCGCGCGGGCCGGTGGCGGGGGTGATGCGGTCAACCATGCCGTTTGGAAAGGCGACATTGGCCTTGATCCAATCGGCGAGTGCGGGGTCTGACAGCCGGGCAAGGCTGACCACGGCAGATTGCGCGACATGGCCGTTGCCGGGCAGATTGTCACAAGACATCACGGTAAAGGGCTGGGTTCCGGCCGCACGGCGCAGCTTTAGCGCGGCAATGATCGCGCCAAAAGCCGTGCGATGCGGGTTTTCGGCATCGGCAATGATCTCGGGGTCGGTGGGGTCAAAGGCCCCTGTGGCGGGGTCGATGAAATAGCCGCCCTCGGTCACCGTCAGCGACACAATGCGGATTTCAGGCCGCGCCATCGCCGCGATCAGCGCGGCATTGTCGTCTTGAACCGGCACAAAGTCGATCATCGCGCCAATGCGCCGCGCTGATTTGCCTGCGGGATCAAGCTCGATCACCGTGGACAGACAGTCTTGCGCGATCAGTGCCTCGCGCATGGCAGCGTCGCCTGCGCGCACGCCTGCGCCGATAATCGCCCAATCCTGCGCCAGACCCATCGCAAACAGATCGTCCAGATAGACCGCCATATGCGCGCGGTGAAAGTTGCCCAAGCCGATATGCACAATGCCCGCTGTCAAAGCGCTGCGGTCATAGTTGGGCAGGGCCATGGTTTGTGATGCTTTATTCATAGTCATGCCATCCAATTCCCACCATCGACACCAAAGCATTGCGCGACGATGTACTCTGCCTCGGGGGTCGCAAGGAAAACCGCCATTCCAGTCAGATCGCCTGCGCGACCCATCCGGCCAAAGGGCACCGCCTCGCCGACCAGCTTCTTTTTTTCACCGGCTTTGCGGTTTTCATATTTGGCGAAAAACGCATCGACCCCGTCCCAATGATCGCCATCCACCACACCTGGTGCGATGGCATTGACGTTGATGCCATGACGGATCAGATCCAGCCCCGCCGATTGGGTAAAGGAGATCACCGCCGCCTTGGTGGCGCAGTAGACGCCAACCAGCGCCTCGCCGCGCCTGCCGGCTTGGCTGGCCATATTGATGATCTTGCCACCCTGACCGCGTGCCACCATATGGCGGGCGGCGGCTTGGGTGCAAAAGATCGTGCCGGCCAGATTGACAGCGAACAAACGGTCATAATCGGCGCGCGTGATCTCGGCAATGGGCGCGGCTGAAAACAGCGCCGCATTGTTGATCAAGATATCCAACTGCCCCATCTGGGCAATCGCCGCATCAAAACCCGCGTCGATCGAAGCCTGTGCGGTGACATCCATCTGAATGCCAATCGCCTGTGGGCCAAGCTCGGCCGCTGCTTTTGCCACCGCCTCGGCGTTGATATCGGCAAGGGCTACCCGCGCGCCTTCGGCAATATAGGCCCGCGCAACTTCAAGACCGATGCCGCGCGCAGCCCCGGTGATCAGCGCTGTTTTGCCAGCAAGTCTCATACCAAGGCCTTTCCGTCGGGGCCAAAGCGGTGCAGCTTGGCCATCATCGGCGCAAGACCGATCTTATCGCCATGCCGCAGGGTCAGATCACCGTCGGCGCGCAGGGTGATCGGATCCATCCCCTCGACCGCGATCTTCAAAAAGGTATCAGAGCCAAGCCGTTCGGCCAGACCAACCACGCCTTGCCACGGCCCGTCTGGATCGATCAGCAGATGTTCGGGGCGAATGCCAATGGTGGTGGCGTTATGCTTGGCGGCCTCGGGGCCGGTGATCAGGTTCATCTTGGGCGAGCCGATAAAGCCCGCAACAAAGACGTTGGCGGGGGAGTGATAAAGCTCCATCGGGCTGCCGACCTGTTCGATCCGGCCCGCTTGCAGCACCACGATCTTATCGGCCATGGTCATCGCTTCGACCTGATCATGGGTCACATAGATCATCGTGGTTTTCAGCGTCTGATGCAGTTCCGAGATTTCTTGCCGCATGTTGACCCGCAGGGCTGCGTCAAGGTTCGACAGCGGTTCGTCGAACAAAAACGCTGAAGGTTCGCGCACAATCGCCCGACCAATCGCGACGCGCTGGCGCTGCCCGCCCGAAAGCTGCCCTGGTTTGCGGTCCAGATAATTTGTCAGGTTCAGCACTTTGGCGGCATTGGCCACCCGCGCTTCGGCTTCGGCCGGATCCATGCCCGCCATTTTTAGCGGGAACATGATGTTTTTGCGCACGCTCATATGCGGATAAAGCGCATAGGATTGAAACACCATCGCAAGGCCGCGCTTGGCGGGCGGCAGGTCAGTGGCGTCTTTGCCGTCGATTTGAATGCTGCCCGAGGTGGTATCCTCTAGCCCTGCAATCAGCCGCAGCAATGTGGATTTGCCACAGCCCGAAGGCCCGACAAAGACCACGAATTCGCCGTCGTTGATTTCCAGATCGATCGAAGGAATCACATCGACTTCGCCGAAGGATTTATGAACGGAATTTAGGGTTATCTTGCCCATTTTGACCTCACTTCACCGCGCCGAAGGTCAAGCCCCGGACGAGTTGTTTCTGGCTGAACCAGCCAAGGATTAGGATAGGAGCGATGGCCATCGTGCTGGCCGCGGAAAGCTTGGCGTAAAACAGCCCCTCGGGAGAGGAATAGCTGGCGATGAACTGCGTCAGCGGTGCCGCCTTGGATGTGGTAAGTTGCAGGGTCCAAAACGCCTCATTCCACGCAAGGATGATGTTCAAAAGCATGGTCGAAGCGATGCCCGGCACAGCCATTGGCGTCAGGATATACAGGATTTCCGAGCGTAGGCTGGCGCCATCCATCCGGGCGGCTTCCAGAATTTCGCCAGGGATTTCCTTGAAGTAGGTGTAAAGCATCCAGATCACGATCGGCAGATTGATCAGCGTCATCACGATGACAAGCCCTGTGCGGGTGTCCAGCAAATGCAGGTCGCGAAACATCAGATACATCGGCACCAAAACCCCCACGGCGGGCATCATCTTGGTCGAAAGCATCCACATCAACAGATCCTTGGTGCGCTTGCCCGGCACAAAGGCCATGGCCCAAGCCGCAGGGATCGCAATCGCCAGCGCCAGCAGCGTCGAGCCCACCGAAAGCACCACCGAGTTCAGGAAAAACCGCGTGTAGTTAGAGCGCGTCTGCACTTCGCCGTAGCTTTCCAGACCCCAAGGGGCGGCAAGCATCTGAAACGGCGATTTGATCGCATCGGCTTCGGATTTAAAGCTCATCAAAAAGATCCAAAGGATCGGAAAGAAGATCAAAAATCCGATGGTCCAAGCCAAGACTGTCATCGCCAGCTTGCGATTTGTGGTGATTTTGCGCGCCATGGCTCAGGCCTCCAGGTTCTTGCCAATCATCCGCATCAGGAAGAAGGCAACGATGTTTGCGAGGATGACGGCAATGATGCCACCAGCGGAGCCGCCGCCTACGTCATAGCTGAGCAAGGATTGCGCATAGACAAGGTAGGTCAGATTGGTGGTTGCTGTGCCCGGTCCACCATTGGTGGTGACAAGGATTTCAGCAAAGACCGACAGCAGAAAGATAGTTTGAATAAGGATCACCACAGTGATCGCGCGGGTCAGATGCGGCAGCGTCAGATAGCGAAACCGCGCCAGAACCGAAGCGCCATCCATCTCGGCGGCCTCTTGTTGCTCGCGGTCCAGACTTTGCAAAGCTGTCAGCAGGATCAGCGTTGAAAACGGCAGCCAGGCCCAGGCGACAATGCCGATGATCGACAACAGCGGCGACTGCGCCAGAAAATCATAGGGCGTCCAGCCAAGCGCCTTGGCGATATGGGCGAACATGCCGTTGACGGGGTTCATGAACATATTCTTCCACACCAGCGCAGAAACCGTGGGCATGACGAAGAACGGAGCGATCACCATGATGCGGACAATGCCTTGGCCCCACATCGGTTGATCCAGCAGCAGCGCCAGCGCAATGCCGCCAAAAATTGTGATCGTCAGCACGCCCAGCACCAGCGCGATTGTGTTCCAAAGTGCGGTCCAAAACGCGGCATTGGTCAGGAAATAATAGTAGTTATCGAAACCTGCAAAGCTCTCCATCCCGGGGTTCAGCAGGTTATAGCGCAGGAACGAGAAATAAATCGTCATCGCCAGCGGCACGATCATCCACAACAAAAGCAGGATGACGGCGGGCGATACCATTAAGCGCGCAGCGGTGCGGGAATGGGCGGTGGCCATTTGGGGCTCCTTCGGGCAGTGGCGCTGTGGGGCTTAGAAAAGGGTGCGGGGCCGCCTTGGGAGGTTCGGCCCCGCAGGATAGCAGGCTTACTTGATATAGCCAGCTTTGGTCATTTCGGTCTTGGTCAGCTCTTGGCTTGCCGCCAAAGCGTCGTCCAGCGAGGTCGTGCCGGCAAGTGCTGCCGAGAACTGCTGGCCGGTTGCAGTTGCCATGCCCTGGAATTCAGGGATAGCGACAAACTGCACGCCGACATAAGGCACCGGATCCACGGTTGGGTTGGTTGGATCAGCCGAGTTGATGCTGTCCAGCGTCATCTTGGCGAAGGGCACCTTTTGATACTCGGGGTTCTCGTAAAGCGAGGTCCGGGTTCCTGGTGGCACGTTTGCCCAGCCTTCTTTCGAAGCAACAAGCTGGGTATACTCTTTCGAGGTTGCCCAAGCCACAAAGGCCTTAGCCGCATCTACTTTTTCCGAGCCAGCCGGGATAGCCAAGGACCAAGCCCAAAGCCAGTTGCTGCGCTTGCCCAGACCGTTGTCGGGTGCCAAAGCAAAGCCCATTTTATCCGCAACTTGGCTGTCTTTGCCGGTCACGAAAGAAGCTGCAACAGTGGCGTCGATCCACATGCCGCAATGGCCGGTCTGCATCAGCGAGAGGTTCTCGTTAAAGCCGTTGTTCGACGCACCTGGAGGGCCGTAGTTGTTCATCAGCTCGAGGTAATCGGTCAGCGTTGCTTTCCAAGCTGCGCCGTCGAACTGTGGGTTCCAGTTTTCGTCAAACCACTTGGCGCCATAAGAGTTCGACATGGCAGTCAAGAAAGCCATGTTTTCGCCCCAGCCGGCTTTACCGCGCAGGCAGATGCCATACTGTTCTTTCGACTTGTCGGTCATCGCAGCCGCTGCGGCTTTGATGTCTGCCCAAGTTGGTGCGTCCGGCATAGTCATGCCAGCGGCTTCCATCAGGTCTTTGCGGTACATCACCATCGAAGATTCGCCGTAGAAAGGCGCTGCATAAAGCTCGCCATCAACGGTCAGACCGCCAGCGATTGCGGGCAAAAGGTCAGCTTTGTCCCATTCTGCGGGCAGATCGTTCAGGCCAACCAGCCAGCCTTGCTTGCCCCAGATCGGAACTTCATAGGTGCCGATGGTCAGCACGTCGAACTGGCCGCCTTTGGTGGCGATGTCGGTGGTGACTTTTTGGCGCAGAACGTTCTCTTCCAAGGTGACCCATTCAACTTTGATGTCGGGGTTCTTGGCGTAGAAGTCGTCCATCAGGCCTTGCATACGGATCATGTCGCCGTTGTTCACGGTTGCAACAGTGATTGTGGTTTCGGCTGCTGCAGCCCCCGCGAGGGTAAGCAGAGCCGTCGCGCCAAACAGCGCGCGGAGCGTCTTGTTCATGGTATTCCTCCCTAAGAAGCGAATGAGCAAATCATCGCTTAGTGGGTAAATGCTCAAATTAGGCCGTGATTCGTCAACCCCAGTTTTACGCCGCAGCTGCATCCTAATTATTGGGCGGAACCGCTACTTTAGCGCCAGAATCGCGCGCGCGGTGTCTTCATCTGTCACCAGGCTGTTGACGATGCGGCCCAGCAGGGCGGCATGCAGGGCGCGCACCTTACGGGCCCCCGCGGCCACGGCGATCACCGGTTTGGATTGCCCCGGTTCCACCTGAACGCCCCCCACCAAAGCATTGCGCGGCGTGTCGATATAGCGGCCCTTGGCATCATAGACCCAACTGCCAATTTCTCCTGCAGCGCCTAGGGCTTGCAGCTCGGCCAGCACCTCGGCCGAGACAAAGCCATCCAGCGCAAGTGGCGCGTCCCGCCCCATTTGACCGACACCCACAAAGGTCACATCCGCACGGCGTGCCAAGTTGAACACCGTCTGCACCGGACGCAGCCGCATAAAGAAGGCCCGCTCTTCCGGCGTGTCAGAAATCACCGGAACCGGCATCGGATAATAGGGCGCCATCAGCTTTTCTGCGATGCGGCTAATCACATCAAACAAAGTGGCCGATCCATCCGGAGAAATATTGCCAAGCAGAGAAACGATGCGATGTTGCGGCGCTTGTTCCGAAGGCGTGAACTGTTCTGCCATCGCCCGCAGCGCCCGCCCCGTGCCAAAGGCGATCACTTGTGGCTCTGGCAGGCGCAGATAGCGCTCTAGCTCGGCCGCCGCCGCAGGCGCAATCGCGCGCGCGGCATCTGCGCCTGCACCAATGCTGGGGGCGACGCGGCAGCGCAACAGGCCAAAGCGATCACAAAGCGCGGTTTCCAGATCAAAGCAGGCGCCGATCTTATGGTTTAGGCGCACATGGATCAGGCCTTCGGCCATCGCCCGGCTGACAAGACGCTGGGCACGTTGCCGCGAAATCCCCAGCTCCGAGGCGATTTGATCCTGCGTCATGCCGCCGACATAATAAAGCCAGCCTGCGCGGGCGGCGTCGTCGGTCAGGCTGGGTTCTGCGTCTGCTCGGCTCATTGGGGCACCTTCAATTCGGGCGCAATTTGGTAGAATTCTGCGAAGGATGCAAACCGCAAGTCTGGGCGGGCGTCTTCGGGTTCCTCGGGCAGATGATTTTTTAGATGACTGCCGCCGGTAAACCGCCAAACCGCCATGCCTGCGGCACGCGCAGCGCGAATGCCGGTCAGGCTGTCTTCAATCACCAAACAGCGGCACGGATCCGCGCCCATTTGCGCCGCCGCGTGCAAGAAAAGATCTGGCGCGGGCTTGCCCTTGGCCACCATGGTCGAGGTGAAAAGCCCGTCCCCCACCAAATGCCCCAGCCCGACCATCGCCAGCGATTTCGCCGCGCGCATCGGGCTGGACGAAGTGGCAATGCAATAGGGCAGGCGCAGCGCGGTAATCACCTCGGCGACATGCGGCATCACCTGCAGCTCGGTCTCGAAGGTTTGCAGCAGCTTGGCGCGGTAGTTGGCCTCGAACTCGACGGGCAGGGTCAAGTGAAACTCGCGCCGAATGGTTTCCATCACCGTCGGATAGCTGCGGCCCAGAAAGTGGCGCGCGACATAGGCAAGGTCGATCTCGACCCCCAGCTTGGCCAACTCGGCGATCAGCATATTGGCCGAGATGATTTCAGAATCGATCAAGACCCCGTCGCAATCAAAGATCACCAGATCAAACATCAGAACAAAGCCTTTAGCTGGGCTGTATCAATGCCGGGCACGATATGCCCTGCGGGTTTAAAGCTGGGCGTGTCTTCGCCCGCGACGATGGCATTGACCACCGATTCCTCGACCGCCTGCACCGCTGCCATATAAAGCGGATCTATCATCTCGCCATTGATCTCGGTCTTGGTCAGAACCGCGCTTGCGCGTTGTGGCATCGGGCCTGGGTTGGCGGTAGACAGCGCCAAAAAGATATCGCCCGAGGAATTCCCCCCCGCCGTGCCACCCCGGCCAATGCCGATGGCGGCGCGTTTGGCGACTTGGCGCAGTGACAGCCCCGACAGCGGCGCATCGGTGATCAGCACCACGATGATTGATCCCATTTCCTTTTGCGGCAGCTCGGGAAGGGGGTCTGTTAGCGGCATCAGCGCACCGATGGCGCGGCCCAAAATCTGAAAATCGGCGCGGCGGCCATGGTTGGCCTGCACCAAAGCGCCGATGGTATAGGTTTGATCGCCAATGACAAACCGGCGTGACGCGGTGCCGGTGCCCGCCTTGAACTGATAGGCGATCATGCCGGTGCCACCGCCTGCGGCCCCCTCGGCCACCGGGCCAAAGCTTGCGGTCTCTAATGCTGCGATGGTATGCTCTGAGGTGACGTGAAAGGCGTTGATGTCATTCAGCACGCCGTCATAGGTTTCGGCCACAACGGGCATCGCCCAGCCATGCTCGGTGTCAAAAAATTGCGCATATTGGCGCAGCATCCATTTTGATGCCCCATGATGCACCGCCCCGATGCCATGGGTATTGGTGATGCAAATCGGCCCGATCATATAGCCCGCATCATCGATCCAATGCGTGCCCGTCATCTCGCCATTGCCATTCAGCGCATAATGCCCCGCCCAAACCGGCACCGGCAGGCCAGCATCATCGCGCGGACGAATGGCGGTGACGCCGGTGCAGATGCCGCGTGCGGGATCGTGCAACGTGGTCATGCCAACCCGCACGCCTGCAACATCGGTGATGGCGTTCAGCGGGCCGGTTTGCCCTGCGAATGGCAGGCCCAGATCGCGGGCGCGCGGTTTTGACATTGGGGCCTCCCTTGGCTTTGACGTATCAAGCACTTCGGGGCGGTTGGCTGCAAGGCCCTAGCCCGCGCAGCGCAGGGTTTGCTGGCCACCCGCCAAGGTGCTGACCGCGTTTATGATGAAATCGGCTTTGTCATCGGTCATCAGCGCCGAGAAATTCAGCCGTGTAAAGCCGGGCTTGTGGGTCTCGTCACCCGACAGGATCGCGGCGCGCATTTGATCCGAGGTGGTGCGGTCGATGCCCAGCAGGCGGTGGCCATAGGGGCCCGCACAGGCGCAGCCGCCACGGGCTTGAATGCCATATTGATCTGACAGCGCGCGGGTAAAGACCTGCGGATCGACATAGCCTTGCGGCGCTTTGATCAGCAGCGAAAAGATCGGCAGGCGCGGCGCCTTTGCATGTCCCAAAATCGTGATCTGGGGCTGCGCCACCCAAGCGGTGCGGGCGCGCTGCAGATGGGCCGCATGACGCGCGTCGATGTATTCTTGCCCGATGGCGTCTTTAACCATAAAGGCCAAGGCGGCACGAATGTCGCCGATGATATTGGGCGTGCCCGCCTCTTCGCGGGCCTCGACATCGGCGGCATAGTCATGCCCCCAAGGCGAGACAAAGCGCACCGTGCCGCCGCCGGGTTGGCTGGGCTTGGTGCGCGCAAGCGCCGATTTGCGCATGATCAAGACGCCCGAAGCCGCAGGCCCGCCGATGAACTTATGCGCCGAAACCGCGACCACATCTTTGCGCGCATCGCCTGCGCCCATCGAGATCGCGATATAGGGGCCAGCGCCGGCATAATCCCAAACCGCCAGCGCACCATGCGCCTTAAGCAGCCGCGTCACCGCATCAGTATCGGTCAGAATGCCTGAAACGTTCGACGCCGCCGAGAAACTGCCAATCGTAAGCGCGCCCTTGGGGGCCTGTTGCAGCGCGCGCGCAAGCTCGGCCAGATCGGGCCCCCCGGTGGCGGCCTCGGCAATCTCGATCACCTCGGCACCGCTTTCGCGCCAGGGCAGAATGTTGGAGTGATGCTCGTAGGGGCCAATAAACACCTGCACGGCGCGGCCTGCGGCAACCGCTTCGGGCAGGCCCAGCAAGGCCACTGTCCGGTTCAACCCCGAGGTCGCCCCCGACCCCGAAAAGATCGTGGCGCAATCCTCGCCTGCGCCACAAAGCCGGGCAATGGTTGCCCGCGCGGCCTCGCGCAGCTGGGTGACAGAGGCCCCGCAAAACGATGCTTCGGAATGGCTGTTGGCATAAATCGGCAAGACCTCTTCCAGCACAAAATCCTCGACCATCTGCAGCGCCCGACCCGAGGCGACATAATCGGCATAAACCAATGTGCGCGTGCCAAAGGGCGTGTCAAAGCGCCGGCCTTCGCCAATCGTGCCAGCGCGCAGCCGCGCGACCAGATCTGGTGCTGCAAGGGTTTTTGCAAATCGGGCAAGGGGATGGGTCATCTGCGGGCCTTTGATCAGGGATATCTGATCATATCGCTATGACTCTGGCGAAATTTCCCCTATTTTATGCTACTTATACCCCTAAAATGGGTCATATGAGCGGAGATTATGGGAAAAATGGATCATATTGATCGAAGCCTGCTGCGGGCCTTGCAGCGCGACGGGTCGTTGTCGCAGCGCGATCTGGCCGATCAGGTTGGCATGTCGCAAAATGCCTGCGGGCGGCGGCTAAAGGCCTTGCAAGAGGCTGGGGTGATCAAGGGCTATACCATTCGTCTTGACGCAAAAGCGGTTGCGCTGGGCCTGACGGTGTTTGTGATGATCCGCACCCGCCACCATTCCAAGGTCTGGCTGGAAAGCTTTCGCAAAGAAGTCTTGGCCATTCAAAATGTGGTGGATTTCTACCGAATTGCTGGCGATTACGACTATATGTTGAAGGTTATTGCCGAAGATATGAATGATTTCGACCGCGTCTATCAACGCCTGATTGCCCGGCTGGATCTGGATGCGGTCGCCTCGCTGATCACGATGGAGCAGATTGCAGACAACCGAGACTGGCCAGTTTAACCGCAACCCCCCTGTTGACTCGCAGCAGATTTCTTGGCTATGACATCGGTGACATGACATCGGTGTCATGCGCGCTGCGCCTTGGGAGGGGATGATGGCCACAATCTACGACGTCGCCCGGCTTTCAAAGGTTTCGGCCAAGACCGTCAGCCGCGTGCTGAACGGCGATGCCCCGGTTGGTCGCGAAACCCGCGAGGCGGTCGAGGTGGCGATGGCGCAGCTTGGCTATGTTCCCTCGAATGCAGCTCGGATGATGCGGTCGCAAAAATCGGGGCTTGTCGGGCTGATCACCGGTGCGATTTCGTTGCCGAGTGAGGCTTTGCAGCCGCAGGGCCTGCCGGATTTGTTTATTGTGCAGGGCATTCAGCGGGCGATGGCGGCCTCGGGCATGACGATGATGATCGCGGATACCGGCGGGCGGCTGGACCGTGTGCCGCATCTGATCCAGACCTTTTTGCGCCACCGCGTCGAAGGCCTGATCTATGTCGCCGAATTCCACCAAAAGGTTGAACTGCCGCGCGTGCCTGCCACGACGCCTTTGGTTCTGGCGAATTGCTTTGACGCTATCGGCACCCCTGCGGTGCTGCCTGATGATGCCCGTGGTCAGCGCGATCTGGTCAGCCGCTTGATCGAGGCTGGCCACCGCCGCATCGCCTATCTGACGCTGCCGCTGCATATGGTGGCCACCACGCTGCGCACGGCGGGCTATGCGGCAGCGCTGGCGCAGGCGGGGCTGCCTTATGACCCTGCACTGGTTGATTGTGCCGATTACGAGGGGCGCGAGGACGAGACCCAAATTCTGTGGGATATCATTGACCGGCTGTTGCGCCTGCCCGATCCGCCGACGGTTCTGTGCTGTGGTAACGACAAAATGGCGCTTCGGGTCTACGGCATTTTGCGCTCGCGCGGCGTCAAGGTGCCAGACGAAATCTCGGTTGCAGGCTATGACAACTACCGCGTCATCGCCGAGACCCTGTTCCCGCCGCTGACCACGGTTGATCTGTCTTATACCGCCATTGGCGTGCGCGCGGCGCAGCGGCTTTTGGCGATGATTTCTGAGCCTGCCGCCGCGCAGCCACAGGAAGACCGCGCGCCCCTGCTTGTCTCGGGTCCGGTCTATTGGCGCAGTTCGGTCACCGAACGCCCCGCCAGCAAAATTGCAAATCTAAAACTCGTCAGGGAGGATTGACACATGAAACATCTATCCATCGTAACCGGTGCTTTGCTTGCCTCGGTTGCATTGACCTCGGTTGCACAGGCCCAGACCACCTTGTCCATGTGGTATCACGGCGCTGGCAACGAAGGCGAAGCCAAGGTGCTGAACCAGATCATCACCGACTTTAACGCCAGCCAAGCCGATTGGACGGTCGAGCTGCAAAGCTTTCCGCAAGCCGCCTATAACGATTCGGTCGTGGCTGGCGCGCTGGCTGGCAATCTGCCCGACATTCTGGACGTTGACGGCCCGGTGATGCCGAACTGGGCATGGGCGGGCTATATGCAGCCGCTGCAAATCGACGAAGCCAAGATTGCCAATTTCCTGCCCGGCCCAAAAGGCATGTGGGACGGCAAGCTTTATTCGATCGGCCTGTGGGATGCAGCCGTCGCGCTGGTAACCCGCAAATCCACGTTGGAAGAGCTGGGCCTGCGCACGCCAACCTTGGCCGAGCCTTGGAGCCTGGAAGAGTTCAACGCTGCCATGGCGGCAGCAAAGGCCAGCGGCAAATATGAATATGCGCTTGATCTGGGCATGGCTTGGACGGGCGAATGGTATCCCTATGCCTTCTCGCCTTTCTTGCAGTCTTTTGGCGGCGATCTGGTCGATCGTTCCACCTACAAAACCGCTGAAGGCGCTTTGAACGGCGATGCTGCGATGGCCTTTGGCAATTGGTGGCAGGGTTTGTTCACCCAAGGCTATGCCCAAGCAACCCAAGATCCCGCTGACCGCGACAATGGTTTTGGCGCTGGCAAATATGCGTTTTCGTGGAATGGCAACTGGGCAGCCCTTGGCGCTTTGAAGGCCTTTGACGATACCGTGTTCCTGCCTGCACCAAACTTTGGCGCCGGTGCGAAAATTGGTGCGGCTTCGTGGCAGTTTGGGGTTTCGGCCAAATCAGCACATCCCGATGGCGCCTCGGCCTTCATCGAATTTGCGCTGCAAGACAAATATCTGGCCGATTTCGCCAATACCACGGGTCTGATCCCTGCAACGGCAACCGCTGCTGCGATGACCGAAAACTACAAAGACGGCGGGCCTTTGTCGGTGTTCTACGGCATGACCGAAGCCAATGCTTTGGTGCGCCCTGTCACCCCAGGCTATGTAGTTGAATCCAAAGTGTTTGAAAAGGCACTGGCAGATATCGCCAATGGTGCAGACGTTGCAGGCACGCTTGACGCTGCCACCGATGAAATCAACGCCGACATCGAAAAGAACGCGGGCTACGGCCACTAAGCTTTGCACGGCGGGCGGCCTTTGGGTCGCCCCCGGCTTTTAAGTCACGAAAGGCTTTGCGATGGCGTCGAAATTTCTGAAATCCAATCGCACAGGTTGGATGATGGCAGGCCCTGCCGCCTTTTTGATTGGCATGTTCGTGATCTTGCCCTTTGTTTTTGCAATTCTTCTGTCTTTTACCAATCAACGCCTGATTTCGCCCAATCCGACTGAATTTGTGGGCTTTGCCAATTACCGCCAGCTTTTGGGAGTCGCGACCCTTACACTGGAGCCGCTGACAGATCAGGCGGGGCTGGTGCAAAAAGATGCGACGGGCGCGGTGCTATATCCTGCGCTGCGCGGCTATACCCGCAACAATCCCGATTTTCCCAATCTTGTCGGCATGCGCGAATGGTTCAGCTTGGACTGGGGGCAAAGCCGCACCTTCGTTTTGGCGCGGGATGTGGTGTTTCTAAAGGCGCTGATCAACACCTTTATCTTTGTGCTGATCGTGGCACCCGTGCAGGGCGGGCTGGCCTTGGGTCTGGCGCTGCTGATCAATCAAAAAATGCGCGGCATCAATCTGTTTCGCGCAGTGTATTTCATGCCGGTTGTGGTGTCGATTGTGGTGGTCTCTTTGCTGTGGCGTTTCATCTATGATGGCAATTCGGGGCTGTTGAACAACCTGCTGTCAGCGGTCAGTTTTGGCGCCATTCCGCGGGTGGACTGGCTGGGCAACCCCAGCACGGCTTTGGGGTCGATCATTGCGATGTCGATCTGGCAGGCGGTTGGATTTCATATGGTGATCTGGCTTTCAGGGCTGCAAACCATCTCGCCCACACTCTACGAGGCGGGCGCGATCGAAGGCGCAAGCCCTTGGCAAAGTTTTCGTTACATCACATGGCCAGGGCTAAAAAACACCGCCGTTCTGGTGCTGATCGTGATCACCATGCAGGCCTTTGCGGTCTTTGCGCAGATCGACGTGATGACCAAGGGCGGCCCGCTTGATAGCACGCAAACCATCGTGTTTCAGGCGATCCAACGCGGCTATGGCAAGCAAGATATCTCGGGCGGTTCGGCGATTTCGGTGATCTTATTTGTGATCGTGCTGTCGATTTCGCTGCTGCAACGCTGGATCACAAGGGAGCGCGGCTGATGGCTTTTTCCTCTGATACGCATCGGTTGCGGCTGGTTGTGCGCTACGTTGTGCTGAGTTTGATCGCGGTGATCTTTGTGTTTCCGCTGGTGTTTATGGTGGTTTCCTCGCTGAAGCCAGATCAGCAATTGCTGGCCGATACCGCCAGTCTGCGGGCGTTTTTGCCGGTTGGCGACATCAGCCTTGATAACTATTGGGCGGCGTTTCGGCGCGCGCCTGTGGCGTTGTTTGTGATGAATTCGGTGATCATCACCGGCGTCACCGTGGTGCTGTCGCTGTTTTTCTGCTCGACCGCCGCCTTTGCCTTTGTCTTTGTCAATTGGAAGGGCCGGGATCTGATCTTGTCGATCATCCTTGCCACGCTGATCGTGCCGTTCGAAACCATCGCGATTCCCTTGCTGCTGATCTCGTCCAAGCTGCCGTGGATCGGGCTGGACGGGGTGACGGTGGGCTGGCTGAATTCCTATCGCGTGCAAATCATCCCCTTTGTCGTCGATGGGTTGACGGTGTTTTTGTTCGTGCAATTCTTCAAAGACCTGCCCTCGGAACTGATCGAGGCGGCGCGGGTTGAAGGCGCAAGCTGGTTTCAGATTTACCGCCGCATCGTGATGCCGCTGTCGGGTCCGGTTCTGGCAACCGCTGCGATTTTGAAGTTTTTGGCGATGTACAACCAATACCTCTGGCCGCTGATGGTGGTGCAAGAGGAAGGCTACCGTCCGGTGATGGTTGGCCTGCAATATTTCTTTCAGCTGAACCGAGCCTGGGGCGAGATCATGGCATATCTCAGCCTGATCACGGTGCCGGTGCTGGCCTTTTATCTTTACTTGCAAAAAGCCTTTATCGCGTCGATTGCTTCGACCGGCGTGAAGGGCTGAGGAGACCGATATGACACTTTCGATCAACGACAAATGGATCTGGGACAGCTGGTATGCCAAGGATGGCGAGACCTATCACGGGTTCTTCCTGCAGGCCGATAAGGCCCTGGGCGACCCTGATCTGCGGCATTTCAATGTCAGCCAAGGCCATGCCACTTCGACCGATCTGGTGAATTGGACGCATTTGGGCACGATGTTTGCGCCTGCCGCCGGGCCTGCTTGGGATGACAGCACAACCTGGACCGGATCGGTGATCCAAGACGGTGAAGGCCTGTGGCATTTGTTCTATACCGGCACCTCGAAGGCCGAGGCCTCGATGTATCAGCGCATTGGCCACGCGACTTCGCGCGATTTGCACTCTTGGGTGCGGGTTGGCGATGGGCTGTGCCTTGATCTGACCGGCCCGACGGCAGAGTGCTACGAGGCCGAACATATGGTTGGCCATTGGCACGACCGCGCCATGCGCGACCCTTGGGTGATGCGCGATCCTGACAGCGATGGCTGGCTGATGTATTTCACCGCCCGCGCGCCCGGCATCCCCGAGGCCAATGCAGGCGGCGCGATCGGCTTTGCTACCTCGCCCGATTTGATAACCTGGACGCTGCGCCCGCCAGTTTTCACCGGCGGCTATGGCCAGCTCGAGGTGCCGCAGGTGTTCGAGGTCAATGGCACCTGGTATTGCCTGTTCTGCACTGCCGCCAACCAATGGTCCGAACAAACCCGCCGCACCAATCCGCAAAAGCCGCTGACCGGCAACCACTATCTGATGGCCGATCATCCGCGCGGGCCTTGGCGCGTGCCCGCAGGCCCGTTTCTGGACGGCGACGAGCCTTGCCGGCGCTATGCCGCGCGCATTGTTGACGGGCCGAATGGCTTGGTGATCCTGGGCTTTGCCGATGGCGGCAAAGATCAGTTCGGCGGCTATGTGATGGACCCAGAACCGGTGGTGGTGGGCGAAGGCGGGCTGTTGCAGGTTATGCGCTCGGCTTTGGCGGCAGAGTAGTCATGGCAAGCATCACCCTTTCCGGTCTGAAGAAAAGCTATGGCACCGCGCAGGTGATCAAGGGCGTCGACATCACCATCGAAGACGGTGAGTTCGTGGTCTTTGTCGGCCCCTCGGGCTGCGGGAAATCGACACTGTTGCGGATGATCGCAGGGCTAGAGGATATCACGGCGGGCACCTTGTCGGTCGGCGGGCGGGTGGTGAATGATCTGCCCCCCAAAGACCGCGGCGTGGCGATGGTGTTTCAATCCTATGCGATCTTTCCGCATATGACCGTGCGCGAAAACGTTGCCTTTGGCCTGACGATTGCGGGTGATAGCAAAGAGGTCAAGGCCGCCAAAGTTGCCGAAGCCGCACGGATTTTGCAGATGGAACATCTGCTGGACCGCCGCCCCAGCCAGCTTTCGGGCGGGCAGCGCCAGCGCGTCGCCATTGGCCGCGCGATTGTCCGCAAACCCGAGGTGTTTTTGTTCGACGAGCCGCTTTCTAACCTTGATGCCGCCCTGCGCATGGATATGCGGATGGAAATCGGCAAACTGCACAAGGCCTTGGGGGCGACGATGATCTATGTCACCCATGATCAGGTTGAAGCGATGACGCTGGCCGATAAGATCGTGGTGCTGAAAGACGGTCTGGTGCAGCAGATTGGCAGCCCGATGGAGCTGTATCATCACCCCGCAAATGCCTTTGTCGCGGGCTTTCTTGGCTCGCCTTCGATGAATTTTCTGGATGTCGAGGTGCAGGCGATTGACGGCAATCAGATCACCGTCGCCAACGCCGCCCTGCAGCCGGTGACGATCACAGCGCAGACCGGCAGCTATCAGATTGGTGGCAAGGCGCGGCTTGGCATTCGCCCGCAATATCTGACCCCTGCCGAAGGCGCGGGCCAGTTGCAGGGTCGGGTGGCGCTGACCGAAAGGCTGGGTGCGGAAACGGTGATCGAGGTGACCTTATCAGACGGCAGCCCGCTGATCGCCGCCATGGCGCGCGATGCGGTCTTTGCCTTGGGAACGGAAATTGGCCTGACCTTTGAAGCCTGCGAGGCGCATCTGTTCAGCGAATGACGCTGGCCTGACGAATGCTGTCGGTGATCTGGCCAAATTTGCTGGCCAGCGGGTTTGACTTGCGCCAGATCATGCCAATGGTGCGGCTGGGGCGCGGGGCGGCCAGCCTTGCGGTCGAAACCGGTGCCGATCGGGTTTCGATCGTCAGTGCCATTTCGGGGATCAGCGTCACGCCAATGCCTGCACCCACCATCTGCACCAAGGTTGTCAACGACGACCCCTCCATCAGATCGCGCGGCAGGCTAGCGGCGGTGTTGCAATAAGACAGCGCTTGGTCGCGAAAACAGTGCCCCTCTTCCAACAGCAAAAGCCGCATCGCGCGCAGGGTGTCTGGGCTTGGCACTGGGCGATCTGCATCGGCAAGCGCACGCACCAGCACGAATTCTTCGTCAAACAGCCGTTCTTCGACAAGGCTGGGTTCGGAAATCGGCAGCGCTACAATCGCCATATCCAGACGCCCGGCAATCAGATCTTCGATCAACCGCTGGGTGATCGCCTCGCGCGGGCGCAGATCCAGCCCGGGGTAGCGTGCCATCAGGCTTTGCATCACATGCGGCAGAAAATAGGGCGCGATGGTGGGAATAACCCCCAAGCGCAGCCGCCCCACCAAAGGCCCCGAAGAGGCACGCGCCAAATCGCCCAATTCATCCACCGCGCGCAAAATATCGCGCACCCGCAGCGCAAAGTCTTCTCCCAAGGCGGTCAGCCGGATCTGCCGCGCCCCTCGTTCGATCAGCGGTGCGCCCAACAGCGCCTCGAGCTCTTTCATCTGCAGCGAAAGCGCTGGCTGCGAAATCGCGCAGACATCAGCTGCACGGCCAAAATGACCCTGCTGCGCCAAAGCCTCGAAATAGCGCAAATGCCGAATGGTGATCCCTATCATAAGCGCAGCATATTGCCGATATTAGAAAATGCAAATTTTCATTATCGACCAGAACTGTTAGGCTGTGCAGGACGGCGGCTGTTGGCCGCTTGAAGTTTTCACAAAATCGGAGACGGCAATGGACGGAAACGATCGCGCTTCGGGCGGCAAATGCCCTGTGATGCATGGGGCCAATACGGTGACCAGTGCGTCAAACACCGCTTGGTGGCCAAAATCGCTGAACCTTGACATCTTGCACCAGCAAGACAGCAAGACCAATCCCATGGGCCCTGATTTCAACTATCGCGAAGAGCTGAAGAAGTTGGACGTTCAGGCTTTGAAGACGGATCTAAAAGCCCTGATGACTGAAAGCCAAGACTGGTGGCCGGCAGATTGGGGTCATTACGGCGGCTTGATGATCCGCATGGCCTGGCACTCGGCTGGATCATACCGTTTGGCCGATGGCCGCGGTGGCGCGGGCAGGGGCAATCTGCGGTTTGCGCCGCTGAACTCTTGGCCGGACAACGTCAACCTTGATAAGGCGCGCCGCCTGTTGTGGCCGATCAAGCGAAAATATGGCAATAAAATCAGCTGGGCAGATCTGATGATCTTGGCAGGAAACATGGCTTACGAGTCGATGGGCCTGAAGATCTTTGGCTTTGGCTTTGGCCGTGAAGACATCTGGCACCCTGAAAAAGACACCTATTGGGGCGCTGAAAAAGAATGGCTTGCCCCCTCTGACAGCCGCTACGGCGATCTGGACAATCCGGCCACCATGGAAAACCCGCTTGCCGCCGTGCAGATGGGCTTGATCTATGTGAATCCCGAAGGCGTGAACGGCAAATCCGATCCGATGAAAACCGCCGCCCAGGTGCGTGAAACCTTTGCGCGCATGGCAATGAATGACGAAGAAACCGTGGCGCTGACCGCAGGCGGCCATACCGTCGGCAAGGCGCATGGCAATGGCGATGCAAGCCTGATCGGTGCCGCCCCCGAAGCTGCCGCTTTGGAAGAGGCCGGCATGGGCTGGAGCAATCCAACCGGCAAAGGCAAGGGCCGCGATACCGTTAGTTCAGGCATCGAAGGCGCTTGGACCACGAACCCGACACAATGGGACAACGGCTATTTCTATCTTTTGTTTACATACGACTGGGAGCTGACCAAATCCCCCGCAGGTGCAAGCCAGTGGCAGCCGATCAACATCAAGGAGGAAGACAAGCCGGTTGACGTCGAAGACCCGTCGATCCGTCTGATGCCGATGATGACCGATGCCGATATGGCGATGAAGGTCGACCCGATCTATCGGGCGATTTCGGAAAAGTTCTACAAAGACCCCGCCTATTTCAGCGAGGTCTTTGCGCGGGCTTGGTTTAAACTGACCCACCGCGATATGGGGCCGCGCGCCAATTACATCGGGCCGGATGTGCCAAGCGAAGATCTGATCTGGCAAGATCCAATCCCCGCTGGCCGCACAGATTACGACGTGGATGCGGTCAAAGCCAAGATTGCGGCGGCGGGGCTTTCGGTCTCGGATATGGTCAGCACGGCTTGGGATTCGGCGCGCACCTATCGCGGTTCGGACCAGCGCGGCGGTGCCAATGGCGCGCGCATTCGTCTGGCGCCGCAAAAGGATTGGGCGGGCAATGAACCCGCACGTCTGGCGCGGGTGCTGGCGGCTTTGCAACCCATTGCTGCGGCCACAGGTGCAAGCCTTGCCGATGTGATCGTGCTTGCGGGCAATCTGGGGGTCGAAATGGCCGCCAAGGCCGCAGGGGCCACGATTACGGTGCCTTTCGCGCCGGGTCGGGGTGACGCCACCGCCGAGCAGACCGATGCAGACTCCTTTGACGTGCTGGAACCTTTGGCGGATGGCTATCGCAACTGGCTGAAGGCCGATTACGCCGTCAGCGCCGAAGAGCTGCTGCTGGATCGCACCCAGCTGATGGGCCTGACCGCGCATGAAATGACCGCGCTGATCGGTGGCATGCGGGTGATCGGCACCAACCACGGCGGCACCGCGCATGGTGTCTTCACTCATCGGGCAGGCGCTTTGACCACCGATTTCTTCGTGGCGCTGACCGATATGGCCTACACATGGCACCCAACCAGCGATGGCCACTACGAGCTGCGGAACCGCGCCACCGGGGCGATGGAGTGGACGGCAACGCGGGTTGATCTGGTGTTCGGGTCAAACTCGATCCTGCGCGCCTATGTCGAGGTTTACGCCCAAGACGACGGCCAAGAAAAGTTCCTGCGCGATTTCGTCGCTGCATGGACCAAAGTGATGAACGCCGATCGCTTCGATCTGGTCTGACGACACCGCCTCTTCCCGCTTGGCGGGGAGAGGCGACACACCCTTGGGCCAGAGGGCTGATTGTAGGGCGTGAAGGTTTTGTAAGACCGTGTGCGATGACGGGCCCATAGCGGCAAAGGTAGCCTTTGCCAGTTTGGTGCAGGGGTTAACTGGCGACACCTTTATGCTGCAGTTAAGAAGATATGTCAGGCATTTAGATATCTTCGCAGGTGCCAGTCACATACTTTGCTGATTGGTCGATCAAGCTTTTTTATGCTGAATGATAGAGTTTGCCGCAGGCATCCCTAGCCAACAATCGCGCGCAGGGGTCTTTATCCGCCGATATTCACAGTTTCGGATAATTGGTCGGAGCGAGAGGATTCGAACCTCCGACCCCCTGCTCCCGAAGCAGGTGCGCTACCAGACTGCGCTACGCTCCGACCATGGCCAAGGGTTAAAACTTTGGCATTGCGATTTCAAGAGGCGGCTGCGGCGCCTTAAGCCAATTTTTTCCTCAGGCGTCGCCGTCTTTGCCTGCCAGACCTTCGACCTTGGCGCGCATGCGTTTGCGGTCGAACAGCCGCATCCAAGTGCTGATCCGCGGCGTGGTGCCGCCGTCATAGCGTGAGCGGGTTTCCAGAACCGGGCGGTTTTTCGACAGGCCGGGGCGGTCTTCGCGCAGCACGATATAGACGCCTGCAAGGATGATCACGGCGGCGCCGACGGCGGTCCACTGATCGATACTTTCATTGAAAAACAGCGCGCCAAATAGGATTGCCCAGATCATTTGCGAATATTGCATCGGCGCCACGATGATCGCAGGCGCATGGCGATAGGCCGCGATCATGAAAAGACCGGCCACCAGCCCCAGTAATGACATTGCCGCCATCAGGCCAAAATGCTCAATCGGAATAGGCACATAGACAAAGGGCAGCGCCACGGCCATCACCACAAAGTTCGCCACCATCGGATAGATCATCAGCACGATCGAGCGTTCGGCGTGGCCGATCTTGCGCACGATCACCGAAGTTGTCGCCCCAAGGAAAGCCGCCGCCAGCGCCGAAAGATGCCCCAGCCCCAAGGGCACTTGCCCCGGCCGCAGCACGATCATCACCCCGATCAAACCGACCAGAATGGCAAGCCCGCGATGGATGCCGATTTTCTCGCCCAGAATCGGAATCGCCAAAAGCGTGATCAGGATCGGCATGGCAAAGATAATCGCATAGCATTGTGCCAAGGGCAGCACGGAAAAGGCATAAAATCCGGTGATGCCGTTCAGCACCGCCGCCATGGTGCGCAGCGCTGTCCAATAGGGATGTTTCGGGATCAGGTTGCCGTCGCTATTGTCGCTCATCAGCATGATCGTCACCAAGGGAAAGCCCAAAAGCCCGGTGAAAAAGATCAGCAGAAACGGGCTATAGCTGGCGCCCAGAAATTTGACCAAAGTGTCATTGCTGGCATAGACGGCAAAGGCCGCCAACGAAAACAACGCGCCGCGCAGGTTTGATTGGACAACTTGCATAGGAGGATCCGCTTGGGCTGGGAGGAGACGCCCCACACCTCTTGCAATGCTGGGCAAAGATCAAGAGGCGCTTTGCCAAAACCGCAAAGGCTTTGTCGAAAACCAGACCCTAAATGGCGCTGGTTTTCGACAGTTTTTTGGCGTTACAGACTTGCGTCCAAGGCGGCGATGATCGCGTCGCCCATCTGGCTGGTCGAAACCGGGGTGCCGCCTTCGGGGCCCATCAGATCGGCGGTGCGCACACCGTCTGCCAGCACTTTTTCAACAGCCTTTTCAACGCGGTTGGCCTCGTCCAGCAGGCTGAACGAATAGCGCAGCGCCATGGCAAAGGACAAAATGCAGGCGATCGGGTTGGCCTTGCCCTGGCCCGCGATGTCGGGGGCCGAACCATGCACGGGCTCGTACAGTGCCTTTGGGCGGCCATTGGCCATCGGCAGACCCAGCGAGGCCGAAGGCAACATGCCCAGCGATCCGGTCAGCATCGCCGCCATATCCGACAGCAAATCGCCAAACAGATTGTCGGTGACGATCACGTCAAACTGCTTGGGCCAGCGGCACAGCTGCATCGCACCCGCGTCGGCATACATATGCGACAGCGCCACGTCTGGATATTCTTTGTCGTGGATTTCCTGCACGACTTCGCGCCACAGGATGCCCGATTCCATCACATTGGCCTTCTCCATCGAGCAGACCTTGTTGCCGCGCTTGCGTGCCAGTTCAAACGCCGAACGCGCGACGCGGGCGATTTCGCTTTCGGTATAGCGCTGGGTGTTGACGCCGACGCGCTCGTTGCCTTCGGTGAAAATGCCGCGCGGCTCGCCGAAATAGATGCCCGAGGTCAGTTCGCGCACGATGACGATGTCCAGACCGGCAACCACGTCTTTTTTCAACGACGAGAAATCCGCCAGCGCGTCAAAGCATTGTGCAGGGCGCAGGTTGGAAAACAGATCCATTTCCTTGCGCAGGCGCAGCAGGCCGCGCTCTGGTTTCACCGAGAAATCCAGCACATCGTATTTCGGGCCGCCAACAGCGCCCAACAGAACCGCGTCAACGGCTTGGGCCTGCGCCATGGTCTCGTCGGTCAGGGGGGTGCCGTGGGCGTCATAGGAACAGCCGCCGACCAAACCTTCCGAGACGTCAAATGTGACGCCGCGCTTGGTGTCAAACCAAGTGATGATCTTTTTGACTTCGGCCATGACTTCGGGGCCGATGCCGTCGCCAGCGAGGATAAGAAGGGAAGGATTTGCCATTGTCGGCTCCAGGTTCAAAGGGTTGCACGTGGCCTAGCCAATGCCGGGCCAAGGGTCAAGCCGCGCGACGGCCCTCGCTTTGGCAAAAGCGGCGGTTTCTGCGAAGAAAAATGAGAACAAAAGGTGATTTCTTTTGCCGCAAGCCGGTGTAAACTGCGGTATGACCAGCGATCTGAATCACTGCTTTCCGCTCCGGCGCGGGCGTGTCCATGAGGTCTTTGGCCCAGCGGCCTTTGGCTTTGCCGCCGTGGCCTGTGCGCAGGCGCGTGGTGATCTGTTGTGGATCACCGAAGGCTGGCGGGCCGAACGGATCAACCCGCTGGGCTTGGCTGCCTTCTTTGACCCCTCGCGCCTGCTGATCGCCCAGACCAAGGATCAGACCGAAGTTCTGGCCGTGGCCGAAGAGGCGCTGCGCGATGGCTGTATCGGCTTTGTGGTGCTGTCGCTGACCCGGCCGCTGGATCTGCGCGAGGGGCGGCGTTTGCAGCTTGCCGCCGAAAAGGGCCGCGCCACGGGGCTGTGCCTGATCCCCGAAGGCATGGGCAGCAATGCCACACAAAGCCGTTGGCAGGCCGTGCCGCTGCTGGGGGCGAATGCGGACTCGACTCTGATGCGGTGGCAAATTATTAAGAACAAAGAGGGAACAATAGGGGCTTGGAATGTTCGGTGGGATGCAGCGGCGCATCGTCTCGATGTGGTTTCCACGGTTGCCAAGCGACCGTGTTCTGCGCCTGCGCCCGCTTGATGCCGCCTTTGCGCTGACCCAGCGACAGGCCAATACCGACAGGCTTTATTGCGTCAATCTGCGCGCGCGGCGGTTGGGGCTGCATCCGGGGATGTCCTTTACCGATGCGCATGCGCTTTGCCCTGATCTGATCAGCCAGCCCGCTGACCCCCCTGCGGATGCGCGGTTTCTGGCGATGCTGCGGCGCTGGGCCACGCGCTATTGCCCTTGGGTCGGGGTCGAGGGCGGCGATGGGCTGGTGCTGGATATCACAGGATCGGCGCATCTTTTGGGCGGCGAGGCGGATCTGCTGGCTGATATGCGGGCGCGGTTGGCGCGGGCGGGCCTTGCGGTGCAGATCGGTCTTGCCGACACCCGAGGCGCGGCTTGGGCGCTGGCGCGGCATGGCGAAGGGGTGGCGCAAGCGGGGGCCGGGCTTGCGGCGATTGGCGGGCTGCCGGTTGCCGCGCTGCGGCTGGATCCGGCGCTGGTGGTGGGCCTGCAACGGCTGGGTCTGCGCCATATTGCCGATCTGGCGGCAGCGGCGCGTGCGCCCTTGGCGCGGCGCTTTGGGCCCGAGCTGATGCTGCGGCTGGATCAGGCTTTGGGTGCGCAGCCCGAACAAATCTCGCCCCAGCAAGAGCCACCGCATTATGGCGTGCGGCTGACCCTGCCCGAGCCGATCGGCCTTGCCGCCGATGTGATGGCGGGCACGGCGCGGCTGCTGGATCAGCTTTGTGCCAAGCTGAAGGCGCAAGCGATGGGCGCGCGGGTGTTGCAGCTGACGTTGCGGCGGGTGGATCAGGCCAATCAGCAGGTCGATCTGCGGCTGGCCGGGCCCATGCGCGACCCTGCCCGCATTCTGCCGCTGTTTGCCCGCGGGATCGAGTCGGTGGATGCAGGCTTTGGCATTGATCAGCTGCGGCTAGAGGCGGTGCAGGTCGAAGCTTTGGCAGCCGAGCAAAGCAGCATCAGCCTGCATCTGCGCGCAGGCCATGCTGCGCCCCCGCGCAAGGATGGTTTGGAAGATCTGATCACCCGCATCGGCACCCGCATCGGGCTCGAGAATGTGCAGCGGTTTTTGCCCGCCGACAGCCATATTCCCGAACGGGCCTTTCTGATCGCACCTGTGGCCTATTGCGCCCCCGAGGCTGGCTGGGTTGCGCTGCGCCCACGTCCCTTGGTGCTGTTTGCGCCCGAACCTATTCAGGCCAAAGGCCCGCAGCCGCCGCGCGCTTTTCGCTGGCGGCGGATGGCGCTGACCACGGCGCGCGCCACAGGGCCGGAACGCATCGCGCCGGAATGGTGGCTGGATGATGAAAACTGGCGTCACGGCCTGCGCGACTATTGGCGGGTGGAAACCCATGAGGGGCGGCGGCTTTGGCTGTTTTACACGCCGCAAAACCCCAATTGGTGTGTGCAGGGGGAATTTGCATGACCCAAGCGCCGTCTTATGGCTATGCCGAGCTTTGCGTTACCTCGAATTTCACTTTTCTGACCGGGGCGTCGCACCCCGAAGAGCTGGTGGCGCGGGCGGCAGAACTGGGGCTAGAGGCGATTGCCATCACCGACCGCAATTCGCTGGCGGGGGTGGTGCGCGCCTATGCGGCGCTGAAAGAGCTGCGGCGGATGCGCGAAAAGGGCCTGCCGATCCGGTCGCAATCGCAGATCGACCCCACCTCGCGCACAGAGGTTGGCGCGCCGCAGAATATTGCGGTCGCCCCCATGGCCAAGCTGCCCCGGCTGATCGTCGGGGCGCGGTTGGTGCTGCAAGATTGCGCGGTGGAATGGCTGGCCCTGCCCACCGACCGCGCCGCCTATGAACGGCTGTCGCAGCTGCTGACCTTGGGCAAACGCCGCGCGCCAAAGGGCGAATGCCATCTGCTGCGCGCCGATCTGCTGGCGGGCTGTCGCGGCATGATCCTGATTGCCCTGGCCTGCGACCCTGCCACGGCCTTGCCCAGCCTGCAGGCGATGCAGCGCGCCTATCCGGGCTTTGTGTATCTGGGGGCTGCGCCGCGCTATGACGGGTCTGATCAGGCTTGGTTTCAGACCTGCGCTGATCTGTCGTTGCGCGCCTCTGCGCCGATGGTGGCGGTGGGCGATGTGCTGATGCACCGCGCACAGCGGCGGCAATTGGCGGATGTGCTGATCTGCATGCGGATGGGCTGCACCATTGACCAGATCGGCACGCGGGCGCTGCCCAATGCCGAACGGCGGCTGAAAGGGGCGGCCGATATGGCGCGGCTGCTGCGCAACCATCCGGCTGCGCTGCGCCGCACGCTGGACATTGCCGCGCGCTGCAGCTTTTGCCTAAGCGAGCTGAGCTATGAATACCCCGACGAGGTCTCGCAGCAGGCACCGCCACAGGCGCGGCTGGAACGCCTAACGCGCGAGGGTTTGCAGCGGCGCTGCCCAAAGGGCATCCCAGACCGCTATGCCCAGCTTGCCGACAAAGAACTGGGCATGGTCGGCGAACTGGGCTTTGCCGCCTATTTCCTGACCGTGCATGACATCGTGCAGTATGCCCGCGGCATCGGGATTTTGTGCCAAGGCCGCGGCTCGGCGGCGAATTCGATCATTTGCTGGGCGCTGGGCATCACCGATGTCTCGCCCGATCAGATTGGCATGGTGTTTGAACGCTTTATCTCGAAATATCGCGGCGAGCCGCCCGATATTGACGTCGATTTCGAACACGAGCGCCGCGAAGAGGTGATCCAGTGGATCTATGAAAAATATGGCCGCGACCGCGCTGGCCTTTGCGCCACCGTGATCCATTTTCGCACCCGCGCGGCGATTCGCGAGGTGGGCAAGGTCATGGGCCTAAGTCAGGATGTGACGGCGGGGCTTTCTGGGCAAATCTGGGGGATGTCGGGCAAGCAGGTCGACCCCGCCCGCATTGCCGAACTGGGGCTTGATCTGCGCAACCGCCGCCTGATGCAAACGATCCAGCTGATCGGCGAGATCATCGGCTTTCCGCGCCACCTGAGCCAGCATGTCGGTGGTTTCATCATCACCAAAGGCCGGCTGGATGCGCTTTGCCCGATTGAAAATGCCGCGATGGAAGATCGCACCGTGATCGAATGGGATAAGGACGATATCGACACTTTGGGCATTCTGAAGGTCGATATCTTAAGTCTTGGCATGCTGACCTGTCTGCGTAAGGCCTTTGATCTGATGCAGCAGCACCACGGCCACCGCCCCACCTTGGACAGCATTCCCCAAGAAGACCCTGCCACCTATGACATGCTCTGTGTGGCCGATGCGGTGGGGGTGTTTCAGGTCGAAAGCCGCGCGCAGATGAACTTTCTGCCGCGTATGCTGCCGCGCACCTTTTATGATCTGGTGATCGAGGTCGCCATCGTCCGCCCTGGCCCGATTCAGGGCGGGATGGTGCCGCCCTATATCAAGCGCCGTCAGGGCCTGGAAAAGGTCAGCTTTCCGTCAAAGGCGCTGGAAGGCGTGCTGGGCAAGACGCTTGGGGTGCCCTTGTTTCAAGAACAGGCGATGCAGATCGCCGTGGTCGCGGCAGGCTTTACCGCCGAAGAGGCCGATCGTCTGCGCCGCTCGCTTGCCAGCTTTCGCAAGCTCGGCACCATTGGCGGATTTCGCGATCAGTTCATCCAAGGCATGTTGACCAACGGCTATACCCCCGATTTTGCCGCCCGCTGCTTTGCCCAGATCGAAGGCTTTGCCGAATACGGCTTTCCCGAAAGCCATGCGGCGGCCTTTGCGATGCTGACCTATGTTTCGTCTTGGCTGAAATGCCATCATCCGGCGATCTTTGCCTGTGCTTTGCTGAATTCGCAGCCGATGGGGTTTTATGCACCGGCGCAAATCGTGCGCGATGCGCGCGAACATCAGGTCGAGGTGCGGCCGATCTGCGTGAACAACTCGGCTTGGGACAATCATCTGGAACGTCGTGGCGACGGCAGCTTGGCGATTCGGCTGGGGTTTCGCCAGATCAAGGGCTTTCGCGCCGAAGATGCGGGCTGGATCGTGGCGGCGCGGGGCAATGGCTATCCTGACCCCGAAAGCCTGTGGCTGCGGGCAGGGCTGGCGCCCAGCGTGTTGGAACGGCTGGCCGAGGCCGATGCCTTTGCCGATATGGGGCTGACGCGGCGCGATGCGCTTTGGGCGGTGCGCGCGATCCGCACGCCAGCGCCCTTGCCGCTGTTTGCCAATCCGCTGGACGGCGAGGGCATTGTGGAACCCGAGGTGATCTTGCCGCAGATGCATCTGGGCGAACAGGTGGTCGAGGACTATGTCTCGATGCGGCTTAGCCTGCGCGCGCATCCGATGGAACTGCTGCGTGCCGGTATGCAGGGGCTGACCCCGCATTCGGAATTGGCCAATGGCCCGCCGCGTTTTGTCTCGGTTTGCGGGCTGGTTATCACGCGGCAAAGGCCGGGCACGGCCTCGGGGGTGATCTTTTTGACGCTGGAAGATGAAACCGGCGTCAGCAATGTGGTGGTTTGGCCGCGGGTCTACGAGCGGTTTCGCCGCAGTGTGATGGGGGGGCGGTTGCTGCGCATCTCGGGGCGGCTCGAGCGCCAGGGCATCGTTGTGCATCTGATCGCCGATCAGATCGAGGATCTGTCGCAGCGGTTGTCCGAACTGGGGCATCCGATGCAAGAGGCCGTTGGCATCACCCAGCCACAGGCCGATGACGCGCCGCGCCCCCCGCGCTATCCGCCGCGCGCCTATCACCCGCGCGATCAGGCCAAGCGCTTGTTTCCCAGCAGAGATTTCCACTGAAATGCAAAAAGCCCCCGTGAGGGGGCTTTTGCGTATGCAAATGCAATTGTGGTGAGCCGGACAGGATTCGAACCTGTGACCCGCTGATTAAAAGTCAGCTGCTCTACCAACTGAGCTACCGGCCCACAACTGAGGCGCTGATTATGAACTTCGGTCGGGGGGGTCAAGGGGCAAAACGCGAAGCTCTGGCAAAAACCTTTTATGGGGGCTATATGCGCGGCATGGAAAACGCAGCAAACCCAAGCCCTATTGGCTTCATGAAGATGCATGGAGCCGGAAATGATTTTATCATCATCGACTCGCGTGGCCGAGATTCGGTGGTGACACAGGCGCTGGCTCGCGCTTTGGGTGACCGAAACCGCGGTGTGGGCTTTGATCAGCTTGCCGAGATTCGGGATTCGCAGCGTGGCGACTTTGCTTTGGATTTCTGGAACAGCGATGGCAGCCGGGCGGGGGCCTGTGGCAATGCCACCCGCTGCGTCTGCGATTTCGTGATGAAGGGCTTGGGCCGCGATCAAGTATCCTTGGTGACCGCGCGCGGCGATTTGCAGGCCCTGCGCCTGGCCGATGGTCGGGTTTCGGTGAATATGGGGCCGCCGCAGCGCGATTGGCACGAGGTGCCGCTTGCCCGCGAGGTCGACACCCTGCATCTGCCGCTTGCAGGCGATCCGGTGGCGATTGGCATGGGCAACCCGCATGCGGTGTTCTTTGTGCCCGATGCCGAAGCGGTGGATCTGGCGCATCTGGGCCCCATGGTCGAACATGACCCGCTTTATCCCGAACGCACCAATGTTGAATTTGCCAGCCTGATCGGCCCTGACCATCTGCGGATGCGGGTTTGGGAGCGCGGCGCAGGCGTAACGCTTGCTTGCGGTTCGGGCACCTGCGCCACTGTGGTTGCCGCCCATCTGCGCGGCCTGACGGGGCGGCGGGTGACGGTTGATGTCGATGGCGGCGTGCTCGAGGTTGATTGGCGCGAGGATGGCGTCTGGCTGACCGGCCCTGTGGCCTATGTGTTTGACGGCGTGCTGACCTCTGCCTTTCTGGCCGCGCTATGACCGCGCCTATTTTTGCCACCCTTGGCTGCCGTCTGAACGCCTATGAAACCGAGGCGATGAAGGAACTTGCCGCCGCCGCTGGCGTGCAGGGGGCGGTGGTGGTCAACACCTGCGCCGTGACCGCCGAGGCCGTGCGCAAGGCCAAGCAGGAAATTCGCAAACTGGCCCGCGAAAATCCCGGCGCGCAGATCATCGTGACGGGCTGTGCTGCGCAAACCGAACCCGAAACCTTTGCCGCTATGGCCGAGGTGACCAAGGTGATCGGCAATACCGAAAAGATGCAGGCTGAAACCTGGAACGCTCTGCGCGTGCCCGATCTGATTGGGGCCACCGAAAAGGTGCAGGTCGATGACATCATGTCGGTGCGCGAAACCGCGGGCCATCTGATCGACGGCTTTGGCCGCCACCGCGCCTATGTACAGGTGCAAAACGGCTGCGATCACCGCTGCACCTTTTGCATCATCCCCTTTGGTCGTGGCAATTCGCGCTCGGTTCCTGCGGGCGTGGTGGTCGAGCAGATCAAGCGGCTTGTCGACAAAGGCTTTCACGAGGTGGTGCTGACCGGCGTCGATCTCACCTCTTGGGGCGCGGATCTGCCCGCCTGCCCGCGGCTTGGCGATCTGGTGATGCGGATCCTGCGGCTGGTGCCCGATCTGGCGCGGCTGCGGA
Source organism: Cypionkella sp. (assembly GCA_023255415.1). Lineage (GTDB taxonomy): Bacteria > Pseudomonadota > Alphaproteobacteria > Rhodobacterales > Rhodobacteraceae > Cypionkella. The sequence goes on along the minus strand of JALRIN010000005.1, from coordinate 1,884 downwards.
TTTCGTCGATCGACAGCATCGAGGCAGACGAGGCGCTGATGGGCGCGATTGCCACCGAACCGCGTCTGATGCCGCATCTGCACCTGTCGTTGCAGGCGGGCGACGATATGATTCTGAAACGGATGAAGCGGCGGCATCTGCGCGACGACGCCATCCGCTTTTGCCAAGAGGCGCGGCGTCTGCGCCCTGATATGGTCTTTGGCGCCGATATCATCGCCGGATTTCCTACCGAAACCGAAGAAATGTTCGCCCAAAGCCTGAAATTGGTCGAGGATTGCGACCTGACCTTTCTGCATGTCTTTCCCTTTAGCCCGCGCAAAGGCACCCCTGCCGCGCGGATGCCGCAGGTAAAAGGCCCGCTGATCAAAGACCGCGCCGCACGGCTGCGGGCGGCGGGCGATGCGGCCTTGTTGCGGCATTTGTCGGCGCAACAGGGCGTGTCGCACCGAATCTTGCTGGAAAGTGCGCGCATGGGCCGGACCGAGCAGTTCACCGAAGTGTGCTTTGCCACCGACCAAGCCGAAGGCCAGATTGTGACGGCGGTGATCCAAGGCGCCGAGGCTGGGCGGCTTTTGGTGTGAGCCGCTGCCAGCCCGCCTGATGTTGCGGCGGATTGCATTTCTTCGGGCCTCAGACTATCTCAGAGATAACAGCAGCTACCGCAGAGTAAGTGATGAACTGGATTACCAACTACGTGCGCCCAACGATCAACTCGCTCTTCTCGCGCCGAGAAGTGCCGGAAAATCTTTGGACCAAATGCACGGAATGCGGCACCATGCTGTTTCACCGTGAACTGGCGGGCAATCTGAACGTTTGCACAAATTGTGATCACCATATGGCGATCACGCCGCGCGACCGTTTCACCGGCCTGTTTGATGGCGGCATTTTTGTTGAAATCAAAGTGCCGGAACCTGTCGCAGACCCGCTGCATTTTCGCGATCAAAAGAAATACCCGGACCGTCTGAAGGCCGCACAAAAAGCCACCGGCGAGCGGGATGCGATGTTGCTGGCCGAAGGCGAGATTGGTCGCACGCCGGTTGTCGTCGCGGCGCAGGATTTTGCCTTTATGGGTGGGTCGATGTCGATGTATGTCGGCAATGCGATCATCGCAGGCGCGCAGCGCGCGATCGAGCTGAAACGCCCCTTTGTGCTGTTCTCGGCTGCCGGTGGTGCTCGCATGCAAGAGGGCATTCTTGGCCTGATGCAGATGCCGCGCACCACGGTGGCGGTGCAAATGCTGAAAGAAGCAGGCCTGCCCTATATCGTTGTGCTGACCCATCCGACCACAGGTGGCGTGACGGCCTCTTATGCGATGCTGGGCGATGTGCAGATTGCTGAACCCAATGCGCTGATCGGCTTTGCAGGCGCGCGGGTGATCGAACAAACCATTAGGTTTCCCTGAAGGTGGTTATCCAGGTCCACAAGGTCCTTATTATTGTTCAGTTGGTGCAAACAATGCTTATGGAAGAAATATCGTTGAAGAACATTTAGATATTTGTTTAGAAGCAGGATTGAATGTAGAAGGTATCAATGCTGAAGTGGCTGCCGGACAATGGGAATTCCAAATTTTTGCAAAAGGCGCTAAAGAAGCTGGTGATCAAATTTGGATTGCAAGATATTTATTAGAAAGAATTGGTGAAACATATGGTGTATCAATCAACTGGCATTGTAAGCCATTAGGAGCTTTAGATTGGAATGGTTCTGGCATGCATGCTAACTTCTCTAATACCACATTAAGAACTTGTGGCAAAAAAGAAGTATATGAAACAATCTGTGAAGCTTTCCGTCCTTTTGTAAAAGAACATATTGATGTATATGGTGCAGACAACCATTTACGTTTAACAGGTAAGCATGAAACAGCTTCTATTCATGATTTCTCATTTG